>JAACWS010000043.1 GCA_009991955.1 Spirochaetales bacterium
AAGAAAAATAGCCTTCATGCGCGACGACTATTTGGAACAACTTCTGTTTTCTCCCGATCCTATTACCTAACAGGTCATATGCGTTTGCCCTGATGTGAGTACGATCAGTTTGGACACGTATAAATACACGTGTTATACTCTATAAATGAAAAATTGGTCGTCGCGGGAAATTCTAAAAGCTCTCGCCGCCGACGGATGGATAGTTAAACATCAGATAGGGTCGCACATGCAACTCGTTCACCCAACTAAGCCCGGGAAGGTCACGGTACCCCATCCACGGAAAGACCTGGCCCCTGGTACCATTAAGAGTATCGTTCGCCAGGCCGGCCTGAAACTAGAGGAATAATATGAAAACCTACCTGTTTCCTGCATTTTTTCGTCGTGTCGTATCGGGCGGATATTCTGTGGACTTTCCTGACCTACCCGGTTGTGTCACCGCCGGAGATTCCCTGGAAGAAACACTCTCCATGGCTCGAGAAGCTCTTTCTCTTCATCTCTATGGCATGATTGAGGACGGCGATACTGTCCCTAAACCAACCGAGCCAGCCGAAATTCAAGTTGAACCCGGTTCCTTTGTTTCCCTTGTGGAAGGACGCCCAGAGATGGTCGGCGATGAAATCCGAAATAGATCGATTAAGAAGACCCTCACTATTCCCTATTGGCTCAACGAAGCCGCGGAAGCCCGGAACATCAACTTTTCCAAAGTCCTGCAAGAGGCTTTGAAAGAGCGGGTTAGTTCTTGAGCGATCAATAGGCTCCTTCCGCTATCTGCGATGCAAGGGGTTTTTTCCGGCCCAAAGCTTAGTATACTGTCCGAAAGTTATAACAAACGGCTATTACGCTGCCCAAATGTTATGCTATATTGGTTGCTGAGAAGCTTATGATAAAGCGAACCCTAGAATCAGTAATAAAAAACAAAATGGCTTCGGGAAAGGCCCTAGTCCTTTTAGGCGCCCGGCAGACTGGTAAGACTACCTTATTACAAATGCTCTTGAGAGATAGTCGATTTCTCTTTCTCAATGGCGATGACCCTAGCGTGCAAGCCGAACTCGCCAAGGTAAATACCCGCCAATTAGCTCGAATCATTGGCGACCATACTGTTGTGTTTATCGACGAGGCCCAGAGAATACCTGGAGTTGGCCTGGGTTTAAAAATAATCACCGACAGGTTTCCCCAGGTCCAGCTCCTTGTCAGCGGATCATCCTCTTTTGAGCTGACTCAATCGGTGAACGAACCACTCACTGGGCGAAAGTGGGAGTATATCTTATACCCCCTTTCCTGGGCAGAAATTGAGAATCACTTTGGATATTTGGAGTCTGAGCAACTCCTGGAAACTCGTCTTATTTACGGAAATTATCCCGAGATAGTTGTTCACCTGGGTGAAGAACGAGAGCGGCTTCAACAGTTGGTAAATAGTTACCTTTACCGGGATATACTTTCTTTTGCCGATATCCGCAAGCCCGAGGTTCTCAGTCGACTGCTTCAAGCTTTGGCACTACAAGTCGGCTCCGAGGTAAATTTTACCGAGCTGGCTCAAATAACCGGAGTCAACAAGGCAACGGTTTCGAACTATATCGATATTCTGGAAAAAGGGTTTATCATCTTTCGGCTTTCGAGTTTGTCTCGAAATCTTCGGAACGAGATTAAGCAAAATCGAAAAGTCTACTTTTACGACAACGGGGTTCGGAACATGATTATCGGCAATTTTCAGTCTCTCGATCTGCGTTCCGACAAGGGGGCCCTATGGGAGAATTTTCTTATTTCCGAGCGCATCAAACTCAATCACTATACGGGTGCTTACGCCCATAATTATTTCTGGCGAACCCGACAACAGCAGGAAGTCGACTATGTCGAAGAGAAGGATGGGAACATTACCGCCTGGGAGTTTAAGTGGAGGCCCCAGGGGGCAAAAATTTCTTCTACCTTCTTGAATGCTTACAATGCCACAGCAAAAATAATTCACCGAGAGAATTTTCGGGAGTTCATCATGCCCCAAGGAGGCGTCGCGCAATGAACTCTAGGGTCCTGCCGTTGGTTCTGTATATTCTCTTTGCCTTCTCTTGCTCAAACCTGAGCGAACCAATCCAATCGGACGAACAATCCACCCAATCACCCTACCAGATACAACTCGAGTTCGAACGTATCGAGGTCGAGGGTCTAGATCCTTTTTGGGTCCGGGTTGAATTGACCAATAATGGAATTCGTCAATCGAACAAATCTCTTCAGGTCGAAGTTCCCCGAGGAAGGGTCAGCGAGCTCACAGACCATAAGGATGGCACCTATTCTTTTGTTGTGACCCCCGACGCAACGGGTATCTATCCGGTCTCGGTCAGTTATCAGGGGGCGACAGTCCGTCGGGAAGCTCTGGTCGTCAATCAGGTACTCGAGGGGCTGGGCCAACCTCAATTAGTTGCCGGTCTGGTGAACACTCCAGGGTACGAAGATGGAATTACCATTACCCCCGATGGGGAGTACCTCTTCATCCAATATGGTCCGTTATACTTCAGTGGGATTATCCTCCATAGCTCCATTTGCGCCGAAGAAGGGTGGTCGCTTTATGACCTCACGACCTGTGGCCCGAAGGCCGACAGCCCCTGGGTGTTTTCTACAATTGGCCCCACCACTGGACCCTATCGACCCGGGTTCCCGACTGGGGGTATTCGGAAATCCAAGTTGACTCATATCGACCTTAGAATTCCTGGAGTTGCGAACAAGATTGTGCTTTTTCCCACGACCTTCTACGGATTTCGTCGCCAACCGGATGGTAGCTTTGCCGAACCTTTCAAGGTCGGTTTTCAGGACAAAAAGGGGACCAATGGTCCTTTTGGACTTTCCTTTCAAATGACCGGGCCAAATACCGCTCAATTTCTGGTGGCGTGGAATAACTATTTTGATGATTTGGGGGACGACAAGCCTGATGTGTATTATGGAGCCCTCACCCTCGGCCAAGAGACCAGTCTTGGGGAGGTGAAATACGAAGGAGAGTTCTTCCAGTCGATTTCTCCCCAAATTCGCCCCCTAGGCTTCGAGTCCCACGTGGGTGTCCAAGGAAATCCTCATCATTTTTCCGATTCCTCGGGGTCCATTCGATCGATTTGGGTCGATGACGAACAAGATACCCACGACCTGAGGGTATACGGCCTGTCCTCCGGCGATTTTCCCGACGGCAGCTGGTCATTCGTTGATCTTCCAAGCCCGATTAATACAGCTGATGCCGAATCCCAACCCTTCTTTACCGGTTCTCGGCTCTTTCTGAATCGCGAAGTCAAAATCGTCTACCACGACTATTGGGGTCCCCAAACCCTGTCGGGGTACGCAGACCCGGCGAACTGGGGCCAAGAGGTAGTGGTTCTTGGGTCCGGAGATCTTTCTATCGGGGGGATTTTTGGGGTGGGAGAGCCCTCTCTAGCCCAGCGAGAGGGCAAGACCCTTCTGTACTTTGCCTATGTGGAAGCTCGCTCCGCCGGATCCGTACCAGGCCGGATCGACTACGATTTGGGGGTCGGGTATGTGGATATTTCGGGTCTCGGCCCACTTCCAATGACCGAATAAGTCCAACCAGCAGCGGTATTCCCCGCATCTCCATTACCCGGAGGTGTAGTTGAGTAAAACTGGACCGATTCGGTCATCCAACATTGATCGTAGGGGTCCTGGGTTTGTTTGCCCAAGGTGAACAGGTAAGACCACGAGCTTCCATCGGCAGAAATGACCGTTACAGGAACCTGGGCGATGGGCCCTCGGATAACCACCTCTCCGTATACGAGGTCCACAGAGTTAACCATGGCTGCGTAGGCGCCGCTACGAATCATGCCTGTAAACCGTTCGATGGGTCCCGTAAGACTTTGGTTGGCCGGGGATGCAAACCGAAAAGCAATCGCGATGCCCTGGTTGGTCTCATCGTTTTTTTGGAATGCATCCATTTGAATTTGTACCACGTCCAGAGGTGTAAGCTCAGGGACCGGGAACTTTTCGGCCAGATCCTCCAGCTCGTTGCTTTCAGGGGATACACAACCGAATACACCAAATAGGAATACAAATAAAGAGAGGGCAACCTTTGAAAAATGCTTAGTACTCATTACAAATCCTCCTTGAACTCTTTTAAGCGTTGTCGTACCTCTTCGGTCAACTCGCCTTTCGTGTTCCCTGAAAGTATTTCCGCCGAGGGCAGAAACCGGGCGAATCGAACCCGAATAGAAGTCTTACGAAAAATGCCGGTGACCATGGTAATAATTGCTGCCCGACCACTCCGTATCGAAGCATCCTTGGACGAACCAACGTAAGAACCCAACCCGGGTGGCACCGAGTAAACCCGGTCAACGAGGGTAGGTAAAACGGCAAAATCGAACCCAACTTTTAGACAGCGACGGGCGATTCCGTCGACAATCGGGAACCAGGGCTTAAGAATCGATTCTCCATCCCAAGTTACCAGGGCAGGGTCTTCTTCAATTTCTCCCGCAGGAAAGATGACCACTACGCCCCCAGAGCTCATATAGTTGACCGCTTCGGTAATGGCCCGGGCTTTGCTCGAAAGGCTTTCGTCAATGACAATACATCGATCGATAATATGGCGAAGGTCGGTCATGAGTTCTCGTTCTTTGACGATAACACGCACGTCCGTTCGGCCAAGGGCTTCGAGGAGGGCCGGAAAATCCCCCAGCCCTGGATGATTACCCACCACCAGCAAAGGTCCGACCCGGCCTGGGCTACCATTCGACGACCAATGAATTTCAGTGGGGCTGTAATAGCGATGGAGCCCCCAGATCATGGCGGGAACAAATCCCTCGACACCAGCCCGTCTATTGATGCGCACCAGCGTTTGGGTAAAGTAGACGCCGGGAAGAATCAAGAAGGGGCTCAACAGTGCCTGGAGAACCGGATGTTTCAGCCCCAAGAAGCGGAAGGTTTCCCCATGATTGATCGTAAAAATTCTTAGGATGGCCAGGAACCCGGGCTCTAAAATTTTTTCTTTCGGAACAAAGTATTTTGTTTTCAAAGCCAGGCTATTTCCATACCTTGATAAGATAGCGGAGGCTTTGAATGCGGAACATACATATTTTGCTTTTTTTTGGTTTGTTTTTGACCCTTCTCGTTTTGGGTTCCTGTAGCCAAGATAACGCCGAAGAAGTTGGACCGGTAACGGTGACTCTGGGTTACAATTCCTTCCTGTCTGACACCTTCACCGATGCCCCTGCACCGATAGACGTTATTCGCCAATCCTTGGCTGCGAAGTATCCGGATATTCAGCTGGAGTACTTCACCATGCCCCAAGATCTCCTGGAGTCCCTGGTTATTTGGATGACCAGCGAGGACACGACCGTGGATATTTTTGGCATGGATGTTCCCTGGGTTACCCAGTTTGGTCGGGCCGGTTGGGCGGTACCCTTGAATGACAAGGTGCAAAACTTGGAAGAGAACCTCTATGGGTCGGGCCTCGAGACCTTTAGCTACGAGGGAAACCAGCTGGCCGTACCCTTTTGGGGTGGGGTAGCGGGTCTCTTTTATCGAACCGACCTGCTGGAAGAGTATGGCTTCTCTCCTCCGGGCAGTGTGGATGAAATGGTGCGGATAATTGAAACCATCCGGGCCGACCGGCCGGAACTCAGCGGTCTTTTGTGGCCCGGGCAGCGGGAAGAATCCCTTAATATGTTCTACGCCACCTTGCTCTACGCCTTTGGCGGAGAATACACAGCCGAAGATGGAAGTTACGCTTTGGATTCGCCTGAAAGCATCCAAGCAATTCAGTTTATGAACGAAACGCTCGCCAATTCGTTGTCGCCCCGGGAAGTTCCGGGCTGGACCCGTCTGGAGTCCCGGCAACAATTTGTCGACGGTCAGGGGATTTTTAGTTGGGACAATCACGACATTGTCACCTGGCTCGATGATCCTACTCGTTCAAAGGTCGCAGGGAAATGGGGACTTATGCCCTTTCCAGCCCAGCCAAATGGTCGGTCGGTGGCCATTACCGGAGGGTTTGGCTTCGCCATGAATCCCTTTAGCCCAAACCAAGAGGCCGCCGCAAAGGTTCTCGAGGTAATCGCCGGTCCAGAAGTCCAAAAGGGATTTGCCCTGGCCTGGGGGCCGGTTCAACATTCTAGAGGACTGTACGACGATCCTCAGGTTCGCCAGTACAACCCAAATGTCGACCTTCTGGTTCCGCTTTTGGAGCGGTCGCTGAATCGACCACCGAGTACAAACTACGCCCTTCTTTCGGATAGTATGTTGCAAGAACTCAATAGCAGCATCAACGGTCAAATTAGCCCCGAAGTAGCGGCGGCAAACATCCAACGTCGGGCCACAGAAATCGACCGTCGGTGAAGCACCTACCGTGGTTGTACCTGGCTCCGGCCCTGGGAGCCGTGGGTCTTTTTTACCTCTACCCTCTGGTTCAAACCGGGGTCTTTTCGGTATTCGATTTGGAGTTTAGTACCCGCATTCGTCCCGAGCTGTGGGTGGGCCTGGAGCACTTCCGGATCGCGTTGTCCGATACCCGGTTTGTATCTGCCTTAGGATTTACCCTGGTTTTTTCGTTTTTCGCCCTGGCTCTGGATCTGGTCTTGGGTACTATTTTGGCTCTGGCTGCTATGCACGTCCACCAGAAGCTCAGGGGCCTGGTGCGAAGTTTTATTCTGATTCCCTGGGCCATACCACCGGTCATTCAGGGCACTATGTGGCGATGGATCTTGAACGGTGAGGCGGGTCCGGTGGGCGATATTCTGGTTCGTTCGGGTCTTGTCGCCCAGTCGCCGCTGTTTCTGGCCCAGACGGTGTCGGCGACAATCAGCCTCATTTTTGTGTTCAGCTGGCGGGGGGCGAGTATGGCGACCTTCTTTCTCCTCTCGGGCCTCAGTTCCTTGCCCCTGGAGGTGTTTGACTCCGCCCGGATCGACGGTGCTGGAAAGCTACGGACCTTTTTTTCAATTAACCTGCCCCTGATGATTCCCACGGTAATCGTCGCCCTCTTGTATCGTTCGATGGATGCCCTACGGGTTTTTGATGTGGTCTACGCCCTCACCGGGGGTGGTCCGGGGACCTCCACGGACACCATTAGTTCTTTCGCCTACAACGCGTTTTTTCGCTACTCCCAGTTCGGCCAGGCCGCAGCTTATTCGGTCATCATGTTTGGCCTTGCCCTCTTGGTAGGAATTCCTCTTATCTTTTCGACCCAGGGACGGTTGGGGAGGGGGGTGGCCGGTGAATAATTACCGAGGTCGCCATCGAACCGGGTGGGTCAGTGGACTTATCGTTTTTGGGGTTGGGGCCTGGGTGCTCTTGCCCCTCCTGTGGATGGTTGTTACCTCCCTCAAGGTTCCAGGTACCGAGTTACGCCTACCCCTGGAGTACTTCCCCCAAAATCCCACTCTAGAAAATTTCGCTACCATCCTTGGTCCCCGATTCTCTTTTTTAAGGGCTGTTCGAAATAGCCTGGTTGTATCCTCGGTGGCTATGGTGATTACTCTGGCCCTGTCCACCGCCGCTGCCTTTGCCCTGACCCGACTACGGTTTCGCTACCGGGTGGGAAGTTTATTGGTGCTTCAAATCGGCGGTATGGTTCCTCCTATTACGGTGGTCGGGCCCACCTTTGTGCTCATGCGTAGCATGGGTCTGCTCCAGACTCCCTGGGCCATGATTCTGCCCAACGCGGTGTACGGCCTTCCCTTGGCGGTGTTCCTCCTGGCTACCTTTATGGGTTCTTTACCCATTGAACTGGATGATGCCGCCCGAATAGACGGGGCCGGTTCCTGGCGTATATTCACCTCGATCATTCTGCCCCTCAGCCGTCCGGCCCTGACCTCGGCGGGTATTCTGGTGTTTATGGGGTCCTGGGGGGAGTTTATGCTGGCGAACTCGGTGAGTCTGGGATCTGCGGCGGTGCAAACTCTGCCGGTGAGCATCTTGGGTTTCTCCCGGGCCTTCCAACTCCAGTGGACTTGGGTATCCGCCGGGGTCGTCCTTAGCCTGGTACCCATTTTTCTTTTAAGCTTCGTGTTTCAACGATACATCGTTCAGGGTTTGACCGCAGGCAGCCTCCATTGACCTAGGCTCTAAAGCGTAAAGCGGAGTATCCGCTCTACCCTAGCCCGGTTGTACCGCTGTATGACGATAAACGGCAGATTTCCTACCATTGCTACCGGAGGCATGAACCAGGCAATATCTGGGGAATTCCACAAAAAGAAGGACCACGAAAAGAAGAAAGGCAACCAGTGGCTGAACTCGGCCCGCAGGGTTTCGTAATAGAAGGTCCTTAGGGCTTGGGGGTTCTTCGGATCAAGGTGATTTTTTGCAACCCCACCGGTAAAAAAAGCCCCGGCCTCGGGAAGCCGGTCTTTCCAGGATTGAATGCGAAATAGCTTCTGGTAGATTTTACCCGTGGACTCCCAGGGCAAAATCCCCAGGAATTTCTCCAACCTTTTTAGGCCCTCTAGGGATGTTCGGTGGGCGATCCAGCCACTGGCGAACTGAATTGCCACCCAGGAAATCGAAATCAAACTAATACGAAAAACTACGGTCATGGACCTACCAAACGGCCCCGCCACCCGACCGTACCACCCAGGGCTTTCAGGATCCAGGCTCGTCCCATAACCATGGCGTAAAAGACCAGATGCACGGGGAAGAACAAGGCGCTGACCCAGGAGAAGTTCCCGTACAGGGGAAAGGAGATTACCAGGGTTAGCACGTAGGCCAAATACAGACCCACACCCACTTCCAACGGAAGGATACCCAAAGGGCTACCCAGGGCCAAAAATCCCGCCTGGACCCCCGTAATACCGACTCCAATAATCCAAAAACATATGCCAAAGAGGGTCAGAGTAGGAGTTGTGCCCGCCCCGGCCAAGAAATTTTTCGTCCAGCCAGCGTACATTTGCCGAAACCCTTCGGGGTACATGCGAAACTCGAACAGGTGGCCCCCGAGAAAGGTCCCAAGGCCGATTCCTACCGCGCGACAGTGAATGCCAAAGTCCACGTCGTCTAAAATTGAGGCCTTTACCGCTTGGTGGCCCCCGGCCCGGGTATAATCCTGGGCCGATAGGGCAATGACTGGTCCAAAGAGTCCCCGGGTTTTTGGTCCCAAGGAGAGAGACGGGATAACTTGCAGATTAAAAAACGAACTCAGGTCCTCATACCAACGGCGCACTCGATGAAAAGGTTGGACCGAAACGACGCCTCCCTGATTCCACCATTGGGCTACTAGAGCGCCCATTCCTTGGGGATGAACCACTACATCCGCATCCAAGAAAACAAACAATTCACCTCGAGCCGCTTGGGCTCCGGTCCAGCAGGCCCAAGTCTTGCCAGCCCACCCGTCTGGTTTTGGTTCGGCGGTTATAACCCGGGCCCCAAGTATACCAGCCACAGCTGCGGTCTGGTCGGTTGAACTATCGTCGACCACGAGGATTTCCAGAATCTTGGTATCTTGTAGCGCCAGGGAGCCCAGGAGATTGGAGATACGGTACTCCTCATTGCGGGCGGGAATAATGACCGATATTTGGGGAACATTCTTGGCGCCGTCTTCGCCTTCGCTTGCCGGGACCCGCGACTTGAGCAGATACCTGGTTTTACTCGGGAGTGGGGCAAAGAGAAAAATCCCCGAGACCAAACCCAGGGCCATAAGAACGACAAGGAACAATTCCATGGTGGGGACCTCTAAATCTATTATTCTGGCCAAGTGGGTCATTGCACCGCAATGACTTAAGAGCGGGGGATACCCTAGAAACAAGGTTTTTAGAGATGGTATGATTTACGTGGTTGGGCGGAAGGGGTTATCCTCAATCTGACGGGATTGGGGAG
>JAACWS010000044.1 GCA_009991955.1 Spirochaetales bacterium
AAGCTTCACCTCCTGGGTGTAATTAGATTTGTGGTTAAATCATTATACAACACCAGGATAGCTTGGATTTTTTTATTTTTTATACGGATTCAGGGTTTAGTTATTTCGTCAGAAACGAACTACAGTAGAATTATGAAAATACGCGCCCGTTTGATGTTTCCTGTTACCATTGTCATTGTGGTTTTGGCGAGCACGGTGCTTGGGGCTCTTTCCCAAGTTATTACCAATTCCCTGACCACCTATTTTCAGTCCCAAATAATTACGAAGGCCCGGGCAGTTGACGACGAACTGGGCTACCGCAAAGAGCGCCTCGAACGGTACCTCGGGTGGCTGGAGTCGAGTCCTCGCTTAGTTGAGGCCGTGGAGAGCAATGATCGACAACGGGTATACGAAATTGGCCTTGGCCTGATGGAGGCTCTAGACACAGAATTTCTTGTTCTTACCGACGCCGACGGTAATGTTCTTCTAAGAGCCCATAGCCCCGAGAAATATGGTGACTCAATTTCAAACCAGGTAACGATACAGGCGGCCCTCGCGGGACGAGCTCTGGTGGGTATCGAGGAAGGTGCGGTGGTACGTCTTTCAATTCGAGGTGCGACGGGGATTAAGAACTCCCAGGGGGAACTTATAGGAGCCGTTTCGACCGGGTATGTGTTAAGTTCGCCCCAGTTTGTAGACTATATCCAAGCCGTTTTCGACGTCCATTCAACAATTTTTGCCGGCGACACCCGAATTACAACTACTATTCGGAATTCCCAGGGCGACCGAATAGTAGGTACCCAGTTAGGGAGTCCAACTATCGAAAATCAGGTGCTCGGTCGAGGTACCACCTTTTACGGACCATCAAATATTCAAGACGTTCCCTATCGCTCGGCGTATATGCCCTTGAACAATATTCAAGGGCAGACCGTTGGAATGGTTTTTATAGGACTTGAGGCCTCGATAATACAGAATCTTATCGACCAGGTGCTGGTAGTTATTGTCATAATTGTCCTCGTCCTCCTCTTCTTGTCGTTGGTTTTTTTGAACGCTTTTTTGGCCAGACAAATTGTGTATCCCTTGAGAAAACTGAGCAATCTCGTCGGTCTGGTGGCCCAAGGTAAGCTCGGAATTACTATTGAACAACATCTAGTCGAAAGATCCGATGAACTAGGCGAGGTTTCCCGCTCTTTAGAACATATGCTCAAAACCCTCGGAGCTATTGTGCGCGCGATTCAGGAGTCTGCCTTGTCGGTCGACCAAAGTAGCATTCAAGTGAAGGATGTGTCCCTGGAAATTTCGGACGGGTCTTCTCGTCAGGCTTCGGCGGCAGAACAAATTTCTGCCTCGATGGAAGAAATGAACGGGACCTTCATCAACTCCGCCGAAAACGCCCAGAAAACCAGTCGACTGGCCAACGAGTCGTCGAAAAAGGTCCTCGTTGGCCAGGAAACCCTCGGTGCAGCGGCCGACGCCTTACATACTATCTCAGAGAAAATAGGTGTAATTGGGGAAATCGCCCGACAAACGAACCTCTTGGCCTTAAACGCCGCGATAGAAGCCGCCAGGGCGGGAGAAAGTGGCCGAGGGTTCTCGGTTGTCGCTACCGAGGTCCGCAAACTCGCCGAACGGAGCAAAGAGGCGGCAGAAGAAATTGAGTCTACGGCGATAACGAGTCGGGGGGTAGCTGGGCAGGCGAAGCAGATTATTGCCGACATTGTGCCGAGTATTCAGAAGACTTCGGACCTAGTAGGCGAGATTGCAATCGCAACCCGGGAACAACAGCAAGGAAGTAGCCAGATTTCCCAGTCTATTCAGGACCTCGACAAAGTAGTACAACAAAATGCCGCTGCATCCGAGGAGCTGAATGGAATGGCAAATGTCTTGGCCCATGAGGCCCAAACCTTACTAGAACAACTGACCTACTTTGACCTCGGAATTACGAGTTTGGAGGTCCACAGGTAAATTATGCAGAAAACAATCGCCGTATTCAGTACCAAGGGCTACGTTCGTGAGTCCTTCCGCCGAGTGCAAGAGGCATCCTCGGAGTTTCAGGCATTGGAGTTGACCTTCTTTGAACCCCGGCTCAATCGTGACACCGCAGCCCTGGCCACGGGCCACGACGGGGTCTGTATTTTTGTGAACGACCTAGCGGACAAACCGGTAATCGATCGTTTACACGAGGTGGGAGTAAAGGTTATTGCCCTGCGATGTGCGGGTTTTAATAATGTGGACCTCAACCATTGCCAGGAAATGGGCCTGGAGGTAATGCGAGTTCCCGCCTACTCCCCCTATGCCGTGGCCGAACACACCGTCGGTTTGGCCCTTACCCTCAACCGGAAGCTTCACAAGGCCTACAACCGAGTTCGGGACGGGAATTTTTCCCTCGATGGCCTTTTGGGATTCGATTTTCACGGCAAAACTGTAGGGGTCATTGGCACGGGCCGGATTGGCCAGGTTTTTGCTCGAATTATGGGAGGTTTTGGCTGTCGGGTCTTGGCCTACGACCGTTTTCCTCAACCCGAGCTGGCAGCCGGTGGACTTTTCGAGTATGGAGAGTTAGCTACTCTGTATGAATCCAGCGACATAATTAGTCTTCACTGTCCCCTGACCCAGGATACTTTCCATATGATAAATGACTATACCCTCGCAGCGATGAAAGATGGGGTCGTGATTTTGAATACCAGCCGGGGGCCCTTGGTCGATACAAACGCGGTTATCGATGCCCTCAAAAGTGGCAAGATTGGCGCCTTGGGATTGGACGTGTACGAAGAAGAGGGGGATTTATTTTTTGAGGATTTATCGAACCAGGTCATCCAGGATGATACCTTTGTGCGCCTGCAGACCTTTCCCAATGTCCTCATTACCGGCCACCAAGCCTTCTTTACCCGGGAGGCGATTGACGCCATTGCCCGCACAACCTTAGAGAACCTGTTGGCCTGTCCCCTGGCCCCCGACCACCCCAATTCGGTTCGGCCGACCAGGCTGGTTGCTCCCCACTAGCCCCCGGGTTCCGGGGGGCTTATTCTCCACAAACCGTTCAAAATTCCCACCTCTCTTTAGCCCATCTCGCCCGGCGAAGGGGGTAGCCCCAGACCCGGGTTTCCCGGGGCTAGGGCGAGGGGGAAAACTTTCCCTCAACAAGAAAAAAATATCGAATAAATGCGGATCTCTGGGGTACAATAATGGATGCAGAAGGAGTAGGTCATGGCCATTGTTCAGTTAGAAGACGTTCACAAGAAGTATCCTCTGGGAAAAACCGAGGTTCACGCGGTGCGTGGGGTGAGTTTTGAGATCCAACGGGGCGATTTTATTTCGATCGCCGGTCCATCGGGGAGTGGGAAGTCGACCATTTTGAACCTGATTGGGTGTATCGACGTGCCTACCGATGGGAGGGTGGTCTTGAACGATACGGATACGAAGGGACTCAAGGATAAGGAGATAACTTCGCTGCGGCACCGGTTTATTGGGTTTATTTTCCAGAGTTTTAACCTGGTGCCCGTATTGAACGTGTATGAGAATATCGAGTTTCCCCTGCTTTTGGGTCGAGAAAAGGTGAAGGTGAAAGAGAAGAAGGAGTGGATCGATTATTTGATTGATGAAGTAGGTCTATCCCAGTGGCGCAATCACCGGCCCAACGAGTTGTCCGGGGGACAGCGGCAGCGGGTGGCTATTGCCCGGGCTTTGGTGACCAAACCTCAGGTGGTATTGGCCGACGAGCCCACGGCCAACCTGGACTCGGCCACCGGTGAGGCGATTATCGGGCTGATGAAGAAGGTAAACCGGGATCAGGAAACGACCTTTATTTTCTCGACCCACGATGCGACCATTGTGGATATTGCCGACCACATTATTCGCCTTCAAGACGGGAAGATCGTTCACGAAGAACGAAAGGAGCGGTAGGGTATGGCTGGGTACGACGACAATAACCCTGGCAGGGGCGGACAAGCGACGGCAACTGGCACCGCAGCACCCGCTAGTGGCGCTGGGGCACCCGCAGAGGCGGTGGCAGGACCAGCGGCAATCGGCCGAACCGGCCAGCCTGTGAGTGAATTTCCGGCTCCTACCGCCCCAACGGCCCGAGCAGGCCAGCCTTTCGGTGGGATCCTCCTTTCCATGGCCTTGCGCAATTTGCGGGAACACCGGGGCAAGACCCTCATTATTGGAATCTTGGTTGGACTGGGAGTGTTCTTGCTGGTCTTGGGCAATGCCCTTTTGACTACCGCCAACGAAGGAACCAAACGTTCGGTCATAGACAACTACACCGGCCACCTCATGGTTCGGGCGGTGAGCACCAGCCCGGTGAGTATTACCGGGGCTAACTCCTTGAGTGGACCGGCGACCGGCCGGACAATTCCTAACTATCGTCGGGTATACGAACTGGTGGCCGCCCAACCGGGGGTCCAGACGGCAAATCCACAAATTACGTCTTTTGCTCAAATTGATTTTTCGACCCCCGATCAGAATCGTGGTTCTATTGCCTTCCTCTTTGGAATAGAACCCGAGGCCTATAAGTCCATGTTCCAGGATAACGTAGAAATTCTGGAGGGATCCTTCTTGGCCCCGGGTCAGCAGGGAGTAGTACTGCCGATTGCCATGGTAGAGGAAATTCGAGAAGAGTTGGGTGAGACTTTGGTCATCGGCGATGAGCTCAAGTTCCAAAACCTGGGGGCCGGTGGGGTGGGAACCACCATTCGGCGCCTGCCTTTGGTCGGGGTGTACAAGTTTGTGGTCGACTCCCCTGCCCTGTCGGGATTCTCGTTCATGGACGCCCAAAGCCTGCGGTCCATGGCTGGCATGGTTCTGGGGGCATCGATGACCCAGGAAGTGCGAGAAGAGGATGCTAGTTTGTTGTCCGCCGGGTTTGGCGACTCCTTCGACGAAGCCAGCCTCTTTGGGGATGATATTTTTGTCGATGTGACTACCAACGACGGAGTGTCGTCGACCGGCGGAAGTGCGGGTGCAAATGAGGGCGCTGGGGCAGACCCGGGCGCTGGGGCAGACCTGGGCGCTGGGGCAGACCTGGGCGCTGGGGCAGACCCGGGCGCAGGGGCAGACCCGGGCGCTGGGGCAGACCTGGGCGCTGGGGCAGACCTGGGCGCTGGGGCAGACCTGGGCGCAGGGGCAGACCCGGGCGCTGGGGCAGACCCGGGCGCTGGGGCAGACCTGGGC
>JAACWS010000045.1 GCA_009991955.1 Spirochaetales bacterium
ACCGCCAGTATGGGGACCTCGGGCACCCTCTACGCCGCCAGCCCAAACCCTGTCGTCGACCCCCGGGGCGAAATTGCAGCCTTTTGTAGCTCCACCGATTCCTGGTTACCCCTGCTGTGCACCATGAACTGTACCATAGCCACCGAAAAGGCTCGGGAGCAGTTTGGCCTTACCCTCGAGCAGTTGAATGCCGAGGCGGCTTCGGCCCCCGCCGGTGCAGGAGGGGTGGTCACTCTTCCGTTTTACAACGGTGAACGGACCCCCAACCTTCCTTTCGCCCGCGCGGCGTTACTGGGAATGACCTACGAGAATCGCACCCGGCAGAACATTCTCCGTTCGGCCATGGAGTCGGCGGTCTATGGCCTCAAGCAGGGACTGGATCGGTTCGCCGAGCTGGGCCTAAAAGCTGAGGCCATTACCCTCATAGGTGGAGGGGCCAAAAGTCCCCTTTGGGCCCAAATGACCGCGGACATCTTCGAGCTGCCGGTGAGAATACCCCAAACCGCCGAAGCGGCAGCCCTGGGCGCCGCCCTCCAGGCCCTCTGGTGCCTAGAAACCGGAACCTCAAATCCGACTCCCGCCCAAGCCCAAGAAAAAATTGAGTCCCTTATCGACACCCATGTGTGGAGCCAAGCGTTCCAAACCCTGCAACCCCGGCCGAATAATTTTGCCCCTTACCGGGCGACCTACAAACTGTACCAAAGGTACCTGGTGGCCCTGAGCCCCCTCTACCTCGAAGGAGACACGAAATGAGTTCATTTATCGGAAAGAAAGAGTACTTTCCTGGCATTGGCCCCATAAGCTACGAGGGACCCCAGTCGGACAACCCCCTGGCCTTCAAGTTTTATAATCCCAGCGAAAAAATTGGCAAAAAGACCATGGCCGACCACCTTCGTTTTGCCGTTGCTTACTGGCACAGCTTTAACGCCAACGGTACCGATCCCTTTGGGGCCGCAACAATCCAGTACCCCTGGGACGGCGAAAAAAATCCCCTGGCCCAGGCAGAAATGAAGGCCGATGGGGCCTTCGAGTTCATAACCAAGCTCGGAACCCCCTTCTACTGTTTCCACGATGTGGATGCAGCCCCCGATGCCGAGTCGGTGGCCGAGTACGAAAAGAACCTGCAAACTGTGGTTGCAGGACTCAAGGCCCGACAGGCAGCCACCGGGGTCAAGTTGCTCTGGAATACCGCCAACATGTTCAGCCATCCTCGGTATATGAACGGTGCGGCTACAAACCCCGACTTTCGAGTTTTGGCCCGGGCAGCGGCCCAGGTGAAGGTTGGGCTCGATGTCGCCACCGAGTTGGGCGCCCAAAATTACGTCTTTTGGGGTGGCCGAGAAGGCTACACCATGCTCATGAACACCAACATGAAAAGAGAGCAAGAGCACCTGGCCAAGTTCCTAACCCTGGCCCGGGACTATGGTCGATCGATAGGATTCAAGGGGACCTTTCTCATCGAGCCTAAACCCATGGAGCCCAGTAAACACCAGTACGACTTCGACTCGGCCACGGTTATTGGATTCTTACGCTACTTTGGCTTGGACAAGGATTTCAAGCTGAACATCGAAGCCAACCACGCCACTCTCTCGGGCCACGAGTTCGCCCACGACCTGCAGGTTGCTGCCGATGCCGGCCTTTTGGGCAGCATCGATGCCAACCGGGGCGACGATCGAAACGGCTGGGACACCGACCAATTCCCGACCGATGTTTACCAAACGACCCAGGCTATGTTAGTGCTGTTGGGGGCTGGAGGTTTTGCTACCGGGGGACTCAACTTCGACGCCAAACGGCGACGGAACTCCACTGACCCAGCGGACCTGTTCTATGCCCACATTGGTGGCATGGACTCCTTCGCCCTGGGCCTACGAGCAGCCCAAAAGATCATCGACCGGGGATTACTCAAGACTTACCGGGACGACCGCTACGCTAGTTTCGACACCGGCAAAGGCAAGGACTTCGAGGACGGAAAAATCAACCTGAAGGGCCTTTACGACCTGGCTAAGTCTGAAGGTGCTTCAATTCCTGCTACCAGCGGAAAACAGGAACTCCTGGAAAACTTAGTGAATCAGGTTCTGTTCGGTTAAGTTTTCGTTGCCTTGGGACTAAAACTTGACTATTTTTCTCCTATATTCAGGGGATGATGGATCCCTAGAAATCGTTTGCAGAAAAGGAAATGACTATGGCAACAATCACTCTCAAGGGAAACACAATTCACACATCGGGTAATCTTCCAGCAATGGGCTCAACGCTCACTGATTTTACCCTGACAAACAAAGAACTAGACACCGTATCAACAGCGGATCTCCGGGGCAAGAAACTTGTGTTAAACATTTTTCCCAGTTTGGACACTGGTATCTGTGCTGCCTCTGTTCGTCGATTTAACACAGAAGCGGCCTCGTTAAAAAATACCGAAGTGCTTTGTATCTCCGCCGATCTTCCCTTCGCCCACAGCAGATTTTGTGTAGCCGAAGGAATCGACAAAGTACACAATCTTTCGACGGTCCGAAATAAAGACTTTGGAAAGACTATGGGGTTAGAGATTATCGATGGTCCCCTCGAAGGGTTACTTTCCCGGTCGGTTATTGTGGTCGACGGCACAGGAAAGGTTGTCTATACCGAGCAGGTACCCGAAATAGCCCAGGAGCCCGACTATGCAAAGGCTCTTAGTGCTGTAAGTTCTGCATCCTAAGCCCGTCTCGCGCTTTTTCACCCTTCTTCATTGGGCGGACTTAGGTCTATAATTCCGCCCATGTCTTCTTCGGCCTATGACCTCATCATAATAGGTGCTGGACCCGCAGGTCTTCTTGCTGCGGGTCGTGCAGCCTCTCTGGGCTCGCGAGTCCTTATTTTAGAAAAAAATAGACAGCCAGGAAAAAAGCTTCTCATTAGTGGTGGCGGCCGGTGCAACCTTACCAATGCTCTCGCCGATGTTCAGGTTCTTGCTGCTCGGTACGGCAAAGAGGGAAAAAAACTCCTCTCGGTCCTCTACGGATTCAGTGCTACCGACTGTATCGAATTTTTCGAGAACCAAGGGGTGCCTATAAAAATTGAGGCAGAAAACCGTGCCTTCCCTGGGGATAATAAATCCGCAAGTATTCGCGACGCCCTGGTTCGATTTTGTGACTCCCCACAGGTAGAAATTCGTACCCAGACCCCCGTGCGAGATGTGCGAACCACAACTAACCCAGGGGCCCGATTTATCGTTACCCTGGCGAGGGGCCAAGAACTCCTTTCCCAATGGATCTTAATTGCTACCGGTGGTTTTGCCCGACCCGAGACCGGTAGTACTGGCGACGGCTTTGGTTGGCTCGAGAAACTTGGTCATCGGGTATTGCGACCCGAGCCAATTTTGGTACCCATTACCACCCACGAAACTTGGACCTCTGCTCTTATGGGAATTGCCTTTGCCGACTGCGGGTTATTGCTCGAGAATCCTGATACCTCTGTCCATTTTCGGGGTCGGGGGAAAGTTCTCTTTACCCACTTTGGCCTCTCGGGTCCTCTCATCCTGAATAGTTCGCGAAAAATCGACGAGTTGGCCAAGTCTTGGACACCCAAGTCTGGACCTATGCCCCTCTTTCTTGACTTCTTCCCCGCGGTCGATGGGGGGGAGGTAGAGCGGAAAATCACCCAAGTACTAACCGAAAATCCACGAAAGAAGATCAGTTCACTTCTCGCTAATCTCCTACCCCCTCGGTTGATTGATCAAATCCTGGTTCAAGCGGAGGTGGAGCCCCAAACCCAAGGAGCCAATATCTCCAAGGTTCAACGAAAAGCTCTCGTTCAGGGAATGAAAAAATTTCGACTCACCTACAAGGGAAAGCTTGGAAACGACAAGGCTATTGTTAGTAGGGGAGGGGTGGCCCTAGATGAAGTCGACTTTCGAACCATGGAGTCCTTGAGGGTCCCCGGATTGCTTCTGGCCGGCGATATTCTAGATTTTGATAGGCCCAGCGGGGGTTTTAGCTTGCAAATTTGCTGGAGTACCGGTTGGCGAGCAGGAGAAACGGCGGCAAACAACAAATCAGGTTGAATTTTCGGTAGAATACTATATTTTAGCAGGGGTACCCAACGTATTTAGAGCTGGCAGGAGGGTTAAATGAAACTATCGGTACTAATATTGGTCCTTGGGTTTATAATTCTGCCCGTCGCGGGGTACACCCAGGCGGTGTTAGCCTACTTTGAGGGCTCGGTTGAGGTCCAGGAGCCCGACGGTTGGAAGCCCGCAACCCTCGGCCAGAACCTGGGGGCAAGCCAGTCTCTTCGCCTCTTACCCGGAGCCAATGCCGAGCTTCTCGTGCAAGGTCGTAGAATTGTCCTCAACCTCCCAGGCGAGTTTCCCTTGGGCCAGCTCCTCCAGGGGACCGATACTCTTGGGAACGTAAGTTCCTTGGTGCGAACCCAGGTTCGTGCTGTCCTTGGTCGTAGTGCACCAAATATTCGGGCTAACAGCGCTGCAGGTGGGGTACGCTCCAGTGAGGCAGCCCAAGAAGAACCAGGTTTATCCTTGGTCTCATCTACCCAGCTTATTCAAAATGGAAAAACGGCCCTCAACCTGGGCGACTTTCAACAGGCCGCCGATCTTTTTGGCCAGGCCTTTGACTTCGCATTCTCTAACCAAGAAGAAACGGAATCGGCGTTTTATGCAGGGTACTCAAACCTCGCTCTGGGCGACGCCCAAGAAGCAGCATTCTGGTTCGATTTTATTAATCCCGTCGACCCGGGGTCGGAGTTTTTCGTTCCTTATGGCCTCTCGGCTGCCCAGGCTTATTTTGAACTAGGAAACCCGGTTATGAGCCTTGAGTTTCTTGACCGACTCATTACCCAAACTACCTTAAGTGGGGCCGACAGCCAGTTTGAAAGATTTTTTCGAGGCCTTGTAATGCTCGAGCTCAACGATCAGCAGAATGCCCGTAGGTACCTGTCCGAGTCTGTTGCCCTAGACCCAAATTCGCCAATTGCCACCCAGGTGCGCCAAGTCCTCAAGATGTTCGACTGATCAAGTGGAAATAAACCTTTTTCTCGTCTTCCTCGCTGGGCTCGGTTCATTTCTGAGCCCCTGCGTCCTTCCCTTGGTTCCTTCTTACCTGGCTTTTCTTGGGGGAAACCTCAAGGGAAACCTCAAGGGAACCCAAGGCGAACGGAAGCCTTCCCTGGTCCCAACCCTCGCCTTTATCGCCGGCTTTTCGGCGGTATTTATTCTCTTAGGTTTGACTATGGCGGGCCTGGGTGGCTTGTTTTCTCGGACTCCCGGAATCTATGCTCTGGTTTCGTTGGCTGCGGGGATGTTTCTGATTATGTTTGGACTCCATCTAAGCTTCGGTCTTTTTCCGATTTTGTATCGCGAAGTTCGGTATCATCCCCAAGTGAGTCGTGGGTTGGGAGTCTTACGAAGTTTTGGCATAGGAGCTTCCTTTGGTGCCGGGTGGACTCCTTGTATAGGCCCGATTTTGGCAGGGGTACTAACACTTGCGGCGTCTACCGGGAGTCCGGCTTTGGGATTCTTCTATCTTGGGGCCTACTCCCTGGGGCTTGGGGTGCCTTTGCTTTTGGCGGCGATTTTTTTTGATCGATTCCAGGCCCTGCGCACCCGGCTTAGTTCCAAGCTGGGAACCATTCAACGATGGTCGGGGTATATCCTTCTCGGATTAGGAATACTGGTTGCCACTGGTAGATTTCAGACCTTTACTGGCTTCATTGTCAGCCTTGGCCTCTCGTTGGAGCAATGGTCCATGGCCAATCCCTTGGGTGCCCAAGTCGCTTTTACCGTCTTTTATGGCATTTTGGCAGTCGGTGGATGGTTTTGGTCCAAGAAACTTACCCTGATTTTTGGAATTCTTGAGGTTCTCGAGGCCCTTGGGATACTTGGTTCTGCGGGGCTTATGGCTCTATGGCTACAGTTTGAAGGGTTCTAACTTCAGTGGGTTTTACTCAAATTTCTTATTCTTTAGTTGACATCTAAACGTTATAATGCTATTATTTTCTACGAGGTACAAACATGGCAGAAGGTCTAAAGCGATCTACAGTCTATTTTGAACCGGAACTCCACGACGCACTACGACTTAAAGCTCTACAATCCCAACAAAGTCTATCGGCACTGGTGAACTTGGCCGTACGTCAGGCACTCATGGAAGATCAAGAAGACTTAGCAGCATTTCAGGATAGGGTAGCTGAGCCAACGATGACTTATGAGGCCTTACTCAATAAATTGAAAGCCCATGGCAAAATTTGAACTTCAGATCAAGGAGTCGGTTTTTAAGGACCTACAGTCAATACCGTCGGATCAAGTGAAGCGAATTCTAGAAAAAATAGAAACCCTTGCCATAGATCCCCGTCCACCGGGATCG
This sequence comes from Spirochaetales bacterium, assembly GCA_009991955.1. GTDB lineage: Bacteria > Spirochaetota > Spirochaetia > DSM-27196 > Salinispiraceae > SKVS01. The sequence goes on from JAACWS010000045.1 coordinate 6,351, forward strand.
GAGAAACTGACCAACCAAGAACGGTACCGAATTCGTCAAGGCCCGTATCGGATACTTTATAAGATTGTTTTGTCGAGAATCCAGGTTGTGGTAGTGAAAGGTGGACATCGGGTTGGACATCGGAAAGATAGGCACCTGGGGAAACAACTTCTTTATCCAGATTGAGGCCCATAGGTCATTGCGGTGCAATGACCGAATTACACGAAAAATGAGATTCCACAGGTGCCCGAGGTTTATCGTTGATCCTGAAGGGTTCTATCCTCGGCAACCAGTCCAGAAAGTGGACCGGCCAGGAGATCTCGACTTACCGCACCACTGCGGCGGAAACGAATCATTCCTTCTCCATCTATAAGTACAGTAGTTGGTACGACCCGAGCTTGGTAGGTCAACCCGATAGTTCCTTGGGTGTCCAAAACGTGGGTAATCGAGTGTCCATCCTTTTCGTTAACGAACCGGGCCACATCTTCAATGCTCAGCTCACTAGTGGTCAGGTTCACTGCCACGACTCGCACTTCGTCTCCAAACTCCCTCTGAAGGGCTACTAACTCCGGAAACTCTGCTCGGCAAGGGGGACACCAAGTGGCCCAAAAATTCAACAAAACAGGGGTGCCCCGGAGGGCACTGAGGGCTAAGACACCTCGGGCTCCCATTAGGTCTGGATTTGACGAAAACTCCCGGCTTTCCTCAGAATCTGGATTCGGATCGACCAAATCCGGTCCAGCCAGGAGAGGCAGAACAAAGTCCGGTGCCTCCATGCCCAAATAGGGGCCGTAGTTTTCATCCTGAGTTCGAAAAGCTCCCTGCCGTACTAAATCGGTAACTCGGAAAGCAGGTATGCCTACCAACAGCAAGGCCGCTAACCAAATCCCCAAAAACCGCCTGACCCCCAACCCTTGGCGATAGTAGGTCCAGGCAGTGTAAGCACCAAAAGCCCCTGCTGCCAACCAGGTGCCGCCGGTCCCTCCGGGCAAATAAAGGAGGGCGAGGGGCTCACGAAGGACCGTCGAAGTCGAAAATACGAGAGGCGAAAGCTTCCAGACCAGAGCAAAAAGAGTTACCCCCGTAACCGTAAAGTCAGCCCCCTTGCTGGCTATACTTTTTATTTGTTCCGGTTCGGTTTCTTCAATAGAACCTCGAAACGAAGCTACTTTTCGAAAAGACCAATACACCCCAAGGATAGAAAAAAGAACTACCCCGGCAAAAACCAGGTACTCGGTTGGTAGCGATTGAAGCTGACTCATAGAATCAGTATACCCAATGTTCAAGACCGTGCCCATCTGATACAATCCCGGGCCCATGAGTAACCATTCCTTTCGTACCACAACGCTAAAAGTACTCGGCCTGGGGACTCCCTTACTCTTTGGGCAGCTTACCCACTATTTTCACCAAATTGCCGACAGTGCAATGCTCGGCCACTTTGGTGAGGGTAGCTACGAACTGGCGGCTATTGGAATCGCCGGGCTTTTTACCTGGATGCTTATGACCATTCTGTGGCCCCTTTCGTTGGGGGTTCAGGCTCTGGCAAGTCGAAGGTACGGTCGCCAGATAGACGATAACGGCGTAGATACCGCCCACCGGACCGGTCAGGTTCTGGACAATGGACTGGTCACCGCCTTGGGGGCGGTAGGGCTTGCGTTTTTTCTTAGCCTCGGTGCCCGGCCCCTGTTGTCCAGGCTCCTGGACTCCCAAGAAATACTCGAACTGGCATTGCAATACATTGCCATTATGCGAATTGCCCTTATTCCTAATGGAATCTTTTTCATTATCCAAGGATTTATGGGCGCTATTAATCAAACCAAGCCGGTCATGTACTCCAGCCTCCTGACCAACTTCCTCAACATTTTCTTGAACTGGGTCCTCATCTACGGGAACCTCGGTTTTCCGGTCCTGGGAATTCGGGGGGCAGCCCTTGGCACCCTGTTGTCTACGGTAGTTGCGGTGGTGTATTTGCTGGGTGTTTTGGCCCATCGGGGTTGGATTCGGGAGTATCACCTTTTCCGGTTCGAAGGGATTACCCGAGGGGTTCAAAAATCAATTGTCCGATCGGCTCTGCCTCCGGGGATTCAGAATTTCTTCGCCCTTCTCATTTTTCTGGTGTACCAAACCCTGGTAGAAGGGTACGGGGCGGTATATTTGGCAGCTACCCACGTTCTGTTTTCCTATTTTCGGCTGAACAAGACAATAATTAGTGGATTTGCACGATCGGCCAGTATCTTGGCCGGAAATGCCCTGGGACGGGGCGATACCGAAACCGCCCAACGAGCAATTACCGCCAGTGGGTTAGTTGGTGCCCTGGTTGCCCTTGGGGTTGGCATAACCTCCCTAAGCTTTCGAGGCCCCCTATCGTCTCTTTTTACCGCCGATGCCCAGGTCCAGGCGATTATGGTACAGGGCCTTGTGTTTTTTTCGGGTTTTTATTTTATCGAGGCTCTGGGGTACGCTTTTGAAATGGTTTTTACGGGCAACGGCTACGGTCGCTACGTTCTGTACAGCGAGCTTGGTACCAATGTGGTGTTTATTCTTGGGGCATCGCTGTTGGCCCGGTATTTCTTTCCTGGACAGGTCTGGGCGATTTGGTTTACCTTTGGCCTGTACCAAGTTTTTCATGCGTTTTTTATGATTTTGGGCTGGCGAAGTCGTCGATGGTTGATGGCTCCGGTCGAGTCCCACGACTGAGGTCCCCAAGTGAGTTCCAAAGCTCCGGCCAAGCCGCCGCCCTTCTGGCACCAGGCCTGCCAGTATTTGACCGAAAGTGACCCAGCCTTGGGCGAACTCATTCAGCGCCATTCGGGCGACCTATTGGTGTCCCACGGCGATCTTTTTCGGACCCTGATAAATGCAATCGTAGGTCAGCAGATTTCCGTGGCCGCTGCAGCAGCAATATGGGGACGGCTCACCTCAACCTACAATCCCCTAACTCCCGAGGCCATGGCAAGTGCAGACCCACTAGTACTAAAGACTCTAGGTTTGAGCCGGCAAAAAATTGAGTACCTACAAGGTATTGGGCGTGCATTTAACGATCCCGCGATGGACCCTATCTTCTGGGTCCACGAGAGCGACGACAAAATTCTAACCCGACTTACCAGCCTTAGGGGGGTAGGCCCATGGACCGCTCAGATGGTCCTCATTTTCTCCTTGGTCCGGCCCGACGTTTTGCCCCTGGGCGATATTGGTCTCCTTCGATCGGCGGCTCGGGTATATGGATGGGCGGAAGAAGAAAAGGCCGGGTTGCCGGCCCTTCGACAAAAACTGGAACCCTTTGCCGAACGGTGGAAACCCTACCGGACCGTTGCTACCTGGTTTTTGTGGCGGGAACTCGATGCTGAGCCGGTGCTGTATTAGACCCGAGCTTTGATCAGGCTCCCCAGCCTCTGCCCAACCTCGTCTAAAAACCTCACATCCTCAGGGGTGAACCTCGCCAACTCCGGGCTATCCACGTCCAGAACCCCCCAGACCTGTCCTTTGGAGTCTACCAAGGGAACAACAACCTCGGACCGACTTCGACTATCGCACGCAATATGCCCAGGAAAGGCATGGGCATCGGGCACCACCTGAGTTTTCGAGCCCGCAGCCGCGGTTCCACAGACTCCCTTACCCCAATCGATGCGAACGCAGGCAGGAAGGCCTTGAAAAGGCCCCAGAACCAGCTGCCCCGAGGAAGGTTCCAGTAGGTAGAACCCGACCCAATTGATCCGAGTCAGGACCTGGTTCAGCAGGGCCGCGACATTGGCCAGGTTCGCGATTAGGTTTGGTTCGTTGGACACCAGACCCTCGAGCTGGGCCAGAGCCAGGGGATAGTCTTCGTCCGGGGTGCCGGTGTAGTAGGAGAGTTCGGTCATCGGTCTAACTCAGTTTTGATTGTATTAATTCGATTCCAAGGGTTGCCAATGACAACGACTTTGAAACATTCTCTAATTGTAACCTGAATCCGTATAAAAAATAAAAAAATCCAAGCTATCCTGGTGTTGTATAATGATTTAACCACAAATCTAATTACACCCAGGAGGTGAAGC
>JAACWS010000054.1:0-53971 GCA_009991955.1 Spirochaetales bacterium
GGACGCCCTTGGCGGCAAAACCTTGCCAGTTGTCTCGAATGCTACAGGCTTCTTTGGTACAACCGGGGGTGTCGTCTTTGGGGTAAAAGTAGACCAAAACTTCTTTGCCTAAGAAATCTCCAAGGTTTACCTTTTTGCCATCTTGATCTTCTAAGGAAAAAACCGGGGCTTTCTGGCCCTCTTCGGGAAATTTTGCCATTGTAGTGCTCCTGGATATCACAATTAGTGGTAAGCGCTCCTCAAATATACTAGCAAGGCCTTCAGGAGTAACGTATTTTCTTCGGACATCCCCCAATTTTGTGATACCTTTAACAGATATGGAAAACACCCTGCGACCGACACCGAAAGCTCTTCTGATAGATATCAATCCCCGATCCTGGGAACATCCCGCCGACCGAGCTGCCCTCGAGGCCCTAAAAGCAATACCGGCTCTGAACGAGGTGGTGAAGTTTCTCCTCGGTGCGACTGGTGAAGCGAGTCTTCGTCTGTTGTTCCTCGCCAGCGGAGTCCGAGTTGGACCTACCCAATTTCCCCGGGTCCACCGGCTGGTGGTCGAGGCCTGCGAGGTGTTGGATATTCGGGAAATCCCCGAGGTGTACATTACCCAGACCCCAATTTTGAATGCCGGGGCCATTGGTGCGCAACGGCCGTTTATCACCCTCAATTCGGGTCTTCTTTCGGCCATGGACGATGCGGAATTATTGGGCATTATCGCCCACGAGTTGGGCCATTTGGCCAGCGGTCATACCCTGTACAAGACCCTGTTGTGGTTGTTGGTCCAGGGGGTTTCGGTCCTTGGAAATCTCCCTTTGGGCCAGGCGGCGATTTTTGGCCTGACTGCGGCCCTGCGGGAGTGGGATCGGAAAAGTGAACTTTCCGCCGATCGGGCGGGGCTGTTGGTGACTCAAAATCCCCAGGTCCAATTTCGTATTCTTATGAAGTTGGCTGGGGGAACGGACTTGGGGTCGATGAATCTGGAGGATTTTTTCCGTCAGGCCGCCGACTACGACCAGAGCCCCGGGGGGCTGGACAGTCTGCACAAATTGCTTAACATCCTGGGCCAGACCCATCCTTTTCCGGTCTTGCGGCTGACCGAGCTGAAGGCCTGGATCGATGGGGGCGAGTACGAGGCTATCCTTTCGGGTGATTACGAGCGCCGAATCCCTAATCCCACCCAAGAGGAAGAAGCCAAAACAACCGACGATTCCGAGTCGACCCAAAAGTCCGAAAACCCCGCAGACCTCTTTTCTCGTTTGTCTAAAGACTTTGAACAGGCCCAGAAGGCCTATCGCGACGAGCTTCGACGCAGCCAGGATCCGCTCGCCCAGGGTGTGTCGTCCTTGGTTGACAAGGCAGAGCAGACCGCCGAGCAGGCCCGCAAGACCATCGAGGACCTACTGAAGGGCCGGCCCCAATGAGGCAGCTTGGAACGACCTGGGTGCAGACCCGTTCCTTGCCCCACGGCAGAGCGGTGGCGCAGGCTCAGCACTGCGCGTTGCCGGGTGCCCGGTCCCATGCCCTGCCCCGGGTGCCTGCGACGGTCCGAACCCTCGCCCCCTCCGCAAGATCCACGGGAAAACTTCTCCTCCTCCTATCAGTCCTCTTCCTCTTCTCCTGTAACGCTCGGCAAGAAGTCCGGCTCGACCTGGGCAATTCCGCCGACTTGACCCTTAACCTGACCCTGAGCGACTTTTTCGTCCGCTACCTCCAGGACCTGGGGGCTGGTGGGGGCAACACGCCTGTTTTCGATACCCTGGCAATTAACCAGGCCATGGAGGATTTGGGGGTGGAGGTCCGCCTAATTCAAGCTCCCGAGGTAGGGCGCTTGGAGATGGTATTGCGGGTTCCGGATCCCGAAGTCCTGGCTCGCGATCGCTTAGGTCTGCCGAGTTTTATTTCCTGGCGCCGGGGTAACACCGGGGCTGGATCGGGGACTCCTGCGGCGCCCTCTGCTGGCTCGTCGGCCGCGGCACCGGGCCCGAGCTCTGCCACGGCCCCCACTACTGCACCGACTGCCGCCTCCGCTGCGGTAGCCCCCCGCACCGCTGCAACGGGAGCCACGGCCCCCAATACTGCCTCGACTGCCGCCACCACTGCCGAGCTCCGAATCACCCTAAACCAGGAAATTATACGACGGGTCATTGGCACCACCTCCTTGGTCCGAGAGGAGGGGTTTGAGTTCTTATTACCCTTGCCGGGGGCCGACCCCCAGGGGTATCGGGACGATTTGGTGTGGATTTTTGAGGAGTACCAGGCTGCGGAACTTCTGGGTCCGGCTTTGGAACAAGCCAAGATCGAAATAGATATTGTTACCCCCCGGGACATTCTCAGTGTTCAGGGTCCGGGCCTTTTACGGCGCGATTCTCGTCGGGCGACCCTTACCCTAGGCGTTTTGGATTCCCTCACCTTTGCGGGGTCTCGAACCTACCTCATTCGTTATTAACCCATGGCGAAGTCTCCGTGGTTCCGATTTACGACGACCCAGGCCACCGGTCTGGATAGGGCTACCAAAAAGCTCCTGGTAGACCTGGGGGGAATTGACCGCAGTTTTCCGGTCCTGGAGAGTACCCCGGGGCGCTTTTTAGGGTCGGTGGAAAAACTTCTACGCGCCGAGGACACACCACTGGTGGTTCACAGTTCCGATCTTGGGTTTTTGGATGCCTTGGAGCGAAATTTTGCCTTGGAGCCGGGTCTCGCTTGGGTTGCTTCTACCGATATCGAGGTCCTTCGTTCGGTCCTTTTTGTCCTGCGGCGTTCGTGGATCCTGGGCAAAGAGTTAGAAAGTTCGGCGGTGTTTTTCGATTCGCTGTTTCATTCGGGTTCAATCTTGCGATTTATCCTTTCGGCCAATGGGGGCATTGAGAATTTAAATTTGCTGGCCCAGGATCAATGTAGTGCGGCCGTCCAACGGGGTAGTGACTTTGCGGCTTTGCCAGATTATCCGCCGGGTATTCTTAACGATATGCTCGATAGGGCGAGGGTGCTTTCTCAGGTTCAGGGGGATTTTTCTCTTCGTCTACCCGAGGGAACCAGGCGGTTTTCGGGGCTCTTTTCGTACTTTTCTGCCGATGAGTCCGGTGAATCTCAGCCCCATTTTCTGGTTTGTATGTCCGATTTTTCCGATCAGGAGCGGTACAACGAGGGGCTCTATCGCCGTCTCGAAGAAGAGGGTACCCTGGCGGTTATTGCCGCCCGGCTCATTCCCCATACACCGGCGGTTCCCGATCGACTACGCAGGACCTTGGAGGATATTGCATCCCTCACGGGGGCTCGGCGGGTTCGTATCGTGCTTTTTCCTACCCCCATGGGTAACCTTCTGGCTCCTCACCTTGCTTCCGATTCGGTGTCCTTGGATTACTTTTCCGAAACTCGGGTCGATGACTTTCTCGAGCCCCACATCGAGAGTCTTATGCCCGATCTCCTGGAACACCATCGTAAAATCGAACCAATTCAAGTTGGTGGACTTGGCGGCTCGGATATCGATGCTCTGTTTGGCTATCCTTTGTGGGTTCCCGGGGGGATTGTGGGAGCGGTGCTCATTCAGAGTAGTCCGTCGCGCATTCTGGGCGAGCGGAGCCTTGGCCTACGAACGATTATCGAAATGATTAGTATGTTTTTAAGTCGCCTGGAGCCGGAAACTCGATTACCCGAAACCTGGGAGAGTCTAAAATAACGACTCAGGAAGTCTCACTTTCCAAGCCTGGCCATCCCACACGAGGGGTATGTCTTCGACCCGTCGCCCCCGCAGGACCTGTATAACCCGCTGGAATTCTCCCCGCTCTTCGCTGGGGCCTTGGACCACACCACCCAAGGGAAGGTCAAGAATCTCGCCTGTGCTCTTCTGAACCTTCGCCATTTCTTCTGCCATAATGAGAAATGCGGCAGTATAGGGTTCTGCAAACTCGCTGGCCGTTTGGAAATCCTCTTGGGAGAGGGCGGTAAAAAACACTTCTGCCACTTCTTCGGGGGATTCGGGGCCCCGGGAGCAGCCAAGAGCGAGCAAACTAAAAAGTATCAAACCGAGGTAGGAAAGTCTCACTCAGGTAGTATGTCCGGTTCTTGGATTCGGTTCAAGTTGGTCTTTCCGGTTCAGATGCGCCTCAAAGGCAGCAAGCCCCGTGCCCAGGATCATTCGTTTCTTCCAGTCCTGCCGAACGACAAACCTGTCGGCCATGGCCCCGGCCCGTTCGGCCGGTGCGTAGGTTTGGATTTCTCGTCGAATTGCGCTCTCAAGGGGAGTTCCTACATCCCCTAAAGGTCCGGTCAAAAAGAGAATTTCGGGGGAGAGCAAGAGGAGCAGATTTGTACAAAGAAGACCCAGGGTCTGGCTTATTTCGTTCAAAACCTTCATTCCTCGAGGGTCGTTATTTTCTACGAGGGTTTGCAACCCTTCATAGGTTCTATCCCGGTCTTTCACCGGAATCCCCAGCTTGCGGGCGATAACGTCTTGGCTCACAAGGCTCTCGAGGGTGCTGCCACCTTTGGGACTCAACAGGTACTGGCCCGGCTCTCCGGCTAGGTTCTCAAATCCTTGGTAGGGTTTGCCGTCGATGACGAGTCCCATCCCAACCCCCTCGTCGACGAAGAGGGTCAGAAAGTGCAGCACATTCCGGGCCTGGCCGGTATATCGTTCTCCCACCGAGAGGGCGTAGCTGTCGTTGACCACCAAGGTCGGTACCCCAAGAGCCCTTTCGACACCCCCTGCTAAATCCAGGTCCACCAGGTAACCTAGGTTATTCGAGAACAGTACCCGATTTGTCGATCCTTCAACCCTGCCCGAGACCGCAAATCCAATTGCCCGGAGGGGAAGGTCAAAGGTCTTTCGATAATTTTGGATCGACGAAGTGATTTGGGGGATGATCGGCGAAGTCAGATCGAGGACGATTTCCCCTAAGAAGTGCTCCTGGGAACCGAGGTGGAAACTCACCCGGTAGAAGGCGATTCGCTCATCCCTCACCAGACCGACTATTGCATAGCCGTACTCGGGATTTGGTTGCCAGGTGGTCTTTCGGCGTTTTCGAGGGCCTAGGTCTTCTCCCATCCGGTACTGTTCGGGAGACAGTTCTTGTACTAGCCCTTCAGCCACCAGGGGCTGGAGTATTTGGGTAATCCCCCCAGGAGAAAGCACCAGAAGCTCCGAGAGTTCTTGGTTCGATAGGGGCCCAAGTCGGTGAATCTCTTTGTAAATTAGGCTCGTACGGCGAATCATTGTCCCTAGTGTAGCCCAGGGAAAGTAATCACGCAAGTAATAATTTTTATTAAATAAAAATAACTTGCCAAAAAAGAACGTCGGGTATACTATGAGACTCAATCAAAAGTAGGAGCATTACATGAAAGGAAACCTGCTGGTCGGCCAATCGGGTGGACCAACCTCGGTCATAAACTCTTCCCTTGCCGGGGTCATCGAAAAAGCAAAGTTGGTCCCCGAAATTGGGCACATCTACGGTATGAACTTCGGTATCGAAGGGTTCATGCAGGAAAGGCTCATCGATTTGGGAGCCCAAAGTCTCGAGGTTCTGGCGGGCCTAAGAAGAACTCCCGGATCGGCCCTCGGATCGAGCCGACACAAGGTCAAAGATGCCGACCTGCCTCGGATCCTCGAGGTATTAAAGAAATTCGATATTCGGTACTTCTTCCTCATCGGGGGAAACGACACCATGGATACAATCCAACGGGTGGAAGCCTACTGCCGTTCCCAGGGCTACGAACTTCGAGGTATCGGCGTTCCCAAAACTGTGGACAACGACCTTTTCGGTACCCATCATACCCCCGGATTCGCCAGTGCCGCCCGATCGAACATTCTGAACGTCAAACAAGCCGGCGTCCTAAGCCGGGACATGCAGAAGGTCGACCAGTTTGTCATTTACCAGACCATTGGTCGGGATGCGGGCTGGCTCGCGGCCTCTACTGCCCTGGCGAAAGAGAATCCTGAAGACGGACCTCACCTCATCTACATTCCCGAACGGCCTTTTTTTAGGGATGATTTTTTGACCGCCGCCAAGAAGGTGTACGACACCTACGGTTGGGTCTCGATCGTCTGTGGCGAGGGGATAAAATACGCCGACGGCACCCCGGTCAGCGCCAGCCAGGCTAAGGATCGCTTTAATAACACCGAGTTCGGAGCTATGGGCGGCAGCTCGGTAGCGATGCAGCTTCACCGAATGCTTACCGAGGCCTACGGTTGGCGGGGAGAATTCCAAATCACCGAGAGCCTTATAATGAGCGCCTTCGACCGGGCCGAGGCTCGAGACCTGGCGGAGGCCTACGGCTGTGGTGTTCGGGCTGTGGAGCTGGCCCAAGAGGGGCTCACGGGCTACATGGTTACCCTCACCGGCGATGCCCTCCCACCGGATCCCAGGGCCTTTGGCAAGGCCCCCCTAAATCAGGTTGCCATAGCCGCGAAGCCCATGCCCGACTCCTACATAAACAACGAGGGAACCTTTCCTACCGATGAGTTTCTGGCCTACTGCCGACCCCTCATTGGCCCCTTGCCCAGTTTCACCCGCTTATCCCCAATTTTCGCCCAGGCAACCGGTTCAGTCCAGCCCCAGCCCCAAGCCCATGTCCAGCAGCCAGACAAGGAGTCCACCCGATGAGCCTGCAATTTCCGAAGAACATTGTCGTGTTCGCTGCCCACCCCGACGACACAGAAATTTTTACCGGGGGAATGCTCCGGCTTCTGCGAAATAAGGGATGGGAGATTACCATTGTAACCCTGACCGCCGGGGGAATGGGTGGAATTGGGACTTCTGAGGCCGAGACCATAGCCCTTCGAAAGACCGAGGCCGCCGCAGCCGCTGCACTGCTGGATGCGGAATATGTCTGCCTTGATGGCCGGGATGGTTACCTTTTCGATACCGCTGAACTGCGGATTAAGGCGATCGACGTACTGCGGCGCAAAAAGGCGGGAGTTGTTATCGGTCACTTACCGATGGACTACCACGCCGACCACCGGGCTGCCAGTGCTATCGTTGACGCCGCGGCCATGCTGGCGACGCTTCCCAATGTGCCCAGCTCGTATCCTCCCCTGGAGGTCACTCCTCTGTTCTACCATAGCTCCACCCTGGGTTTGACCGATCCCTTGGGAAACAAAATTTCCCCCCCCCACTTTTTCGTAAACATCACCGAGGTCACAGAGTTCAAAATGAAGATGTTAGCCTGCCACCAGAGTCAGATCGAACTCATGAGGGTTATGCATAAAATGGATGATTTTTTTGGTGAGGTTCAAAAGCAAGACCTCGCCTGGGGCAAGGTTGCGGGGGTTCCCCGGGCCGAGGCCTACTGGCAGCACCTAGGTGGAGGCTTCCAAAAGACTCCCCTTCTTCAAGAAGAACTCAAAGACAAAATTATTTCTGGAGGCAAGCTATGAAATCCCCATTACTACCTAACAATGAGTACAATCTAGTAAAAGAAATGTTCCAAGGCGCCGACGCCATTCGCGATTTTGACTTGGACCGAGCTTTTGAATTTGCCCGCCCCTTCGTGGCCGCCTATGGTTCGGGTACCTACTCCCGGATCCTTTTTACCGGCGAGGGTTCGAGTCGAATCTTTCCCGCAAAGCGGGCCTTGTACGAGAATAACAAGGGTGCAAAGGCACTGCCTCTTTTCACCGAGGGATCGACCCAAGCCCTGGAGTACGACCTCTCCAAGACCTTGGTCAGTGGTGCAAGTAATTCTGGCCGAACTAAGGAGCTCATTCGCCTCTTTCGAACCCTCAAGGATCAAGGCCATCAGGGACTTTTTGGCATTACTGCCAGCGAAGGAAGTTTGCTAGGCGAACTTTCCTCGGCTTTTGTCCTTGGCTGTGGGGGAGAAAAGGCCGTGGCTGCAACCAAAAGTGTGCTTGAGCAAGCCTTGGTTGTTCAATTTCTTGTTCATCTTTTGAACGGTGGATCTAAAAATGAGTTCCAAACTTTCCTGGCTCCCGGGGCAAAGGCGGTGGAAGCCGCCCTCACCCAGGAAGTTCCCCCAACTATGGTCGATAGCCTTGCCAAGGCAGGAAAGATCTACTTTGCCGGTAGAAATAACGGGGTGGCCGAAGAGTTAGCCCTGAAGACCAACGAAATTACCCGAAAAGACTCGGCCTACCTAGAAGGGACCATTGCAGTCCACGGAATTGAAGAAATTATGAACCCCGGCGATGCCCTGGTCATTATAGATCCCTTTGCCCAAGAGGAAGAGACCTTCCAAACCTACCTCGAAAAGGGAGTAGGGGTCTCGATCCTGGCAATATCCGATCGAAAGACCCTCTTTCCGACCCTGCATATTCCGAAGGCAGATAAAATGGACGAGTACGCCCAGTTAGCCGCCGGATGGAACCTACTATTGAAAGCGGGTATATCCTTGGGCATCGATGTTGATACCCCAACCCGGGCGAGAAAGGTTGGAAATGAATTCGTCGGAAGCTAATCCCCTCAAGGTTCCTCCCATTGTCCTCGGTTCGGGCCCCCTTGAAGAGAACCTCCAGGACCAGGGGGTCCATATTTCTATCGACCAGGGCAACTGGGTCAACTTTACCGACCCACGGGTTAAGGTAGACCTAACCTTAGGATACAGCGAGGCGGGGGTACTCCTTTACTACCAGGTCCAGGAGCCAGAAATTAGAGCCCTCGTCGACCAAGACCAGGGTCCGGTCTACCAAGATAGCTGTGTGGAGTGGTTCGTAACTCCCCCGGGGCCCGAAACTTTAACGGGACAGGAACCCGATTATCTGAATTTCGAGTGGAATAGCAAGGGATTCCTACTCCACTACCGGGGGCCCGACCGCCGTCGACGAACCCCCGCAGCTCCCCAGGTACTGGCTAAGGTTCTGCGGAAGTCGAAAGTTGCGAGCCACCGGTCGATCGATCAATCCGGCGACCAATCCGCCTACCCCAAGCAATGGTCGCTCTTGGCCCAGGTTCCCTTTGAGGTTCTCGGAGTTACTGACCCCAAGGCCGGTTTGTGGCGGGCAAATTTCTATAAGTGCGGTGATCTTCTTGCTCGTCCTCATTACTACTCATGGCAGAAAATGGACACGCCGGAGCCAGACTTTCATCGGCCAGAATTTTTTGGATTTCTTGAATTTCTCTAGAAAAGGCATTATTATGAAGGGGCCCCTTTGAGTAGCTAGAAGGTTGAAGGATTTCTTCTGTGTAAGGCCCGTGGTTTGAAACTACGGGCTTTTTTTCAGCTTCTTGGGGTGACATCGGAGGTAATTTATGAAACCAACACTCCTTGTCCTTGCGGCGGGCATGGGTAGTCGCTACGGCGGTATTAAACAAATCGAACCGGTCGGTCCATCCCAAGAAATCATTTTGGAATACTCAATTTACGATGCCCTTCGGGCAGGCTTTGACCGAGTCGTATGTGTTATTCGACGGGACATCGAAAAAGATTTTGTCGAACACGTTGTTTCGCGCTTTTCAAAGAATATTAAGGTTGATTGGGTGTTTCAGGACCTTTCAGATATTCCTGGGGGATTTTCTGTGCCCGCCGACCGTAAGAAGCCCTGGGGAACGGCCCACGCAATTCGCAGTGCCAAGGCTGCTATAACCGGTCCGTTCTGCGTTATTAACGCCGATGACTTCTACGGCGCAGACGCCTTTGTCACCGCCGGGCGTTTCTTGGCCGATCTTCCCCTGGACAGCCAAAAAATGTGCATGGTTGGTTACCGGTTAGACAATACGGTCAGCGAGCACGGCTCGGTGGCTCGGGGACTTTGTCAGGTTGATTCGAATAATTTGTTAACCGAGGTTGTGGAGCATACCAAGATTGAAAAGACTCCCCAGGGAATTCTTACCTACCTCTCCGACGGGTCAACAAGATCTCTCACGGGGAGCGAAACGGTCAGCATGAATCTTTTTGGATTTTCTCCTCGAATTTTCGAGGCCATCGAGACCCAATTTGCGGAGTTCCTGCAAAATCAGATTTCAAATCCAACCGCCGAATTCTACATTCCTACGGTAGTAAATACCCTCATCCACCAAGAAGCCGATGCATCGCTCGAGGTACTGCAAACCACCGCCCAGTGGTTTGGCATAACCTACCGGGATGACCGACCTCGGGTAGTGCAGAGTATTCAGGACCTCGTGGCCAATGGTCTGTACCCGGCCAACCTGTGGAGCACACAGTAGGACTTGCCAAAGGGAATTTCCCCCGCTATCTTTATATCTATGACAGTAACAGACAACACTCAAGTGACCATTCACTATACGTTTTCTACCTCCGACGGGCGGGCCCTTGGTTCGAGCGATCAAAGTGGCCCCTTCGCCTTTGTCCCCGGCCGGGGCGACGCAGTCCCCGGTCTGGAAAGCCGTATTTTAGGCGCAAAAAAAGGCGAAAGCTTCCGTTTTGAAATTCCCGCCGCCGAAGCCTACGGGGAATGGGATGAAGACAAGGAATTCCAGTTCCCACCCTCAGCTCTCGAGGGCCTGGGTGATATCGAGGTAGGAATGCGGGTTTCTACTACCATGGAAGGCCGTTCGGTCGACCTGGTAATTACGGAAATTACCCCCGAGCAAATTGTTTTAGACGCCAATCATCCCCTGGCCGGCCACGATATCGTATTTGAAGGTTTGGTTGCGGAGATTGAAGAAGCCCCCGAAATGGCCGCAGGCTGCGGTTGTGGGCACTCGTGTGGGTGTGGCGGGCACTAGGACCTCGCCTTTGTATTGACAATAGCAATACTCTCTACTATACTTATATATGCAGATAAGTTGGAGTCAGGAAAAAGACGAACTCTTATCGGAGATTCGTGGGGTTAGTTTTACCCTGGTCAAAACCGAAATTGAGGCGGGCCGATTCGTTGGTCCCGAACTCAATCCCTCCAGGCCCGGTCAATATCGAATTATCGTAAGGTTAAACGCCTACCCTCACGTGGTCCCATTAGTTATTGATCAGTCTGGCGATTGGTTCTTAAAAACGATAATACCTAGCCGTAAGGCAAAGAAGGCAGGTTTGATATGAGTAGGGCTGACGAACTAAGAAATTCTAAACTTGATCCTGAAGAACAGTGGTACGAAGATAATTTCGACGACTTTGATGCGACATCCTCCGAAGTTCGGGAGTCATTAGTCAGGGCTGCTCAATTGCCACCAAAAATAATTTCGACAAAAAAGCAGATGGTGTCGATTCGACTTGACCCTACAGATCTTCAAGTCTTAAAAGAAAAAGCGGAACGGGCAGGACTTCCCTATCAGACCATGGTCGCCGCCTTGTTGCACCAATACGCCCTTGGCGATTTAGTGAACATCGAAGAAGCACGCAAAATTCTTAGGGTTTCCTAGGCACCTAAGAACCAATAGCGAGGGCCAAAGAAGCTACAAAAAAGCCCCACGAGGTTACTCGGGGGCTTTTTTTTGCATTTCCGTTACCTTTATACCTTCGATGCGGCCTGCAGTAAGGTCTCTTCCCCCTCATCGTTCTGGGACACCGGACAGGCAGTTACATTCCATATATCTTTGGCGTATTCGGCAATGGTCCGGTCGGAGCTGAACTTCCCGCAGGTGGCTACGTTGGTGATTGCCTTTTGTAGCCACAGCTTCTGGTTCTTGTACTCTTTTCCAATTTGACTTTGGGCAGCTGCGTAGCTGGCCAGGTCTGCGAGGTGCATGTAGTTGTCGCCCCCTTCGAAGAGAACATAACGAATGGGTTCGAAAATATTGGGTTCCCCGAAGTTAAAGTGCCCGCTGAACAAGAGATCTAGGGC
Source organism: Spirochaetales bacterium (assembly GCA_009991955.1). Lineage (GTDB taxonomy): Bacteria > Spirochaetota > Spirochaetia > DSM-27196 > Salinispiraceae > SKVS01. The sequence continues at coordinate 11,690 of JAACWS010000054.1, forward strand.
TTCTTTAATTTCCTGGTTTTCTAGGTAGTACTTGTAGGGGTCGTAGGTTGATTTGAGGGCTGCAACCTCGTCGGCGGTAAGACCGAAGATATAGCAGTTTTCCTTACCGACCTCTTCTAATATTTCTATATTCGCCCCGTCTAGGGTACCTAAGGTAAGAGCACCGTTGGCCATAAACTTCATATTTCCCGTGCCCGAGGCTTCGGTACCTGCGGTGGAGATTTGCTCGCTTACGTCGGCAGCGGGAATAATCTTTTCGGCCAGACTCACTCTATAGTTTGGCAGAAAGTATACCTGCAACAGGGAATTTACGTCGGAATCGCTGTTGACCACCCGGCTAATGTTGTTAATCAACTTGATAATCAACTTGGCCATGGCGTACCCCGGGGCTGCCTTTCCACCAAAAATAAAGGTACGAGGAACAATATCGTCTGTTTTTCCTGCCTTTATTTTGTTGTAGAGCATAATGATATGCAGGGCGTTGAGCAGTTGGCGTTTGTACTCGTGGATCCGTTTAATTTGTACGTCAAAGAGATGGGTTGGGTCCAAGACGATGGCGTTTTCCCGTTTTACCTGGGCTGCCAGAGCTTCTTTGGCTTCGGTTTTTACCTTCGCAAATTTCTTCTGGAAGGTAGCGTCCTTGGCAAGGGGAAGGAGTTTTTTCAACTGGCTCAGGTCAGTTATCCAGCCATCGCCCACCTGATCACTAATGAGCTTGGCCAAAGGTGGATTGGCCTTGAGAAGAAATCGCCTTTGGGTAATCCCATTGGTCTTATTGTTGAACCGCTTGGGAAAAAGCTGGGCAAAGTCCGGTACCAGGCGACTTTTCAGGAGTTCGGTGTGCAGGGCCGCAACCCCGTTGGTGCTATGACTTCCAACGATTGCCAAGTAGGCCATGCGAATTTGTTTTGGGTTTCCCTCCTCGATAATGCTCATGTCCGCAAGCTTCTTGTAGTTTCCGGGGAACTTGATTGCAACTTGACTCAGGAATCGGTGGTTGATTTCGTATATGATTTGCAGATGCCGGGGGAGGAATTTTTCGAACATTGGCACGGGCCACTTTTCCAAAGCCTCGGGCATGAGGGTGTGGTTTGTGTAGGCCAAAGTCTTAACTGTAATGTCCCAGGCTGCGTCCCAGGTGATTCCCTCCTGGTCGACGAGAATGCGCATGAGTTCGGCGACCGCAACCGATGGGTGGGTGTCGTTGAGCTGGACTGCGGCCATATTTGACAGTTCTTTCCATTTCTTTCCCGACTTCTTGAACCGGCGGATAATATCCGATAAAGAACAGGCAACGAAAAAGTACTGTTGCTTGAGGCGCAGTTCTTTTCCCAAATACAGCTTATCGTTGGGGTAGAGAACCTTGGTCAGGTTTTCGGCTTGAACTTTGTCGGACACTGCTTCTACGTAATCACCTTCGTTAAATTCAAAGAAGCTAAATTCCTCGTTTGCCCGAGCGCTCCATAGGCGCAGGGTGTTTACGGTCTTGCCACCGTATCCGACGATAGGGTTGTCGAAGGCCACCCCGACCACCTGATCGGTATCGACCCATCGATAGGTAGTGTTTCCTTCTCCATCTTGAGTTGGAAGTACCCGTCCTCCGAAGTGGACCGTGACTTGGACCTCGGATCGCTCGATTTCCCAGGGATTTCCCCGGCGCAACCAGTCGTCGGGATGCTCTACCTGGTAGCCATTTTCGATGACTTGACGAAAAATTCCGTAGTCATACCGTAGTCCGTAGCCAAAGGCGGGTAGATCCAGGGTCGCTAGGGAGTCGAGGAAACAGGCCGCTAGACGTCCTAAACCTCCGTTGCCCAATCCGGCGTCGGTTTCTTGTTCCCGAATATCTTCGAAGTTGTAGCCTAGTTCTTCCATGGCCTGGCGGACTGCTCCTTCAATTCCGGTATTGATAACGTTATTGCCCATCGAGCGGCCCATGAGGAACTCTAGGGAGAGGTAATAGACCCGCTTGACCCCTTCGTTATGGTGGGTTCGTTGGGTCTGGAGCCATTGGTTGATGAGGCGGTCCTTCACCGCTGCAGCCAGGGCGTTATAACGATCCTGTTCGCTGGCCGAGTAGCTGTCGACCCCTTGGGTGTACTTAAGGTGTTCTGCGAAATCCCACTTTACTGCGTCTTTGGTGCTGGCACTGCGAATATTCTTGGGGGTGGCCATTGGGCCTCCTTTTTTGTCCGAACCTGGGGCTCGGCTACTTAAATAGATAGGGAACCTGTAAAAATCTTGATTCTATTCGTTCCCCAACGTGGCCAGAAAAATCGATTCAACAGGTTTCCAATAACCTAATTCTATGGAACCGGTCTGGGACTGTCAATAAAGACTTGGGTTCTAGGAAAAACCGAAAAAACTCTGAAAAAAACCAAAATACTAGGCGATACTTGGAAGTATGGATGTGAAAAAAGGTGCACCAATCCGCGGGCCCTTGGGGATTACCCTTAATCTCGAAGGGGTCGAGTACTTTCGGAATAACTTGGTTGACGTTGAGAAAACAAGAATTGTGTATCCTTCCGTTGAGGCAAGACCCCTCCAATCTCTGGCAATTCGGGGCTACCTCGAGGCTTTGGACTACAAGGTGGGTGACATTTCTCGCGAAAGGGGAAACCTCATAGATCTTACCAAACTCATGGCCTATGGAATGCTGTATCGACAATTCGAGGCCCGAGTATGGGACCTACTTTTGGGATCGGACTTGGTACACCGGTGGAATTCTGAGTATCCAAAATTCGCTATTTTGGCAGGAGAACATTCCCGATCCGTGGACCTGCGAAATTTTGTCAAAATTCATAAAGAAAAAATCCGAAAAGTAAAACAAGACTTAATTACCCTTAGTATTGCAGAAATTGACAACGATTCTCGGCTTCAAGAGAGTGAGCGGCGCAAAAGGCGGTACATGGCCCTAAAATTTCTCAACGTTACCGACGCTTTTGCGTGGCTTATTTTGGCTACCTTTTCTGAGCACCCCGACTCAGGAGTGCTATTGAGCGAAATTTTCCGAAGTCTTGTAAGTTTTTTACAGAAATCTGAAGTTGCCGAGAATCTATCGTTGCTTTTGGTGGAGTTAGTTGTCGTCGAAAGTGGTGTTTCTTCCTTTGACACAGATGTACCGGGGCACGTACCGGTCGGAATACGGATGGAATTTTCTCACCGTACCCGAGAAATGGGCGAACGAACCCAGCTCTGGGTCTATCTTCAATCCGAAGGAAATACCGAAGATCTCGAGGACATGAAGGATCTGCCCCGACTCGATGGGCTTCTTGACAGTCCAGAGTACAAGGGAATAACAAATCGGGAAATCCTTGGATACTACTACTCCTATTTGAAGAAGGCCTGCAGGACTTCAAACATTCTTTTGGACACCGGGGTTTCGCCCGATTTTACTTCACCGAATCTGGGCATGTACCTGAGTCTTATTTTCCAATAGAAAGGCGTCCACAAGAAAGTATGTTGCAATAAATGTGCCTTACGAGGGTTCAAGGTGGCTGTTGGATTTTTTAGGAAAGACTTTCGAAACCGCAATTCCGTTGCGGGCTTGGTTAAAGACAATCTGATTCCAATATTCCACTGCGGCGAAGAGAGCGTTTCCCCCATCGTGTTCATCGGACCGAGGGGTTCGAAAACTTACATAGTTGTCGAGGGTTTCAAAGTCCCGAGCCTGGAGGCACTCGATTCTTCGACGATTGAACTCATTCCAGGCTTCCAAATCGGTAAATCCATCGCCCTCATCTTCCACAATGAGCCGAGCTTCCTCGGTCGAAAACTCATACCACACGTGAACCCATCGGCTCGGGTCGTTCCGGTTCCCGTGTTTTACGGCATTTTTTAAGAGCTCGGAAATCTGTTGTTCTAGGAGGTTTATTTCTTGGATTTCTGGGGGAGCTTTTTGGACGATTACCAGGGCGAAGTACCTGATTTGCCGCTGATCCGAAGGAAATTTCTTGTAGAACATGTTCGATTTGTCGAAAAGAGGATTTGATTCGTCCTGGGCAAAAATTTTATCCATTGATAGGGCCCTGGAGCTGTTCGATAGCTTCTTCTTCGGTCCGAAGGATGGGAAAGTAATCGTCGAGTTTGGTGAGTTCTATAACTTTTTTGACCGAGCCGTGGATGTTGGTAAAATATACTCGAATTTCCCGCTTTTTCGTTTCTTTAAAAATACTCAAAAGCGCCCCAATTCCCGAGCTGTCGAGGTAGGTAACTTCTTGAAAGTTCAAGATAATGTTCTTGTGGGCCGATTCAAATATTTTGTTAAAATAGAGCTTGAGTTTATTCGCGTGGAAAAGGTCGATCTCTTCTTGGAGTTCTACTAAGAGGACACCATTTTTTGTTTTTAACGTTACTTCCAACGAGCTTACTCCTTTTCTCTTCTGTTCTTATCCGGGGCTATCATCAGGATCAAGGTCTGATCATCGTGTGGTCTTCTCGTACCTCTATGGCGCTTCAAGTCCAGCCGTATTCGATCCATCAGCTCTGGGGCCCCAACTGAACCCGGTTGTCCAAAAATTTTGAAGAGTCGCTGATCTTCGTATTGCTCTCCTTGGAGATTCATTGCCTCTATTACTCCGTCAGTATAAACCATAACTCGATCGCCGGGTCCAAGGATCGTTCGAACTCCTTGGTACCGTGTGCCCTTTTCTAGGCCTATCGGGAGTCCCGGTGTATCCAATATCTCTAACTTACTCGATTCGATCCGATAAATAACCAAAGGATGATGGGCTGCATTTGAGTAGTCAAGTACCCCCGTCTCGGGATCATAGGTAAAGTAACTTAAGGTCGCAAAGCGTTCAATATCGATACTCCCTGCTATTCCCCAGTTAATCCACGAGACTACCTTTGCCGGATCGTCGGTTTGCCGAGCGACCAAGTGAACAATGGTCCGAATCATTACCATAATAAGACTTGCAGGGATACCTTTACCCGCTACGTCGCATATAACAAATCCGAGTTTTCCGTGGCCGTTCAAGGGGAGTATATCGTAATAGTCTCCCGATACTCCCTTGGCGGGGGTTGTAAAAGCCGCTACCCGTTGGCGGAGGCTTTTGGGAATTTTGCCCGGAAGAAGTTGGGTCTGGATATCAGCGGCAATGCTTACCTCTCGCTCGATTTCTTGTTTTTCGAGGAGGTGGGAGTAATTGGCCAGGGATTCGAGGGTCAACGAGGCAAAGTCGGCAAAAACCTTGAAACGCTCAAAATCGATGGATGAAAAAAACTTACCGGGACTGCGGTTCACTATAGACAATACCCCAAAGAGTTTGTTGTTTACGATCAAAGGACTGGCTATGAGAGAGGACAGAGAAAGGGTATCGTCCCGGGAGTTGAGAGCCATACGACTATCTTCTCGGGTGTTACGAATATAGATTGGTTGGGCTGTACTGGCACATTTTCCCAGGACCGTCGTTTCAATAGGAATTGGGGTCTTTTGGAAATAATGCTCTACCCCAGATAGCTTGGACTTGGTAATTGCGGGAACCGGAAAGGGTGGTGGAAAATATCCCTTCGTGGTTCCTACCCGTAGAACATTCTCGTCTTTTAGAAAGACTCCTCCTGCCTCGGCGCCTAGTTGATCGGTTGCTCGTCCAACAACGTACTCCAAAAGTTCCTGGGACTTCATCTGACGGTTCATTGCTCCGCCGATAGTTCGCATAAAATCATAGAGAGCAGCAATGTATTCGGTGCTATAGGTATGCCTCTGAGCGGCATCCTTATACAGAAAACCCTGATACCGAGAAAGGAGAAGAAAATACCCGGCGTATCCGAGGGGCAAGAGGATACCGGGGGCAAGGGATCCCGAATAGAGGGGATTGAAGATCGAAAAAAAACGAGGGATAAAAAGCACCCAAAAAATTAGTCTTCGGTTGTTTTGAATAAATTCCGGGCTTCGAGAGGTGAACGACGACAGATGTCCCATTTCTAAGCCTAAGTACCCGAGTGTCCCAAGAATAAGCGTTCCCTGCAGTCCTACCCTGAATAGCGGCCAAGGAAAGAAAACGGTCAGGAATGCCACTCCTCCCAAAATGACCCCGGCTACCCCGGCAATTTTCCACGAAGAGCCCGAGGAACGGAAACTACGGACCCAGACGAGGAGTAGGAGAATTCCCACCAGATCTCCTACCCGATAGAGTATTCCTAGGGGAAAAAGCAAAAATACCAGGTCTCGGAATAAAAATACCCACCCAGCAGCCAGGAATACCTTACCTCGGGGAAGGGGAAAGGAATTGAGGATCGACCGGACGTAGAGCAAAAAAAGGACGGCAAGTCCAACTCGGATTCCAGCAGAAGAAAAGATAAGCCCATCGAGCTCTGGGATCATTGGTGGAGCCTCGCCTTGGACCCCAAGTGGACCAGGAGAAACATCAGTGAGAAATATGCTGCTGGATTTCTGTCAGCTCTACCGGTCCAAGGCCCAGGACTCGTCGACCAACCCATCGGCTAAGGGGAGGAAGATAAAGGACGAGGGCGAGGATACTCGAAAAAACACCGGGAAACATCATCGGAATGAGGAGCACCAAAACTCCCCCATATTGGTACAGGGTAAGAGGAGACGAAATTCCTTTTCTGCCCTCGGCAATAATTCGGTGCCGTAGGGCTTCGGCCTTGGCAACAAAAAGGACGCCACCAAAAACGCTGAGTGCCCCACCGTATCCAATAGCCCCAAAAGCACCTACCCGGGAGGCCAGGTACATGAGGCTGAGACTATCGAGCCCGAGGAGGACGCCGAACCCGCTTAGGTACCCTAGCAACTGCCACCCGAAGAAGGGGCGATAGAGCAAAAACACCAAGGACCGGTAGTTCGAAAAGGCCATACCTTACAGAATCGTAAAATCCCGAAGTATAAAGACCGGAGCTAACTCCCCGGTTACTGTCTCGGTGGGGCCGTAGTATTCCAAGAGGAAGAGTCCTCGGATCTGGGGTTTTAGGAGGTCACCCGGTGCATTCTGAGAAGAAGATATTCGTTCCGCGAACGAGTGATCTAAAATGACCAGGTAGGCCTCGTAGCTTTCAAGTTGAGAGGTTGTCACCCATCGGGCATCGAGAATTTCAATATCCACGTAGTAACTCTCGGGATTTGGATCGAGAACCGTAATCGACGTAACCGTACCCCCAAGCAGGTAAAGGACGTCTGTCCGCAAGGAAGTATCGTTACCGGACTGGAGAATTTGCGAAAACTCCCGTAAGCTATAAGAAAATACCACGTCTGAATAGACGGTTGGTTCGGGGATTTCTTGTCCTACACTGGGAATGAGTAGAAAAAAGATCCCAAGAATTACAAGGAGCGTTCGTGCAGTCATACCCATGGAATTACCCTCTTGGTAGCTATATTAGGGTGGAATATGCCCAGGGTCAAGGAAGCCTCGTTCACCTGGGGTATCCACTATGAGCGATCGGGGGTTGGTTCTCGGAGGTACGGGGGGATTAGGAGCCGTGGCCGCAGCCGTACTTCAATCCCAGGGGTTCTCGGTGTGGGTTACCGGCCGGAGACCTCCTCGAATCCCGGATTTCTCCGACCCAGTCCGCTCTACCCCTCTCCTCGGAAACGGCCCGTCGCTCGACCAGTCGCCCGACCAGCCGGTGGGCGAGCAGATGGGGGCGCCGACCAACCCGCGGAAGGTGGGCAACCCGGCGGGTGAGCAGGCCAGGGAACTCGTGGGCAACCCGGCGGGTGAGCGTGCCGGTGGCGACCAAGTGCCAGCCCTGTCCGTGAAGCCCCTCAACTGGATACCCCACGAGTATCGGTCCCCGGAGCACACTTTGGCTGCCGTCGAAGAGGCACTGGGTTCACCCCTTAATGTGTCCTACCTGGTGTGTAATTTTGGCCCATTTCTGGAGGCGCCAGTGTCCACTATGCAGGGGAAGGACTGGCGGTTTTTGGTAGAGGCGAATCTGATGCTTCCCGGTATGCTCGTGAGCGCTGTGTTACCCGAAATGATCCAGCGGGGTTTTGGCCGTATTGTGCTATTTGGGGCGACCGGAACAGACCAGGTCGTCGGTCGTCGATTGACAGCCGGGTATCAAGCCGCCAAAACCGGGCTGGGGGTTTTGGCGAAGTCAGTAGCCCTCGAGGCTGGGCACCACAATGTAACCTGCAACGTGGTTTGTCCTGGATATGTAGAAACTGAATACTACACCGAAGCAATGAAGGCAAAGGCAAAACGAAGAACACCCGGAGGAATGCTCAATATTCCCCAAGATTTTTTTTCTCTTTTCAAATTACTTCTTTCGGCCGATACAACTTATATAAATGGGGCTATAATTTCATCGGCCCAAGGGTTATAGTATCGTGTAGGATTTGACAAAAAAAAACCTGGTACATAAAATGATGCTACCGGGGGTGGGTCTCGGATCCAGTTATGACCAAAGTAAAAGTGGGGAATCATGAACAATAACGACATTGTACCAAGTTTCGATGAAGAACGAGATGAGAGCCTTAAAATTCGGCTCCAACGTCCAGACAATGGTTCAGACGGAGTCTTGGTTCTGTACCTGAATGGTTACATCGATACGTACAATTCGAATTTCTTCCAAAAAAGAGTGAATCGGGCTATCGAGGCTGGGTTCACAAAACTTATTTTTCAATGTAGTGGACTTACCTACGTTTCGAGTACAGGTATTGGTTCATTTACGGCCTTCTTGAAAGCAGTAAAACCTCGGGGTGGAGATCTTGTACTCCTCGAAATTCAACCAAAGGTATATGAAGTTTTTCAACTTCTAGGCTTTTCCCAGTTCTTTCATATCAAAGATAATCTCGATGAGGCTATAGACTTCTTTAAGAAAGGGTCCACTACCGGCGAAAACGAAATGTTCCCGAAAATATTCCGATGTCCAATTTGTTCAACAAAACTCAAGGCCTCAAAACCGGGCCGATTTCGGTGCTCAAATTGCAAAACAATACTTGCTGTCGATAATTCGGGTCAAATTTTCCTCGGGTAATACATTTTTGGAACCTTCACATGCTCCTCGAGGGCTCGGTTTCGGGGTCAATTATTATTTTGCTTAAGATATAATCCTTGAGCGTTTTTCCTGGAGGGGAAGTCTATGGGGGTCTTTGAACGAATGCGCCGAATAATCGGCGGCAACTTGAATCAAATGTTAAATAAGGCCGAGGACCCAGAAAAGGTTCTTAGCCAAGTATTGGTTGAAATGAATACCCAGCTCATAGAGAGCAAACGGGCGGTTGCGGGTGCTATTGCCGACGAGAAAAAACTCGAGCGACAGATGCTCGAGCTTATCAATCAAGGAAAAGAGTGGGAGCGAAAGGCTATTTTAGCTGTTCGTGCGGCTGAACAAGAGCCCCAAAGAGGGGCACATTTCGAGGGACTTGCGAAACAAGCCCTTTTACAGAAAAAAGCCTGTGACGAAGACGCCGAACGTTTCAAGGAACAGTGGACAGCCCAACATTCTTCGGTCGAACAACTCAAAGATGCTCTGCGGGCTCTCCAGCAAAAAATTGAAGAAGCCCAAAGAAAGAAAAATCTCTTAATTGCCCGAAGTCGTAGAGCCGAGGCCCAGAAAAAAATCCAAAGTCACCTGTCTGGAATGCAGAAATCGACCGCCTTTGAAGCCTTCGATCGTATGGAGTCAAAGGTCGATCAAATTGAGGCCGAAGTCGACGCTCTCAAGGAAATCGACGGTCCCGCTATGTCTTCTTCCCTCGAAAAAGAGTTTGCAGCCTTAGAAGGTTCTACCCACGGTTCGGGAGACCAAATGTTGGAAGACCTCAAGAGTCGCCTTTCTCTCGAGGCCCCTGGGGGGCAAGCGAAGGGTCCTCAGGCCCCGTCGAACTACACAAAACCCGTAGACGTCGAGGAGGTCGATTCAATGATGGAAGATCTCAAACGAAAATTGAAGGAAACCGAGGGGCCTCTCTAAAATCTATTTTTCTGGCCAAGATGATCATTGCACCCCAATTACTCAAGCCCGTGGGCCGATTTAGAAGAGGGGCTCTTAGAGGCGCCCCGGAGTAACTTCTTATAATATAAGGCACAAGACAGTTTTGAGCTTGTGCATAACCTGTGCACAAACCTAGGTGTTATACGTGGCCCGGCGATATTTCCTGGTAGAATTACTACTAACTGCTCAACAGGTTTTTGGTAGTAGACAGAAAAAATTCTATCTTTCTGGGGTAAAAGTGGTTGCTATTTCTTAACTACTTATAAAGAAAGCCTTTAGGCGATTTGAGTATTTTGGGCGGGGTATTTCCCATTATTCTATGAAAGAAATTAGAAATTGGAGAAATAGCTGCCTCCTCCTTCGCTTCGATCATATCTGGTTGTGGATAACTTGTGTACAAATTCTGAGTTATTCGACTACAACCGCAGTACCGTAAGCCATAAACTCCGCAGCCCCTTGCATCATGCTGGTCGTAGAGAATCGAACCTGAACTACCGCATTGGCACCTAATTGGGCGGCATCCTCGGAGAGTCGATCCAGAGCCTGTTCCCGAGCCTCGCTCATCATCTTGGTATAATCCGAAATTTCGCCCCCAACAATATTCTTAAAGACTGCGGCGATATCTCGACCAATGTGCCGAGCCCTTATGGTGTTGCCTCGAGCTAATCCCAGAACGCGAACTATTTTTTTCCCTGGAACCTCGGGGGTTGTAACGATTATCATCGAATAATCTCCCTGTAGGATTTGCTTTTTGTCTCTTCCCAGGTATACCAAAGGGCGTGGCCGAGGAAAAAGAAGAACGAGAGTCCCAGTAAAATGAACCCTGTTCCGAGGAGCATAGTACCCCCACTGGTCTCGGGCTGCAAGCTTTGAAGTAATGACCGGGCAACCATTACTCCTAATCCTAAAATTCCCGTAATCATGCCTAAGACCATGAGAATCTTCCTCTGGATACGGGTCTCGAAGGGCTCATACCATGGGGTAGGGGGAGATGGAAAGGGAACCCGGGCGAGGCGGCTTTTGAGTTGAAGGAGTTGGGTGTACTCGTCTCGATACTCGTAGTTGCCCTCGATTTTGGCAAGGACCCCAGGGATTTCATCGGGTGATAACTCATTATCGACCAGAGCTTGAATTTGAAATAGGAGAGCTTCGTCTTTCATTTTTTACCTTCCTTCGCTAAGAATTTTGCCCAGTTCTTTCCGGGCATAGTAGAGGCGCGACATGACCGTACCAGGAGGAAGCTCGAGTATTGTTCCTATTTCCTGGTACGAACATTCTTGAAAATGTTTGAGTTCGATAATTTCTCGGTGCTCGGGACTTAGGTTTTCGATTGCCTGCATTAGGTGTCGAGACTCCTCGTCCCGAAGAAGATTTTCCTCGGGGTTCAGATAGGGGCTTTGAATTTCAAGCTCCTCGGGAATTGATCCTAGGTGGGATTCTTTTTTTCTGAAGTGATTCCGGGCAATGTTCCTGCCAAGGGTCAAGAGCCAGGGATAGAGGGGCTGGGCCGGATCGTAGTAGGAAGATTTTTCATAGGCCCGTAAGAGAGTATCTTGCAGAAGGTCCGAAGCATCTTGTTCGTTTTGCACCATGAGGTAGAGTGCTTTGTAGAGCCTGGGGATGTATGGGTTCAGGTCCATGGTAAATAGTACCCCCAATCGGTGAATTTATTCGACCGGTCAACATTGCGTAACCCCCAAGCATCTGCTACGATTTTAGTAGTGAACTATCGCATTTTCTTGCCCTTGTACTTTCTTCTCATGTTTGGGCTTATTACTGCCCTCGGTCTGGGCTTTGGCCTTTTACTCTTTTACCTATCTTATCCTGAAGCGGGGAATATACCCGGCCTACTAGAATTTCATGGTGCAAGTCTTCTACCAGGGGTACTCATCGGGGCGTACTTGGTTACCTGGGTCTGGTCCTGGGGAAAGATTCGGGTCCATAGTCTTTCGGGATTATTCTATGGGACCCTCTTGGTAGTTATTGGAACAGGTGCCTTAAGCTTCGCGAGTTTGGGAGCCGGAAAATTGTTTCCCGAAAACCCCTCTTACCTAGGGCACGGTTTGACCTCGGGGGTCCTTCACGGAAATAGTTATACCCTACTACGTCCTTTTGAAACCGGACCTCTTCTTATAACCAATACCTACGTTCGACAATTTGTTCCTGCCGAAAGTGGACGGTTAGTAGAATCGGTACTCTTTGACGGCGAGGCTCAAGAGCTGATTCTTCCTGGGTCTGTGGGTCCAACGGTTGGTGATGGGAATGAAGGGACTCGAATATTTGATGAGGTTAGGGGGGTTATTCGACCTCTCTCGGTAGATAATTTTGAAACTACCTTGCGGGGATCGTTAGATATCCACCCAATTTTGCGCTTTATCGCTACTGGCCTTGGGAGTATGGGGAAGATCCTGGGTTCCTACGGCCGGGAGCTGTCGGTTAGACTTTTTGTTATGGCCGGGGCCTTGAGCCTCTTATGTGCAGGGGCCGGTTTTACCCAGCGAGGGCACGGATGGCCGATCTGGGGGCCGATCTTCGGTCTCGCTCTTACCCTAGGGGGCGTGGAACTTTTCCATTTTCTTATGGAGCCGTCGATTCTTGGGGTCGCCCAGGACTTTCTTCAGCCCCGGGCCCTCGGCTACCTGGCCCCGGGTATACTTGGAGGACTGGGCCTACTATTGGCTACCCTTTCGGGGTTAACTTTGCCCCGGACCCCTAAGACTGAACGGCCAGTAAAAAAATCAAACCGACCCAAGCGCCCTAAACAACCAGAAAAAAGGAGAGTCCCCCAAAACGTATCAAATGAGGACGAAGACGAATGAAAAATACCTTCCTCGTTCTCCTTTTCGTTTCTTTTTTAGTAGCGGCCTTCCTGTTACTCATAATCCACGGTTTTTTTGTTCCTTCGGTTGTCATTGCCCAATGGACTCTCAATTGGATAGGAATGGGGGTACTAAGGAGAATCCTTGAGACCGGTGGGCCAATAGTTCTTTGGGTCGCAATTCTTAGGTTCAGTCTTCTCCCCGTTTTATTCGGCGATTCAAAGCCCTTGAAGAGGGGCGAGACGGGGGAACGGGAAAGCATTCGGAATTTTAAGAAGGTTCTATGGACCGGCACCCTTTCGATTTTCGTTCTTGGTCTGGCTTTCCTCGTATTTCATCCTATGGCAGTACGGGCTCAGGATCAAATTATCTTTCGCAGCCAGTTTGCTCGAGACCAACTTTCAAGGGCTCTCGTCTTTGAGGAGGAAGGACAGCTATTTTTTGCCTTACGGGCTGCCGAAGCTGCCCTCTACGGGGCGCAGAATTTTCCCGAGGCCCAGGTAGCTCGAGAGCGTATTCAACGGAAAGTTGCCCAAGCTCCGACACCTCCACTGGAACCTCAACCGTTATATGAGCGAAGTCTGCCCCTCAACTTGAGTTTTGCAGAACTTGTGGCAAGGGCGAGAAACTTCTTGGCCGAAGAAGACTTTTTTTCTGCGGTATTTTACGCCGATCAGGCTCTTTTACTTTCAGGATTCGAGACTAGGCAGGATGCCCTGGCTATTCGGCAGGAAGCTCGACGAAGAATTCTTGCTATCGATCTTTCCGGGGGGGATGCCCGGGCCCAAGAGGTATTTTTTGCCAAGCGAGATTCCCTAAGGGCCTATGAAGAGGGTCGATTCATCGAGAGCTACTACATAATGAAAGCCCTCGAAGATATTGATCCCCTTGACGGAGATGTGTTGGAGTGGTTTCCTCGAATACAACAGGCTCTACGAGAGGCAAATTTCTTCCTGGATGAGGCGGTCGAAGCCTTGTCGAAGGGATCTCAAGGACCTCCAGTTGCGTGGCAAGAGGTAGGGGCCGACGGAAGCCGAATATGGGTATACTCCGCAGCGATGTACGCCGAGTACCAGGTTCGATTTCCGCCCGGATCTATGCTCGAAGTTCAGCTTGCCCGGGAAGAAGAGACTAATTCTGGGGCCCGGGGTCGATTGCAAAATCATTTCTTGTACGATTTGGAAATTGCGGTTATCGATCGGGAGTCGGGGGCCCTCGTCGCCCAGGGGTTTGTACCCTTTGGTAAGGCAGTGCTCAATAGCATGGAGGAGGGAGAGCCGGTCTGGCACCTCCAGACCATCGGCATTACTCAAGCCCGGCCCGAAGACCGGAATGAGCTTCGCTGGGTGGGCGATGTGGAGCAGATCCGTTCAGACAAAGACGAACTTTTCTGGGTCCACGGACTACTGCGTCTGCCCTTGGATCCGCCAAACCTCTTGTCGGCTGGGACTCTTTCATCCTCGGCCCAGGGGCTGAATTTGGCCCAGCTTTTTGGGGCGGTCACCCAGGCAGGTAGGTTAGGCTACGAGACCCTGGCCCTCGAGACCGAATTTCTCCACCGGGGACAGAGAATTTTCTTGGATCTACTCATGTTTGTAGTGGCGCTGGGTTGGGGGTGGTCTCATCGAGTGCGAGTTCCGGGGGTCTACCTCATTTTTGGATTTGCATCCCTGCCCTTGGTGATGGTTATGACCGTGGGGTTGCACTTTTTTGTCCTTTGGATTTTCCGAATTGGGGGTGCGGCCTTGCTGTTGGCCCTGGGATTTATTCCAGGCCTCGCTCTATGGGTTGTTCTCTCGTTAATTCTGCTGGTTGTTTCGGCAACAATCGTGAACGTACGGTATGGACATTCCCACTAAGAGGCTTTCGTCGATTCTCGCCTTCGGGTTTGGAATCTTAGGTCTTGGTCTCGGTTGGTTTGGGACGGTTTTTGGTGCTCTTGGGGGATTTGTCCTTGGGGAATTATTTCGCCGGCTATGGACTCCTTTCCAATTTGGGCGGATTTATTCTAACCCCGACAGAATAGCTTCCCTAAGTCTCGTCGAGGCTTGTCTGGGAGCTGGAGCTCTTGGATTTATACCTAACCCACCGACTGATACCCAAATCTCCGAGTTTTCGACATTCTTGGCCCAGAGAGATCTGAATTCCTATACCGACGATGTTCTTGAAAAGTACTTTGGCCTATCCCAAGACCGATTATTAGGATTAGCGAGGAACCCGTGTTTCCGTTCATCGGCCGATCTTGAGAGGTTAGAGCTCTTATGCACCCTGTATCGTCTAGGGGCGAACAGTCCAAAGGGAACGGATCCACTTTTTTTTCAAGCGATGGTAGCCTTGGGGGAGGTTTGGGGCATTGCTCCCCAGCGAGTTCAGGGACTATTTCTTTCGGGTCGCTGGTATCCTTCCTACGAGGCCCTGGCGATTCTGGGGCTCAACCCGGGAGTCGATTTTGCCCAGGTAAAGAAGAGGTACCGGGAGTTAGTGAGTTCGTACCATCCCGATACCCGGCTCCACCATATTCAGGAATCTCCGGATCCTGATGCGGAGTTTGTGCGGGTTCAGGAGGCCTATCAGGAGCTAGAACGCCAGGCAAGGTTACCCTTGGATTGGTGATCTTTCCCGATCACCATCCTTAGTTTTCTACCCGCTGAATGCGCGCGCCCAGGTCCCGGAGGCGGCTGGCGAGGTTTTCATATCCCCTTTCAATTTGGTAGATGTTTTGAATAGAACTTTGACCCTCGGCGGCTAGGGCCGCAATAACCATTGCCATTCCGGCCCTAACGTCCGGGCTCACCAGTTCGCTTCCCGATAATCGGGCGGGGCCAGAGATAACAGCCCGGTGGGGGTCGCAGAGGACAATGCGGGCTCCCATACCAATGAGCTTGTCTACAAAGAACATCCGGCTTTCGAACATCTTCTCGTGGATGAGGACGGTACCTTCGGCCTGGGTGGCGACGGTGATAATTATGCTCATGAGGTCGGGCGGGAAGCCCGGCCAAGGGGCGTCGTCGATCTTGGGTATCATACCCCCCAAATCGGGGATGACCCGCAATTGCTGACCTCGAGGAATATGAATTGTGGACCCCTCGGTCTCCCAGCGGACCCCTAACTTGCCGAAGCCCAACTTAATCATTTTTAGGTGCCGTGGATCTGTGCCGGTAATAGTCAAATCACCTCGGGTAACCGCCGCCAATCCGATAAAACTACCGACCTCCATAAAGTCAGCCCCGATTGAAAATTCGGTTCCGCCGAGTTTTTTCACCCCTTGGATAGTAAGAATATTGCTTCCAATCCCCCTAATGTCTGCGCCCATAGAGTTGAGCATGAGGCAGAGGTCCTGAATATGGGGTTCACTGGCCGCATTCTCGATGACCGTTTTTCCTTCGGCTAGGACCGCTGCCATAATGGCATTTTCGGTAGCCGTAACCGATGCCTCGTCGAGGAAGAGGTCGACCCCGACGAGTTTGTTGGAGGTAATTGAAAAGACCCCATCTATATCGACCCGAGCGCCTAGGGCCTCGAGGGCCAAAAAGTGGGTATCAAGCCTTCGCCGGCCGATGACGTCCCCTCCCGGGGGGGGTAAAATAATCTTTCCTGTTCGGGCCACCATAGGACCGGCGAAGAGGATACTGGCTCGGACCTTCTTGGACAGATCCAGTGGGATTTCGGAACTTCGAATATTGGAACAATGGACCCTATACACCCCGGGCTGGTCACCCGGTTGGACGGTGGCTCCCAGACGGGAGAGGACCTGGAACATGACCTCGACGTCTTCGATATCGGGTACATTTTTCAGAATTACCGGTTCATCGGTCAGAAGGGTAGCCGCTATACAAGGGAGGGCTGCGTTTTTGTTGCCACTGGCTTTGACGGTTCCAGATATAGGAAATCCGCCTTCAATGATGTACTTGTGCATAGTCGGGGTATATTCATGGAATCCCCCAGAATTGTCAATGAATTGGATTCCTTGTATAGTTTGGTCTTATGAAGATTTTGAAATTCGGCGGTACATCGGTCAAGGATGCGGGGCATATCCGGTCAATGGTAGATATTTTGGCCCGGCTCCGTACCCAGGAGTCCGGGGGGTTCCACGTCGTTTGTTCGGCGATGAAGGGTATTACCGATCAACTTATAACCATTGCCCGCACCGCCGAGGCGGGGGATCAGTCGTACAAGGCCCAAATTGAGGCTATTGGGAAGCGTCAGCAAGAGGCAGTTGCAGACCTATTTGCTCCCGAGGGCCTGGATGATCGAGATAATCAGCGCCTGACTTCTGAGGTCCTGGCAGCCCTCGCTCGAAAAATGAACGAGCTACGAGACATTTGTCACGGCGTATTCCTTGTCCGGGAGTGCAGCCTGCGGAGTTTGGACTTGGTGATGAGCTTTGGAGAGCGATTGAACAACTACCTCGTTGCCCGGTACTTGGATTCCCTCGGAATTCCATCGGTGTACGTAGATGCCCGGGCCCTGGTAATTACCGACGACAGTCATGGGAGGGGCGTAGTACAGTTTGAACGGACAAATACTCGTATTCGTGATTATTTCTCGAACCAGGTTCTCGAAGGAATGATAGCCGTCATAACCGGCTTTATTGGAAGCACCGAAAAGGGAATTACTACCACCCTCGGGCGTAACGGGTCTGACTATACGGCGAGCATTTTTGGAGCAGCCCTGGGGTGTAGCGATATAGAAATTTGGACCGATGTAGATGGAGTTCTGGAAGCAGACCCTCGGGTTGTCCCCGGGGCCCAGGTTATCGATGATCTGTCGATAGAAGAAGCCATGGAAATGAGCTACTTCGGAGCGGAGGTACTACATCCTTCGACCATGCTTCCGGCGGTGGAAACCAATATTCCTATCTGGATAAAAAACACCATGAATCCAATCGTTCGGGGAACTCGGATTTCCCGAAACCCTTCGACAACCCGGCAATCGAGGGTAACCGGAATAGCCTCGATTCCAAAAGTTACAATGATCAACCTGGTCGGAGGGGGACTCATTGGTAGTAAGGGAATAGCAGGAAAAATCTTTGGTGCCCTGGGACGATCGGATGCCAATATTATCATGATTAGCCAGGCCTCCAGTGAACATTCCATTTGTGTGGTTATACGGGAAGAAGAATTAACCGGGGCAAAGAAGGCTCTCCAGTCCGAGTTAGCCCACGAGCTTCGGGTAAAACAGATTCAAAATATTGAGATTACACCCAACCTGGAGGTGGTTTCTATTATCGGCGGTGGTATGCGGGGCACCCCGGGGGTGTCGGGTAAGCTCTTTTCGAGCCTCGGCCAGGCAGGGGTCAATGTGGTAGCTATTGCCCAGGGTAGTTCGGAAATGAATATTAGCCTTGTAATCCATTCAAAAGATCACTCCAACGCCCTTCAGGCAATTCATCGGGGATTTTTCGCCCCCGATGCCCAGGATGTCACCCCATGATTTGTGTTTCGACCCGTAACCCCAACCGCGAGGTAAGCTTTCGAGATGCGATTTTTGAAGGACTGGCCCCCGATGGTGGTTTATATGTACCAAAGGACCCCCCACACTTACGAGACCTTATACTAAGCTTCAGCCCCGCTACCTCCTTCGTGGAAATCGCCGCCCAAACGACCTTTGCCCTTTTGGAGGGGGAACTTACCGAGGCCCAGTGTCGAACCTTGGCCCAGGAGGCCTTTCCTTTTTCACCTTCCCTGCGGACCTTGGAACCTGCCCATTTGTTACTCGAGCTCTTTCATGGTCCCAGCTGCGCGTTTAAGGACTTTGGAGCCAGCTTCCTGGCCGGGGCAATGAAGGCCTTTTTGAATCAAGAAAAGCGGCGAGCAATTATCTTAACCGCTACCAGTGGTGATACCGGGAGCGCGGTTGCCCAGGCCTTTCACGGCAAGGAGGGCATCGATGTAGTCATCTTGTATCCTTCGGGTCGGGTAAGCCCGAGCCAAGAGCTGCAACTGACGACCGTCGGAGGGAACGTCCATGCTTTGGAGGTCCAGGGTAGCTTCGACGACTGCCAGCGCTTGGTAAAGGATGCCTTTCAGGATCCCTTTTTGAATTCCCACTACCCCCTGACCAGCGCAAATTCAATCAACCTGGGCCGCCTTTTGCCCCAAAGCTTCTACTACCTTTGGGCTTTTGCCCAGATAAAAAATCAGGTTACCGATGATGTGTACTTTTGTGTTCCCAGCGGAAATTTTGGCAACCTAACTGCAGGAATTATGGCCTGGACCTGGGGTTTGCCGGTGGAAGGGTTCATTGGGGCCACAAATAGGAACGACGGGGTTCCCCAATATTTAGAAACTGGGACCTTTCGGGCCAAACCCTCGGTAGCAACCCCTGCCAATGCGATGGATGTTGGCAATCCTTCAAATCTCGAGCGACTACAACACATTTTTGATGGTGACGTGAATCGGATGCGAACCCTCATTCATGGGTGGTCCCAGGACGATGCATCCCTACTATCGACCATGGCTCAGGTGTATAGAGACAAGAGCTTGTTTCTGTGCCCTCATACGGCTGTGGGTGTTCGTTCGGCCCAGGAGTTTGCCCTGGCGAACACTACGAGGGGAGATATGATTTTGACCCTTGGGACCGCAGACCCGGGTAAGTTCGAAGAGGTAGTGGTCCAGGCAACGGGCAAAAAGCCCCCAATTCCGGCCCGGTTAGGTGAGTTTATGACCCGAAAAAAACAGTCCACTCTTGTACAGCCGGAGTTAGGGGAACTGAAACGTTTTTTGGAACGCCTAACTTAGCTGCGTTTCCAGAACATTGGGGTAAAGATTACTAACACGCTGTAGATTTCTAGCCTGCCTAACATCATACCAAAACTCAGAATCCACAGCAGCCAACCTGGCATGTGGGCGTAGTTCATAGTTGGCCCTACCGAACCAAAACCTGGACCGATGTTTCCAAGAATTGCCAAAGCCGTTGAGAAACTGGACACGAGGTCTTCTCCCGCCCAAGCTACCGCCGAGGTTATAAGCAGGAGAATGCCAATGTAGAGAAATACGAATCCACTTATTGCCTCTATGCTGTCGTCTTGCAGGGGCCGATCATTCATGCGCAGGGTAAAAACCCCCCGAGGCTCCAGGAGCTTCTTGAAATGAAGCGCTGCGAGTTTGAAGAGAATAACCAAGCGAATCACCTTAATTCCTCCCCCTGTAGACCCCGAAGATCCACCGACAAACATGAGAAAAAAGAGAATCGAACGAGAAAACATAGGCCACTGGTCGTAGTCTGCAGTAGCAAAACCCGTGGTTGTCATTATAGAAGCGGTTTGGAAAGTTCCAAATTGTAATGCTTCGCCCAAGACCCTATAGGTTCCCGAATAGTAGAGGTTGGCGACTAACAGAAAGGTAGCCCCGAGGTATATGGCCAGGTACGCCCGAAGCTCGGAGTTTTTGGACAGACTCGTAAGAGAGCCGGTGAAGAGTCGATGGAAGAGGGTAAAATTGATACCTGCTAAAATCATGAAAAGGGTAATTACCCAATGTATGTAGGGAGAAGAAAAGGCGGCAATACTCGCATTTCGGGAAGAAAATCCACCGGTAGCGAGAGTTCCAAAGGTGTGAATGAGAGCGTCGATAAAGTCCATTCCACCGAACATGAGAAGAATTGTCTGTACAATGGTAAACCCAAGGTAGATGGCCCATAAAATTTTTGCAGTCTCGGTTATTCGGGGGGTAATCCGGTCGACCGTTGGCCCCGGTGCCTCGGCTCGAACCAGATGAAATCCACCAACCCCCAGAAGGGGGAAAAGAGCAACCGTTAGTACAACGATACCCATTCCCCCAAGCCAGTGGGTTATGCCCCGCCATAATAAGAGACTCCGGGGTAGGGACTCTATGTTGGTCAATATTGAGGCTCCGGTGGTAGTAAACCCAGACATAGTTTCAAAAAAGCTGCGGGTAAACGATGGTATTTCCTGGGAAAGGAAAAACGGTAAGGCACCAAGGGCACTCGCTCCTAACCAAGCCAGGGTGACAAACAAGAAACCTCCTCTGACGGTGAGGTTCCCCTTAGGCCGGGCGATTATTCCCCGAAGGCCCCCAGAGGCCATACTTTTTTCTCTATGGAACCGTTCTGAAGTCTTTCGAAAAATTAACTGACCAGCAAAAAATCCTAAAGACCCGAGGATTGGCAAGACAAATGCCCCAAGCATCTCATACTCTCTCAAAGCCAGGGCCGCAAAAAGGGGGAGAAGGAGAAAGGCTGAGAGAATGAGAAAGAAAAATCCCAAAAGTCGAATTACAACTCCAAGGCTCACGAATACACCTTCATCAATTAATTCCTAGGACCTTTTCGAGGCTCTTTAACGACTCCCCGGTGGTGATGAGCATGAGGCTGTCTCCCATTTGAAGGTCTACGTTTCCAGTAGGTAGTAGATTCTCACCTCCCCGGGTAATAAAAAGAATGAGGGTGTTTCGGGGTAAACGGATTTCTTGAATACGATGGCCATCAAATAGGTCGCCGGAAACGCAGACATACTCGAGGAACTCCACCTTTCCTTCCGAGAGGCTATGGATTGAACGAAGGTTTCCTTGACGCACTAGTTTAAGGACCGAATTGACGATAGCCGAGTTCAGGCTGATTGTAGAATCGATAGCCAAATGGGAGGCAATGTTCAAGTAGGAATTTTTTCGTACCAGGGCAAGGGTTCTGGATACTCCCAAGGACTTACCATAGAGGGCGGTAACCAGGTTAAGCTCTTGGTTATTTGTTACCGCAAGCAAGAGGTCGTATTTGCGAAGGTCTTCTTCTTCGAGAATAGGGTCTTCGGCAACGTCCCCTTGGCGCACAAGGATTTCTGGATACTTTTTGGACAGGTCCTGACAGACTTCTCTATCGGAATCGATAATCGTAATTGATGGCCCGGTTGAAGCACGAGCGTTTCGAATGAGGCTACGAATCTTGGAAAAAAAGTTCTTTGGCCCTGTCTCGGACCTTTCCTGAACTAATCCTTTAATAACTTGGGCGCCTACTCGCCCGCCTCCTACCAAGAGAATATTCTTGGCTGTTCTTGGCGCTCTTCCCAACCATTCAAAGGTAGCATCGAGGTCTGGTATAGCTCCAATCAAGTAGAGAATATCACCAGAGAGTATTTCGGTCGAACCGGTAGGAACTATCGGCTGGCCATCTCGGAGGATGACTGCAACCAGAAAATTCCTTCCAGAACTTTGTTTGAGGCTAAGCAGCGTTGCCCCGATAGCAGGACTAGAATCCAAGACCTGTATTGAGCGCATTTCGAAGGAGTTATTTGGAAAGGATAGGATATCGGAGATTACGCCGTGTTCGACGATGCGAAGAATTGCATTGGCGGCTTCGATATCAGGGTTTATAACGTGGGTAATTCCCATGAATGAACGTCCATGAGCGATCGCCTCGGTGTACTCTTCGTTTCGAACCCGCGCAATAGTCGTTTTGACCTGAAATTCTGCACTCACTAGCCCACAGGCGATAATATTGAGTTCATCGGATTCGGTTACCGAAATAAAAATATCGGCGTTTTGGGCTCCCGCTTGGATGAGGGTTTCTCTTCGATTTGCTTCGCCTAGAATTACCATGCAGTCGAGGGAATTGATCGCATCTTTGACCGTTTCTTCGTCCCGATCGATAAGCACTACATCTCGACCCTCGTGGATGAGTTGCCGAGCTATACGTATACCTACGTTACCTGCACCAAGGATTACTATTTTCACAGGTCCGAAGTATACCCCAGGGTCTGCGCCTGGTACACAAGATTGAGGGCCATTTTTTCGACCTTTTCTTTCAAAAAGGTCTGAAACATCTCATCGTTCATGAAGGCGGCGAGTAATCCCCAAAGGTGCATGTCAATTTGAAAGCGGGTACCAAACTCCGGGCTAGTTTGGAGGGTGAGCCCTCCGCCATAAATGCCAAAAAACCCCCTTTTAAGGCGTAGGGTAAGGATATGGTCCCCGGGAGTAATAGAAAAGGCGGCGGTGTTTCCCTTTTTATTGAGGGGCCAACCTCGATTCATGTCGTATACAATAACCATAGTCCAGGGCGGTTCATACAAAAAATCTTTGAAGTGCACCCAGTCGTGGACCGAATCGGGGTCGTTTCCATCGAGGAAACGGGACGCCCATTGGCGATACCGGGGAAAGTCCTGGAGGATCGCCCAGGCTCCCCCATTCCAGGCCCTGGTGTCGATAGTTCCCTGGGCGTAGTAGTGACTCCCTTCTTTCCACGAGTCTACGGTGGTAATAATTGGATCCGCTGCAAAAGCTGGAGAAAGTAGCCCAACAAGAAGTATTAGAAAAGCAATCTTCATATTCTACAAGAATAGGCGAATTATGCCCCTGGATACAAGTCGGATACCTAGGGTACCATAGGGTATGATTCACGGAATTGTCCTTGCCCTGGGACTTTTGGGGTTAGTTTTACCTGGAAGTTCAACGGTTTTTTCCCAAGTTGTTTCCCTTGGTGTTGTCATTGGTACCCTGGTAGAGCTTTTGATCTCTCTGGTCGCGGCTCCTTACAAGGGTATACATGTCCGGCGACGTTGGATTTCCTATTTGACCGGGGTAGTTGGTGTTGCTTTCCTCTTGGGACTTGGACAACTAGGCGAGACCCTTGGTCTTTCCTTGTTGGTATTACGAAGCCTTTCTTTAGCCTACCGGTCGGTAAGTAGGCGGTTTGGCACCGGTACTTTTTTCCAAAATTTGACACTTCATCCTGCGGCTACTTTGGCCTTGAGTTTTTTCTATGTCATACTTGGGGGCACGGTTTACCTTATGCTTCCCTTTGTCACAAAGGTTCCTGGGGGATTAAGTTTTCTCGAAGCCCTTTTTACCGCCGCATCGGCGGTGTGCGTAACCGGCCTCATTGTGGTCGATACCGCCCAGATCTATTCCTTTTGGGGACTTCTGGGCATTGGTACCCTCATTCAGATAGGTGGTCTAGGTATTATGATTTTTACCTACACCGCAGTTTTTGGTCTTCGTAAGTCTGTCGGGCTGGAAGACAAGATTATGTTGTCCTATATGATGAACCAACAAGACTACTCCCAGCTCGCCCGGGGGCTCACGTCGATGGTGGCCTTTACCTTTCTTATCGAGGGAATAGGGGCAGGTATTCTTTTCGGATATTTCTGGAGCCAGGGGTTTGACCTGCTCCAGGCTCTGGGTTTTGGGGTATTCCATGCGATTTCCGCCTTTTGTAACGCGGGGTTTGCTCTCTTTACCGATAGCCTTGAGGGATTTGTAACCTCACCGGTGCTAAACGGGACTATTGCGATTCTTATTATTTTGGGCGGACTTAGTTTTCCCGTGCTCACTAACCTGCGGGAATGGATCTTAGGTCGGAGAAATCGTTCTATTCCTGTGTCCTTGAGTTTTAATACCAGGGTTGTTCTGGGAATTTCGAGTTTTCTGCTACTTTCGGGGACCCTACTCATTTATGGTCTTGAGTATCGTAACGCCTTGTCTGAGCTTCCAATTGGCGCCAAATATCTGGCGAGTTTCTTTCAGTCGGTAACCTTAAGGACCGCAGGCTTTAATACGATAAACCTTGCTTCCCTCAGCGATGGGCTGACTTTAGTTACCCTCGTATTTATGTTCATAGGTGGAGCATCGGGGAGTACCGCAGGGGGCATAAAAGTGAACACTCTCGGCGCCCTGGGTGCTACCTTGTGGGCCCAGTTGAAGGGTTATACCCAGGTGAAGGTAGGTAAAGAGGCCATTGCTCCTCGGATTGCTACGAATAGTTTATTTCTTTTTTTCTTTGGAATTGTTGTGGTTGGACTTGGTCTCTTTGGTCTTTTGGTAACCAACGACCTTCCGTTTCTTGATTTGGCCTTCGAGACCGTGTCGGCCTTTGGTACCGTTGGGTTAAGTCGAGGTATAACCGCAGATCTCAATAGCCCGGGTCGGGTTATAGTAATTGCCCTTATGTTTATTGGCCGGGTAGGGCCAATGACCTTGCTTTCTGCCCTAAAACGGACGGGGAGCAATAATCCTGGAGTATTTCCCGAGCGAGATATTTTCATCGGATAACAGAAATCTCATTATCAAAGAAGGGGGATGAATGGCAAAAACGCAGACAAAGACAGGAACAGTCTTTGCAGTTCTCGGAATAGGTTCGTTCGGGCACCAATTGTGTGAAGACCTGATGGTCAGAGGTGGAAAAGTTATCGCCCTCGATGTAGATCCCGAGGTCATCGCAAAAATAAAGGACCGGGTTACCCAAGCTATAATAATCGATGCTGCCGACGATTCTTCTTTCTTTCAGGCAAACCTTGGGGACGTAGACATTGCGATAGTTGCCATGGGTAATGCTATCGAAAGTAGTATTCTTACGACGGCGCTTTTGAAATCCGCTGGTATACCCTACATAATTGCCCGAGCAGTTTCATCGATTCACGAACGAGTATTGCGCCAGGTAGGAGCCGACGAAATTATTAACCTGGAGGAAGAAGGGGGAACCCGTTTAGCTACTCGTTTATTGGCCCCAAGGCTTTTTGATCGAATCCCCTTGAGCCCAAATATTAGCCTCGTCGAATTTACTCCGCCCCGAGGATTTGAAGGAAAATCTCTCGTTGAGCTGGAACTAAGAAAAAAGTTGGGTATAAGTGTAGTTGCCGTAAAGCGTTTTACAATTAAGGTAGGCGAGGACGGGGATAGGGATCGGAATGAAGATTTGTTCTTTCCCGATGCCCAGTTTCTCATCCAGGAAAATGACGTTCTCGTAGTAGTGGGAGAGAATGATTCCCTCGAAGGATTGCATGAGCTGTAGGAGCGTCTATGATACTTATTTCTAAAGGATATCTGTGGCTTTTTGGGGTTGTCCTCGGACTCCTATGGACTGGATACGGGGTTGCTGGTTTTTTATTCGATTCAGAAACCCTTCTTTTTTTAGGGATCCTAGGATTTCTCCTCCTGGGTCTTTTGATAATAGGCCTGATTTCTACCGGTCGGTCGGCTACTCATAAGGCAAAAAGGCTTCTTGGCACAAGTCTCGACTCCCCAAAAGTATCCGAACAATGGACAGAGGCTATGGGAGACCTTGGTACAGCAATTTTTAGCCATGAACGAAGGTTAATAGAAGCAAACTGGAGCCTTACGGGCAAGGTGCAAAGTATGCACCGACTGGTAAGCTTTTTGTCGCGGAATTTTCCGACCCCTTTGTTTGTTAGCGACACCTACGGAAAGTTAGTTTATGTTAGCCCCTCTGGGGCTTTACTGGTAGAATCTTCGGCCAGATCGCTCATAGGTGATGATCTTCGTAGGATTTTCCCCGAGTTTCGACTTTTTCCCGTGCTTTCCGCCCTCGAGCAAGGATTGGGCCGGACTACCCTTTCTTGGTCAAATAAGAAGGTAAGAGTCTACGGTCTGTCCGGGAAGACTGGTGCTCCCGAATATCTTCTGCTTACCCTTAATACCGAAAAGTTTGAAGAACCCGAGCTCGAAATTCCCGAGGAAGTAGCCGCACCATCGAAGAATCAAGCAAAAGAAAGTAGCTTTTTTGGTCGCCTACGACAAAGCTTCGGAAAAGTTCTCAAAAACCGAAATTAGTGAGGAGGAGCGAGATGTATTTTCATAAGGTCGACACACCCTACAATTTCTTGTTCACCCAGGCAGGAGAACGAGAAAGTACGGAAGTTGCCCGCCCCCTCTTGCCCAGTGGTGAAGAATTTGTCGTCTCACTCCTGCCCCAAGGACACGATAGTTTTCGTTATTCGGTCACCAGTTCAAAACGCTGGCCCCAGGGTAATCCCAGTCAGGCTGTCCTTTCAACCGACGAATTTCATTCGGTCCCGTCGAGAGTATCCGGCCAGATAAAACCCGACGGCTCGGTTGAGTTTTCCTGGGACGGGAAGATTCTCCTTTCGAGTCTGGGACAAAAAGGATTTGGCGTAAACGGAACCCACTGGATGCTCTGTTTTCCATACAAACCGCACCAACGTTTCTACGGAATGGGGGAGAAAAAGGGATTTGAACGAACTGGAAAGCGGACCCAATTTTGGAACACCGATGTCTTTGGGGACTTTGCCCCAGGACTCATAGAAACCGCCGACACCGATCCGATGTACGCCTCATTTCCAGTGTTGATCATTCGCCTGGAAGAAGGAAACCAGACCCCAGCGGGCCTCGAAACCCAAGGGTATCGGTACGCCGGAATAGTAATAAACAACCCGGATGCGGTCTTTATGAACATCGCGGCCGAAGAAGGCATTTTTGCCTTTCAGGGAATACCACCCGAACCGGTCTGGTATTTTGGTTCCCGCAACTGGGAGCCGGAGGTGTATTTTTTCTTTTCCGAGGACCTCCCCTCGATGGTACGAAAGATTCAAAACCTTCAGGGACGGGTTGCCCTTCCTCCCCTCTGGGCTTTGGGCCACCATCAGAGCCGATGGGGTTACAGGAGCGCCGATCAACTGGAAACCTTAGAAATGAAGTTTCGGGAATTAGAAATCCCCAATGATGCCCTCTGGCTCGATATCGAGTATATGCGGGGGTACCGAATCTTTACGATCAACGACGAAGCCTTTCCAGATCTAGAGAAGACCTTAGATGATCTTCGACAGAAGGGTATACGGGTTGTTCCAATCCTGGACCCAGGTATCAAATTAGACCCCGATTGGGATGTGTATACCGATGGCAAAACCCATAACATCTACGCTCGGAATACCGAGGGGGAAGATTTTTGTGGCTTTGTTTGGCCCGGGGTTACGGTGTTTCCGGACTTTTCCCAGGGAGAGGTGCGTAATTGGTGGGCGAAAAAGGTGACCGAATTTGCTAAAAGGGGATTTGCCGGATTCTGGATCGATATGAACGATCCTTCCACCGGTTCGGCTCCCCTGGAGGATATGAGGTTCGACTCTGGTCTCCTTGAGCACGGGGCGTACCACAACCAATACGCAATGGGCATGGCCAGCGCGACCCGGCGAGGGCTGGAGTTGGCCGGTGAGGGAAGACGACCATTTTTGCTGAGTCGAAGTGCTTTTCTATCTTCCGGTCGGTACACGGCCCTTTGGACCGGCGATAATGTGTCGAATGTTCATCACTTAGCCAATGGAATTACCTTGGCCCTGAGTTTATCCCTTTCGGGAATGCCCTTTATTGGTCCCGACGTTCCGGGATTTGGAGGTAATGCATCGGCAGAACTTATGCGAGCCTGGTACAAGGCTGGCTTTTTATTCCCCTTCTTTCGAAACCACAACATCCTTTCCGCCCAAGATCAGGAACCCTGGACTCGGGATGCAAAGACGACCGAAATCGTCACCGAGTACATTCGATTACGCTACAAGTTCTTGCCCTACCTCTACAATCTGTTTATCGATCAAGAAGACCACGGCGATCCGATTCTTCGGCCAATTCTCTATCACGACGACAGCGAGGCGGCGACTCGAATTGAAGATCAGTTTTTGGTAGGACCCTACATTATGCAAGCGCCGATTTTATCCGAGACCGATTTCGGACGAAAGGTCTATGTGCCCCGGGGTTCTTGGTATTCGATCCTGAGAGAGCAGTGGATTACCGGTCCGACGGAAATTGACGTAGAAACGAAGGCCGAGACGACACCCCTGTACTTTTTGGAAGGGGGAATACTACCCCTTCAAACAGGAATTAGGAAATCGAACCAGAACGATCTATCGAGGCTTGAGCTCCTCTTGTTGTGGCATCCGGGACTCAAGGAGTCAACAACCCTGCGTTATCGATTCGACGACGGGGAAACCAACGAGTATCGAAGGGGCATCCGAAGCGAGGTAGAAATAATCCTTCATCCCGGCCAGAATCCGCGGGTACAAATTACCGGCCGTCGGATGGCAGCGGGTCCAATGAACGTCACCCTCCTATTTTTGGGTACCCATCGGTTGGCGGATGTCGAAGTTGATGGAATCAGAAGTCCTGTGAGCTTGGACCTGAGTACCCTTCGAATTGGGGGCCGAAACCTCAAGGTTACGGTGAGCAGATATTGGAACGTTGGGGTGAAGCAGGGTTAGAGTCCCAAATCTTCCATACGCCCTGCCACTTCGAGTCCTGCCGATGGGCTGGAAGAGGCAAAGGGGCGGGGGAGGGTTCCTTCCAGGGCTATTTCGGCGGCTACGCTTTCTTTGATAGTCCTGGTCATTTCTCCCGTCACCGGTGCTGCCAGAGGCGCCCCATCATCCCGGGTGCCACTGAAACGAAAATCCAAGTTATTTGCTCGAATTCTTCCCCTCACCAGGGTATCTTCGACCCTGAGGTCCTCGATTTTTGCCCCTGTGTAGGTGGCAAAGGGGTAGTAGGTCTCATCGATGAAGAGGTACCCAAGAAAGCCCACGAAGCTCCGACCCATCCATGGAATCTTTGCTACCGACAACATAAAACTCAGGGGGGTAGGGGTGGGAAAACTATTGGCCTGCATCCATATCCACGCCGAGGGGAAGCTCTTTCCCCAGTCTTTTTCGATGTAGCCATGGCCCTGGGCAAAATCGACTGTTCGAGACTGACCGCCACTTCTGAGGTTTACACTGCCGGTCAGATCGTGGTGGGCAGAGACTAGACCGTGATAACATTCCATAGCGGGTACGTAGCGGTAGGGACCCATTATTCCTGGTCGGGCCAGGGAAATAGGAAACTCGCGCAGGTTGGAGTAGCGTATCTGGCCAACCAAAGAAAAATCACCCTTATGAAGATCCAGGCGAATCCCCGAAAGGCCAAAGGTTGAAGAACCAATACGAACATCGAAGGTGGAGCGGTCAAAAATGGCCTCTTCGAGGGGATACCGAAGGTACCAGGAACTTCCGGTCCCCGGACCCTCGGCCACATTTACCTGAATAAAGCTATGGGAATCGTTGCCCAAACTAACCCCGGGAATAATAGCCAGGGTCGTGGAGTATCCCGACTGTCCGGGTAGACTTACGTGCTTGCAGTACCAGCCTTCGAAGTACTGTTTTTTACCAAAATGTCCTTGAAAGGACGGGGGATTAAAGAGTGCCATGGGGAAAATATACCCCAATTTTCTGAATTAGGGTCTTTCGACTTATAGAAAGTTCGTAGGTGTAACATAATTACACAGTTATAGAAAGTGAGTACTTTTGTTACAGTTGAAGATTACGAAGGCTTTATTCCAGACAGGACGAGAGCCTCAATGGCCGGGTATTCCAGATCTCTTCCGGAAATTTCAAAACGAATATTCGAGAACCCAGCTTCGTGCATCCAATCGGTGAGGATATCTTCGCTGAACCCCAACCAGAAGTCACCAAATTTTTCTTGAATCCAGTCTTCCTGATGGCTTGCCAAATCGAGGATAAGTAACTGTCCTCCGGTTTTTAGAATTCGTTGGGCTTCGCTCAGGGCATCAAGGGGACGGGGCACATGGTGCAGGGCGTGAGAAATTACCGCTAGGTCGAAGAGGTTAGCCTCGAGTCCTGTCTCCTCCATTGGTGCTGATACAAACGAGAGTGTACCAGTTCTCGCCGTTTCTTCGGTGTGGTACATTTGATTGGCCAAACGAATTTGCTCTGGGCTATTATCGACCCCAATAACCGTATTTCCTGCCCGGGCGATAAGGGCGGCCAAGCGACCACTTCCGCAGCCCAGGTCTACTACCCGTACACTTCGTAGGGTAAGCAAGAAGGCCATGGCCACACTTTCCCAGCCCTGGCCTGGGGACCGTTGGTTTTGGGTTTTTTGTTCGCGAAAATAGCTTAATGAAGCTTCTTGCCTCTCTTCCATTATTTTTTTGAGGGTCCGGCGGTCTCGTTCGTACCATTCGGCTTCGGGTACAATTTCTCGTACGGTCCTAAGGAGCTTTCCCTCGAGGCTGTCTGGGCTGTGACGAGGAATTCGATAGAAGACGTACTGCCCCTCCCGGCGAAAGGTTACCAGACCCTGTTCTTTCAGTTGAGAAAGCTGGGAGCTGAGGGTCGATTGGCCAAGATGCAACACCGTGGTTAGTTCTTTGACCGTGAGCTCGTTCCCTTCAAGAATTGCCAATACCCGGAGGCGAGCGGGATCGCTGAGGAGTTTAAGAGTTGTTGTAAAGTGAGAAATCCCCGACACAGAAATAGTATAGCCGAATCAACTCCGGTGAGGAAGCTCGACGGTAAAAACCGAACCTTCTCCCGAGGTACTTTCGACAAGAATTTTCCCTTCCAGGCGGCGGATAAGGTCGTCGCAGAAAAGGAGCGCCAGTCCACTACCTTTTTCTCCCCGGGTACCGATACTCCTTCTTCGATTTTCCCATTGGAAGAGGCTTGCCAACTGTTCGGGGGTCATTCCTATACCCGTATCTTTTATGCGAACCTGGGTACTTTCAGGGCCATTTATTGCGAGTAGAGCTACTGTCCCTTTACTCGTAAATTTGTTCGCGTTCATGAGGAGATTTCGTAATACAAAAACCAGCACCGAACGATCAGAAACCACCGTTAGTCCACGGGCACAGGACCAATGCAATTGATTCTCTTTTTGTTCGAATTCGAAGGTGAGGCTTTTGGTGATTTCTTCAAAGAGAGAGTAGAGATCGATAGGCTCAAACTCAAAACTCCCATCGCTGGACTTTCGCCCCGCCCACTGAACAACATTTTCTATCAGGTAGTGGGAAGAAGTCAAAAGTTGTTTCAGGTCCTCGAGAATCTCATGCTTTTCATTTTCTTCTAAATCCATTTCTTGAAACATCGATACCATTCCCGCCACATTGGCCAGGGGCGACCGTAGATCGTGGACCAAAATTGAGAGGAGTCGACTTTTTTGTTCCGACAGCTTTTCTATCCGTTGCTGTTGGGCGAGAATTTTTTTGTTCTGGGCACGAAGTTCAAGATGGTTGACCACATGGGTGGAGAGTATTTCGAGGGCATCAATCTGGTCTTGGGACAGGGTTCGGGGTTCGGTATCTATGGCGCATAAGGAACCAATTCGATACCCCTCGGGGGTTATAAGGGGCATTCCAGCGTAGAAGCGGACTCCTTTGTCCTTTGTTACCAGGGGATTGTCGTGGAATCGTTCATCCTCTAAAGCATTTGGTATAATAAACACCTGGTCGTCAAGAATGGTATGGGCGCAAAAAGCTAGGTCCCGGGGAGTTTCTTTGTCGGTCATGTTGTGTATGGCTTTGAACCACTGCCGATCCTTGTCGACCAAGGAGATATTCGCTTGTCGAGTACCACATATTGTGGCTACCAGACGAGCAATTCGGTCAAATTCTTCTTCGTTGGGGGTGTCTAGAATTTCATAACTGTAGAGTTTGGTCAGTCGTTCTTTTTCGTTGGGGGTGTCTAGAATTTCATAACTGTAGAGTTTGGTCAGTCGTTCTTTTTCGTTGGGGGGTAAGGGCGCTTTCTTCACAAATTAGAGCATAAATCAAGACGAAAGCTTGGTCAATGATTGGCAAAACGAAGTATACTTCGCAGATGAGTAAAGCAGTCAGCAATAATGGAAACCTCACCGATGGTCCAATAGTCCCCGCCCTCGTCCAGATGGCCCTTCCGGCGAGTATAGGATATTTCTTCAACACAATGTACAACGCAGTCGACACCTACTGGGCTGGGGCTCTGTCAACCGATTCCCTCGCAGGACTTTCGCTAAGTTTTCCTGCCTTTGGGGTCCTGTTGTCTATCGCTATCGGCGTTAGTTCGGGAAGCGGAGCCTTAGTTTCAAACTACCTTGGGGCAAAGAACGAAACTATGGCCCGGCGAATCCTTGCCCAGGCCCTGGTTTTTGCCACCTTACTTTCGAGTATTCTGGCGGTTCCACTTTTTATCTTCCTCGAACCAATTTTGGGTATTCTCGGCGGGGGTCCGGGTGCCCAAGCCGAGGGCTTGGCCTATGTACAAATAGTTCTTTTGGGCTCACCGTTTTTTGTCCTCAATTCGGTGTGGAACTCGGGCCTACAAGCCCGGGGCGATACGAAGACCTATCGGAACATTCTGATTGTGAGTTTTTTCATGAACCTCGCCCTCGACCCTTTGTTTATGTTTACTTTTGGTATGGGAGTTCGGGGTGTGGCCCTAGCGACGGTCCTTGTCCAGGCGGGGGGTATTTGGTACATCGCTCGGCGGGGGAGAACTCTGGGAATCTTGAAAGATCTTACCTTCCAAGACTTCAAACCCAATTGGGCCCTCTATAAAGAAATTGCCGAGCAATCTCTTCCCGGGATTCTGAACTTCTTTACGATGGCTATCGGGTCCTTCGTTATTACCTCGTACATCGGGGCTTTTGGTACCTCGGCTATTGCAGGATATGGGGCCTCAATTCGGGTCGAGCAGATCGCCCTCATTCCAACTATCGGTTTAAACATCGCCTTGGCAACCATGGTAGGCCAGAGTAATGGGGCGGGCAAGATTGAACGAATCGGACAGGCCTATAAGGTAACCCTTCTCATGGGCCTGGCAATATTTGTCGGAGTCTACACGCCGATTTTTTTCTTCGGCCACTATTTGGTTCGATTTTTTAACGAAGAGGCCCGGGTTATTGAAGTGGGAACCGCGTACCTACAGATTCAGTCGGTAACCTTTTTTAGTTATATCATTTTGTTTCAGGCTAATTCAATCCTCCAGGGGCTCAAGCGACCGGGGGCCATTCTGTGGATAGGCCTCTTTCGACAAGTTGCCGCACCACTTTTGGTTTTTCCCTTCTTGGCATATACCTTGGGTATGGAAGTGAACGGTGTGTGGTGGGGCCTGGTAGTTGTAAACTGGAGCGCAGCGGCCTTCACCTGGTGGTGGAGCTGGAGACTTATTCATCAGCGAGAGAAGCAGGTAAAGACCCTAGAACCGACCGTAGAGCTCGGTGAGGTCAGCCAACCGACGGCCTAAATTTGCCGTCAGGGCAGATTTCTTCATCCGCCAGGTCCAGTTCTTCCCGAGAGTTCCGGGAAAATTGAACCGGGCTTCCGGTCCCAGGCCCAATAGGTCTTGGACCGGAGTAATAGCAAAGACCGAGACCGATGCCATAACCCCCTGAACAAAATCCCAATGGAGGTTCGAGGTCCGCTGGATTTTTAGGTAACGGCGGGCCATTTCTTTGTCCTGCTCCGGGGCCTGGGCAAACCAACCGTGGATAGTATTATTGTCGTGGGTTCCGGTGTACATAAGCGAGTTTGGTACCGCCGTGTGGGGAAGGTGGTCGTTATCTTCCCCCGAATCAAAGGCAAACTGAAGAATCTTCATTCCCGGAAAATCACAGTACTCAATGAGCTCTTTTACGTCCGGGGTAATTACCCCCAGGTCCTCGGCAATAATCGGAGGATTTCCCAACTCTCCTTTGACCGCGGCAAAAAGTTTTTTTCCCGGAGCAGTTACCCATTCGCCATTGATGGCCGTCGTTTCCCCATAGGTAATCTTCCAATAGGCCGAGAATCCCCTAAAATGGTCAATTCGAAGATAGTCGTAGAAGGTCAATTTGTTTTTGAGTACGTCAATCCACCAACGGAAGCCGGTTTTTTCGAGGTAGTCCCAATTGTAGAGGGGGTTTCCCCAGAGCTGGCCGGTGGCCGAAAAATAGTCCGGTGGAACTCCTGCTACGTGGGTTGGTCGCCCCTGAGAATCGAAAAGAAACACCTCCGGCCGGGACCAACTGTCGGCACTATCGTAGGCGATAAAAATTGGC
Organism: Spirochaetales bacterium; assembly: GCA_009991955.1. GTDB lineage: Bacteria > Spirochaetota > Spirochaetia > DSM-27196 > Salinispiraceae > SKVS01. Next base: position 45,951 of record JAACWS010000054.1, read on the forward strand.
ATATCCCCAATTATCTTCACCCCGTGGGTATTCGCGTAGTTCCGTAGAGCCCGCCACTGACCAAAAAAAATAAACTGAAGAAATTCGTGGAACCCAATTTCTCGGGTCTTCTCTTTTCGAACACCCTCGAGGGTAGACACATCGCGGGTTCTATATTCCTGGGGCCATTTATCCCAACTTTCGCCCCCAAATTGGTCCTTGAGCACCATAAAAAGAGAGTAGTCATCCAGCCAGTAGGCCTCTTTTTTTTGAAAATGCTCGAACTGAGCCTTTTTTACCCGGCAGGCGGTATCGGACTTCCGAAAAATCCCCAAGAACCGCCCGTAGGCCTTCAGAAGGATATTCATTTTTAAGGGTATCAGGGCTCCAAAATCGACAAAATTGGTCGGAAGCTTCTTTAAGGGCTCGAGTTCGAGGGAAGTAAGGAGACCTTGTTTGCGTAATTCCTCGAGATCAATGAGATAAGGATTCCCCGCATAGGCAGAAAAACATTGATAGGGGCTATCGCCGTATCCCGTAGGACCGAGGGGGCAAATTTGCCAGAGACTTTGCTTCGCGGTGACCAAAAAATCGATAAAATCATAGGCCTCTTTACCTAAGGTTCCAATGCCACCAGAGTTCGGTAGACTGGTAGGGTGGAGTAGTATACCGCTGGATCGGTCGAATTGGGCCGTAGCCATGAGAGGTCTCCTTCGTATGTCACCCTAGTGTAGGGTCGGTAAACCGGTTTAGTCAAGAATTTGACCCCGCACCCGGGAGGGAAAAGGACGACAAACCCAGGGTTTTGAGGATTTCGAGACTCGCGTTACTTGAATTGAGGGTATAAAGATGAACACCTGCTACCCCCGTAGAAAGCAGATCGGATATTTGTTCCGCCGCCCAGTGAATGCCCACCCGACTGACCGCCGCTTCATCGATAGCCCGATGGACGCTCTTGAGCAGCTTTGCTGGAAATCGGGCTCCACCAGCCAAATCGGCCATTCGTTCTATTCCCTTGAGGGACGACACCGGCATAATACCGGCGATTACCGGTACGGTGATTCCCGCCAAAACGCAGCGTTCCCGAAAGTCATAAAAATCCCGGTTATCGAAGAAGAGTTGGGTCACAATATAGTCCGCCCCCGCATCGACCTTCGCCTTTAGATAGTCTATTTCCTTTAGTCGATTAGGACAGGCCGGATGGCCCTCAGGAAATCCGGCGACTCCTATAGAAAAATGGGGGAACAATGTCCGAATATAGGCTACAAGATCTGCTGCATGCTCAAAGGAAGGACTGGGGTTTCGCCCTTTGAGGGGAACATCTCCCTTAAGAGCCAAAATATTATGAATTCCTTGATTCTCATAGGTCTGGAGGATTTGTCGGATTTCTGGTTCACTACTCCCCTCGCAAGTGAGGTGGGCAACGACCGGAAGTCCTAACTCGTGGACCCGGCCCACGAGTTGGTGGGTATTTTCCCGGGTACTGCCTCCGGCGCCGTAGGTTACCGAAACGTAAGCTGGGCGAAGGGCGACCAACTCGGTCATGGTCAAGTAGAGTTTCTCCCAGCCGGTGGGGGTCTTGGGGGGAAAGAATTCAAAGCTTATCGGGGTCTTGCCTTCGTCCTGGCAGCCTCGAAAGAGTTCGGCGATTGTCATAAGCCGTCAGTTTATCCTAGGAGCCTTGCCAACTCCACTGCTTTGTCGGTCTTTTCCCAGGGAAATTCGTCCCGCCCAAAGTGACCGTACGTACTAGTCGCCCGGTAAAGAGGCTTGAGCAAGTCCAGGCTTGTTATAATGCCCCGGGGGCTCAGGTCGAACACCTTCTGAACCGCCTCGGCAATGAGCTTGGCGGGAACCCTGCCCGTTCCAAAGGTCTCAACCATAATACTGATAGGGAAGGGTACACCAATTGCGTAGGCCAACTGAACCTCCGCCCTATCGGCCAACCCTGCAGCGACGATATTCTTGGCCACGTACCGGCCCATGTAGGCTCCCGATCGGTCGACCTTGCTGGGGTCCTTGCCGCTAAAAGCCCCACCTCCGTGGCGGCCCATTCCCCCGTAGGTGTCCACAATAATTTTGCGACCGGTGAGGCCCGCATCGCCGTGGGGGCCACCGATTACAAACCGGCCGGTTGGGTTAATGAAATACTTGGTATCTGGGGATAAAAGCCCTGTAGGTTCGAGGATAGGGCGAATAATGTCTGCGATTACGGTTTGTTTAATTTGTTCGTACTCGATTTCGGGGTTGTGCTGGTGACTTACGACCACCGCTTCTATGGCTTTGGGGGTGTACCCTTCGTAGCGGATACTCACCTGGCTCTTACTGTCTGGTCGGAGCCAAGGAATTGTACCGTTTTTACGCAAAGTTGCTGCGTGGCGCAGAATTTGGTGGCTGAACGATAGGGGCGCGGGCATGAGGGAGGGGGTTTCGTTGCAGGCGAATCCGAACATCATTCCCTGATCCCCGGCGCCCTGTTGGCCCCCGTACAGGCCGGTACCGCTAACCCCTTGGCTTATGTCCGGGCTTTGGGCATGGATGACATTGATAACCGCCATACTTTCGTAATCCAGACCGTATTCGGCGTGGGTGTAGCCAACATCGTGGGCTACCCTCCGGGCTATATCTTGGATATCGACGTAGGTTTCGGTAGTAATTTCGCCCCCAATAAGGACCATACCGGTGGTTGTGTAGGTTTCGCAAGCTACCCGGCTGTTCGGGTCCTCGGTAAGGCAGGCATCGAGAACCGCATCGCTGATCTGGTCGGCTAATTTATCTGGGTGGCCCTCGGAAACACTTTCGGAGGTAAATACATAGGATTGAATGCTCATAGTCTCAGTATAACGAACCTTACACTCTTCGGGCAAGATAGGTATCGGTGTATCACGTTATATTGATGAAACTATTTCTGGTACCCAAAAGGGCCTGAATATCGTAAACTATCCTATGTCCGCCATCTACGATCGCCTACTATCCGACCCCGACCTATCTACAGCCCTTTCGGAGGTTGGCATATTTCTTTTTGACTTTCAAACGGGCAAGAGCATATCAAGTGCAACCTGGATAGAGGAGGAATTTGGGGACTCTCTTTTTCGTGGCGATGCTAATTGGATCAAGTCGATTCATCCCCAAGATAGAAAACAGGTAGCCCAGTCGGTCGATCGCATTTATCGGGGTGAACAACGGGTCTTTCAAGAACTCTTTCGGCTCATGAAAGCCGATGGAACCGTACGCTGGGTCCTATCCAAGGGGCGGGCGATTGGCAAAGGCCAGGGAAAATTGCCCTTGCTTTTTGTCGGTTCCGATATCGACGTAACTGCCTATAAGGATGTTCAAGCTCGGATGGAGCAGAATTTGGCAGAGTTAGAGACCCTGCGGGAGGTGGCGGCAGTCATTGGTTCTTCCCTCGATTTTGGTGACACGGTCTCTCGAGTTCTGGAGCAAACCCGGCGAATTATTCCCTACCGGACTGCAACCGTTCAACTCCTAGACGAGCAAGGCCTACGGGTTATTGGGGGATTTGGCTTCGACAACCTAGAAAAGGTAAAGAGTTTTCGTTTTCCGTATCCCCATGAAGGCAGTCTTAGTACCCGGGCAATACAAGAGCTTCGGCCAATTATGAGTGGCAATGTAGCCCTCGATTTTCCGGGTTTTGTTCAACCCGACGACTCAAACCCTATAGTTTCCTGGCTCGGTATTCCACTCTTTCGTCGAGGCCAAGTTATAGGTTTGGTTACCGCCGATTCTCCTTCGGCTCGAGCGTACACCAGCCGGCATCTTCAGTTGGCGGCCACAATTGGGGACCATATATCTATTGCCCTCGAGAATGCCCGGCTCCACGACGAGACCTATACCATGGTTATGACCGATGCCCTGACGGGAGTAGGAAGTCGTCACCGGTTGTCAATCGAGGGCCGGCTGCTCTATGAGACTGCCTTTCGAAATGGCCATTCCCTGGGTGTTCTCATGATAGACATTGACCACTTCAAGAAGGTAAACGATACCTACGGCCACGATGTAGGCGATCGAGTTCTTCGTAAGGTCTGTACTACCTGGGCCAAATCCTTACGTTCCACCGACCTTATTGCTCGCTACGGAGGCGAGGAATTTGTCATTCTCCTTCCCGAAACTACCTTCGATGCAGCCCAGGCTTTGGCCGAACGGCTTCGCCGAAGTACCCAGGCCCTGGGAATAGACGATCTACCCTACCCGGTCACTATCAGTCTTGGGGTGGCCGCCCGGGTACCCGGCGAAGGTGGTGGACTTGAGGCCCTCTTTCACGAAGCCGACCTTCAGCTATACAAGGCAAAACAGGCAGGGCGAAATCGAATTAGTCCCCCTAATCCAAGTGCTTAACTAACCTCCCGAGAGTTTCTTCAAATACCGCCGGTTCTTTTAACAGACTTATTACCAAAGTTGAATCGTCCTCCATCCCGTACAAATATCCCGGATGGGTGTAAATACCTTGTCTATTTACCAACTCGAGGGCTGTCGCCTCGTCTTCCCGTCCATCGCCTAAGGGTAAAATCCGGTGAATGCCCCCCTCGACACCCTTTCTCCCCCCGCCCCAAGCAATTCCGGTCAGCCTATGAAAGGTGTTGGCATTGACCCGAAGCACCTCTTGGATTTTCCCGGTTACTCCCCCGGGCTCCAAGCTCCGGTGCAAAAGCCCGGGCAGTAAGAACTGAGAAAGGGAACTGCAGCTGAGGTAGGTATCGTAGGCCAGTTCTAACCGCTCGTTCCACACCTTGGGTAGGTTTATGCCCCCAATCCAGCTGAGCTTAAGATCTGGCGATGCGCAGAGTTTGGAAATCCCATTGATAAGAAAAATTGGTGGCCCAGTGTAAGTAGGGGAGAAGGGAGGAAGAACTGGTGCCCCCATGGTGGCCCCGGTCGATACCACACTCGAGGAAACTCCATCCCTGTCGGGAAACTGCAAAAACTCCCCAAAGACCTCGTCCCAAATAATCGCCAGGTCATAATCCTTGGCTAAGGAGAGAATGGACCCAAGAACCTCGGTACCCAATACCGAACCACAGGGATTGTTTGGACTTATAAGGACCAAAAATCGAGTTGTCGGCTGAATGAGGGCCTCAAGGACCTCTAGGTCTGGCTGCCACTCCAAGGACCGCTCGAGGGGATAAAAGTCCGGTTCTAGACCTACATACCCTGCCAGGTCCTCGAACAACGGATACCCAGGTAGGGGCAGAAGAATTCGGTCTCCCGGGTCCGCCAGTTGGGAAAACAGCAAGGAGTAGGACTCGCTGGACCCAGCGGTCAGAAGCATTTGCTCAGGGTTTAGAGCCATTCCCCGTTCGGCGTAGTACTCGACTATAGCCTGTCGGGCCTCCAGGCTGCCCCGGGGGTCGGGACTGTAGCGGCGACTGGCAAAGTACCGGGCCGCATCCTCGGTCAGCCCTTTGATATCAGGCAAGAATCCATTGGCATGAAAATCGCTATCGATGAGGTTTACCCAAGGTTTGCCCGAGGACTTCCGTTGTTCTAAGGCCCGCTGAAGGGCATTGGTTTCCATAGATCCTTCTTGGCCTACCAGGGTATCAAAAGGGCACAAAAAAACCCAGCGGGGTCCGCTGGGTTCGCACTCATGTCGCTGGGTCGTCGTGTTGCAGGCCTCTATGCTGCAGGTCTCGGCTCTACGCGGCCGGCGGCCGGTTGTTGGTGCCTCGGCCGGTTCTGGGCGCACCCCTTGGCTCGCCCGTGGCCCTTCGGCCTCGGTTCTGCCCGTCGCACAACAAAACGCCAACCACCCAGATGCCCGCTAACCTCGCTGGCCGCGACGCTCACTTGCCCCTCGGCCCACGTGGCTGCAACGGACCAAGCCAACGGTGCGCCGGACCAGGTCCGTGGTGCTCCCGGCCCGCCGTCAGACTCCGCCTTAGCCCTTCTTAAAGGTAAAAGCCTTCTTGCCAGGATACTCAGCGGTGGTCTCGAGCATATCCTCGATTCTCATCAGCTGATTGTACTTGGCGATTCGGTCGGTTCGACTCATAGATCCAGTCTTAATCTGACCAGTTCCTCGGGCAACCGACAGGTCGGCAATAAAGGTGTCCTCGGTCTCACCCGATCGGTGAGAGATAACCGAGGTGTATCCGGCCCGATGGGCCATTTCAATAGCTTCGATGGTCTCGGTCACGGTACCAATCTGGTTTACCTTGATAAGAATGGAGTTACAGGCTCCCATGTCGATACCCTTGGCCAGGCGAGTAGGGTTGGTGACAAAGAAGTCGTCGCCGACAATCTGAACCTTGTTGCCCAGGGCCTTGGTCATCTTTACGTAGCCGTCCCAGTCGTTTTGATCCAGGGGATCTTCGATGGAAATAATTGGGTACTTAGCCAACCACTTGGTGTAAATGTCGATCATTTCATCGGCGCTAAAAAGCTTGTCGGGGTTAGACTTCCAGAACTTGTAGCCCTTCTTGCCACCCTCGTCGAAAAGTTCACTCGATGCACAGTCCACGGCGATACCAAAATCTTCGCCGGGCTTGTACCCTGCGGCTTCAATGGCCTTCATAATGTAGTCCAGGGCCTCTTCGTTGTCGATGTTTGGGGCAAAACCACCCTCATCACCCACCGAAGTATTATGACCACCCTTCTTCAAAAGTCCCTTCAAGGTATGAAACACCTCGGCAGTCATGCGTATGGCTTCTCGGAAAGACTCAGCACCGTAAGGAACAACCATGAACTCTTGGAAGTCCACCTTGTTGTCGGCGTGTTTTCCACCATTAATGATGTTTGCCATGGGCACAGGCAGGGTTGTGGTGTAGGCACCCCCCAGGTAGCGGTACAGGGGCTGGCCCGTATGGTCCGCCGCAGCCACGGCTACCGCCATGGACACACCCAAAATTGCATTGGCACCCAATTTGCCCTTGTTATCTGTACCATCGAGTTCTAAGAGCGTGCGGTCTATCTCGACCTGATCCAGAGCATCCAGGCCCTCAATCTCCGCCGCAATCACATTATTCACATTCTCAACAGCCTTCAAAACGCCCTTGCCCAGGTACCGTTTCTTGTCCCCATCCCGAAGTTCCACAGCCTCGTATTCACCGGTCGACGCACCAGAAGGCACCGCTGCCCGGCCAAACGAACCATCCTCCAACACCACATCAACTTCAATGGTCGGATTTCCCCGGGAATCCAGGATCTCTCGTCCCTCTACGTATTCAATTAAACTCATAGTTCTCTCCTCCTCTATCTCTCGTTTACTATGTGGATTCTCCTACCTTCTGTCAAGTCTTGGGGGTTCCCCCGGCCCTCTGGGAGCTCTCGTTGGACCCTCCGCCTTAGGCGTAGGGTCCCCATACCACCGCCGGGGTCGGGTACTCCGGTCCAACTCCTCGGCCCCGGAAAAGACTAATCAGGAATCAGGCAACCCTTGGACTGTTCGACTCTCTCGTCACCCGGGGCCTGTGGGGTTTCCCCTGCGCCCCCTAACCCGCTGGGTCAGGGGTGCGAAATGTGGGGAAAGTTTCCGTTTTATTTGTTTTTCATCCGGGACCTCTGTAAACCCCTATTCTTAATCGGCTTAGGTTCTTAAGTCATTGCAGTGCAATGACCAACTTTGCCAGAAAACTAGATTATAGAGGTCCCCTCATCTTAATATATGTTAAAATCATGAAATGAAAAAATTATTCATTTTAATCTTATTACTTATTGTTTCTATGGTGGCTATCATGGCGCAGGAAACCACATGGACCACAGATACAAGTATCGACTTGATGACTGACAAAGAAACGTTTGTAATAATTGGTATGGCAGTGGTTTCACAACAAACTTTAAGAACACCCGGTATTGTAATTCGTAAAATCAACGATGATTTGGATGTCTATATCGTATGGGGCGGGTATTCAATGGAAGAAGAGGGCATGATTTCTGTGCGTTTTGGTTCAGTTGAACCCGTTCGTCTTCGATTTACCCTAAGTACTGATGACGAAGCAACTTTTGTAAGGGAGCCAAATGATTTTCTGAAATCAATAGCCCTCTTAGGACCCGATGACACAATCACAATTCAAGCACAAAGAGCA
>JAACWS010000054.1:54006-54799 GCA_009991955.1 Spirochaetales bacterium
AGAGGAGTTACGCCAAGTAATCGATCAAACCCGCAGGTTTATTGCCATGACTGTGAATTCGGCTCTAACAACGGCCTTTTGGAAGGTGGGGGAGCGGATTCGAAAAGAAACTTTACAAGAGGGGCGCGCTGATTATGGGAAGGAGATTGTCGTTACACTGTCACGACAATTGGTTGCAGACTATGGTAATAGCTTTACGGACAAGAATTTGCGTCGTATGATTCAGTTCTCTGAGTTGTTTCCTAATGAACAGATTGTCGTTACGCTGTCACGACAATTGAGCTGGAGCCATTTTGTAAACCTGCTACCGCTCAAAACCGAGTCGGCACGGCAGTTTTACGCCAGCCAAGCCGCCACCAACACCTGGAGCGTGCGCGAGTTGCGCCACCAAATCGAACGCAAGGCCTTCGAGCGCACCGAGCTTGCCGCCTTGCAGACCAACACCCCCGTTCAGGCTGAGTCGGTCGATGCCGTCAACACCAGCCCCGCCCAAGTCTTCAAAGACCCGTACTTCTTAGACTTCTTGGGCCTGCGCCAAGGCCACAACGAGGCCGATCTCGAAGCCGCGATCCTGCGCCAACTGGAAGCCTTCATTCTGGAGCTGGGCCGGGGCTTTGCGTTTGTAGAGCGCCAAAAGCGCATGGTCATTGACGGCGACGACTTTTATCTGGACTTGCTTTTCTACCACCGCCGCCTGCGCCGCTTGGTGGCCATCGAACTCAAGCTGGGCCGCTTCAAAGCCGCGCACAAAGGCCAGATGGAGCTGTACCTGAAATGGCTGGACAAATTTGAG
>JAACWS010000090.1 GCA_009991955.1 Spirochaetales bacterium
CTCTCGGTGCCCTCAACCTACTACCGGCTCCCCAATCCCGTCAGATTGAGGATAACCCCTTCCGCCCAACCACGTAAATCATACCATCTCTAAAATCTACTGTTCTGGCCATATTGGTCATTGCACCCCAATGCCTTGGGTGCGTAGGTTGATTAAAAATCGGGGTTTTTAGAGGTGGCCGAAATGTATGGTCCCTTCCGGGCCTCCCCCTATGGTCGGGCGAGTAGTCGATCACTTTAGAAACCGGCGAAAGTGTATTTCTATGATAACGGCGATGTATCGGGTCGTGGACCGTGGTTCGAAAATCTTGGTTAGTGCACGAAACCTTGTGGTTTCCTTTCATGTAACCGATCTCCCCTGGCACGGCCCTTCACGCCCGAATGTACTTAGGTCTATACCGCCCAATCGGCCGGCCCGGGTTCTCCCATCCCATGTCCCAGGTCTTCTCTTCCTCCTCCCATAACTCACTCTTCCCCCGAAAGGGTCTTTTGCCCCACACCGATCGCAAAAGGTTCTCAAGTCGTTGCTCACTCATCCCCATCATCTGCACCCGAGATCGCTTGTCCCCCTGTCTCCACCCTTTGACCCGCCAGGGAGATATACAATTATGGTAGACCTGGTAGATCGTCAGCTTCGCCATCATCGCCTGGGGACACTGGGCAAACTGAATCGTTTGCCTCACATGATTCGCGTTATCTTTTCGGATCTGTCGATCAAGATAGTTGGCGACAAACAGCAGGTTCTGGTAGTTGCGGTAAAGCTTGGAGGAAATCGAAAGGTGAGAGTAAAACGTTCGTAATGGGTCGATGAGGTCCAGGCTCCGAGGGTAGGTCTTATGATCGTCGGTGATGAGGAGTCTTCGTCCAGCGGCCTCACCACCGACAGCTACCTTAAAGCCCTGTAACAAGTTACGTACGCTGTTCAGGATCTGTTTCGAATCGGTCTTGTGGGCTTTCTCCAGTTTGTCTCGTTTGAGTTTTTGCTTCCGAGTCATTCGC
>JAACWS010000055.1 GCA_009991955.1 Spirochaetales bacterium
AGCCCACTCCCTAGAGCTTCTCTTAAACGACCCCAAGGAACAGGCCGAGCACCGAACCATTGTCGATCTCATTCGTAACGACCTAGGAATTATCTGCGAGCAGGTTCAGGTAAACTCCTATCGATATCCGGAAAAAATCCCCTTAAACCGAGGCACCCTCTGGGCTACCAGTTCAGAAATTACGGGCAAGCCCCCGAAAAATTGGCAGTCCAACCTTGGAACCATCCTCGATGCTATGCTACCCGCCGGAAGCATTACTGGAGCACCTAAACGAGAAACCTGTAGAATCATTGAAAAAGTGGAACCGGACTCTCGGGGATTTTACACCGGTGTTGCAGGAATTCTTGGTTCGGGAAAATTACAGTCCTGGGTACTTATCCGATTTATCGAGGGAAATCCGGGAAATTTTCGCTTTCGCAGTGGGGGGGGAATTACCATGTACAGCGATCTAGATACCGAATACCAGGAGCTCATCGCCAAAATTGGAATTCCAAGTGGAAAGTAAGTCACCTGATTATCCTTTGGTAGAGTCGGTAAGTTTCCGGTGGGGAGTTTTGGAAAATGCTTCGTACCATCAATCAAGGTACGAGCGATCCCTTTTCGAGTTGTCCAAAAATCGCGGGGTCACCACTCGGCCGGTCTCTTTACCGGTAGTTCTTCTAGATGCCTACAATCGGTGGGAAGAAGAAACCCAACCAGACTTTACCCAAGCCCTTCGTCCGGGACAAGTAAAAGGTCGAATTCTCTACGGTTTGACCCTTGGACCAACGGACTTTGCCCTCTACCAACCCCCGGTATACGAATGTGCAAAGATCGTAAAGGCTCCGGGTCTTACCTATCCACTCAAGTGGAGTAACCGTAGTCCACTGGAAGAACTGGCCCGGACCCAAGAACCGGGGGTCTACCCACTTTTTGAAGTAGACGGCCTTATTACCGATGGATTGGCTGCAAATATTGTACTCAAACGAAAAAACCAATGGGTTACCCCTCGGCATCCCTTGCTACCCGGTACCCAACGGGAAAAACTTCTAGGCCAAGGAATTCTCGAATTAGGCGATCTCCGAGCCCACCATATCTACGACGCCGGTGAGGTGTACTTGATAAATGCCCTCAACCGTCTCGGAGAATTCAACTTGACGGCGGTTAGCGGTTTCGCTTAAATACCCCCTATGTCTTCAACGTCAAGCTCGGAGCCGCTCTTTGCCCTTCGTACCTCTATACCAGTCTTTTTGGGCTACCTCGCTATTGGAATTGCCTTTGGTCTTATGATGGCGGGAGCGGGCTTTGCCCCATGGCTGGCTATTCTTATGAGCCTTGTCATTTTTGCCGGAGCGGCCCAATACTTGGCGGTAACACTTCTTTCGGCGGGTACGGGATTTGGGTCGATTGCCCTCCTTACCTTTCTGGTGAACGCCCGGCACATGGCCTACGGAATTAGCCTTATTCAAAGATTTGCCCAGTGGCCGAAGTACCGACCCTACCTCATCTTTGCCCTTACCGACGAGACCTACGCTCTCATGACCAGCCTTCGCACCCCCCCGGGACTCGACAAGGGCAAGGTACATCTATGGATGGCACTTTTTGATCAAACCTGGTGGGTCCTGGGAACAACCCTCGGAGTCCTGGCCGGGACCTGGCTACCAATACCCACAAAGGGCCTCGAATTTTCCTTAGTCGCTCTTTTTGGAGCCCTGGTAACCGATCGATGGCTAGAATCGAAAGAAAAAGATAGCTTCTGGGTGGGTATTGGGTCGGTGGTTGTAGCGGCCTTCGTTTTTGGAGTATCAAATCTCCTTCTACCGGCCATAGGATTAGGAATTATGGCCTTACTTTTCTTGCCAATCAAGGAAGATTTGGATAATACGGAGCACGAACATGGTTGATCTTTCCTATCTATTGATAAGTGTCCTTATTATGTCGGGGGTAACCTTTGCTACCCGATTGGTTCCCTTTGTATTTTTTGCCCGTCACCGGCCGGGGCCTCGTTTTCGGACCCTTCAGAGTAGACTGCCTGGGACCATGCTGGTAATCCTCTTGGCCTATTCTTTAAAAGACACCCCTTGGGCGGACATGAAAACCACCCTCATTACTCTTGGCTCACTACTCTTGGTAATACTATTACATAGGTGGAGGAGAAATGCCCTGGTGTCAATTTTTGTGCCAACTCTTGTGTATATGGGCTTGGGCTACTATCTTGTATAACTTGGGGTTGAGAAAAGAAAGGGACAGTAAATGAGTACGATAATTGAACCAAAAGTCTTAAAGGGATTTCGTGATTTTCTGCCAGACCAAGAAATAAAGCGACGGAAAATTCTGGCTCGACTAGAAGGGGTTTTTCGAAGTTTCGGGTACGTACCGATTGATACCCCGGTCCTCGAGTATACCGAGGTTCTCCTGGGCAAGGGTGGTGGCGAAACCGATAAGCAGGTTTATGCCTTCACCGACCACGGAAATCGCCCGGTCGCAATGCGTTTTGACCTCACAGTCCCTTTCGCCCGCTTCATGGCCTCCCACTACTCTGAGCTTCCCCTTCCCTTCAAGCGCTACCATTTCGGCAAGGTCTACCGGGGCGAGAATACCCAGCGGGGTCGTTACCGGGAATTTATGCAATGCGATTTCGACTGTGTGGGAGTCGATAGCCCGAGTGCAGATCTCGAAATACTCCTCATGATTCGTGGGGCATTCCTGGCAATAGACGTTCCAAATATTACTATTCGTCTTTCCCACCGGGGGATTTTTAACTCTTTTCTCCAAAATCGCGGACTTCTGGACAAGTCGGTAGAAATACTCCGTATCGTCGATAAGTTAGCCAAAATTGGCCCGGACCAAACCGCTCAATTGCTTGGGGATTTGGCGAGTTCCCAACAGGTCCGAGAAATTCTGGCCTTCATAGGTGCTACAACTTCAGTAACCGGAGGGAATCTCGAAGTGCTGGCCAGGCTCGAAGAACTTGCCGGGGGGCCCACCGATGGGTCCGGGCGGCTTCGAGAAATTCTTCTGGCCCTCGATACCCTGGGTTTGAGCGAGGATTTTGTCCTTGACAGCTCCATTACTCGGGGGCTCGATTATTATACCGGTATTGTCTACGAAACCTTCTTGAATCAGTTGCCGGGCATTGGTTCGGTGTGTTCCGGCGGTCGTTACAACGACCTTGCCTCGCTGTATACGAAGGAGCAACTTCCCGGGGTCGGGTCGAGTATCGGATTAGATAGGCTCATGGCTGCCCTCGAAGAGTTAGGTACCCTGGGGACCGAAGCAGCAGGGAGTCAAGTTCTCATTTTTTCTATGGATTCCTCCTTGGGTACAACCTACCACCGAGTAGCCCAGGCCCTTCGGACCGAGGGAATAGCAGCAGAAGTCTATTTGGCCCCCAAGAAGATGAGTGCGCAGTTCACCTTCGCAGAAAAAAAACACATACCCTGGGGAATATTCCTCGGCCCAAAGGAGGAAGCTGCAGGAACCCTACAGTTGAAAAATTTGGAGACTCGAGAAACCTGGGACGATCTTCAAATCTCCCAAGTAATCGAGATTCTGAAAAGGTAAACCGGGCCTTTGGTTGCAAAGTGAGAGTAAATCCGTCAGGATATATCGATGAATCCAAAGAATCTTCCAGTATATGCCCAGCGAGAAAAAATTCTTGCGGCCCTCCAGAGCCATCCTGTCATTGTGGTTGAAAGTCCTACAGGATCGGGCAAAACTACCCAATTACCAATTATCCTTCACGAAGCCGGTTACGACCAAAATGGAATGATCGGCATTACTCAACCCCGGCGTATAGCCGCCGTAAGTGTATCGGACTATATAGGCAAATCTCTTCCCGAAGCTTCTCCCGGCTTTGTAGCCTACAAGATGCGTTTTGAGGACCGAACCGAAAAGAACACTCGAATTAAGGTCATGACCGATGGTATTCTTCTGCAAGAACTCAAGGCAGATCCCCTTTTGTCTGGGTATACGGTTATTATGGTCGACGAGGCCCACGAGCGCAGCCTCAATATCGACTTCATTTTGGGGCTTCTCAAACGCGTTTTGGAAGAACGAAAAGACTTCAAAGTCATTGTGAGTTCGGCTACCATAAACGCCGAGGTATTTAGTCAATACTTTTCTGGGTGTCCGGTGGTCAGAATCGATACCCAAACCTACACGGTACAGACCCTCTACGCTCCCCCGGCGGTCGACGATGACGCCGAAGTAATCGTTACAAAGATTGCGGAAATAGTCGAGCACGTCCTCGAAGAGAAGCGTGAGGGAGATATACTGGTTTTTTTGAGCGGCGAAAAGATGATAAAGGACACTATGAACCGCCTTTATTCGGCCTCCTATGCGTCCAAACTCCATGTTGTGCCAATTTACGGCCGACTTTCGAAGGAGGAGCAGGATCTGGTTTTCCCTCCCCCACCCGAGGGGAAGGTAAAGGTAGTCGTCGGAACAAACATCGCCGAAACCAGTATAACGATAGACGGAATTACCACCATAATCGATACAGGTCTCGCAAAAATCAACTTCTATAGCCCAAAGACCTTTACCTCGAGCCTCGTTGAACAACCCATTTCTAAGGCTTCGGCAAATCAGCGCCAGGGGCGTGCCGGCCGGACCCGACCGGGGACATGTTATAGGTTATACTCGAAAAAGAACTTCGACGCCCGACCTCTTTTTACCCAGGAAGAAATCTACCGTACCGATCTTTCGGAAGTAGTTCTACGAATGAGCGAGTTGGGTATTCGGGACTTCACCTCTTTCGACTTTATTTCGAGCCCGGGTAAACAGGGTATTGCTGGGGCTGTAGATACCCTGCGTCTCTTGGACGCTTTGACTCCCGAGAACGATCTATCGACCGTCGGAAAAATGATGGCGGAGTTTCCCCTCCTACCCCGCCATAGCCGAATTATCGTTGAGGCCATAACCCGGTACCCCCAAGTGCTCCAAGAAGTCATTATTGCCACGAGTTTCCTCACAACAAGTCACCCCTTTCTTCTCCCCCAGGGTGAAGAAATCGAGGCCCGACGGGCTCACCACCGGTTTAGGGAACCTGGAGGCGACTTTCAGACCTATCTGAAACTCTTTCGTTCTTATCACGAGGCCCCGCGAAAGGACAAATTCTGCGAGACCTATTACCTCGACCAACAAACAATGGACGAAATCGTCAATATCAACGACCAGCTTACCCAAATTGTCAGTTCCCTGGGGGTACCGATCTCCGGCGGTGGAGGTATGCAAGAGTATTTGTGTTCAATAGCCCGGGGTCTCATTCAGTTTATCTGTGTCCGCTCTGGACGCTATAGCTATCGAAGTCTGACCGCCGATTCCATCGATATCCACCCTGGCTCGGTTCTTTTCCGCGAAAATCCAGACTTTATCGTCGCCGGCGAGGTAGTCAAAACCTCCCGAACCTTCGCCCGTTCGGTAAGTCCCCTGGAAAAGTCTTGGTTAGAGTCGATTAGCCCGAGTCTTGCCGAATCACTCTTGCCCCGAGAAGATCAGGGTCGAGGGGCAAAGGGTCAAAAACAACGGCAGGCAGGAACTCAAGGAACTGATGATCGGGGCAAGCAAGTCCAATCGAGCCGGGATACGACCTGGCAGGTTAGTTTGGGTGGGAATATCTACCAGCTCAAAAATATCAAAGGAAACAAGAAGCAGCTACAAATCTCCTACGAAGATTGCAAGAAGTTCATGAAGGATCCAAACTTTACAATCCTGAACCAACACCAAAACTTGCGCGTTCTTGTCCGTTACGGAAAGTACAACCTCTTAGAAGGCGAACGATTAGGAAGTCTCTTCGGGATTCTCCAATATGTAAATCCAGACCGGGACATTTTGTCGGGAGCAGGAAAAAAAGAAGATATTCGACTCTTCGATAAACCAGAGATCCTCAAAAAACAAGTAAGCACCCTTGGAAGATTGGTCCCTCTCAAGAAAAAAGATGTTTCCCTCGGATTTCAAACCCTCTACACCAATGGAAAGGGATCGTACTGGCTAAAGCCTACGACCAGCGTTACCGCTATGGCCAGCGAAAGCCTTGCAAGCCTGGAATCCTTGGCCGACGACCTGAACTTTGGAGGAAACGGGGAACTGCTCGCCGAAATAAATAGAAAATTCCGGTGGCTCAATGGGTTATTGGAGGTTCTCTAGGTCTATAGACACCTCTAGGATCGCTAAAAGAATTTTGCCTGCAGGCTGCGGCTTACGCTACCCATAATCTTATGGGTAAGGTCTGCGGCCAAGAACTCTGGGGCAACGAACCCGGGTAAAACACTAGACAGAGGTGCCAATTCTACCACATCAAACCCTACAACTCGCCGCTGCCGGGTAACACTGGCGACCAAGTCCAGGGCTTGGTACCAACCAATACCTCCAGGAACCGGCGTACCGGTCGCAGGCATAATGCTAGGGTCTAGACCATCGAGATCGAAGGTAATAAACACGTAGGGAGGAAAGTCCTCAGGGAGAGGTACCTCTCGAAGAAGGGTTGGAACCAAATCCCGAGCATCGATGCTCAAGACTCCTTTGTCTTGGCGATAAAAAATCTCCTCCGGACAGAGGGCCCGAACACCAAGCTGAAAAATTTGGACCCCCAAATCCTGATGAATCCGCCGCATGACCGAGGCATGGCTAAAAGGGCTACCCTCGTAGGCGTCTCGAAGGTCGGCGTGGGCGTCGAATTGTACGACTCCAATTTTTTCGGCCCCAAACTCCGCTACAAAGGCTTGAAGTATTGGATAGGTTATAGAGTGTTCCCCTCCGAGGATTACTGGAATTTTTCGGTAGTCCGGTATCGAGCCTTCGATGGTCGAAAAAACATGGGGTCGCTGGAGTACCCCCCGAACGTCGGTGGTAATGTGGGCAAAAACCTCTTCCCTAGGCCGTGAACAGTCAATTGGTGGGTAGGTAAAAAATCCGTCTTCCCCGGGGAATCCCAGGCCATCGTAGGCTTCGAGTTGATAACTGGCGTCGAGGATAGCCCTGGGACCCTTGGAGGTCCCGCCCCCATAAGAAACCGTAGCCTCGTACGGAACACTAAGAACATGAAATAGGGAATGGCTCTCTTTTCCTTGTTCGAACTCGCTACCTAAAAATATTGGGTATGTGGTCTCCATAGAGATCTCCTTGGAAGTTGATTTTGAGGTACTAGATTCGGCTCTTGAAGTCTTGGTAACCAAAGGTTTTAATAACCTCGGTCTTGCCCGTTCGACTATCGAAGGTGGCCAAAGTAGGCAGAGGAATGCCGTTGAAGGTCGTAGTTTTTACCATTGTGTAGTGGGCCATATCATCAAAAACGATCCAGTCGCCTACTTCCAATGGTCGGTTGAACCAGTAGTCCCCAATTACGTCCCCCGCAAGACAGGTTTGGCCCCCGAGGCGATACAAGAACTCTCCCTCGGGGAAGACCGAAGGAGGGTTCGTGGGTAGCGTTTCCGGCAGCCTCCGGGACCGGGCACCCCACACGGCTGGTGTGTAGGGTATTTCCAAGGTGTCGGGCATATGACAGGTAGCCGAGGTATTGAGTATCGCCAGAGCCAAGTTATTATTGTGGATGTCGACTACCTGGGCGGCCAAAATGCCCGTATGAATTGCCACCGCCTCCCCCGGTTCCAGGTAGACTTGGACTGCAAAACCTGCGGAAATGTGGCGAACCAAAGAAACTAGCAGTTCCCGATTATAGTCGGGTTTGGTAATATGATGGCCTCCCCCGAGATTGAGCCACGTCATAGTGGGTAAGACCAAGAGATCTCCCCACTTCTGAAGAAAAACCCCAAGGGTCCGCTCGAGGGGCTCAGCCCCCTGCTCGCAGAGGGTATGAAAGTGGAATCCCGAAAGACCCCACAGAATTTCCTCGGGGCTTTTCCCCAAACCCAGGGCCCGGGCGAACTCCAAATCCCATTGGGATCGAGTGATTCCTAACCGGGAGTAAGGAGCACAGGGATCGTAAATTTCGGTTGTCCCCTCGCTGTGTTCGGGATTCACCCGAATTCCAAAGGCCAGCTGGGGTCGTGTTTTGCGGGCGGCAAGACAGCGGTCTTGAAAACGAAGCCACTGGTGTAAATTATTAAAGACCAGATGATCGGCAAGGGTTAGGAGCTCTTCAAGCTCCCTATCGGTGTAGGCGGGCGAAAAGACATGTACTTCCTTGTTGATGTGCTCCCGGGCGAGACGGGCTTCGTACACCCCACTCGCACACCCCCCCGAAAGGGAATCAGCTACCTGATCGAAGAGGTGGTAGAACGAGAAGGCTTTGAGGGCTGCCAGAATCTTTGCCCCACTTCTGTCGGCTAGGTTTTTGAGGATGTCGAGGTTGTACTGCAAGGCTGCCTTGTCAACGACAAAACAGGGGCTTGGCAAAGCGGCGGGCGAGAACTGTTCGAAGTAGGGCCTGTCCGGTGCCAGGCCGAGTTCACGGTGTATGGACATTACCCTACCAATGGGGGATCTTGGACAGTCCAGGGAAGGCCGTATTTATTGAGGGCGGCCATAAAGGGGTCGGGATCGAACTGTTCGAGGTTCCACACCCCACTCTTCATCCACGTGCCCTCCATCATCATCTTGGCTCCAATCATCGCGGGCACTCCGGTGGTGTAGCTAATAGCTTGACTTCCAACTTCCTCGTAGGCATCCTCGTGGCTACAAATATTGTACACATAGACCGATTTTTTATGGGATTTTTGCTGCCCCTGGCCAATTACTCCAATGCAGGTCCTACCCTTTGTGAGGGGACCAAGGCTCGACGGCTCGGGAAGGACGGCCTTTAAGAACTGAAGGGGTACAATTTCAACCCCATTGTAGAGTACAGGGTCTATCCTGGTCATTCCAACATTTTGTAGAACTTGGAGGTGATTTAGATAGTTCTGGGAGAAACTCATCCAGAATTGGGCTCGGCGAATAGTCGGAATATGGGTCACCAAACTTTCTAGCTCCTCGTGATACATCCGGTAGATGTCGAAGGTTCCGACATTATCGGGACAGGTAAACTGACGGTGTTCACTCATGGCCTTGGTTTCCACGAAGCTACCATTCTCCCAGTGCTTGCAGGGCGCAGTTACCTCGCGGATGTTTATTTCTGGGTTAAAATTCGTGGCAAAGGGCTGACCGTGGTTCCCCCCGTTTACATCGACAATATCGATTTCTTCAAGCTGGTCAAAATAGTGTTTAGCCAGGTAAGCGGTATAGACATTCGTAACCCCCGGGTCGAATCCACTTCCCAAAAGGGCCATTACCCCGGCCTTCTCGAATTTTTCTCGATAAGCCCACTGCCAACTGTACTCGAATTTGGCAGTCTCTTTTGGCTCGTAGTTGGCCGTATCCAGATAGTGGGTACGGGTAGCGAGACAGGCATCCATAATTGGAAGGTCTTGGTATGGCAAGGCGACGTTTATGACGAGGTCGGGTTTCTCCTTTTCTAAGAGATAAATAACCTGGGCTGTTTCGTCGGCGTTCACCCGGGCGGTCCGAATATCCACCCTTTGTTTTTTCTTTACTCCATAGGCTATTGCTCGACACTTCTCCTCGGTTCTACTAGCCAACACGATGTCACCAAATACTTCGGATACTTGAGCACACTTGTGGGCGACTACTTGACCCACCCCACCGGCTCCAATAATTACTACTTTTTTTGCCATTGATTCCTCCTGGTGGTCCTAGTTTTCGTAATACGTGTAGCCCCGGATACTCGCTTCGAAGGCAGAGACAATTTCTCTTCGTTGGGCAACCGATATGGTTCCCGCTTTTACGGCTGCCTCGGCCTTATCGCGGAACTTGGCAACCAACACCTTCGGCTCGTATTCCACGTAGCTCAGGACATCCCATATAGAGTCCCCTTCGATCTCGCGCACAAAATCGAAACTTCCGTTCTCATTAATTCGAATGCTCACCACGTTGGTATCCCCAAGTAGGTTATGGAGGTCTCCGAGGGTTTCCTGGTAGGCACCGACCAAAAAGACTCCAATAAAGTACTCTTCTTCGTCTTTAAGGCTGTGGACTGGAATTGTGCGTCGGACGTCGTGAAGGTCAGCAAATTTATCGATTTTTCCATCGCTATCGCAGGTGATGTCGGCCAAAATTGCCCGTCGATTTGGTTCTTCGAGGAGTCTATGGATTGGCATGAGGGGAAAAATTTGGTCGATAGCCCAGGCATCCGGAAGACTCTGAAAAACTGAGAAGTTTCCGTAATAAATATCAAAAAGTACGTCTTGGAGTCCCACAAGTTCTCGGGGCACTCGCTTGAGTTTGTCCAAAGACTCTGCAATTTTATGAATAATATCGATGAAAATATTGTCTGAAAGAGCCCGCTGTCGGAGAGTAATGTTTCCAACCTTAAACTGCTCGCGGATTTCTTCCCGGTAGTAAATAGCGTCGTTGTAACACTCCTGAACATTTTTAAGGTTCAAGGTTTCCCTCACTAACCAGAGATTTTCTAAGAGTTCGGGACTTTCTGGTGGTAACTCTTCAGGAATTGGCCCAGCTTGGAAAAGGTTGGTATCAAGAACATTGAACAGGAGGATAGACGAGTAGGCGACCGTCGCTCTTCCACTTTCGGTAATGATTGTTGGATGACAAACCTCGTGCTCATCCAAGATCTCCATAATGACCTCGATTACGTCGGCGCAATATTCGGCGAGGCTGTAGTTCTTCGAGTGGACAAAGTTCGTTTGGCTCCCGTCGTAGTCAACCGCCAGTCCTCCACCCAGGTCGATGTACCCCATAGCCGCCCCTTCACGCACCAAATCGGCATAGTAGCGAGCGGTCTCTCGAACAGCGGATCGAATATCGCGGATATTCGGAATTTGGCTTCCCAGGTGATAGTGCAAGAGTTGGAGGCAGTCCAACATATTTTCTGCCTTGAGGGTATCGATTACGTCGACCATTTGGTTGGTGGTGAGTCCAAAAATAGAACTATCGCCTCCCGAGTCTTGCCAGTGACCACTCGAACGGCTCGAAAGTTTCAACCGGATGCCAATAAGAGGTCGTACACCCAGCGCCTTGCTGCGCTCCAAGACAATCTTCAATTCGGCAGGGGTCTCGATAACAAAAAAACATTTATACCCCATGCTGACGGCGTAAAGCCCCAGATCTATGAACTCCTCATCCTTAAATCCATTACAGACGATGAGGCTCTTGGTTGAATTGATCATTGAGAGGGCTATAACCAATTCGGCCTTACTGCCGGCCTCGAGGCCATGGTTAAATCGCTCGCCAAATCGGGCTACCTCTTCGATAACCTGAGCCTGTTGGTTTACTTTGATTGGGAACACCCCTTGGTAGGTGCCCTTGTATTTAAAAGCCTTTATGGCGTGCCGAAAGCTTTCATTGAGCTGGCTTATTTGACTGTCCAGAAGATTTTCTATCCGCAAGAGAACGGGCATGCCCATTCCTCTCTCCCGAATCCCCGAAATGATATCGATTAAGCTCACATCGACTGGGCTAGATCCTGGAAACTTAGCCCGAACAACAACCTCACCCTTGGGTGAAAGGTCAAAATATCCAGCTCCCCAGTCTTTGACTCCGTATAAATTTGCCGAATCGTTTATTGACCATCGACCAAGTAAATCATTTTTTGCCACTATGCCCCCCCAATCCACCGAGTGCCCCAACCATACAATATGGAGCCCGAGGTTTCAACGCACGGAGGCTTGATCTGTTTCTTGTTGAATTACTCGCTTTATATAGCTATGAAGTTTAAGTTTGGCTGGCCCCTCGATCGGTGGATCAAAAAGCAGAACGTGAACCATTCCTTTTCCCTGCACCATTCGCTTGCCCATGAGCCTTGCCTTCACCGTAAAGAGCGACCCCCACAGCCTAAGTTGGATGTCGTCTAAAGATTCGTCGGACGAAAGAAGATTATTCTGATCATTAAGGATAACAGCCATACCCGCAGTCGATATGTCCATCAGGGTTCCCTCGAGCAACCTCTGGGTAGTACGAATGCTGAGGCTATTTTTCCCTGGGATTCCTGGAACACGAATAAACTTTCTACGTCCTCGAGCTTCGTTAATCTCCAGGGTCTTCAAAAGTATTTTCGCGGTTTGAGCCAGCCCAAGTTTTAGTTGGATATACCCACACTCCACTTCTTTGTCGATGAGGAAGTGCTTGGCCATTTCGGGACTTGTATTGTACCCCAAAACTCCTATTCGAATTGTTTCTTGAGGATTCAACTTACGCATTTCATCGATGATATCGTCCCAACTTGAATACTTATCTACCAGCGGTGCTTCAGTGTTCAAGAAGAAAATACCATAGGGGAATTGATTTACCAGGGTGAATACCGCCTGGGGTTTCTTTACAATAGAAACCTCAAACTCCCCTTGTATGAGTAGATCAATAAGTTGGTCTTGAACCACCGAAGGTGGGGCGACAAAAAAGACTCTACGTCCGAGCTGTGTTTCTTCCATTGCCCTTTATAATAGTCTATCTCCTGGTATTAGGTAATGGCTAAACTCACTTTTTCCGATACACTGGGTATATGACCCACTCCGAGGCCGTGACGATACTCTTTAGTTCACCACCAAAGGTGCTCACCAGGACAATCATCCAGAAAGCCTTTACCCAGAAAGTGAAGGCCGTTCATCCAGACCTCAATCAGCAAAAACAGAAGACCGATCCAGGCACCCTCATTGCCCGAATAAAAGAAGCCCGGGACTTTCTCGAGCGCTCCCCCTGGGTGAGTCCCATCAACTCTCATCCCCAACGACCACCGGCGACGAAACAGAAAACCCCTCGCCAGACCGTCGTCCGACCCAAACCCACAGAAAAACACCGCTGGATACCCCAACGAACTCTGAGGTTTGGTCAGTACCTTTACTACCGTGGGTTAGTCGATTGGACGTCGTTAATCGAAGGAATTCTTGCTCAGAGAAATAGTCGCCCGTCTTTCGGAACAATTGCCAGGGAACTTGGGTACCTGGGGGAAAAACAGATCGTTGATATTCGTCGAAATCTACGCCCGGGAGAATTTTTTGGTTCCCAGGCACTCGCCCTAGGTTTTCTTCGTCCCGAACAACTCCAACAAATTCTTCGTTCCCAAGCCAGGTACTCGGTTCCCCTTGGTCGTATTTTTGTCCAACGGGGCGTACTCACTCAAGAAGAGCTCTACGGTTATTTGCGGGACTTCCAAAACCATAATCGTTCCTATCCTCGGGATTCGTGGCCGAGAGAGAGCAAGTAAGCAGCTGCCAGGTTTCCAATTCGATCGAGAACGAAGGGAACTCGTAGTTTCTCCGGTAGCCCCAGGCCTTGGGTAAATTCGGAACGGTAGTAATCGATGTCTTTAAGAGACAGAGGCAGCCCGCGACCTACAACCTGGGCGTCCAACTGGCGTTCTTGTATTAAGCCTAACCCTGGCACAGAGATCCCAATTCGCAGGTCCTCTATCGAATTACTCCGTACACCGGCGATTGCGCAGAACATGAACTCCCCTTCTCGGATGTCACTTCCTATTTCGAGGCGTTGCACTTTTTGAATATTCCAGCGGCCGAGGGGTATTCGAACCCGAGTAAGTATTTCCCCCGGGGCAATAGTCGGCCGTCCCTCATCATCAAAAAAGCGATTTGCCCCAATCCAACGGGTACCGTTATATCGCCGTAACTCAAATCGAGCGTCGTGAAGGGCCAGAAAACCAAGAAGACCTAGGTACGAATTTCCCGCAAAAATATTGCCCCCAAGGGTAGCAAGGCTTCGAATCTGTGGGTCGGCTATTGAACCGGCCGCCTGCCTCAGACCCCGGGGAATGACTTTCTCGTCCAAATCGAGGAGTTTTTCAAGGGTTACCATAGCCCCGATATCTACACTCCGCTCAGACCAAAAGACTCGGCGTAACTCGTCGATCGAGTGGAGACTTAAAAGCTCGGTATATTCTTGGATACCGGGATCGATGAGGGAAAGAATTGTTCCGCCCGCGCTAATACGAATCTTTGAACGACGTCGCAAAATATTGAGCCCATCGTTAAGAGTTTTTGGCATGAGTACCCGTTGGTTATCGGCGATGTGCATGGGCTCGCCTCTCTCGAAACTCCGAACTGGCAATAACCGCCGAGAAAAAGGAACCCGGTGAGGTACAGGCGCACCAATTTTTTGTAACAAACAGGGCCATGTCAGCTTCCTTCGGGTGTTCCCATTCTCTCAAGATTGTCTCGGCAGTGAGCACTTTAATGCCCGCGCAGAATTTACAGGGATGAAATCCAGCCTTCAGAAATCCAAGCTCGATATCGCGGAACTCCGCAGACTCCATGAGGTACTCTACAGTCTCTACCTTACGGCCCTTCAGATGGAAAATCGGCACCAGACACGAGGCGACCAGGTGGTCATCGAGAAGCACAGTACAGGTTCCGCAGTGTCCTTTTCTACAACCGGGGTGAACACTATGGAGGTTAAACTCTTCCCGTATTAGATCTAAGAGGGTCGTGCTCGGGTGCTTGTCGGTAAATCGATGGGTACCATTCAACAAAAAGTCGGTTTTCATGGACCTGGAACCTCCATGTATCGATGAATAACCTCAGGAGTGATTGGTATTTGGTCAAAGAACTGACCTGTCGCTTGACTCAGAGCGCTAGCGAGCGCCGGAGGAACAACAGCTTGGGCCAACTCTCCTAATCCCAGGGGCTGGAGGTCGTGGGTAGACGACTTTCGTTCCACAAGGGCCACCCCATGGTCATCAATAAAATGGATTTCGATTTTAGGAGTGCGATGGAGGCCCCGAAGTACCCAGTTAACCGCTTGAATAACCGTTCCTTCGACGTGGGCGCGAGCTTGGGCAAAGTTTAGAATAGACCCGGCCTGAACAACTACCCAAATTCCTGTTACCGAAGCCCGATAAGTAACCGGATCGACTTGAACCTCGACCGCTGCACTAGCCCAGCTGGGTTTTATCCACGGATATCCCCCCGGCGATGTAAGGGTAAAGCTTCGAGAAGGACTAAAGGATTTCTCGACAACAATCGGCAAAGGATTTCGAAAACGAAGCTTCTGAATACTTTCGCAGGCTTGGAGGGTGAGCCCACGAATAATACTTATCGATCGAGAAACCGACGTGGGTCCTGCGTCGGGCATCTGAGCTGTTTCGGAGGGGAAGAGAAAAATCATTTCATCTTTTACCTCGAGGGTGTCTCGAACCAAATCTCGTAGATGGCTCTTTACGGCCGAACTTCCAGGGGTAGTACCGGCGAATAATTGTACCGAACCATCCTGATTCATTCGGAGGGATATTTTGCTTTTTATCGACTGTTCAGTCGATTTGCTAAATCCGTTTCCTTGGAAACCAAGGGCCGCACCAATTCCTCGCAAGGGCATAAATCGTCTTACCGAGGGTTGCCTCGGAGAGTCGGTGCCTCTGCGTCGTAAGACCTCGAAACTAGAGAACTTCCGTCCATAATCGGATATTCCACCCAGGGTCGACAATAGGGGAAGTACTTTCTCTCCCCCGGGTTTCCGACTCGTGTCTATGAGGCCCAATCGAAGGGCAAGGGGATCTTCATTCAAAATATGGGCAACCCTATTTACTTGAATTTCGGTAATGCTCTGTATTTGGCCCGAAAGAAACCCATGGGATACACTCCGTGGAACCCCGGAAGTTCGGTGGATTTCTACCCTAACCTTTCCCTTGGGGCATCGGTAGCCTGGATTTGCGGAACCAAGGGCCTGATTCATAATTTCTCGAGTAAAAAGAGGAAAGGCCCCCTGGTCAATTTGTATACGAATATCCATCGAGCGAAGGCCCAGGCTCGGTACGAGAGTAAGCGAATGGGTACAGGAAATTGGAGCTTGTTGAGTGCCGTAGAGAATTTGCTCATCGTGACCGAAGGATACCGAAGCGGTGTTCTTCGTTTTGTGGGCCAAAAGGGCCGCAAAGCAAGAGATGACGAGGCTATCGACCAGGAGTCGGTCATGATACATACCCGGAATTGTAGCGTGAACTTGAACTGCCCCGGTCTTCATTTTTAAGAGGCGGGCCACATTGGCGCTAATTCCATGGGGCCAAATGGCGGGGACCAAAACTTCGAGATCTTTTTCTTTCCAACGGGCAATGGCCATGACCGCTTCTTGAACCTGAAGCGATTGGGTGTCGAGAAAAAAGGTACTGGTAACCTCTCTCTCTAGAGCCTCTTCATCCGGGTCACCTGGATTTGGGTCATCAGCTTCGAGGGCTTCACTCCCATCGGGTGTGTCCCACATCAATTCGTCGAAGGCAAACAAGGTATTTGGACCGAGTTCGATCGGTCTCAGAGAAGCATCGTTTGGAGGGTCGATAGAAAGCACTGTCGCCTCGGCAAAGCTTCGAGCTTCTACTTCTGTGGGCGCATACACCAATCCTAGGGGTTGGCCTAGAAACTCAATCACCTCCCCAGTCATAAGAGGAAATTTATCTTGAAAGACCATAAGGTTGAGGTCTCCAGGGACATCTCTGGGCAGAAGTATCCCGCTCCCTTCGGGAAAACTGGGAGGATCGATCTTTTGCAGGGTGCCCTTCGGTACTGGGGAGCGAAGAATCCACCCAAAGACCCCTTCGGAAGGAAAAAGATCGGTTACAAACTGACTTCGACTGGTGAGGGTGCTTCGGACCGTTCGGGTTTTAGCCATGGCGTTGGCTAAAAGTATCCCCGATTTTGAGTACTTCCGCAATAACCCGTCGGACCTGGGCTTCGGTCATCGACGGAAAGAGGGGAAGACTAATAGCACGGTCAGAAAGGCCCTCGACCTCAGGAAAAGGCCCCTCCCCTCCGATTTTCATTCGTCGGTAGTAGGACATTCGGTGAAGGGGCAAGAAGTGGAGGCTGGTTCCGATGGCCCTCTCTTTAAGCTCTGCCACGAATTCATTTCGACTTATGGAGAGTTTTTCGGGGACGAGTCGTAGAATAAACAGGTGCCAGGAATGAGAATTGTTGGTGAAGTTTTCATTTTCCCAGTCCGAGGGATTCGAACCGTCTCCCAAAAACGGAAGTTGCAACCAGTCTCGATCTCCCAGGCCCTCGCCGTAGATTTTCGCTATTGCCCGACGGGCATCTCTCAGTTCCCAGGCCCTGCTCAGCTGCACCCGACCAATAGCCGCTCCCAAATCCGGGAGGTTATACTTGTACCCCAAGGTTACGATGTCGTACTCCGCCCCAGTCGCATTTTTCTGGTACCGATTCCACACCTCGCGATCTATGCCATGAAGGCGCATAGGCCGAATCTGTTCGGCCAAATCTTGGCGAGGGGTAACAACCATTCCCCCTTCCCCGGTAGTAATGGTCTTGTTAGCGTAGAATGAAAAGACCCCAACGTCTCCCCAGGTCCCATGGGCCTTTCCCTCGGCCTCCGAGGGAAAAGTATGGGCAGCATCTTCGATACACAACACACCCTTCTCTCGGCAGACCTGGGCCAACTCGCGTATACGCCAGGAACACCCGGAGATATGTACCGGAATCACCGCCTTGATCTTTCGGCCCAGCCACGGATGTCTCAAGAGTTTCTTTACCCTATCAACATCCAGGTGAAAGGTCCCCGGTTCCACGTCGCAGAAAAGAGGTTTCGCCCCCCGGTAGAGCACGACCTCGGCGGTCGAGACAAAGGTATAGGGACTCATGACTACAAAATCCCCCGGACCTATCCCCCCCGCAGCCAGAGCAAGGTGGAGCCCAGCAGTTGCAGAATTTACCCCCAAGGCCCATAAATCCGAAGATCCGCCTTCATTGGCTTGGACTTCTAGGCTCCGGGAGGTATTCCCCAGGGCAGCAATAAACTCTTCTTCGAAGGCTTGATTTTCTTTGCCCGTAGTAAGCCAGCCACCTCGAATAACCCGAAGGGCTGCCTCCTCTTCGGCCGCACCCAGGTCCGGTCTAGCAAAGGGAATAAACTCCTCAGAATTCAGGTTCATTTGGGGGCTCCGGAAGGCTCGGGAAAAGAGAGGTGAGAATTTTTCGAAGGTGATGGCGATTTCGGTACACCTGGCGATCCTCTGGCACCGCTGGATTCAAGTAACAAATCGGCCGCAGGCGATCAATAATATCCGACAGGGTATGATGGGCCCAGGTATGAGAATTGCGAACCTCCAGAATTTTTGCTGAGTCCGTAGGATGTATACTTTCGTAGGGTTCGGTGAGGCTTTCGGTGAGTTTTTCGCCCTTCCGAAGGCCTATAAAGTGAAGGGGTATATCGGTACCCGGCTCGTACCCATAGAAACGTATCATCTGTTCGGCTAAATCCTGAATCTTCACCGGTTCACCCATGTCCAGGAGATACAAGTGATTATTGTGACCAACTCCCCCGGCTTTGAGAACGAGGCTTACCGCCTCGGGAATCGTCATAAAGTATCGGGTAATTTCTGGGTGTGTAAGGGTGAGAGGTCCACCGGTACGAATTTGTTCTTTAAATAAAGGGATTATACTCCCCCGACTCCCTAACACGTTTCCGAACCGGACAACCATTGATCGATAATCCAAGGGTGCTGGGGTTTCGGGAAAGAGTTCGGGCTGTACCTGTTCCTGCCCCAAAACCAAGGCCTCGGCAATTTTCTTACTGACTCCGTAGACCGAGGCTGGACTCACGGCCTTGTCGGTAGAAATAAAGACAAAACGTTTCACCCCGTGCTTTCGAGAACTGGAGACCAGGTTGAGGGTTCCAAAAACGTTGTTGCGAATCGCCATGACCGGGTTCTCTTCCATCATTGGTACGTGTTTATACGCCGCCGTATGAAAGACCACGTCTGCCCGTAGCCGGCCCATAATAAAATCGACGTAGTCCGGGTCCTGTAGCTCACCAATTACCGGTACAAGGGTAGCTTGGGTGCCAATACCTTCTTTCTGGAGAAGGCGGAGCTCCCGATCAATTTCATAGATACTATTCTCACCGTGACCAAAGAGGTAAAGACGCTCCGCCCCTCCGTGGAGCAACTGGCGGGCTATCTCGCTGCCTATGCTTCCACCCGCGCCGGTTATGAGTACCCGTTTGCCCTTTAGGTACCCCAAGCTCTGCCGTATTTGAATGCGCAGGGGTTTTCTCCCCAGGAGGTCTTGAACATCCAGCTCCCGTGTCTGGACCAGGTGGGCTTCGCCCTCAACGATTTGGGAAACATCGGGAAGAATACGTACGTGGGTAAAACCACACCGCTTGAGGTGGGAAAAAATTTCCCGAATCCTCTCTCGGCTAGCCGAGGGCATAGCGATTATTGCCTCGTCCTTAGCCTGAAGGGTAAGTATATCGAGCACATCGTCTATGGGACCCAGGACCGAGGTGTCTTGTATATGGGTGCCGATTTTTTGGGGGTCATCGTCAAGAAAGGCCGCGACTGGACCGTAAATTCCTTTTCGAAGTATTTCTTCTGCCAGGGTCTTGCCCGCAAAACCCGCTCCGATTATGTAAATACGGCTCATTTCTGCGGCTCCTGGAGAGGCTCGAGTTCTTCAAAACCGAGATCGACCAGGTGGGCTGTTTCGTAGAGATCTAACCGAATTCGTGCCCGACGCTTTCGCCGATTTACCTTCACTAGATGCCCCTCAAGCCCTTCCAACGGGCCCGACAGAACCCGAATTTTGCCATCCTCTTGGAACTGAACCTGGCTAAGCCCCAACACCTCGCCGTGATGAACAAGTTGACCTAGGATATACCGAGTATCCGCATCGAGGGGGCGTATTCGAGAATTTTCTGGGAGCATTCGAAAGAACCCAGGGGTAGAACGCAAGGATCGGAAACGGGCCGGTTCCATATCTTCGGCCTCAATGAACAAGTATCCTGGAAAAAGTGGTTTTGTCTCCTTCAGGAGCTTGCCCGCCCTTCGAATGGTCAATTCTCTTCGGGGAGAATGGATAACCATGTCCAAAGCAAAGGCGGATTGGAGGGCTGAGTAGAGCTGAATAAACTTTTGCTCCTCACCGGTTTTTACCTGACACACGTAGACTTCCATAGGGTATACCTAAACTACCACGAAGCCCTTGCCAGCATCAACGAGGATTTAGGTTCTGTCCAAAGTCGACCGAAGATATGAAGGAAGGAGTAACGAGGCTTGAAGTATATTGTTTTGTTGCTTTTGATTTTTGGATCGAACCTAGGCGCACAGACCCTCATGACCAAGGTCTACGGCCAAACCGACGGCTGGGCATCCGATCCAACAGCGGTTAGCCTCGATTCTCCCACCCTTCTGGCTCGGGAAATCCTCCAAAATTTTGAATCCGGTCTTATGGAAGCCCTCTTTTCCCAGGGGTACATTTGTTTTAACTCCACTCCCGAATTAATAGGTGAAACCCTTAGTTCCACTGAGTTTTCGAGGGTCTTCCTCGAAGCCCAGGAAGGGGGTGCAGGTCAAGTTATTCTCTTAGACAGCAAAATTCTCCTTCCTAACGAGAGGGGGCAAACTCAAGCGATCGGAAGGGCTCTCTTGATGAGCTCCAGAGGCCAGCTTTTGGCCGAAGTACCGATTTCGCCTCTTCTTACGAATAATGCCGAGGCCGAAGGTCAGGCAGTGGCACTTTACCTCCTAGAAAAACTCATCCAAGGACTATAAATCACTCATGATCTGGTTCGTCTGTACCGAAAATTGACCTAGAGGAGTCTCTGCTATGAAGCGACTGATGGCCATTTTCGTTTTAGCCTTTTATAGCCTCTTGAACATTTTTCCCCAGCAGGTGTGGACTGGAAGTGCCTTAGGAGGCAACTCCACAGACTTCCCTTCTGGGGGGCTGGTTGGTGCCTCGAATAGTTTTCCCCTGGGTACCCAGGTCGATGTGACCAATCCGAGTTCCGGTGAAACAGTGCGAGTCACAATTACCTCTCGGGTCAACGAACCGGGAGTTCTCTTGCTACTTTCCCAGGAGGCGGCCGATCAACTGCAGGTAGACCGGAGGTTTCCATCGATTATTCAGGCCGAACCGGCACCGAGGGCTCTGGCTCCCTCCTCTAGTTTTGCCAACGACAGTCCCTTTAGTACCGATCCGGATCTGAATCCCTCTGCATCTTTAGGAGACCCAAACTCGTTCCTTTACGATCAGTCCCCGGTACCCGAAATTGACCTTCCTGCCCAGACATCGGCACCGGCCACCTTTGATCCTCAACCCCAAGAATCGACACCAACCCAACCGATAGCCCAAACTCAGAGCCCCGAATCCGTGACTTCCCAGACTCCTAGTCCCCTTGAGTTATCCACCGATACCGGACAAGTACTCGCTTCAGAACCCGAGTCTCCATCTCTGCCACCTCGGGGAATTAGTTCTGCCCTTCAAAATTTCCGGGATTCCGAGCAGTCTACTGTTTCCCCTATGGCCGAGCGATTAGCCGCTCAGAATGCCGTCGCTCAAGAACCCGAACCTGCCCCGGTTGTGGCCCCAGAAGTGACTACAGAGCCAGAGCCGACCCCAGAACCTGCCCCGGTTGTTACGGAAGCGGAGCCTGAACCAGAACTTCAACCCGAAGTACCCTCGACCGCTCCAGGACCGGTGGTTATTAATCGACCCGATCCCGAACCCAAGCCTGAGCCAAAACCCCAACCGATACCACCTACGACGGTTACACCAGAGCCGGTCGCCCCAACGCCCGAACCCCTTGAAGAAATTGTACAGACACCAGCGACAACTCTCGAACCCCAAGCTCCCTACGCAGTTCCTATTCTTGGGGATCCAGTAGAAGATCTCTTGTCCGAATACCGAAAGGATTTTTCCGAACCCCCGTTGGTTCGATCATCCCTCGGAGGTCAGCTGGAAGGACCTTCAATCTCTCGCCAGGCACCCCCTCGTCCGTCGGCCCCGGTACTTCCTCCCAATCCTTCACCAGATACCGAGGAAACCCTAGGGACGGTTGCTGCGAGTACGCCAAGACTCACTCCTACTATTCAAGCCCAACGGGGACAAGATCTCCCCATCGCTCGCTTCGGTGAACCGGAAACCTACGATGATCTCATCACCCGGGTTTCACCCCCCTCGACCGCGAATAATCTTGGGGTAAACGACCTACCAATTGCTACCGTGCCTGATGCAGAAGTAGCTTCGGACTTTCTCTCTCGGCCGAGCGCTCCGGAGGGTATCTCAGCAGGTATCGCGGTTCCTGCTCCACGGCTAGAAACTACCTCCCCCGCCGACGAGGGTATTGCCCGAACTGCGGTCCCGGGAACTAGTCCCTTCGACTCGAACTTTCCTCTTCCAAACTCACCTCTTACCGAAGTTGAGGGGGGCATTGAGCCTGTTCGGGCAACCACTCAACCAGAGTTCCTTATAACCCTGGTGCCCGCAGAACTCCGCCCCGCAGGTACGGTGACCGAATCGGAAGATCCTTCACCCCTCGGACCACCGGTACCTGGTGAATCGAATCTCCGGACAAATCTGGCTGCTCCAGGAAATCCTCCGACCCCCGAGAGCTTAACGGCACCTGGGGTTCCACCGGGAATAAACCCCTCGGTAGTATTAGAAACCCCTCAAGACCCGGCAGTTCCAAGGGTTACTGAACCCGAAGACCCCTCACCCTTAGGCCCACCAGTGCCCGGTGAATCGAATCCCCGGGCAAATCTGGCTACTCCAGGAAACCCCCCGATCCCCGAGAGTTTAACGGCCCCTGGAGTTCCACCGGGAACAAACCCCTCGGTAGTATTGGAAACTCCTCAAGACCCGGCAGATCCACGGGTTCCCGAATCGCCCCTCACCGCTGATCAGCCGGACGAGGAAGGCACTGATTCACAGATTGTCGCCCCCCTCGAGCCCCTAGGCCCCGAGACCCCTCTCGGTGCCACCCCTCCGGGTGACCCAACCGGGGAAGTGACAATCAACGAACCTGCCGATCCTCCTCGTCCCGAAACCCTCGGCCAACCTAGGGTTCCCCCGGCCCGCGAACCTCAAACAGTGTTAGCAAGCCCGTCCACAACCGAGAAATCGCCAGAACAACCTACAGCCTCCGACTCGGGGGACGACCTCATGGTCTTCCTTGAGCCCGCCGAATCAGCTCCGGCCCAACCACGAGAAATCCCACCGGAAACTATTCGGCCGGTCCAGACCCAACCGGTTACCCCGGCCCCGACTCCCCAACCGACGCCAACACCCGAGCCCGCTCCGGTTCCTTCTCCGTCGACGGTTGCCAGGACCCCTACCCTCGACCCAGCAACGATCACCGAGGTCCTTCAGAGGGATGCTTACTACGTCCAAATTGGGGCCTTTGCTAACCCCGAATCTGCCCGGCTAGCGGTGAACGCGGTGAACCCCGGGTATCCTATAACCCTGCATCCTATCTCCGGAGGGACCCAGCCTCTGTACCGACTCTTCATTGGTCCCCTCACCGAAGACGAAAAGGGAACAGCGCTTTTCTGGTTTCGAGCAAAGGGGTACCGTGACGCGTTTATTCGATCCGGAGCCTCGCCTCTGTAATGAGTACCTTTAACGACACATCGGCTATTCCCGCCTCGATTCGTACCGAGGCGGAATCCCTGCGAACTGACATAACCCGTTATCAGAAAGAGTATTACCTCGACGGTCGCCCGTCGATGAGTGACCAGGAGTTTGACCGCATTTTCGACCGACTTCTGACCTTGGAGTCCCAATATCCGGGACTCCAGGACCCCACCTCCCCTACCCACCGAGTAGGGTCCGACCTTTCCTCGGAGTTCCCAGAAGTTCACCACACTATTCCAGTCCTCAGCCTCGATAAGGTCTACTCCCAAGAAGAACTCGGCGCCTGGATTCGAAAATTGAGGGCCCAGGGGGCGAAAGACTTCGTCCTAGAAGAAAAACTCGATGGGGCAAGTGTGGTCCTTTATTATCAAGACGGGGTCCTCGAAAAGGGGGTAACCCGGGGTAACGGTGAGGTGGGTAACGATATAACGACGAACATACGAACCCTCCGGACTATCCCTTTAACCCTCCCGGAAAAACTCACTGGCCCCGTCCGGGGGGAAGTCTTTCTGGGCAAAAAAGACTTTCAAAAAATCAACCAAACCCTTGAAGTTCCCTACGCTAACCCCCGGAATTTGGCCGCCGGTACCCTCCGCCGGATTAAAAGCCGGGAGGTCGCTCAGGTACCCTTGCAAATTTTTGTCTACGAAAGCTTTTTCCCCGGGGATTCGGATAGCCACTGGCAGAACTTGGCGCACCTCAAGGTCCTTGGATTTCCGACTAACCCCCGTACCCAACTTCTGACCCTGGCCGAGGCCGATGATGCCGAACAGGCGCTTGGGAAATTTGTTGCCCACGAAACTCAAACCCGGGCGAGCTTGGACTACGAGATTGATGGCCTGGTTTTTAAGGTCGACCACCTAGGATTGAGGGAATCTCTTGGGTATACCGGCCACCACCCCCGTTGGGCTATGGCCTACAAGTTCGAAAGTCCCCAGGGAATAAGTCGGGTTCTAGCTATCGATGTGCAAATTGGTAGAACCGGTCGAGTAACTCCAGTGGCCCGCATTGAACCGGTAGAGGTAGGGGGTTCAACTATTTCGAACGTCACTTTGCACAACCAAGACTACATCGATGGCTTAGAACTGTCCTTGGGCGATACGGTGGCAGTCAGCCGTAGAGGGGATGTAATTCCGGCCATAGAATCGGTACTTGAAAAGGCTCCGAATACCCCGCCGGTGTGGCGAATGGCCGAGAGTTGCCCAACCTGCCACAGCCCTCTCGTGAAGAACGGGGCCCATCACTTTTGTCCGAACTTTTCCTGCCCCGACCGGGAACTCGGACGGCTTATTTTTTTTGCCGGCCGAGACCAAATGGATATCGAGGGGCTTGGTTCCGAGACTATCGAAACCCTACGAGACCAGGGCTGGCTTCGGGATATTCCCGATGCCTACGATCTGCCTTACGATAAAATAGTACAACTTCCGGGTTTTGGACAAAAAAAGGTCGACATTTTAAGCAGGGGAATCGAAGACAGCAAGAATCGGCCCTATCGGCAGATACTTGCTTCCCTCGGTGTTCCCGACCTAGGCCCGAAGGTCGCCGAACTGCTCATCGAGAACGGCTACCCTGCAATCGCCGACCTCTTTGCTCTGGTGGACCAGGGCAAAACCGAGGAGCTACTGGAAATAAAGGGATTGGGGGCGAAGATTGTAGCCCGTATTTCAGCAACCTTTGGGGACGATCAATTTCGAGGCCTGGTAGGGCGCCTAGAGGCCGCGGGTCTGAAGTTCTTTGAGACCCCTCGGGAAAAGGTGCAGATCCAGGGGGTTTTTTCCGGTCAAACCTGGTGTGTTACCGGTAGCTTCGAAAAATTCAAGCCCCGGGACCGGGCCATGGAGCTGGTTCGGTCCCGGGGGGGGCAGGTTACATCCGATGTAACCTCAAAGACCACCCATTTGTTGGCAGGAGAGAAAGCGGGTAGTAAACTGACCAAGGCAGAAAAACTCGGATTAACTATAGTAAACGAGGCAGAATTCCTCGCCCTCTCTTCGGGCTTAGAGTCTACGGACGATGCAACGAAAGACGAGGTCTAAATAGGGTCGGTAGTACTCGGGGGGAAAATCCCCTACCCTCCACCAATACAATTCCTTGCCACCTCGGCGGTATTTTTCGTGTCCTCGGGGTGGGCTTTTCCCTCTTTCCCACCCTGCTCGAGAAGCCACAGACTCAAATTCTTCCTGGACCGAAGAGAGTTCCTGGCCAAATACCTGTCGAATCCCCGCCCCAGTGCCCAGGCTACGGGACCATTTTCGAAAATCCCCTTCCACACCCCCATAACCAATCCACCAGGAATTTGTACCCGGTTCTTGGTGGCGAACAAACACCGTACCCGTCTGTTCCAGGGCCAACTCCCCGAATCCTAGGTCTAAGGGTACCTGGAGGTTGTCAATTTCGGCCCTGCCCCTTCGGGACCAGTGGATACTCACTGCCCTCACCTCGACGGTTGTACGTGCCAAGGCCAGAGCAAGTTCCGGATCCGCATGCACTAGGGGACGAAAAACCCTCGGTGACCCATGACTTATTACCAGGAGAATCATAGCCCCCCACCCCAGGGTCTGAAGTTTCTCCAGTTCCCTCAGGTGTTTCAGAGCCCGAGAGCTCGGGGCATCGGGAAAAAGTGCTACCCCCTCTTCTACCAGGCTACAAGATTTCACTTCAATTGCCAAAGGTGTTTCCGATGGTCGGTCGATGACAAAATCAAACCGAGAATTTCCTACCCTTACTTCGGAACGAATCGACTTAGAAGAATGAAAGGTAGGAAAAAGAGAAGGGAGTATTACATCCTGGGCTACTGTATTTGCCAGACTCGAACGCAAGGGAACCAAGGACCCCTTGTAATCGACGGCTACAAGGGAGTAGGGCAGAACAGAGGAAGGATTGAGGGCTTTCTGAAAGTAGAGGGTGTGTTCTGGGGTAAGGAATTCCGACATTCGACCGGGATTTGGGCAATGGGCCCGAATTTCTTCCCCGGTAAACTCGTCCCGGGCCAGAACCAAAAAACGATGGGGCCGGGATTCAAAAATCCCAGCCCTTTCCAACCGAAAATAGGAAGAGGACAATTTAGACCGGGGCCGGACCTACTACACACATCCATTCGGCTTCGGCAGCAACCTCATCACCGACCATAGCGACCCCACTCTGCTTGAGCATTCGGGGACTCACCCGGAGATTTTTTATGACAAGTTTCACTAATTCATCCGGGCGAACTTGCCGGCGAAATTTTACCCTATCGACTGAGGCCAGAAAAAAGAGATTGTCACCCAAGATACCCGTCTGGCTTACCCCCGCACCACCGGCCTGGGCCATAGTCTCGACCAAAATAACCCCAGGAACTACCGGGTACTGGGGAAAGTGGCCCTTAAAAAAAGGCTCGTCTTTTGTGTAGGTTCGGTAGGCAATAATTTCCTCTGCGTCGGCCTTCTCGAGTCTGTCGATGAACAAAAAGGGGTCCCGATGGGGAAGAAGTTCTTTAATATCTTTCATTCTTGTTTCCTTTCTAAGGGATTATTGGTTTACCAAGTATGCCACGGTGCCCAAGGTTACTCAAGGTTTCGAGGCGGTTTAGAGCGATATTTTTGAATCCCATTCAGGAATTACCCCCTGGAAATGTTGACAGTCTTATGAGAAAGATATAGTTTCGAAAAACAGTAGCGGGCACTCCACAGCCCTCTAAGCCCACTGTAGCGAATCCTGAGGAGGTAGTCCTATGGACATGAAGGATGTGTTTGCCCTAATCGAAGCATTTGACACCAGTACATTATCGAAATTGAAACTCTCCCAGGGCGAGGTAAAGATCTCTCTCCAGAAGGGATTTGAACCCGCGATTCAGGGAACTCCTCTCTACTCTCACGCTCCGGCCTATGCGCCACCCTTCGGGATGGCGAGCCCAGGTCCGGTGGCTCAAGGAACCCCGATTGAACCGGCCGCTTTAGGCGAAGCCAAGAAAACTCCTGACACCGAAGTCATTACGGCACCAATTGTCGGAACCTTCTACCGTACTCCTTCACCCGACAGCCCTTCCTTTGTAGAGGAAGGGTCGAAAGTAACGTCCGGTGATATCTTGTGCATCATCGAAGCGATGAAAATTATGAACCAACTTGAAGCTGACTTCGATATGGAAGTGGTTACGATCCTCGTGCCTAACGGAACAATGGTTGAATACGGAGCCCCCCTCTTTGAGGTGCGCAGGATATGATTAAATCCATTCTCATTGCCAACCGGGGCGAAATTGCAGTACGCGTCATCCGGGCCTGCAAAGAGATGGGTATTCGATCGGTAATAGTATTCTCCGAAGCCGACCGACATAGCCTGCCGGTACGCATGGCCGACCAGGCGGTGTGTATCGGGCCCCCATCATCGAAAGCAAGCTACCTCAATATGCAAAATATTATTGCCGCAGCGAGTCTTGCTCACTGCGACGCAATTCACCCCGGGGTTGGTTTTTTGAGCGAGAATCCCAAGTTCGCCAAGTTGGTAGAAGATAGTGGCTTTATCTTCATTGGTCCCCGACACGAAACAATTTCGGCTATGGGCGATAAGGTCGAAGCAAAAAGAACCGCCCGAAAGTACGGGGTGCCAGTAATTCCCGGAAGCGAAGGATCAATAGAGGATGTCGAAAAATCCTACCAAGCAGCCGAAGAAATGGGCTATCCGGTTATTATCAAGGCCGCAGCCGGCGGTGGTGGAAAGGGTATGCGCATAGTCCGAGACCCCGAAGACTTCATCGGTACAATGAAAATCGCCAGTTCCGAGGCCGAACAAGCCTTTAACGATGGGACAGTGTATCTGGAAAAATATCTGGAAAATCCCCGGCACGTAGAGGTTCAAATTCTGGCCGACTCCCACGGCAACGTTATTCACCTCGGTGAGCGAGACTGTTCGGTCCAAGAAAATCACCAAAAATTGGTAGAAGAAAGCCCTTCCACCGTTGTAACGCCGGAAATGCGAAGCCGTATGGGTCAAGACGCCGTTCGACTTTTTAAGGGATTAGACTACTGCGGAGCGGGCACCATCGAGTTCCTGGTCTACGAGAATAATTACTACTTCATGGAAGTAAACGCTCGAGTCCAGGTAGAACACCC
>JAACWS010000015.1 GCA_009991955.1 Spirochaetales bacterium
GCAGTATCTGGTCAGGAGGGCTAAATTGTCTAGGCCACGGGGCTAAATCCCGCCGTTTTATTCAAATTTCCTACTCCGGAAGTCCGGAATGTGGGATTAACAGTATCAGTCCCCGGACCATATCGTCTACATAACAAAAAGATCTAGTCTGTGTTCCATCGCCAAATACGGTCAGTGGTTCGTTGCGTTTTGCCTGGGAGAAAAAGGTACTCATTACCCGTCCATCACCCTCTCGCATTCTGGGACCGTAGGTATTAAAGATTCGTGCAACTCGAACATCAACATTGTATTGAGTTTTGTAAATATACCCTAAGGTCTCTCCGAAACGTTTTCCCTCATCGTAACAACTCCTGGGTCCAAAGGGATTCACATTGCCCCAGTAGGTCTCCTTCTGGGGGTGCTCTAAAGGATCTCCGTAGACCTCGCTTGTCGATCCAATCAGAATAGGAATAGACCGAGTTTTTGCGAGCTCCAACATTTCTTTTGTGCCCAAGGCTGCAGTTAAAGCCGTTTCTAATGGAAACCTTTGATAGTATTTTGGGCTGGCGGGACAGGCTAGGTGATAGATTTGATCTAATGTTTCTTCTAGGGGGGGAGTTTTACATACGTCTGCCTCAATCAGTCGGAAATGAGAGTTCCCTTCGTGATGGTGAATGTTCTGTCGCGTGCCAGTAGAAAAATTATCCAGACAGATTACCCTGTGGTCTTGGGCGATTAACGTATCTACTAAGTGGCTCCCGAGAAACCCTCCACCACCGGTAACAAGTACGGTCATGGGGTATTGACCATTGTATAAGAGCTCTTAGTTTTTAAAAGAATAGATCGAAAGAGTTCAACTTTTTCTTGCGCTACAGGCAATGACGACGAAACCTCGTGGTAACTAGGGAAGTTGTTCTCTGTACTGTTTTCATCTACAGATACGACTTTCCCCACCATTATCTGGGTACGAAATAAAAAGTCTTGATAAATGGATGCTGAATCCGGAGAAACTAGAAGCCTTTCGTGTTTCGACCGAAGAAGGATGTGGGTGAGGGTATCCATAATCTTGGGCCTATGTTCCTGGTAAAGAGGATTTGTAGACGCATAGTGACCTAACGAGAAGGGTAGGCGAATCTTCACGAGATCCTTGTTATTGATAAGCGAAGAGAGCCAAAAAATGTCGTCGGCTGCCCGGGTTGCGGGGAAGAGCAAAAACGATCTTGAAGGCACTAGGCTATAACACATAGTCTGAAACGAACTATCTCGACAGACCGAAAGGGTGGTAGGACACCGGCGCATGATTCTACTGGTCATAGCGGTCTGGAATGTCTTTTCATCGGGGAAAAACTTCTTTTTGGCCCCTTCCCCCCAGTGGCGAAAGTGTACGTTACTCCCTAAGCCACTATCGCCGTGGGATCCCGCACAACACAAGGCCACCTGGGGTTTTCGTGTCCAGAGGAATTCCACTAAAGGGGCCGAAAGGTTATTCCAGTCCAGGTTCTCCCTTAGTAGCTCATGGAGTTTTGCAGGGGAATCCAGATGTTCGTTGAAGGCTTTCAGAATATCGATTCTTGTGGGTTGGACGAGGGGTGCCATTTCTTCGTAGCTAGGGTAAAACCAGAAATCTTCACCTGAGTTGTCAAGACAGAGTTGAATTGAGTTATCGGTTGGCTCGGCTAACCAAGTTTCGCAAACGAGGTCGTCATCTATCATGAGTACTGCGTTATCGCCTGCGGCCAGGTAGGCCGCATTAGCATTGGCCCCGGCGGTCATTTCTGAAAGGGTCAGAGGTTCTTGCCCGGGAAGAACCCCAAATAGTAAAAATCTTAACTCTACCTTGGTAAATTGGTTTTGTGGCTGGTTAAGGAGCGACTCAATGAGCCCCAATTTTTCTTCGTACCCGAGGTAAGAAGTATCTATTCGATATTCCTGGGCGAGTTTGTCTACAACAGAACGATTTTTCTTTCGCATTTCTAAAGACTTACTATCGTCGCAAACCCTATAGAGAGGTTCGTGACCATATTGTTTACAATTTTCGATAAAACTTTTCATTCCCCGTTCTAAAAGGTCTGGTCGGTCGCAAGTAACCCAGTTGATAATTGAAATAGATTTTTGCTCTTGATGTGGGGTTTCTTCTCCCAGTTCGATCAATCGTCCCTTGAGTTGATCTTGGGTCAGGAGCAAACCTTTTTGGAGGAGCCCAGCGACCAGTTCTTCGGTATAGTTAGGATCCTCATTTTGCCACCCTCTGCGCTCGAGAAAAGTGGGAATGTCTTTCGAGGGGGTAAATTGTTGCAGGTTTTGGAGGAGAAAAAGTTCATCGGGTTCAAGTTGAAAAACTTGTCCGTTGCTCGT
This sequence comes from Spirochaetales bacterium, assembly GCA_009991955.1. GTDB lineage: Bacteria > Spirochaetota > Spirochaetia > DSM-27196 > Salinispiraceae > SKVS01. The sequence goes on from JAACWS010000015.1 coordinate 2,335, forward strand.
AAGGACGCCAATTGTTCCATCACCCAAATCGTAGTGATCTACCGGTCTACCGATCAGTAAAGGGGACATAGAAACCATTCCTTTCGGGTTGGAGTACAAAATGCAAAAACCTCCCGTTACCGGGAGGTCTTATCTCTAACTCAACTACCAACCCTCACATCTCAGTAATACTCAGCTCGGCATCTAAATAGTCGTCATTAAAGTAGGTGCCGATCCAGATACTATAGAGGCCAGATTTCGGTTTGCGGAAGTTTATTCCCGGATTGATTCCAACGTCGTCGTCGTTGTAGTGCCAGTTTCCATCGGGGTCGTTTATCAGGAGAACCACGTCCTCACCGAAGCCATTCACCCGAATAGTAAGTGGGAAGTCACCGTCGGTATCGTAGTAGAAGTTTACGTCTGGAGCTTCGGCTACATAGCCGTAGGCGTCCAGGTTGCGAACACCCCGGACCGAAGAGGTCTCGAGGTCAACGCTTCCCCCAGCCAGTACTTCCATCGTAAATGGATCGGGTAAAAAACCCCCTTCTAATTCGATAACGTCGTAGGATGGATCCAACTCCCAGTCCTGGGCGACCGATATAGTTACAACCAGAGCCAAAAGGGCAAAAACGAGCAGCAGCTTTTTCATAAGTTCCTCCTTTGTAACTATTGCCCACCATGGATCGTATTTCCAAGATTTCCCGAAAGTTATCAACAAAAACCTCAAAAAACTATTTCGAGGTTGGGGTATTCGGCTCGGAGTTCTTCCATACGAACCTCCAGAACCTCTTCGTCGTTGAAGGTAGAAAACTCTCGGACAAAAATGAGTACCGAGTTTGCCGCAATATCCGCTGTGTAGGCGTAGCCGTAAATCCACACCGTGTCACCGATAGTGGCTTCTTGGGTCAAATACTCATCGTATCCACCAATCCAGTAGAGGTCGGCCGATATATCATCCGAGGATACTCTCTGACTAAGGGCGAACATTCCACTTTGGCCAAAGATTGTCATTTCGGTAGCTTCCAGGGCGGGAGTCGAAGGGGTGGTTGCGGGAAGAGACTCCAGGACTAAGGGGAACCTTACTACATCTCTGTCGGGATCGAACCCTATCACAAAGTCCTCGGGGAGGTCTTCTTGGCCAGCCATAAAGTCTCGGGCTGCGGTGAGGGCGTCGGGCACCTGCCGAAAGCCCAGGTAGGGGACGTGCTCGGGCAGCAACCAGGCCGGTTGGTACCACCAGCCACCGGCGAAATAGAAGGGGTACAGACCGGTTTCCCGTACCATGTTTCGTTCGAGTTCTTTTTTCCGGGCTACCAGGTAACTATTGTCGTTGGAAGTGCCCAGGGGATCTCCAAGTTCTAAGGGGCCCAATTGGGCATCGACGGTTTCTAATCCCCCAAAAACTAACTCGTAGGTGTAGTCAACCTTCTGACCCTCCCAAAAGTAGCTACTTTCAATTTCCATGACCGCCCGTAGTCCCCCCCAATTGTCTTCGGCAATTTCTATGAGGATGCCGGGAACAAAGGCAGCAATTTGATTAGGACCACCCTGGGGAGCCAGACTATAGGCCGGGTAGGGAGGAACTGCGGGGAGTTCTTCGGTAACAACCCACGGGGTAGGGGTTTCGACCTCCGGGGGAGAGGAGGCGAGGGGTTCCTCGCCGGACTCGGTGGTTGTGGAGCAACCGGTCAACAATCCCCCAAAGACGAATAGAACAAAAAAAACAGAAAGACCTAGGTAATATGACTTTTTCATCCCGAGATAGTATACCCTCGGTAAGTTTTGCTCAATGAACCAAAAAAGTTCGATTGTTGTGAAAGATAGGTCCCTCGTCTATACTGGGGTCATGGAACGCGAGCTACACCCTGTTATTCCCGATGAACTTTTTACTCTTATAGACGAAAAACAGTGGCCGACCCTCGCCCGTCGTCGGCAAGCCTGGCCCGACCCGGTCATTGTAGCTCCAGATATTGAAAGTCTTCTGGGCGAAATGGAGAAACCCGACCGGGTACTGTTTTTTCGAGCCTTACCCCGGGAGCTGGGAATCGAGGTATTTGCCCTTCTCTCCTCGGAAGACCAAGAATCCCTTATTTTAGATCTTACCGACCGAGAAACTCGTGCTCTGCTAGCCGAAATGAGCCCCGATGACCGTACAGCGTTCTTGGAGGAGCTCTCGGGCCCAATTACCCAAAAAATGCTGAATATGCTCAGCCCCGGGGACCTAAAAGAGGCCAAAGCCCTCCTCGGATACCCCGAGTACAGCGTTGGAAGGCTTATGAGCCCGGACTACCTGAGTGTTCGTCCCTCCTGGACCCTCGCCGAGTGTATGGTCCATTTTCGAAAGTACGGAAATGAAAGCGAAACTATGGATGTAGTCTACGTAACCGAAACAACAGGTCTTTTAGTGGATGCCCTGCCTCTACGAATCTTTGTTACCGGTGATCCCGAAGTCCGGGTTGAAGACCTCATGGACCGGTCCTACGTCAAGTTATCGGCCTACGCCGACCAGGAAGAAGCGGTTAAGCTCATGACCAAGTATAGTCGGGTAGCCCTTCCGGTGGTCGATTCCACAGGAATCCTTCTGGGAATAGTTACCGTAGACGATGCCCTTGAAATTGCCGAGGAAGAAGCCACCGAGGATATCCAACGATTGGCCGGGGTATCGCCCTTGGGGGGAAGCTACTGGGATGCGGGAATTTGGGGACTTTTTAAGTCTCGGATTTTATGGTTGGTTATTCTTGTCCTGGTCAACCTCATATCTTCTGGGGTTATTACCGCTTACGAGCACCTGCTGTCGGGGTACGTCGTATTGGCAGCCTTTATTCCCCTGCTCATTGGAACCGGGGGGAACGCCGGAAGCCAGTCTGCAACCCTCATGATTCGGGGAATTAGTACCGGCGACATACGGCTGGATCAGTGGGGCGAGGTAATTCTGAAAGAATTGGTCATGGGGCTTCTTATTGGGGTTACCCTGGGCATCTTAGGCATGAGTATGGGGTACCTACGGGCGGGATTTGAGGTTGGACTGGTAGTGTTTTTGACCCTTACCTCAATAATTACGGTAACAAATCTTATGGGGATGATTTTGCCCTTTGTCTTGACCAAGTTCAAGCTCGATCCCGCCATCGCCTCGGGTCCTTTGGTGACCACCATTGCCGACGCAGCGGGATTGCTTATTTACTTCTCTTTTGCGACTCTTATCTTGCTCTAAAATGCCAGGGTATTGAGGGCCAATTCGGCCATGGCTCGAAAGCCCCGCTCCCTGTCCTGGAGAGCATCGGTCGAAGGATCGACCAGACTATCACTGACGGTCAGAATGCTTAGGGCCCTTCGGTCGAACTGGGCTGCCAGGGTGAGAAGCTCGGCACTTTCCATTTCTATAGCCAGGACCTGGTAGGTCGCCCACATTTTCCAACCATCGGCATCGGGCTCGTAGAAGGAGTCGGTGGCCAGAACATTACCTACGTGGACCGGGGTAGAGCCCGCAGTTGCCAGGTCGTGGGCCTGCCGTAAAAGTCCAAAATCTGACACCGGGGCGAAATCCATACCTTGAAACCGTCGCCGATTCATGTTCCCCGTCGAACAAGCACCGGCGGCCAAAATTAGGTCCCGCACCTTTACCTTGGGCTGAATTGACCCACAGCTTCCAACCCGGATAACCCGCTGCACATTGTAGTCGCGAAAGAGTTCATTTACATAAATAGATAGGCTGGGCTGGCCCATTCCCGAACCCATGACAGAAATAGGCTTACCTCTATAGCTACCAGTAAAACAATACATTCCCCGAATTTCGTTCACCAATTTTGGAGATTCGAAAAAGGTTTCGGCAATAAACTTCGCCCGGAGAGGGTCTCCCGGCAGCAGAAGATCGGCCGCAATTTCGCCGGGTTTTGCAGATATGTGAATGCTCATTGATTTTCTCCTGTCCTAATAGTGTACACCAAAGGGCAAAATGAGTACCATACCCGCCATGCATCTTTACCGCCACCTCATCCGCTTGTCCCTCCCAATTATGGCGGGAAACTTTATGCAGACACTCTACAATTTGGCCGATACGTGGTTTCTCGGGCGTCTTGGACCGGCTCAATTGAGCGCTCCAGGAATTTCGTTTAATCTTCTGTTTTTGCTCATAGTCGTCGGAGGAGGTTTTTCGAGTGCCGGACTTACCCTTATCGCCCAGGCCAAGGGAAGGAACGACCAAGACAAACAAGAATTCTACCTCGGCCAGTTAGTCAGTTTTATGGCCCTTTCCAGTTTGGTATTGGCAACACCTGTACTCTTGGCCCTGCCTCTCATTTTTCGACTTTTGCAGGTTCCGCCGGAGGTCTTTGGTTACGCCCTGGACTACCTCCGAATACTCTTGGCCGCTATGCCCCTGACATTTTTGTACTTTGCCTTTCAGAATATTATGCAGGGTATGGGCGACAGCGTTACCCCCTTTCTCATTCAAGCGGTAACGGTAACCTTGAACATCTTTTTGAATTGGTTGTTTATCTTTGGTAATTGGGGATTTCCTCGTCTCGAGGTCGCCGGAGCGGCCCTGGGTACCCTTATTTCCCAGGCAATCGCCGTCCTCGTAGGGTTCATAATTCTGCAAAAAGGGGTGAAGGGAGTTCGACTCCGACGGAAATACCTACGACCTCAACCAAAATCCTTGGGGCTTCTTATGTCCATTGGAATTCCCTCAGCCATTGGTCAAAGTAGTAGCGCCTTGGGGTTTACGGTCTTGCAGGGCATTGTAAATAGTCTTGGAACTCCGGTAATTGCAGCGTTTTCCGTAGGAAACAGAATAATCAACCTCTTTATGCTTCCAGCCTTGGGAATGAGCCAGGCAGTCACCGTTCTCATTGGGCAGAAGATCGGCGCCCGGGAAAAGGGCCAGGCCCTCCAGGTACTACGCTACGGGGTAGTTACAATCTTTATGTTCATTTCCGTTGGAATGACCTTTACCTTCTTTCGGGGCGAAAGCTTCGTGCGCTTCTTTATCGAAGACCCCCAGGTTCAGGCCCTGGGGCAGGACTTATTTCGTATTGTATCCCCCTCGGTCGTGCTCTTTGCCCTCTTCACGGTTATTTTGGGAGCCTTCCAGGGGGCAGGGGACACAAAACCAATTATGGCAATGAACATGGTCCGCCTCTGGGGTTTGCGGGTTCCTATCGCCTGGGTCCTGGTAATTGGTATTGGAATTGGTCCTATTGGAATATGGATTTCTATGCTGATTTCTAACCTTGTCACTGCGCTGATGGGATTTTATCTCTTGGCCACCAGGCCGTGGATGGATCGATTATCGGCCGGGGCTCTGTAGCCCATGCAATCGCCCGATCTTTGGACCCCAATTCGTGCCTTCTGTCGACCTCCAGGACGCATTTTGTACACCACTCCCCACCGTCGTTCATCGGTGGTTATTGTCCTGGCTCCTCCCAAGGATGTAACAAACCCCCAATTAGAAGATCTCTTGGTCTACTTTGAGAAAAGAGCAGCCCACATTCCCCAGGGAGGGGAAGTATGTCTACCGGGAGGGGGCATAGAAAAGGGAGAAAGTTCCGAGGCCGCGGCCCTAAGAGAATGGCAAGAAGAAACGGGCATCCCTTCGTCCCAGATAGAAATGGTCGGGTGCTTTGGAACCCTGGTGCATTTTTCATCTCGGGTGATAGATGTGTGGATTGCCAAGGGTCCCGATCCTCGCACCGTTCGCTCTGCCCCAAACGAAGAGGTAGATATCTTGTTTACCTCTAGTCTTCGGGACCTCATGGAGAGCCGATGGGAGTCCTTCGCCTTAGAATTTGCATTACGATCAACAGAGAGTTTTCCTATTCCCTCGAGTAGTGGGGCCCGGCCGGCCCAACACGTACCCGTATGGTTCGTTCACGGATTGCCCGATCTTTTGTGGGGCATGACCGCAGGAATAATGCTGCAGTTTTTACACGAGGTTTTTGGTCGATATCCAGGGAAAATGGAACTTAAGAAAGAAATTTAGGAAATGTCCTGGCACCCTGGGTCCGCTGTCCCATGGTGCTCGGGCAACATAGCCCGCCATTTTTTCCACTGATACCACTGGTGGGGTTCGGACAAGACAAACTGCTCCCACTGCTGGTAGGCCCGTTCAGCGATCTTTGGATGATCGCCCTGGGAATGAATAGCCTCGGCAATAAACTGGTATTTTCGATTCCTGAGCCTTCGGCCGTAGATTCCTACTGCCGGTGCATCGGTGCGCTGGGAAATAAAATCTAACATGTGGTCAAAGTACATTGGGCGATTGAACATCTGAATTGTTGTGGTTTTTCGTTTTCGCCACGCATCAACCTCGTCTACCTGGGTCATGAGTATTCGTCCTCGCTTGAGGGCGTCAAGTCCCGCCTTAAGAACCCTTGCCCCAGCACTTTCAATAATAAGCTCTACGTCGGAATCTCCAATGTTACGGGTTAACGAACGAGCTAATTGGGGGGTGGTGGTCTCAAGAATTATGCTAATTGGATAGCCGTGGGTGTATAAAAGGGCCGGAACCAATTCGACGGCCCCCCAATGGGCGGTAACCAGAATGACTCCCTTACCCTGGGCGAGGGCCTCGTCAAGAATTGCGTGGTCGGTAAAGGTACTATTTCGATCGATAAAACGACGAATTCGAAACATCGGCCGGGTAGCAATAATCATTTTTTCCGTATAGTGCTCGTATAATCCCTTTTTTGCATTGAAATAAATCCGGTCCGCGTCGGTACGGTTGAGGGGCCGAGCAAAATCGAGAATATTGCGAAGGAAGGTTCGACGCTCACGGGGTCGGGCAGCGTGGTAGAGGGTGCCTAAGGAATGAAAAATAGCCCCAACGATAAACATAGGTAATCGCCTTACGAGGAAAAAGAGAAATGAATGTTGAAAAAGACGCGAAAGGTTGTTTTTTTGCCGTCCCACTAGATGGTTCCTCTTTCTCGTATTAACGTCTGTATAAGATGGGCAGGAAAACTACCCTGAATAAGTTTCCACCGTTGGCCCCGATAGGTAAAAGCTGAGTGATTATTAAAGTTATCTACAAAGCCTTCTATCTCTGACAAGTCAAAGACCCATTCCGCTTCGCCTTTAAGTACCATGGACTGGAGGCTTAGAACAAGGGCACAAGAACCAAAGCTTTTTGTTGGGCCTGGTTCAATTCGTACAAGATTTTCGATGGCAAACCGTAGTTCGTCGGTCCTTTGGTCGGTGGAAAGCCGTTCTTTTTGCCAGTCAATCCATTGGGTCAAGGAAACTTGCCGGGGAAAGGTGGATTCGGCACTCGAGCTACCAGCCTGGTAGGTGAGTATACAATTGCCGTTCACCGTCCAACCAGATCCACAGGAAGAACAGGTAATGGACTCATCGGATTCTTCGAAGGAAGCCATAACTTCGCAGTCTGGACATCTCCACAGTACCCGGGTTATTCCCTGGGCCGGGGCATGGCTTGTAAAAGTCAGGTTCTTGGTCTGGGTTAATTTGATGTCGTCGACAGTCAAAAATTCCTTGGCTTGAGCGTAGATATCGTCGGTCGTTCGGGTTTCAAACTCCCTGCGGTCGATGGTCTTGAACTGAATGAGCCACTTTCCTTTGCGGGGGTTCTCGGCCCAGCGAGGGTGGGTAAGAAATGAACCCTCTTGACGGACTAAGAGAAGCGAAGCCTTGGTCGTCTTGGCAATCCTTATCACGCTGTCGTTAAAATCTTGGGTTCGTCCATCCCAACTTCTATCTCCTTCGGGGAAAATGCCTACCGGTTCACCCTGTCGAAGATAAGTCATAGCAGTCTTGAGAGACTGTAAGTCGGGCATACCTTTTCGTTTACCAAAAGCTCCGACCAGATCGGAAAAAAACGCCGAAATTGGACTGACACCTTCGATATTTGCCATGTAGCGCACCGGGGTTCCCACTATGGAACCGATGACCCAAGGGTCCTTGGCATGGGAATGGTTCGCTAAAAGAATAAAGCTCCCGGACGGGGGAGCTGAAAGCCATTCAAAATTTACATTTCCGCTTGAAAGCCACTTTTTTTTGTTTAAAAAAATAATCGTTTTCCAGAAGGCTCGAACTGTTCCATACCTTGCCATAAAAGAATCCTAAACGGGATTCAAGTAAAATGTCTATACGAGAATTCCAAGCCTGTCTACCATTCGAGTTTTTTTCACCCATTCGTCGGGAATACCCGCCTCCCCGCCCAGACCATAGAGTACACCGGCTGCGGTTCCTACCAGAACAGCTCGACCACCGTTGTCGCCACTGGCCATATTATTTGCCTTAATTGCTTCGGTGTAACTCTTTGTGTGGATCAAAATATGAATACCCAAGGGAACGGCCATGTCGACGTGGCACGCAGCCCCGAAACGCTTAGTCATGGTTCGATAATCCAGGGCAGGGCTATCGAGGGCTTCTTGTACCAGCTTTGCCGACTCTTCGGGGAGTATACCCAGGTGCTTTTTCGAAAGGGAGGCAAAGAGTGTACCCGCTTCATCGGCCTTAGGTTTGGGCTGGTTGTAGAGATCTTCAAGGACCTTCGCAAAAAATACGCTGTAGGCCACGGCCTTATCGTTGTTGTTGGTCATGCGGACCGCTGTATCTACCATTTTCTCCAGGGTATCGCCGGAATAGAGGGCTGCCAGCACTGCTGAACGGGTGAGGGCGGGCATTTGGTCGTCGTCGGGTCCAAGGGCGCCGACGTCCTGACTGACTTCATCGACCAGGGCATCGACCTTTGCCAGTTCTTCAGCGGTCATTTGTTGGAGCTTCAAGGGAACCCGGACAGCCTCTTTTAGCCCCTGGGTATCGTGTTCAAAAAAGTACCGGGCAATGTAATGGGCTGCAGAACTCTTCTTTTCCTGGTCCAGGTCAATTGGAGAAGCCATACATCGGGTGACAAGGGTTTTTCCCAAGTGGGTCATGTTGTAAATGGTTTCTCTCATAGGCCCATCGGCGTAACCGACGTAGGTTCCACCAACCCCAAAATGCTCGCCAAACGCGCGCAAATAGGCGCCTACCGAAAACTCCCCATCTTCAATAGCTTTTAGGAGAACCGGAATATATTCGCTGTAGTTAGTACCATCCCCAGCCGATTTCAAAGGATGGGCGAAGAACGAAGGAACTCCTTCGTAATTCTTCGGATCGGGATGTAAAAACTCTAGGTTTCCCCCGTTGTCCTGGGCGACCGACTTGATCTTTCCCTGGGAGTAAATCCAGTGGATGCCCATTCCTGCGGCATCGGCAACCAAAAAACCTGCGAGGCTTGTTCGAGCCTTATCGAGTGTAGGTGTAATTTTCATAGGGCTAAATTACTTCCTTTGGTACCCATCGTCTATAATTATGGTTAGGAGGATTTTTTGTGTTAAATCAGCCCTTCTTTTCGGGAGTTCCCGCAGTCGACGAGGTAAGTTCGGGGCTGCATATCGGCGACAATGTGGTATGGCGGATCAACGAAATACGGGTCTACCAGGAAGTATGTCAGGCTCTCGTAGTAAAAACTCTAGCCCATGAACCTCAAGTGCCAATTGTGTACTTTCGCTTTGCAAATCACCTACCTATATTCTCAGAACACCCTTACATCCAAGAAGTAAAGGTGAACCCCGAGGCGGGCTTCGAGAACTTCATTACCCAAATCCACGAGAAAATCTCATCCCGAGGAAGAGGGGGTATTTACATCTTTGATTCCTTGTCAGACTTGCAAGAAACTTACTACTCCGATCGGATGATTGGAAGTTTCTTTCGCCTTACCTGTCCTTTACTTCGTCGAATGGAAACAATTGCATATTTTACTCTCAATTGGGGGGTTCACTCTTCCCAGGCGGTAGACCCGATCCGTCGGACTACCCAAGTCTGGTTCGACGCATATATGCACAAGGGTGTTCGCTACCTCCAGGCCATAAAAACTCGCGATGGTACAGGCCAAGCCCATCATGGCATTCTGTTTCGGTGGACCGGGGGAAATTCTCCGGCCGAACCGGTCCGCAATAGTGCCCTGGAGTCCTCGGTCCGGGTGAGTGCAAACTGGTCGGGCCTTCCATCCTCCCCCTTGCGTCGACTCGATGTTTGGGATCAAGTTTTTATGCACTTCCAGTCGGTGACCAAACAGATTGACAGCTTCGTGTGCAGAGATAAAAAAGTACCCTCAAATATTGCAAAAGAACACGATCGACTGCGGCGAATGGTAATTCGAATGATCCTGACCAACGATCCAGCTATGATAGAACTTGTATTTCGCTACGTGCCGAGTTCGGAAATTCTGGCGATTTGGCGAAGAATGGTTGGGACGGGTTTTATCGGCGGAAAGGCTGTCGGAATGATTCTGGCCCGCGATATGCTCCAACATAGCCAAGCCAAAATTGTGGACTACTTAGAAGAACACGACAGCTTCTATATTGGTTCAGATGTTTTTTATACTTATCTGGTGAATAATGATTGTTGGTGGGACCGACTGAATCAAAAGAATCCCGACCGTTATTTATGGCAAAACGAGAGTCTTCAAACAAGGATTCTACTAGGATCTTTTTCCGATCAAATTCTTGAAGGATTCCGCGATATCCTGGACTACTACGGAGAATCGCCCATAATTGTTCGAAGTTCCAGTCTTCTCGAAGATAACTATGGAAATGCCTTTGCGGGCAAATACGACTCCATTTTTTGCCCAAATCAAGGAACAGTGGCCGACCGAATGGCCGACTTTACCCTGGCGGTCCAGCGAATCTTTGCCGGAACAATGAGCCGCGAGGCTCTCGAGTACCGAAAAGAGCGGGGAGTCCTGGGCAAAGACGAGCAAATGGCCCTCCTGGTCCAGCGGGTGAGCGGTCGACGCCGGGGCCGCTATTTTTTCCCCGACCTGGCAGGCACAATCGTTAGCTACAACGCCTACGCCTGGCACCCAGACATCGAACCCGAAGCGGGCATGGCCCGTATAGTCATGGGTCTGGGCACTCGCGCAGTAGACCGGGTAGCCGAAGACTTTCCCTGGGTTGTCAGTCTCAACGCCCCAACCCGCAACCTGGATAAAGAATCTCACCGGGTGCGACAACGAACTATGGACGCCCTGGACCTGGAGGCCCCAAACCCACAGAATCCCCAAGGACTCACCGAAGTCCCCCTCCTGGGTAACTTTCCCGAGGTTCTCGAGCTTCCCTCCTTTCTCTTCGAAAAAGACTGGCGGCGGGAACGGGAGGCGACGGCCCTGGGGCTACCCTCCTCATCGGTTATCGAGCCCTCTCTCAATCGGTTATTCAAGACCACCGACTTTGCGCCTATATTCCGAGAAGCCGCCGCGATCCTCCGGGAACTCTACTCGACCCACGTGGAGTTGGAGTTTACCGCCCAGTGGGACCATCGTTGGGACTCGGGCAATCCTCATCCCTGGATTAATGTGCTTCAATGTAGGCCCTTTCAAATGCGAATCGATCAAGAGGCTCCGGGAAAGCTTACCGAACCCAAACCGAACGACATCATTCTCCAGGTAAGTTCGCCGGTTATTGGACGTAGTCGCCACGTTCCTATTCACTACGTGGTGTGGGTCGACCCAACAATCTACGCCAAGGGCCACGAAGACGACCATTACCGAATCGCCAAGGAGATAGGAGCCTTTATCCGTCGATTAACCACCGCTGCTCCTTCCTCGACCTGTCCGAACGTCGTGTTGCTGGGACCCGGGAGATGGGGAACTTCAACTTCGGCCATGGGAATTCCGATCCGGTTTGGTGATATTCGAAAAGTGCAAGTTCTTGGGGAAATGGATTGGATGCATCCAGACCTAAGTCCCGATATTTCCTTAGGGACCCATTTTTTCCACGACTTGGTGGAGGCGGATATGCTTTTTGTTGGATTACGAAGAAGCGACCCCTCGCTTGTCTGGAAGTGCGAGAACGAAACAGCCCAGTCCCAGAGTCTTGGCGATTCGGGAGCGATTTTCTATCGACAGCCCCAGGAAGGGGAGGTCTGGTGGTTGTACGCCGACCCTACCCAGAACCGGGCGGTAGTGTATCGGGTGGCTTTCGCAGAGTCGGTTTAAGGTTGGACCGCTTTACACCAACCCCTGTTCCAACATAGCATCGGCGACCTTCATAAAGCCGGCGATATTCGCTCCTGCAACGTAGTTTCCCGGGGTTGCATATTGCTCCGAGGCCCGGTACGCCGCACCGTGGATTCGCACCATTATTTCTTGGAGTTTCTGGTCTACTTCTTTTCTGCTCCAGGACAAACGCATGGAGTTTTGGCTCATCTCTAGGCCGCTGGTAGCAACTCCCCCGGCATTGGCAGCTTTTCCGGGGCCGAAAAGAACACCTCCAGCCAAGAAGGCTTCTACTGCGCTGGCTTCGGTGGGCATGTTGGCCCCTTCGCTTACGAGTTTACATCCGTTTTTCATGAGGCTTTTTGCGTCTTCCAGGGAGATTTCGTTTTGGGTTGCACTTGGAAAAGCTGCGTCGCAGGTCACCGACCAGGGCCGTTTTCCTTCGAAGTACTGTAGGTTGAACTCTTGGGCAAAGTCCTTGACCCGACCCCGGCGTAGGTTCTTGATTTCCATGAGCTTGGACAGTTTTTCTTGGTTAAAACCCACAGGATCGTAGACCGAACCGGAAGAATCCGAGAGGGTGACAACCTTAGCCCCTAACTGCAGAAGTTTCTCGGCGGTGTACTGGGCTACGTTCCCCGAACCCGAAATTGTGCAAATCTTGCCCTCGAGGGTCTCGCCCTTAACTCTTAGCATTTCTTGGGCAAAATATACCGAACCGTATCCCGTAGCCTCGGGACGAATGAGGCTTCCACCCCAGTTCAGACTTTTTCCCGTCAAAATTCCTGTAAATTCGTTTGCTAAACGCTTGTATTGGCCAAATAGGTAACCAATTTCCCTAGCTCCAACCCCAATATCTCCCGCGGGGACATCGGTGTTTGCACCAATGTACTTTGACAATTCGGTCATAAAACTCTGGCAAAAACGCATTACTTCAGCGTCGCTTTTGCCTTTTGGGTCAAAGTCCGAACCACCTTTTCCGCCCCCCATTTGTAGGGTCGTGAGGGAATTCTTGAATACTTGCTCGAATCCTAAGAACTTTAAAATGCTCATGTTAACCGTAGGATGGAATCGCAGGCCCCCTTTGTAGGGTCCCAGGGCGCTATTGAACTGGATACGAAATCCCCGGTTGACTTGATACTTTCCCCTGTCATCGGCCCAGGGTACACGGTAAATAATAATTCTCTCGGGCTCGACCATCCGCTCCAAAATAGCATGTTCCTCGTACTCAGGATGTTCGGCAAAAACTGGTTCGAGGCTTTCTAGTACCTCTTCGACTGCTTGTAGGTATTCCGGCTCGCCGGGATTTCGATGACGCACCTGCTCCAGTACTCGATGACTGTAACCCATGACTCCTCCAGAGATTGTCCTGGTTGTGATATTCCTCGATCAGTCTATCTTGAACCCAGTGGTTCGTCTTGACCCAACGGGGTTTATGGTCGATATTTTAGGTCGAACGATGTAAAAATACCCACATTCTCTGGGCTTGGTGACGATACTGTAGGAAGAGTATGATAGATATCTCGGTTCATGTTAGCGCTGACAAAACCTCTGCGACCCTCAATCTTCGTCGCTTTCCCGATCCTTCGGACCCCGAAACGAGTCTGAAGGATGACCTGTTGGACTTAATGCAGAAAATGCAGCGAGTGCTCGATGCCGAGGGCGTTGTTCACGGTATCCGCCAAGAGGCTCTCCAATACGGGTATACGGAAATAGAGAAGGGTGGATACAAAGTCGAGTGTATCGCTGCCAAGGCGACCTTGCCAAAAAAAGAAATTCCCAGTCACTTTCTGTTTTCCCCAAAAATTCGTGTACTGTCCCCGCTATTTTCTACCTTAGAACGAAAGGGACCCGATGCAAACAGCAACATACCAATACTTCCAGCCCTTGCACCTCAAGAATCCGGTGGCGATGTAGGAAACAACCGGGTGGATTTTCGAGAAATTCGTTCCTACCTGGTAATAAATAAGGATGAGCTCATTGCTATTCGTAAAGACACGATACCAGGGGTGTTTGGAACCGACATATCTGGTCAAATAATCCCCTACGGTCAGCTTGATGTTTCTCAACCCGAACCCACGCGGGGAGTCTATGAAAAAGAACATCGCCTGTATGCACAAGTTTCGGGTAAGTTTTCTTTCGACGAAGTAAAATTCTGGATTGATACAAAAATTGTCATTTCCGGTGACCTGGATTTTCATTTCGGTAATATTCGGTTTCCCGGAGACTTGGAAATTAAGGGTGAGGTTCGAGATCAATTTAAGATCTGGTTGGGTGGGAATCTCATAGCCCACCATACCTTGGACGTGTATCAGATAATGGTCGGTGGATCGGTGCAGGTGGCCGAAGGAATTGTTGGCCGCAGAAAGGGGCTCTTGCGTTCTAAGGGTAGTGTTATGTCCCGGTACGTCGAAAACTGCTTTATCGAATGCCTGGGACCCATAAAGATCGCCCGGTCGGTATTTACCTCAAGCCTCATGTGCCGCGGCGAAGTGCTCATTCCCAAGGGGCGAATAATAGGTGGTTGTACCAAGGCCCTCAACCTCATAGACGTAACCGAATTAGGGAATAAGGCGGGTATTCAAACCGAGGTCATTTTGGGCCTGGACTTCGTGGTCGAGCGACAGGTCAACGAATGTACTGAGCGTCAGCAAAAAATTGTATTTGAGCGAAAAGCGCTCATTTCAGGACTTAACGCCCTATCTATTTCAAAGACAGTTTTTGAAGAGAAGGTTAATCGCCTGGCGAAAGAAGAAGAAATGTTACGGGAAAACCTCGTCGGTAAACTGCCCCTTTTAGATGTCAACGATAACGCCATTCTGCGGGTTCGAGGTAAGGTGTATCCAGGGGTCTTTATACGAATTGGCTCTCTGAAACTCGCTATCGACCAGGTTTTGTCTGGGGTTGAATTTTTTATAGACAAATCTGCTGGACTCATTCGGTCCCGTAAATTTGAGGAGAAATCCTCCTAAATGGCTCCTAGACTAATCTAGGAAATATTCTAGAAAAATAAAAAAACGACTAGACCTTTTTAGAATTCCCTCCTATACTCCTCTTATGAGCAGCCTATCGAACACCGAAGTCCTACAAACCACCCATCGAGTATACCCGTACTCGGCGAAGACCTTGGCCCCTACCCAAGATGGATCTGTCCACCTGGTGGTGACCAGTCCTCCCTACCCGATGATTGGAATGTGGGACGAGAGCTTTGCTGCTCAGAATCCTGCGACTGGGGTATTACTCCACGAAGAACAGGCGACGGAAGCTTTTGAGTCTATGCACACCCTGCTGGACTCTATCTGGGAGGAGAGCTTCCGTATCCTGGCTCCGGGGGGGATTTTATGTGTAAACGTCGGAGATGCTGTGCGAAAACTGGGGGGGCGTTTCCGACTTTTTACAAACCATAGTCGCATTATTTTTTCCGCCCAAAGGGCGGGATTTTCGAGTCTGCCCGGTATACTATGGCGGAAGCCTACCAATGCTCCGAACAAGTTCATGGGTTCGGGTATGTTGCCCGGGGGTGCTTACGTGACCTTAGAACACGAGCACATACTGGTGTTTCGAAAAGAGGGGAATCGAAACTTCGAGAGCCCAGAGCTCAAGTCCCTACGACGAAAAAGTGCGTTTTTTTGGGAAGAACGCAACCTATGGTTTTCCGACCTCTGGGACATTGGTGGGGCACGACAAAGCTGGGGAACCGACGCCGGGGGGAGCGAAATACGTAGTCGTTCTGGCGCCTTCCCTTTCGAAATACCCTTCCGCCTCATTAGTATGTTCACCATTTACGGAGATACAGTAGCCGATCCCTTTTGGGGTAGTGGGACCACCAGCCTTGCAGCCGCCGCCCTGGCCAGAAATAGTCTAGGGTGGGAAATAGATACCGAAGTCGCTCGGGTTGGATTTGAACGAATGATTCATTCCTTCTATCAACTACAAGGCTTGAGTAAAAAGCGGATTGACGCCCATCGACAGTTTATTGCCCAGCGACTGGGGGGTGGAAAAGTGTTCAAGCACGTAAACCGTTGGACTGGCCT
This sequence comes from Spirochaetales bacterium, assembly GCA_009991955.1. GTDB lineage: Bacteria > Spirochaetota > Spirochaetia > DSM-27196 > Salinispiraceae > SKVS01. The sequence continues at coordinate 18,346 of JAACWS010000015.1, forward strand.
TCCGGTAATAACCGGTCAAGAAACGGACCTGGAATTTTTTGACCCCGTCGAAATGACAGACACAGACTCCTGGGAGGTCCAAGTAAACCATCGAGTCAACGGTTACGAGTTTGCGAAATCCCTTGGAACCAAACTTGCAAGCCCGGGAGTCAGCCTCCATACTTAGGGCATGAGTACATCCGACCAGGACGAAGAAAAAAAAGCCGCCCGCTTTGGCGAAATTGCCAGCGAAATGCATAGTTTTTACCGAGGTAAGATGGAAACCCTTCCGAAGTGCTCGGTTCGATCCATGGACGACTTCTCGGTGTGGTACAGCCCTGGAGTCGCCGCCCCCTGTCTGGAAATTGTTCAGAATCCCGACCTCGTCTACGATTACACCAGCAAGTGGAACACAATCGCAGTTATTAGCGACGGTTCCCGGGTGCTGGGACTCGGCGATATTGGGCCGAAAGCAGGCCTTCCAGTAATGGAGGGCAAGGCAATGCTGTACAAGTACCTGGGGGGAGTTGATGCGGTAGCTATTATGTTGAACACCAAAGACCCGGATGAAATAATTCATACTGTCCTCACCTTACAACCTAGCTTTGGGGGAATAAATTTAGAAGACCTTTCCCAGCCCAAGTGTTTTCGCATTTTAGAAACCTTGCGCAACGAGGCAGAAATTCCGGTGTGGCACGATGACCAACAGGGTACGGCTACGGTTACCTTAGCTGGACTTCTCAGTAGCCTCAAGGTGGTCGGCAAAAACATCGAAGATCTCTCCATTGCTTTTATCGGCGTAGGGGCTGCAAACGTCGCTTGCGCTCGGCTCATTTTTGCCCGGGGAGCCAAACCGGAAAACTGCCGAATGGTCGACAGTAAGGGGATTCTCGGCGATTTTCGCAAAGATATTCGGCTGCGGCGGATGGAGTTCCCCGAAAAATGGCAACTGTGTCAAAGTACCAACACCGAGGGTCGTCAAGGGGGCATCGCCGAGGCTCTTCGAGGAACCGATGTGGTTATTTCGTTATCCCAACCTGGACCAGGAAGGATACAACCCGAGTGGGTTCGTTCGATGGCCGATCAGCCGATTGTATTCGCCTGTGCAAACCCGACCCCAGAAATTTGGCCCTGGGAGGCCAAAGAAGCAGGCGCAGCGATTGTCGCTACCGGCCGCAGCGATTTTCCTAATCAGGTAAACAATTCTTTATGTTTCCCCGGAATTTTTCGGGGAGCCCTGGATGTACGAGCTCGAACTATTACCGATTCGATGTGTTTTGCCGCCGCCGATGCCCTTGTACTTTTCATGGGAGATCAACTTGGGCCTGAACACCTCTTACCTACCATGGAAGACTGGGAGGTTTTCGTCAAAATCGCGGTAGCAGTGGGTCTGGAGGCCCAAAAAGCGGGGGTTGCCAGGCTGACCAGGACTGAAGAAGAACTCGAAAAATCGGCCCGAGACATTATTATTCGAAGCAGGAACCTGACCCAAACTATGATGGCCAATGGAAGTATAAAGGAGCCCCCATGTACGATTTAGTTATCCTCGGAGCTGGTCCCGCAGGATTATCCGCAGCGATTTATGCTATGCGAAAACGCCTTGATTTCTTGGTTATTTCCGAAGATCTGGGTGGTAAAACAAATCACGTTGTCAATCTTCCAGAAGTCGAGGACTATACGATTATAAAGGCTCGAGAGCAGGTTTCGGTGTACAGAAGTAGACTCCACTATCGAAGTGAGCTCTACCGGAAAGAAAGGGTAACCAAGGTGATATCTCTGACTGGCCCGGAAGCAGAAAAGGCCACTCTTTTTGAGGTATGTACCCAGAAGACCGACGGCACGATACAAACCTACCAAAGTCGTACGGTATTTATCGCCACCGGGGCGAACTTTCCACCGATTGATGTGCCTGGATTTCGGAGATTCTGGGGCAGAGGCCTGGGGGGGAATATCCAAAGCTACAACCATGCCTTCTGGGAGAAGGAGGTGTTTCTCTTTAGTGACGCAACCCGGGGTCTTTGGAACGCCCTTGATCTGGCGTCCTTCGCCTCAAAGGTTTACCTTGCCCTGTCCGAGGAAGGAACCTACGACCTGGAATCTTTAGAGCAGGTTCGGCGAACCACAAATATTTATCTGTGCGAAGACGTTCGACTGGTGGAATTTAATGGGGACGATTTTTGTCAGTCGGTGGAAATTTCTTGCAGGGGTGTATCGCAGGTTTTAAAAGCCGACGGTTTTTTCCTCGATTTGGAGCCCCAAGCGAATCTGGAGTTTCTTAGTCCTAACCTGGGGGCCGATTTCGACGATGCCGGTAGGATTGTAGTCGATAAGTACATGCAAACCCGGGTTCCGGGCCTCTTTGCTGGGGGAGACGGATGTGACGCCGGCAGATACCAAGTACTCACTGCCTTGGGCCAAGGGGCCGGTGCAGCTATGAGTATATACCAATGGCTCCGGCACCCGGCGATTATTGTCTAATACCTAGGAGAGGGCTTTCAAAAAGGAATCAATAAAGACCCGGAGAGCCTCGGGATCTCGGGTATCTTTGGTCTGACTTACTTTTGCCACCTTCTTAAGTATGAACCTATCGAGCCACTTCATTTTTTCTGGGTCTGCAATTCCGCCGGTAACCCCTTTTGCCTGGGCGTGGGCCAAGAGGGACGGCGGGTAGGAGGACTCCAAGTAGACCAGAGCTTTCTCCCCGGCTGCAAGGCTGGTTACGAAAAGACCCAGGGGTCTGGTAGCTAAAAGGGTCTCGTTTTTTTCGACCCATCCTCGGAGTTTACCGTTTATTTGACCGGCGTAGATTGATCCACCGACAATGAAGGCTTCCCATTCATCTGCCAGGGGTTGGGGTGTTGTAGTAAGATTGAAGACCTGCACGTGGTGGCCTTTTTCCTTGAGGGTAGCGGCGATTGTTTGGGCAGCTCCTTTCGCGGCCCCGTACTTACTGGCAAATCCGACGAGAATCTTCATTCTCCACTCTCCTTTACGAAGTACAATTTATTACGGATGTACAGGCCGATATCGATTGCGACCATTGTGCCATTGAGAGCGTAAAGGAAAATTACCCCATCGTAGGCATAAAAGGCCTTGTGTAGGATTCCCGAAATATAGCCAATGAGAAGGGCTACAAGAAACACAAGACTTTTTGAGCCAACTGCTCGGCTCTTCCAGGATTTGTAAATAGAAAAAGGCCAGGCTAGGCCAAAACACACCAGCATAACAATTTCAAAAGGGCTCATGGGTACTCCGGTCTTAATGTCCTAAGTATGCCCAGGATGAGTACTTTACTCAAGTGAGCAAAAGTCTTAAAGTTGAGTAGTTCAGTCGGCAAATCTTTTGTTGCGATTCTTTAAAGGTGGTCATATAGTAGAAGATAAGGGTGCTCCGAGGCGCCCCACTAGGTAACAATGTCCAGACTATCCTGAGAATCACTGGTCGTGAAATGCGAACAATACATTTTTGAGGACACAATAAGGACACAACGAGAGGAACTCTCGAATATTCCGGGAGGACCCGAGGTGGAACAAAAGAAAAGAAAGGAGTCCTACTTTGGTACACGAGTATGATGCAGTTATCGTAGGAGCGGGGGGAGCTGGCTTGTATGCAGCCCTGGAGGCGAGCAAGACAGCAAAGGTCGCAGTCGTTTCAAAATTGTACCCTTCCCGCAGCCACACAGGTGCAGCCCAGGGGGGGATTGGGGCGGCCCTAGGAAATTTAGACGAGGACAAACCCGAGTGGCACGCCTTCGACACCGTAAAGGGCGGCGATTACCTAGTTGATCAAAACGCCGCGATGATCCTGGCCGAAGACGCAGTTCGGGCAGTCTACGAATTGGAGCACATGGGACTTCCTTTTAGCCGGACCGAGGATGGAAAGATAGCCCAGCGACGATTTGGCGGGCATACTCGCAACTTGGGTGAGGCACCGGTTCGACGCAGTTGCTACGCCGCAGACCGCACCGGCCACATGATTTTGCAGACCTTGTATCAGCAATGTATCAAGAACAACGTCGAATTCTACGACGAATTTCAAACCACAGACATAATATTGGAAGAAAACAAGGTTGTCGGCATTGTGAGTCTTGAACTCAAGACCGGAGAAATCCACGTATTCCGGGCAAAAGCAGTACTCTTTGCCACCGGCGGTTTCGGTCGCATTTTTAAGGTTACTTCCAACGCCCTGGCTAACACTGGCGACGGACCCGCGGTATTAGCCCGGGCCGGAGTTCCCCTCATGGACATGGAGTTTTACCAGTTCCACCCCACGGGAATTCTAGGAATGGGAATTCTTATAACCGAAGGTGTCCGGGGAGAAGGTGGAATACTTCGGAATAATTCCGGCGAACGGTTTATGGAGCGCTACGCGCCAAACCTGCTCGACCTGGCCCCCCGAGACATGGTCAGTCGGGCGATTATGACTGAAATTGCTGCTGGAAAAGGAATTAGAGGGAACAAGAAGATCGACGACTACGTGTTCCTCGATGCTACCCACCTCGGCAGAGAAGCCATAGAGGCAAAAATTCCCGATATCGCCGACTTTTGCAGAACGTACTTAGGAATAGACCCTGCCGAAAAGCCCATGCCCATTCAACCTACCGCCCACTACGCAATGGGCGGAATTCCGACCGACGTTGACGGCCGGGTTACCGATGGCACTACTCTATGGGAAGGATTGTACGCTGCTGGAGAGTGCGCGTGTGTAAGTGTCCATGGGGCAAATCGATTAGGCACAAACAGTCTGGTCGACCTCATTGTTTTCGGTCGGCGAGCTGGTCAGCATATAGCAAAATATGTGAAAGACGCAAAACTTTCGCCCTTGCCAGCCGACGCTCAAGACCGTTTCATGGTCATTAAAAATCGGCTTACCGATGGAAAGAAGGGCCCCCATCCCGGACCAATCTACAAAGAAATGCAAGAATCGATGATGGCAAACGTGGGGGTCTACCGAAATGAAGCCCAAATGAAAAAAGCGATTGCCGATGTCGAACGGTTGCGCCAACAATTTACCGAACTTCGGCTTGAAGATAAAAATCCCCAGTTCAATTCCGATCTCTTGGGAATCCTCGAACTGGAAAATCTCCTGGACTTGGCGTATTTAATCGCTGGAAGTGCTTTGAATAGAAAAGAGAGTCGAGGAGCCCATAGCCGGGAAGACTATCCCGAGCGAGATGATCCCAACTGGCTCAAGCATACCCTTGCTACCCTAGACACTAAGGGGAGTGCAGACCCAGGTTCTCATTCGATCCGTATTGGCTACAAGAGTGTAGACACCAGTATCTGGACCCCAAAACCCCGGATCTACTAAAAGAAGGAGTACAACCCATGAATATAACAGTACGAATCGAGCGGTTTAATCCGCAGTTGGATGATAAGCCCTACAACCAAGACTACGCCCTCAATTTAGATCCCGACCAGCGAGTCTTAGATGCCCTTATCGAAATAAAGCGGAATCTTGATGGTACCTTGGCTTTTCGGCGAAGTTGTGCTCATGGGGTCTGCGGTAGCGATGCAATGATAATTAATGGCAAGAATCGCCTGGCATGCAAGACCCTTCTGAAAGATGTGGTAGAGAAAGACGGCGAAATGCTAGAAATTCGTCCCCTGAACCATCTGAAGGTAGAGCGAGACCTTATGGTTGATCAGAGTAAGTTTTTTGGAAACTACCGTTCGGTTCAACCCTTTCTGCTTTCCAAACCTAGTTTGTCTACTAGTCCTGGCTTTACACCGGCGGTGGCCTTGGCACCAACCGCCCCTGCCGAGGCACCTTTGGAAAAGCGGGGAGAGTACCTGCAATCCCAGGAAGAGCGCTCGCTCTTTGACGAGGCTACCAAGTGTATACTTTGCGCAGCTTGTTATTCCGCCTGCCCAATTCTGGATAAGAATCCGGACTTCATTGGACCCGCAGCCATTGTTCAGGCTGCCCGGTTTATTAACGATAGCCGGGACCTTGGTTTGGAGCCCCGCTTGAAGGTGCTCGACAGTCCCGACGGAGTCTGGCCCTGTGAAAATCATTTCGAGTGCACGAAGGCCTGCCCGAGGGACATTAAGGTAACAAAACTTATAAATCAGACCAAGCGAATGATTAAGAAATATCGGGAAGAGCGGGGGCAGACCGTCAACGACGGCGGTCTATCGACCTAAGAAAATCCCTAGCCCCAGAAGGCTCAGCTTCTGGGGTTTTCTATTTTATACAGGAGGATGCATGAACATTCATGAGTACCAGGGTAAGGAGCTCTTTGCTTCTTACGGAATCGACATTGGACCCCAGGTCGTTGCCCGGACGCCCCAAGAGGCAAAGGCTGCCCAAGAAAAAATGGGTGGGACCGTAGTCATAAAAGCCCAAGTTCTTGTTGGAGGCCGGGGAAAAGCCGGTGGAGTTAAGGTTGCAAAGACCGCCCAAGAAGCGGAACAAAAAGCCAAAGAAATTCTTGATTTGACAATTAAAGGACTCAAGGTAGAAAAGGTTCTGGTAGTTCCAGCTGCGGACATCAAAAAGGAGTACTACCTAGGGCTTACCCTTGACCGGTTCAATAAAAAGCTTATTCTTATGATGAGTGCCTCCGGTGGGGTGGATATTGAAGAACTGGCGGTTACAAAACCGGAAGAAATTATCAAGTTTCCCATTGATGCCTCGGTTGGAATCGACAAGGATGGTCTGGACAAGGCTCTTACCCAAGTGTTCGAGAAGCCCGAACTCATCTCCCAGGCCCGGGATGTTATTCAAACCATGTACAAGATGTATCTCGAGAAAGAATGTAGCCTGGTAGAAATTAACCCCTACGGATATTTGGCGAATGGAAAACTTCAAGCCTTGGATGCCAAGGTCAACTTCGATGATAATGCCCTATTCAAGAATCCCGAAGTCGAGGCAATGCGAAATCCCGAAGAAAATAGTGCCGATGAAATTACCGCTCGGGAAGCGGGTTTGAGCTTTGTTTCAATGGATGGCGATATTGGCTGTATCGTGAATGGTGCGGGTCTTGCGATGGCTACTATGGACATTATCAAGCTTTTCGGTGGTGAGCCTGCAAACTTCCTCGATGTTGGTGGTTCTTCGAACCCCAACAAGGTCGTAAGCGCCATAAAGATAATAATGAACAACCCAAAGGTCAGGGGAATTCTTATTAATATTTTCGGCGGTATTACCCGCTGTGACGATATTGCGAATGGTTTACTCATGGCCACAAAGCAAGTAGATATTACGGTTCCCTTAGTAGTTCGACTCATTGGAACTAACGATAAAGAGGGTCGGGAGATTTTGCAGAAGGCGGGCATTGAGGCTCGTACCGATCTAAACGAGGCTGTTAAAGCTATCGTAGCAGCACGCTAAGGGGGATTACAGCATGAGTATCTTAATTGATGAAAACACCAACGTACTTGTCCAGGGTATTACCGGACGGGACGGAAGCTTCCACGCCCGAACTATGATTGGCGATGGAACCAAAATTGTCGCTGGCGTTACTCCCGGAAAGGGTGGGCAGAAAATGGATGAGGTTCCGGTCTACAACTCGGTACCCGAAGCTATGAAGGCCCACAAAATTGATGTATCGGTCATTTTTGTGCCCGCGCCCTACGCTGCGGCAGCGATCAAAGAAGCCGCCGATGCGGGGGTACCCCTCATTATCTGCATTACCGAAGGTGTACCAGTGAATGAGGTACTGGTAATGTACCACTACGTAAAATCCAAGGGACTACGGATGATTGGGCCTAACTGCCCTGGCCTCATCAGTCCCGGGAAGAGTAAAATTGGAATTATGCCGGCCAAAATTCACCTCCAGGGGAATATTGGGGTCATTAGCCGTTCGGGTACCCTGACCTACGAGGTAGTCCATGCTCTTACCACCAATGGAATGGGTCAAAGTACCTGTGTGGGAATTGGTGGAGACCCAATAGTCGGGTCGGGCTTTATCGACTTGTTAGACCTCTTCAATCAGGATGCGAATACCGCAGGGGTGGTAATGATCGGCGAAATCGGTGGGGAAGACGAAGAAGCTGCCGCAGCCTGGATTAAGGCGAACATGAAAAAACCCGTGGTAGGATTTATTAGCGGGCGAACTGCACCTCCGGGAAAACGCATGGGCCACGCAGGAGCTATAATCTCCGGCGGAAAAGGTACACCTGAAGCGAAGGTGAAAGCCCTTGAAGAAGCGGGAGTACGGGTAGCAAATACACCAAGTGAGATTCCTGGGCTCCTTAAAAAGAAGCTCGGTTAAGAGAGCTAAAAGCATGAGCGAAAATATGGTCAGTCTAAGTTACTCGCCCTACATGGACGAAATGTACGAATTGTGGCTTCAAGACCCGGGTTCTGTAGATCAAAAATGGCACGAGTTCTTTACTCTCAATGGAAAGGGCGACGGTGTCGCCCGGACCTTCGCCCCTACAAGTTCCCCCGACACGAGGATTGTTTCCAGCGAGGAAAGATTTCCTCGAAATAGGGTCGATTCTATGTCTCCTCCTGGTCCCCCGGGCGCCTTGGTAGAAAACCCGGGGAACGAACCTCTGGTGAAACAGGGACGGGTAAACAGCCTTCTATGGGCGTACAGAGATGTGGGCTATATTTACGCAAAAATTAACCCCCTCGAGGGGTACATGACTCCCGATCAGTATTATCGTCTGTTTACCATTGAAGGAGAATACGAGAGCCTTACTCTCAAAGAGTTTGGGTTAGGCGAAGAGGATTTGAATAGGGAGTTTTACGCCGGGAGGTTCATGCAACCAGGCATCTTGCCCCTCGGAGACCTAGTCCAGCGATTAAAGAAAATCTACTGTGGTTCTATTGGTTCCGAAATTCTCCACATCCAGAATAAAGCCGTCCGAAAATGGCTTATCAACCACCTCGAGGGCCCTCAAGCCCACCAGGGGTGGACGAACGACGAGAAGGTCAATATCCAAAAAGACCTGATTCGAGCCGAAGAGTTCGAGCACTTTATTCATACGAATTTCGTGGGGCAGAAACGATTTAGTCTCGAAGGAGCCGAATCGCTCATTCCGGCCCTGCGGCACCTGGTCACCCGGGCAGCAGACCATGGATTACAAGAGTTAGTTTTTGGTATGCCCCACCGAGGTCGATTGAATGTCCTGGTAAACGCTCTGGGTAAAGAACCGGTCTCGATGTTTGCTGCCTTTGTTGACAACTATACGCCCCATACCTACGGTGGTTCCGGGGATGTAAAGTACCATCAGGGCTATAGTTACGACTACTACGACGAAGAGACCGGGCGCACCATTCACCTTTCCTTGGTTGCAAATCCCAGTCACCTGGAGGCTGTTGACCCAGTCGTAGAAGGAAAGACCCGAGGAATTCAGCGTCGCCGGGGCGACCGACTTCGAAAAAAGGTTATGCCTGTACTTATACACGGGGATGCCGCATTTAGTGGCCAGGGAGTGGTGGCTGAGACCCTCAACCTGAGCCAATTACGGGGATACCGAACCGGTGGAACAATCCACATCATCGTAAATAATCAAATTGGTTTTACCACCGCTAGTCGAGACGCTCGATCGACCTTCTTTGCTACCGATATAGCTAAGTCTATCGCAGTTCCTATCCTCCACGTGAACGGAGACGATCCGGAAGCCGTGATACAAACAATCGACCTGGCTGCCCGGTTCCGACAAAAGTTTGCCACCGATGTGGTCATAGATATGGTCTGCTACCGCAGGCTCGGCCATAACGAGGCCGATGAGCCGAGCTTTACCCACCCCAAAATGTACGGGCTTATTCATGAGCTTGAAAGTGTACGGGTACAATACGGGAAAAAACTCGAGCGCGAAGGGGTTTGGCTCCCAGCTGAACAGGAAGCCTACAAAAATGAGTATAGAAACTTCCTAAAAACCGAACTCGACCACGCGCGGGGTGACTACATCCCTAAGATGGACGATGCGTATCAGGAAGGTATCTGGAAGAAGTATCGGCGGGCCTATAGTTTTGAGCCGGTAACTACTGGCGTGAATATGTCGACCCTTTCGCCGATTGCCCAGACGCTAACCAAAATACCCGACAATTTTAAAATACACCCAAAACTCGAGCGCTTTGTAGAAGAGAGGCGAGTTCAGTTCTTTGAGGAAAAGAAGGTCGATTGGGCCTTCGCCGAGAGCCTGGCCTACGGGTCCATTTTGCTCGACGGGTTTCCGGTTCGTCTTTCGGGTGAAGACTGTGGTCGGGGTACTTTTAGCCAACGCCACGCGGTATGGTGGGACCATAGTTCCGAAGTTCCCGTGAGCCACCTTCCCTTGCGTCATATCTCCCCAAATCAAGGGTTCTTTGCGGTATACGACAGCCCCCTGAGTGAGTTTTCGGTTCTGGGATTTGAATATGGATACAGTATTGCCTTACCCGATGCACTCATTATGTGGGAAGCCCAGTTTGGGGACTTCGTAAACGGCGCTCAGGTAATTATTGACCAATACATTGTGGCTGGGGAAACCAAGTGGTTCCGCTCCAGTGGACTGGTGCTACTCCTTCCCCACGGGTACGAGGGACAAGGTCCCGAACACTCCAGTGCCCACCTCGAGAGGTTCCTTAGCCTTTGTGCCGAGAAAAATATCCAAGTTGTCTATCCCACGACCCCGGCCCAGTACTTTCATGTTCTGCGTCGTCAGGTTCATCAGCCCTTCCGAAAGCCTCTGGTGGTCATGACCCCCAAGAGTCTCTTGCGGAACAAGGTTGCCCGTTCTCCAGTACCCGAATTAGTAACCGGTCACTTTCACAATGTTATAGACGATAGTCAGGCCACTGGGAACGAAACTCGAGTGCTTTTGTGTAGTGGTAAGGTGTATTATGATCTCATTGCCAAACGGGAAAAACGCCAACTCAATGATACCGCTATTATCCGTTTGGAGCAGATTTATCCCTTCCCGGTCGATGAGTTGAAACGAGTTTGCGAACGCTACACCAAGGCGAAAGCCTATCGGTGGGTTCAGGAAGAAAGTAGAAACCGTGGAGCCTGGTATTTTGTCTTCCAACGATACGCAGATTTTATACCACCAGCCTTCCGGCTCGAGTATACCGGTAGACCCTCGGGGGCGAGTCCCTCTACGGGTAGCCATAAACAACACGTCGAAGAGCTCCAGGTTTTTCTGGATGGGGCTTTTGGACCTTTGGAATAAGGAGAGATATGTAATGGTAGACATTAAAGTACCGTCGGTTGGGGAGAGTATTTCCAGCGGCATTCTGGCGCTATGGCTGAAAAAAGATGGAGATTTCGTCGATTCAGGAGAAGAACTTTTCGAACTCGAAACCGACAAGGCGACCATGGCAATTCCTTCTCCTTCGGCTGGAGTTTTACACATTGCCGTTGAACCAGGAAAAGAAATAGAAGTAGGTTCGGTGGTAGGTACTATTGACGAGGCAGGCAATGCAACTGCTAAAGTCGCCGCTCCAACTCCAACTACCGCCTCATCACCAGCTGACTCCCCGACCCCAGCGTCAGCTCCGATATCGGCCAGTCCTACGGACGATAGTGCAAGCCTGGATGACCTTACCCCCGCAGTTCGGAAACTGGTTGTAGAAAAAGGAATCGACCCCAAGACTATCAAGGGGACTGGACCGGGGGGACGGATCCTTAAAGAAGATGTGCTAAAAGTGGCGGCCACCGGGACCCCCGCTACCCCAGCGGCCCCGATTCCCCCATCGTCTGCCGTTACCTCTACCCTTGGAACCACCGTTCCCTCGACCGGTAGCCGACAACAACGTCGTATTCCTATGACTCCTATTCGAAAGAAGATTGCCGAACGGCTGGTAGCAAGCAAACAGGGATCTGCCCACCTGACTACCTTCAACGAGGTGGACATGTCTCGAGTAATGGCTCTGCGAAGCCAATATAAAGAGGCCTTCGAAAAGAAACACGGAGTTCGGCTTGGATTTATGAGTTTTTACATCAAGGCCGCCCAGAAGGCACTATCGGCCCTCCCGGAGGTAAACGCCTTTTTAGATGGAACCGAAATCGTGTACAACGATTTTATCGATATTGGGGTTGCTATGAGCACCGATCGAGGGCTCATTACCCCCGTTCTTCGGGATGTCCAGTCTATGGGATTTGCCGCCATTGAACGGGGTATTAGTGAATACGGAGAAAAAGCAAAGGCAAAACGGATTATGCCTAACGACCTCATGGGAGGAACCTTTACGGTGAGCAACGGCGGGGTATTTGGTTCCATGCTCAGTACTCCGATTCCGAATCCCCCTCAAACAGCGGTATTGGGCATGCACACGATCCAGGACCGGCCAGTGGTTCGGGATGGGCAAATAGTTATTCGTCCTATGATGTACCTGGCCCTCACCTACGATCATCGTATGATCGATGGCAAAGATGCAATTGGATTTTTAAAAATGATTAAAGAACTCATCGAAGATCCTGCTCGGATGGTGCTCGATGTATAGGAGAATCTATGGGTGACACCTCGTTTGACACGATAATTGTTGGAGCCGGGCCCGCCGGATACGTAAGCGCTATTCGATGTGCCCAATTAGGAATGAAAACAGCTCTGGTAGAAAAGAACCCAACCCTGGGTGGCACTTGTCTCAATATTGGGTGTATTCCTTCCAAGGCTTTGCTCGATAGCTCTGAGCGGTACTTCCAGGCCCTTCATTCCCTGGATGACCATGGTATTTCGTTCAAGGGGATTAGCTTAGATCTGGCCAAAATGTTGGAGCGAAAAGACGGGGTAGTAAAAAAGCTCACCTCTGGGGTCGCTCAACTTATAAAGGCCAATAACATTACTGTTATTAGGGGAACAGCAACTCTTCGGCTTCCGGACGTTCTGGTAGAAACCGAAGGAGGGCAGGAGGTCCTCAAGGCGAAGAATATCATTCTCGCAACCGGAAGCCAACCAATCGAACTACCGGGTCTAGAGTTTGACGGCGATAGGGTAGTTTCGAGTACCGAAGCCCTTTGTTTTTCGACCGTGCCGAAGACCCTTGGAGTTGTAGGGGCCGGGGCTATTGGGCTCGAAATGGCCAGTGTTTGGGCGAGATTGGGGTCTAAGGTGACGGTTATCGAGCTAGCGACTCAAATTCTGCCCGGTTGGGAGCCCGCCCTGGCCAAGGGACTGCAAAAAGAACTCGAAAAACTGGGAATCACCTTCCTTTTGGGGCATAAAGGTAAGATCGAAAAAAAGACAAAAACTCAGGTTGTATTGGCCCTAGATCCTTCGGAAGCGCAAAAAAATCTCCCGTTCGAAAGAGTACTGGTAGCCGTAGGACGAAAACCCTACTACGATGGACTCGGATTAGACATAAATGCAATTGCCCTCTCGGACCGAGGAAGACTGGTAATAGATCAGAAATATAGAGTCTACGCCAGTTCTGAGGCCGAAGACCCCATACCCGGGTTGTACGCCATTGGAGACTCGGTCCCCGGCCCAATGTTGGCCCACAAGGCCGAAGATGAAGGGGTAGCGGTGGCAGAAATATTGGCCGGTCAGGCGGGCCACGTCAACTACGACGGTATTCCTGGAGTCGTATATACCTGGCCAGAAGCAGCGATGGTTGGTAAAACCGAAGAAGCCCTGAAAAAAGAAGGAATCGCCTACAAAAAAGGTAGTTTTGCTTTAGGAGTAAACGGCCGTGCCCTAGCCATGGGCGAAGGTGCCGGATCGGTAACCCTTCTGGCCCACGAACAGACCGACAGAATTCTGGGAGCCTCGGTATGGGGTCCCTGGGCCTCGGATCTTATCGCCGAAATAACCGCTGTTATGGAGCTAAAGGGCTCGGCCGAAGACTTGGCCCGAACGGTCCACGCCCACCCGACCTTACCCGAAGCGGTAAAAGAGGCGGCGATGGCGGTACACGGAATGAGTATTCACGGAGTCAACAGAAAATCTCGTTAAGCGCAACCTATTACTATATGCAAGGAGCTATGAATGGAACAGACGGTGCAGTTTGCAAAAGGTCTTGAGGGAGTTATCGCCGGTGAGTCTACAATTTGTAAGATCGACGGTGAAAAAGGACAGCTTTACTATCGGGGGTATCCAATTCAAGAGCTTGCCGAGAAGACCACCTTCGAAGAGACAACCTACCTTTTGCTCTACGGAGAGCTTCCAAATCGAGATGAATCGGTGGTTTTCAGCGCGAAAATGCGGAATGCCCGGGATCTTAGTCCTGCAGTTCTGGAAATGATTCGGAATTTTCCCGAAAAAAGCCACCCAATGGAGCTGTTGCAGTCGGTTATCGCCTACCTTTCGGCCTACGTGGAGCATAAAATTCACCACGGACCCCACTGCAACTGCCGGGAAACCCTTCATCAGGTAGCCCAGCTGGCTAGTGTTGTCGCAGCCTACGAACGAATTCGCAATGGACTGGAGTACGTGCCACCAAAGCGCAATTTGGGCCACGGAGCCAACTTCTTGTACATGTTGCGGGGAGAAGAACCGACCGAGTCCGAAGGCAAGATTATGGACTCCGCCCTGGTAATGCACGCCGAGCACAGCTTTAATGCATCCACCTTTACTGCCCGAGTTATCGCTAGCACCCAAAGCACCTGCTATTCCAGCATAAGTGGCGCTATTGGTGCCCTTTACGGAAGCCTCCACGGGGGAGCTAATGAAAAGGTGATGGTTATGGTTGATGAAATTGGTACCCCCCAAAACGTCGTTCCCTGGTTAGACAAGACCCTGGGGGAAGGAAAAAAAGTCATGGGTATGGGTCATCGGGTGTACAAGGCGAAAGATCCCCGAAGTAACCTTATGGAAGCCTACCTAAAAGAACTGTGCGAAGCAAAGGGTGACATGACTTACTACGATATCCTCAAGACCTTAGAGGTTGAAACCCGAAAACGCATGGAACAAAAGGGTAAACCCGTATACCCGAACGTCGACTTTTTCTCCGGTGCGGTCTACCGTCTTTTGGGAATACCAACCAAACTCTTTACCCCCATATTTGCCATGGGTCGGGTGAGCGGTTGGTTAGCCCATGTTCTTGAACAACGAATCGATAATCGGATCTACCGGCCCAAGGCCCTCTACAACGGACCCGAGCCCAGGAGTCTTTCTTAGAACTTCTACCAATTCTGCCTGGAGCCACCGGGCAGTTTGAACCAGGGACGGACCATCATGAATGATGTTTCGTCCCTTTTTTGTATCAGAAGTAATAACTCCCGGGCCAAAATCTGTCTTCCAACCCCGCCTTTCGCTCTCGAAAGGGAAGTCCATAGGGTGTTCGGGTTCATAAAATCCCACAAAGACCTCGGGTTTTGCTTTTGTCGTACCTTCAAGATCGAGAGGAAGGTACGACCAGGCCTCTTGGCCGTAGATCGGGTCTGCTCCTGCGTACCAAAGAAGGTCTTGAATGTAACTGAGACCGCCTATCCGGCGGGCGTGGACGCCAAACCAGGTTTCGGCGTAGATACGGGGATTCGTTCCAGACCACCGGCTTCGAATGTCGAGAAGTTCGCTCATCATTGTGTTGGCCAAGTTTCGGGCCTCGGGCAGGCGACCAACGAGTCCTCCCAGACGAACGATGTTTTCTAAAATTCCACCCAGGCTTGTAGGCAAGGGTAGTACATAGACTGGTAGACCCTGCCGGGCTAGGAGGCGGGCAAAACGAAGTTGTACTCCACTGGTCATAAGGACCAGGTCGGGTTTTAGTCGATCGAGGACCTCAAAATCCCCATTCAAATACCATCCTGCCCGGGGAAGGTGGGCACAATCGCAATACCGGTAACAGTATTCCGAAACCCCTACAACACTGTCGCTAGCTCCAAGTTCAAAAAGAGCCTCGGTGAACCCCGAACTCAAACTTACAATTCGTTTGGGGGGGATTTCAAGGTCGAGAATCGTGTCGAGGACCTCACAATGCAACTTCATGGACTACCTTCTTTACAGTTTCCAGGCATTCTTCGTAGGATACCGGAGGATTTTCGGACTGAAGGGAGTCAAAATCCTCTTTCAGTCCTGGGGCGTAGAAACCTCGTTGACAGGTTCCACTTACCTCGTCGAGGACGACGAGCGAACCTTTTTGGGCAGCTGCCCGGGCGAGTTCTAAATTGCCTCTATTGCCCCTTCCGAAGGGAAAAGAGCATAAAATTGTCAGGTCTGCTTCCCGGACCATTTGGTGAGCCTGGGAGAGGGTTTGGAGAGGAATTTCGCTAAAGGCTGGAACTTCAACGAGGGGGATTCCCAGGGCCCGCCACAGCTTGGCGTCGCTATCCAACTCGTGGGCAACACCACCGCTCAGGGAAATTCCCCAGAGGTAGAGCTGCCGGGTAAGGGTGACTCCGCTGCCTGCACCTCCAATTATATGGACCTTCCCGGGACCCCTATTGGTGCTTCGGGGTAGGGGGGTGACGGTGATACTACCGGTATTCTCGTTATTTCCTACTCGAACCCGGGTGGCGTAGCTTTTCTCAACCCGCTCTTGAGACAGAACCTCGGCGGGTTCACCGTCGGCAACCAGGTTCCCCTTATCCATCAAGATAAGCCGATGGCAGTACTCAGCCGCACTATTCAAATTATGAAGGGCTGTAAGTACAACCCGACCTTCCAAGGCCAGTTCTCGGGCCATTTCAAGAAGCTGGGCCTCGTGGCCTAAATCGAGACTAGAGGTGGGCTCATCGAGGAGAACTATGGGAGTATTTTGAACCAGAATTCGAGCGAAAAGACCTAACTGTTGTTCGCCACCCGAAAGGGTCAAAAAATTCCTGTCCCTTAAACCTTCTAACCCAACGTAACGGAGGGCATCTCGGGCTCGGGCTTTCTCGGATTTTCCAGGGAATCCCAGGCCGTCGGGGTTGGCGTAGGAACCCATTTCGACAATCTCTTGAAGGGTAAAGGGAAAGTGGAGAACCCGCGATTGCCCCAGATATGAAAGAGTACGGGCCCGCTCTTTGTCTTTCAAATTTCTTAGGTTCTTACCCTCTATTTCCACAAGACCTTGGGTGGGTTTAAGATAGCCCAGAAGGAGCCCTAGGAGGGTGCTTTTCCCCGCCCCATTTGGACCGATAAGGCCCACGAGTTTTCCGGGTTCGAGGGAAATGTGTATGTTCTGGACCAATGTTTTTTCTTTGCGTCCAACCTTTACCCCGTAGCCAAGGTCGAAGGTACGAAGAAGGGCACTCATTGCAGGCCCTCCCTTCGGTGATGGAGAATTAGGAAGATAAAGTAGGGTCCACCTATGAGGGCCGTAAGAATTCCTGTCTTTAGTTCTCGGGGAGCCAGAATCGTTCGGGCAATGAGGTCTGCAAAAAGAAGAAAACTCCCCCCTCCTAGAGCAGAAAGGGGAAGAAGGGTTCGATGGTTGGGTCCCGTAAGGAGCCGAATACCGTGGGGTACCATAAGACCCACGAAGGCGATTGGCCCCGCCAAAGCAACAGCGAGAGCCGTGAGCGTAGAGGCTACAATGAGAAAAATAAGTTTTACTTTTTCCACTCCGACTCCGAGACTAAAGGCTTGCTCTTCTCCCTGGCTCAATACATTGAGGGGTTGGGCAAAGAGAATCGAACCGATAAGAAGTAATCCAATAAAGGGTAAGGGGGGCAAAACTCGAACCCAGCTGGCACCGTCTAATCCTCCCATAGTCCAAAAGATGAATTGGCTCAGGGCATATTCTTCAGAAATTACGAGGATGCCGGAAACCAGTCCGTTCAATAAGCTCGAAACCGCCAACCCGGCCAGAATAAGATACAAAAGGTGGGTCCCCTCCGGGCGTCGAGAAATGCTATAGACCACGGCCCCAGCGAAAACCGCTCCGAGAAAAGCCGATAGAGAAATTCCCAGGGGATGCATACTCGCCAGGCCCCCCAAGATGGCCAAAACTGCCCCAAGGCTACTACCGGCCGATATACCGAGGACATCGGGACTTGCTAGGGGATTTCGAAACAATCCCTGAATAATAGCGCCACTCACTCCAAGGGCCGCACCGGCTCCCAGGGCTGCCAGGGCCCGGGGCAAGCGAATATGCCACACGATGGTATAGGCTTGGCGTAAGGAACGTTCCACGTTTTCTATTCGGGCCCCGGGCCGGAAGAAAACCTCAAAAACTTGGTTAAGGGGGAGGGACACCGCCCCCCAGACCAAAGATCCAAGAAAAGTGAGCACAAGAGCGAGACTAAGGCCGATAAACCACGGCTCGTATCCCTTCCCTTGGTTCATTAGAAATACTCGGGATAAGCCGATCTTGCGGCGGTTTCTGCCGCATCAACAATGAAGTGGCTGTACGTGCCCTTGAGGTTTTCGGGGAAAATAATGGCCCGTCGTTGTTGAATTGCCTTCATACCCTGGAGGGCTGGGTCGCCAAGGACCTGGTCGTAAAAGGCTGCTGCACCGTTGTCTTCGCCCCAGATATAGCTGGGAAGAAAGAGAATATCTGGATCGAGAGTAACCAATACCTCTTTTGATAAGGGAACCTGGCCATAGTCCCCAGCCTCGAGTTCCCCTGCAGCGTTGATAATTCCTGCCATGGACAAAATAAGGTCCCAGGTAGTGTCTTGGCCATTGGCGCTGCCCCAGGAATTGTAGTCTAAGGCTCGTACTCGTTCGCTTGGTGGAATTGTCTGGATAATCGCCTCAAGCTGGGTAATTCGAACATCCATTTCCGAAATAAGTTCCTGGGCGCCGGTTGCCTCGCCGGTTAATTCCCCCAGAGTTGTAATACCTTCCCGAATACCCTCAAGAGTAAAGGGGGTGTCAATTTGAAAAACCGGAATCCCTGCTTGTCGCACTTGGGCAATTTTGTCGGCCTCGCTCCAATTGGCCGCAATAACCAAATCAGGGTACAATCCAACCACCGTCTCTACCGAAAACTCTATAACTGGTTCGATTTCCTGGGCTTTCTGGGCCACATTGGAGTAGGTTTCGCTTTGGGAGAGGGTTGAGACCGCCGCGAAGATGTGGGGCTCCAAGATCGACATGAGTACCTCGTCGCTAAAGAGGCTCAAGGAGATTATCGATTCGGGTTTGGATGGAATGACTAGGGTCGTACCCAAATCATCTTGTAACTCAAGGGGATATCCCGAAGATTCGACGGAAGACGGTGTGGATACCGGTGCTTGGGAAGTACCTCCGGCGAAAAGTCCGAAGGACAGGATAAAGGCGAGAAGGACCCGAGAAAGGGCCTTCGAGAAGAGGGTTTGCATACGCAACTCCTGTAATGTACTCGCGTACAGGGTTTATTTTTGAAAAGTCTCGTCTCCTGGCTTTCGGATCCTCCTCCCATCGAGCCTTCCCAGTGTCCCAGTGGCAAAATTCGATGATCGTTCCCCGATTACAGTGGCGCGTCCGCAGCGGAATTACACCGCTTTCCGTTGGACTTTTCCTAGACATATTTTCATGGATTAATGTTCAAGACAAGGCCCCCGGCCGAGACCGGGGGGAAGTTTCTAGGGAATGTTGGATTTATACGCTGGCAAGCTGGGATAAACCACCACGAACCTCTTCGACACTACCATCAAGGGCAGCTTTCTCTTCAATGGTGAGTTCGAGTTCGTAGATCTTCTCAATGCCATTCTTTCCTAATAGTACGGGTACTCCCAAGAACAGGTCTTTGTACCCGTATTCCCCTTGCAAGTACGCGCTAGCGGGGATTATTCGTTTTTCATCGGTTAAAACGGCTTCGGCCATTTGGGCGGCGCTGGAACCCGGAGCGTAGTATGCACTTCCTTTCTTTAGGTACTGAACGATTTCGCCCCCACCAACTCGGGTTCGATCGGATAAGGCCTTAATCGTCTGGTCGTCGAGTAAATCACCCAGAGGCATACCAGCTACGCTAGCATAGCGGGTGAGGGGCACCATGCTATCTCCATGTCCACCAAGAACCATTGCTTGAACATCCTGGGGGAGGACACTCAACCGTTCGGCTATGAAGTACCGAAACCGGGTAGAGTCCAATACTCCAGCCATTCCGACGACTCTTTCCCGGGGGAAGCCACTTTCCCGTAAACACACGGTCGCAATGATATCGAGGGGGTTCGCTACGGCAATAATAATCGCATCCGGCGCATATTTGGCAATGTTTTTTGCGGCTTCTTTTGCGATGTTTACATTGGTTCGTAGGAGATCCATGCGGTCCATACCTGGCTTTCGAGGAATACCCGCGGTATGAATAACGACCGAAGCTCCCTCAATGGTCTGGTAATCATTTACCCCAACGATATCTACGTGATACCGGCCAAGGGGAGATCCATGAAGAAAATCGATCGCCTTACTTTGGGGAAAACCCGGAAGTACATCGACCATTACAACATCCCCTAGGTTTTGTTCTGCTACACAGTAGGCGGCCGTAGCTCCTACGTTACCGGCTCCAATAACTGCTACCTTACTCATTCCTGTTTTCTCCTTAGGCCTCGGGGGCGAGTTTAGCTAGGGCTGCGGCGCTGTCGACGAAGTTTTTCTCTTCGTCTTTGGTCAGCTTGGGGAGGTAGACCTCTTCGATACCGTTCTTTGTTATTCGGGAAGGAAGGCTCATGGCTACCCCTCGTATTCCGTAGGCCCCATCGAGTACCTGGCTCACCGATCGAATAGCTCCGGTATTCTTGAGAATATCTTCGCAGAGCTCTGCGGCTACTTGGGCAGGAGCGTAGTAGCTGGTAGATCGTTGGGCCAGTTCAAGAATCTCATCCCCGGCCTTCGCCAATTTTTGGGCGAGAGACTTTTGCTGGGCGGCAGTAAGTAGGATCGTCCCAGGAATGCCTCCAATAGAGGTGTGACTGAAGAGGGGAATCATATCCGAGCCATTTCGACCGATCACCTGGGTAACCACATCTTCGGGGCTTACCCCAAGCTCTTTCCCTATTAGATACCGAAGCCGAGTGCTATGGAGGAACCCACCCAGACCCAAGACCCTGCGGGGACTCATTCCCGAAAGCCGGACAAACTCCGGCAACAGAATGTCTACAGGCTCGGTGGCCAAAATGACTATTCCTGGAGCGTGGCGTAAAGCCGACGCCATTTCTCGAATAAGCGGAAGATTTTCGTCTCGCAATTCATCTCTGGTCATACCGGGTTTTCGAACTGCCCCGAGAGCGAGGACCACGATATCTGCGTCGTAGAGTTCTTGTATCGATCCTGCGGCGGTCAACTTGGTCTTATACCGGCGGATTGGTGCGGCTTCGAGCATATCTAAGCTTTTGCCCTTGGCCAGCCCATCCTGAATATCGTACAAGATGACATCGCTAATCCCTTTTTCTGCAGCGAAAAATCCTAGGTTCGTCCCCAGGTTTCCACTTCCAATAACACCAATTCGTGGCATGAAAGTCTCCTTCTTCTCTTGGGTTCAAAGGCCAGGGAACTTAGAGCATTCCGTGGTCTGTCTTATACTGATTGTCTCGGTTCTCTCTTTCGATAGTCGTATACGGTCCATGGCCGGGAAAAACTCTTGTAGTTGTGGGTAAGGTTAACAATCGACCATTTATGCTGTCGAGCAATGCCTGAGGCTCCCCCTGGGGAATCGAGGTATGACCTATTCCATCAAAAAAGAGCGTATCGCCGGTGAACAAGGCTTCCATGCTCTCATCGTAGAGACATACGCTCCCCGGGGTGTGTCCGGGAGTATAAATAACCTTAATCGAAGTACCAAGGACCGTCGAACCTTCCTCCAGGATAAAATCGGCCTCGGGAAGGAAACCATACATTTGGTCAAAGGCCTCTTGGGCTCGGGGACTATTTGGAGGCAAAAAAGACCGATTGAGGTCGACCGATTCGTTTCCAAGAAATTGGCTATCCTTTTCATGGATTCCTATTCGCACGGAGACACCTTTTTCTTCAAAATACTTTTGTATTCCCCGACATCCAGAGGTATGGTCTATGTGACCGTGGGTAAGCAAAATAGTATGGGGAACCATGTTTATGGCCTCCAGATTTTTGCAGATCTTTTCGGGCTCGGAACCGGGATCGATAATGATACATTCTTTTTTACCTGTCGCTATAATGTAGGTATTCGTGTGGAGAGGACCAAGAACAATTCTTTCTATCATTTGGGGCACCTTTGGAATCGATTTTCTTAAGTAAATCGGTCATTGCGGGGCAATGACTTATGGGCGTCGAACTCGTGGAAAGTGTAGTTTCGAGAGGCGCCTTATTAAAATAGTCAGAAATAGGCCCGGATTCAAGGGAATATTCAGCGAAGTGAGGCGAGTTTGATAGTATTAGTACTCTTACTGGGGCTCGGTTTTCTATTCTACCTGCTTATTCCTGGGCTTGGAGCGCTCTACGTCCGCCAAAGGTGGAGAACTTTTCGAAGTCGAATCATTACTTCCCGCTATTTTCCACTATTGACTCCAGAAAATGTGCGGTATGGAGTCCTTGGTGAGCACTACCGCTTTTTCGGATCTCTGGAGGCTATTGAAGAGGACGAAATTGTATGGCTCTTCGGTGATGGGCTCCGCATACCCGTATTCTTGGATAAGGTCGAGGTATTTTTTCTCTCATCCGAAACCACTCCAAGGCAAGTTGAGTGGAATCATATAGGAAATTTAGCCGAAGGAACTCAGTTTTTTGTTTTTGGGACGATGATTTTACACTCTGGTAGGATGGTTTTGGGTTCGGGAACCTCAGATGAGCTCTTAGCGGTAATGTATGAAGGTCACCCTTCGAGATTTGTCTCGTGGGCGATTCAGAGTGGGAGGCAGCAGAATGAGTTTTGGAATTTCCTGACCCCCGTATCGCTCATGGTAGGCTCGTTGAGCTATCTCATTTTGACCTTGGGGTTAGGAGAATATCCCATTCAACGATTCTGGCTCGCGGTAAGCCTTCTGGGAGCCCTGTTGCCGGTGTTGCCCCTCTTTCCCCCGGGAATTGGTTTCTACGCCTTGTACAGACGTTTCTGGAAGAAGGGTCGCACTTTCCGGGTGGATCGGGATGTGCTGTCCTTGCCTTTGCTTTACTTTCTACCCCCTGATATCAACAGTACCGAGGGGGGATACCGCATCGTAAAGCATCTGCAGACCGGAGATAAGTCCTTTCCAGAGCGGGTACTCCTTCCCGATGGACAGCCCTATGGTCGTATTGCAGTCACCCAGGAGGTCTTCGAGGGCCTTGGAGCCCAGTTGCGAACTTCCCGGGTCAACGAATCCCTCGGGCCCCATCGGAAACCCAACGACCTTCCCGTCACGGTTTTTGGTAGTCCGAGCAATGGTCTTTTCGAAGGGTACCTCATACCTCCCCAGGACCCGATGGCCGAGTTTCTAGGCATACCGGGGGAGGTAGGAGAGAAGATTGTAGATTGTCAAAAAAAAGCGATGAAATACGAGTTCTACAGTGTCGCCTTTTTTGGGGCATCCTATGGGGTAAACAGCGTACTCATCGGTTGGATTATTTGGCAAATTCTTCGAATTATACGATAGAGCACTTTGATTGTTTTAGTCCTTCTTCTTGGCGAAATTTACGTTAAGGGTTCTTCCGCGATAAGTCATGCCGTTCAATGTATTAATTATATTCTCTCCGTGTTCTGGGGCTACCTCTACGAAGCTATAGTTGTCCAGAATTTTAATAATGCCAATATCTTCTTTTTGTGCCGAGGTTGTATCGAGAATGAGGCCCACCAAATCTTTTGGATATACCCGACGACTCTTACCTATGCCTATGAAAAGGGTTACCAGGTCTGTTCTGGTCGATTTCCGAACAGAGGGTCTTACGCCGCCCTGCATATATTTCAAAAGATAGGCCGCAACGTAGCCTCTTCGAAACAACGAAACGTGTTTTCTAAACATAGCTCGGTAGAGGTTTAATTCCTCTGGATCTTCATTATCGTGAATTTCACGGATTATCAATTCCAGTTTTTCCTGGATATTATTTTTGTCGATCGCAAAATCTTTCTTACTCATATCTTCTCCTCGAGGCCCAAATTCTAAGGGGTCAAAAATCGCCCCAAAAGCCCCAGATCTCTTGTAAATAGTAAGGGCGCTTCTAAAAACCCTCATGCTTAATCGGCCCACGCTCTAAAGAGGTACCCATTAAATGAATGGCCGCAAAAAATCCTCCTTGTTGATTCTTCCGAGGGTGCGGCATCCGCCAACCAATGCAGGAACCCTGAACTGGGAAAAAGAAAAATCCCTCGAAGACTGGTATATTGTACAGCGTCTTCTACCATAGCTACGGGTATTTCCTTTGTCAAGGAAAGGGTAGAATTCCGGCAACCAGGATGAAAAGGGGAATATTGATGAAGCACCTTTCGATCGGCCTCATTTTTTTTGGATTCGTAGGATTTTTCCTCACTGGACAGGCTCAGTTATTCGAGTACCGTTACCAACCGGGTGAACGGTACCGTATTGTTTCTCAGGTTCAACAAGAGGTCTATGAAGACGACTTCCTTCTGTCCCAGTCGAATCAGCTTAACCGTATTCAAATTTTCGTCGAATCGGTTGAGCCCCTCGATCCGACCTTAGCAGCCCCTCGCCCCTGGGCGGTACCGAATGGGCCCACCCGAGCCTTTCACCGGTTGACGTATCAGAATTCCGTCGAAGCCCAAACTACTACTGCGGTACACCAGTTCGACCGAGAATATACCGCCGATTTCTGGCGAGATACCCAAGGTTTTTTCGATATTTCTCAAGAGTATTTTGTTCCGACGGTTCAAAATGTTCCGGTCTTTCCTCCCTATCCCTTAGAAATTGGACAGACCTGGTCTGCACCGGGCGTGGAAGTTCACGATCTTCGGGGGGGCTTTTTCAATCTTAGCCAACCATTTCGTTTTCCAATGCCCGTAACCTATAGGTACCTGGGAAGAGAATGGTGGGAGGGCAAAGAGTACGATCTGTTAGAAATTGAGTATCAAATTTACCATCCAACCGGCCTTCCTCGCTTTCCGGCAACAAATCCTCGGCTCATAACCGGGTTCAGTAGTCAACGAATGTACTGGGATTCGTTGAAAGGCCGACCGGCGTACTACGAAGAGGTGTACGAATTGGTTTTAGTTCTCTCAGAGGGGACTCTTTTTACTTTCCGTGGAACCGCAAATGCCCGGACCGTCGATTCTCAACCATTGAACCGTTCCGAGACTGTTCGAGCACTCGAAGACGAAATAGAACAACGACAGATAGAAGATGTCGGGGTCCGGGTTACCGATGAAGGCATATCCCTGATTCTGGAGGATATACGCTTTCAGCCCGACAGCGCAGAATTGCTCCCCCAAGAACTTCAGAAATTGGATCAAATAGCTCGAATACTCGAAGCCTATCCCTATCGAGATATATTAGTTACGGGCCACACGGCCTTAGCGGGCACTGTTCAGGGTAGACAACTTTTATCCGAAGAACGGGCTAAGTCCGTAGGCCAATTTTTACTCGATTCCGGTGTTCGCGATCGGGACCAAGTCATGTTCCGAGGGCTTGGAGCAAACGAACCCTTAGGGTCAAATGCCACCGAAGAAGGTCGCAGACTCAATCGACGGGTAGAAATCATCATTCTCGACAATTAAGAATCGTTTCGATATTGACTAACTATAGTGATAAAGTTAACATTATCGAAAGGAGGTCTTATGGCAGCCTACGAATCTATCGTAGAACTTATCGGAAATACCCCTCTTGTTCGACTTAATCGAATGACCCAGGGACTTGGGGCAGAGGTGTGGGTAAAACTGGAATCCGCAAATCCCCTCAGCTCGGTAAAAGACCGCATTGGGCTTGCAATGATTGAAGACGCAGAAAAGACTGGACGAATAAGTCCGGGTTCCACAATTATCGAAGCTACCAGCGGAAATACGGGTATAGCCTTGGCCTATTTAGGTGCGGTAAAGGGATACAAGGTTATTCTCACCATGCCCGAAACCATGAGTATCGAACGGCGAAGACTCCTCAAGGCCTTTGGCGCCCGACTGGTATTGACCCCTGGAAGCCAGGGCATGGCCGGTGCCGTCGCCCAAGCCCAGGCCCTCGCCGATACTATTCCCGGATCTTTCTGGGCCAAGCAGTTTGAAAATGCCGCGAACGTCGACATCCACTACCGAACGACCGCCGAAGAAATATGGATCGACACCGAAGGACGGGTAGATCTCTTTGTTTCAGGAGTAGGTACTGGAGGCACGATTACGGGAGTCGGGAAAAGGCTCAAAGAGTACAAGCCTTCCATTCAGGTGGTTGCCGTTGAGCCCGACAGCTCACCTGTTCTATCGGGGGAGAAGCCCGGACCCCACAAGATCCAAGGCATCGGTGCCGGGTTTATACCAAAAATCCTCGATACCGAGATCTACGACTCCATACTCCAGGTAAATGCAGAAAAAGCCGGACTATCCGCTCGAAATCTTGCCTTGCAAGAAGGTATTTTAGGGGGAATTAGTGCGGGTGCAAACCTATGGGCGGCCCTGGAACTGGCAAAGAAGAGTGAAAATGAAGGCAAAGTAATCGTAACCCTTATCTGTGATACGGGAGAACGGTATCTTAGCACTTGGTTATTTGACGAATAGGGTGCCCGGCACCCAAAAAAAGGAGACCCACATGAGCTATCGATTCGAGACCCTGGCCCTCCACGAAGGCTATACTCCAACCAATGAAAATCCGAGCCGGGCTATCCCGGTTAGTCGCACTACGGCCTATAATTTTCGCGATGCCGAGCACGCATCGAACCTCTTTCACCTGAAAGAGCTCGGATACATCTATACCCGTTTAATGAATCCTACCCAAGACATTCTCGAAAAAAGAATCGCTGCCCTCGAAGGGGGCGCTGGGGCCCTGGCAGTTGCCAGTGGAACCAGTGCGATTTTCTACGCAATTATCAATATTGCTATAGCGGGGGATGAAATTGTAAGCTCCAGAAACCTCTACGGAGGTACTTACACAATGTTCAACAACATCCTTCCCCAATACGGTATCGTTACGCGTTTTGTGGATCCATTGAATCTCGATGAGGTAAAGGCCGCAATAAACCCAAAGACTCGGGCCGTATTCTTTGAAACTATAGATAACCCAACCCTCAAGGTTCCTGACTTTGAGGCTTTAGCGAAGGTTGCTCACGACGGTGGGGTGCCGGTTATTGTCGATAGTACCTTTACCACTCCCTTCCTCTTCAAGCCCCTGGAACACGGAGCCGACATCGTAATTCACTCCCTTACAAAGTGGATAGGTGGTCATGGAACGGGTCTCGGGGGAATCGTTATCGATGGTGGTCGCTTTGACTGGACCCAACCTCGATTTGCGACCATGAATCAACCGGACCCAAGCTACCATGGGTTACGCTACGCCCACGATCTTGGACCAATGAATCCGATCGCTTACATTATGAGAATGCGCTTGGTTCCCCTAAGAAATTTAGGTGCAGCTATTGCACCAGACAACGCTTGGCTTTTTTTACAGGGATTAGAAACCTTATCCCTGCGGATGGAACGGCATAGCGAAAATGGTCAGAAGGTAGCCAATTATCTGGCAAAACATCCGAAGGTAAGCTGGGTAAGTTACCCGGGGCTCAAAAGTCATTCGACCTACGACAACGCTAAAAAATATTTCACCCGGGGAATGGGCGGCATGGTGGTCTTTGGAATTAAGGGTGGAAAAGAGGCGGGTGAGAAGTTCATTAATGGTTTGAGCCTCTTTAGTATTCTTGCTAACGTTGGCGACGCCAAGAGTTTAGCAATCCACCCAGCCAGTACTACCCACAGTCAGTTATCCGAAGAATCCCAAGAAACTTCGGGAATTGGGCCAGACTTGGTTCGCTTGTCGGTAGGCTTGGAGCATATTGACGATATACTCGAAGACCTTGACCAGGCTCTTGCCAAGGCTTAGCATTACCCATGGTACGTGAATTAGAAGGACCCCGGCTCATTTATGGGCCCGGGGTTGATAAACCCCTTCAAGCCAAGCGATATCTGAGCTATCGGGCTCTTCAACAGGCAGAAGAACTTTCGGCCACGAAGGTTCTTCAGGTGGGCTCGGGTCTTGGCGACGTCTTATTCTATTTGGCCGAAAGCCTTGAGAGTAAGGTCGTTGGGCTCTCAACCCAAAATCCTTGGGTTGGTCAGGCTACCTCTGTGGCTCTTCAAAAGAACAAACAGCATCAGATTCGTTTTTTTGCCGCCGACCCTCGCGATTTCAGATCGTACCGCCCTTTTCCTGGGCAAGATATGGTCCTTTTCTACGATATGCTTTCGGTGGCCGGATTAGAAGTCCTCGAAGCTCTCGGTGGAATTTTACGACCCGGCGGTCGACTCCTGGTGTCCGGACTCTTTCGCACAAGAGACGAAGACTCCATTTTGATGTATCCAGGGATTGACGAGTTTCTTACCCTGAGCGATGAAAAAGGCTTCGAATTACTAACCAACGACGAGGTTTCCTCGGGTTTGAGAACAACCTTTGCCGACACCCTTCGGGCGATGTACCTGGCAAAGACCGACCCCGGTTCTCCAAAGCTGCAACAAATACTCGAAGCTAGAAAAGTCAAAGAAAGAAGTCTCGAGTACCGAATACTTGTCTTTGTTCGTCGGTAGATTGATCGAAGGATGAACCAATAAGTCCGGGCAGTGGTACCGGGTCTTCGGGTCGTTCCCGTCGAATCCATCCCCTTGGGCTCAAAACTTCGTGGGGATACAAACTCCCTTTGTATTCCATTTTTGGGCTTCCGGGTACCCAAAATCCCAGGTGTAGATACCCCTTACCCAGTTTCCTCACCAGTTCTACTTCCCGGTAGAGGCTATAGATTCCCAGGCTCCTTCGAGATTCGAGGGGATCGAAGACAAAATACACGCTGGAAATGCTGTTGGGAAAGAGATCGACCAGGCCTAAGCCTAAAAGAACACCCCGGGAGTCTCGGTACTCCATAAATTGGGTGTCGACCCCCGAACGACAAAAAAAGTTCTCAAATCCCTCGGGCTCCAAGGAACTATCGTCATGTCTTTGTTCCTGATATCGAAGATAGAGGTCTATGAACTCTTGGGTTACACGAGGTTCGGATACGATTACCTGGAGATCTTGGTTTTTCTTCCCTAGGCGACGATGGGATTTGGTGGCCGGTTGCACCGAGGAGGGAACCCGTAACGGAATACATCGGCTACAGCCTGGACAGTGATTTTGATACACTATATAACCGTTTCTCCGCCATCCGGCCGAAAGAAGGTCTTCGTAGTGCTCTGTGCTTCCGGATAGGGGAGGCAGGCTCTCCGTTCGAATCCACCACTCTCGATCGGGAAGATAAGGACAGGGACCTGCAGGAAAGGAGGATTTTCGATCGGCCTTAGGCATAGAGTGGAATCTACTAAAATCTCATGGTAGTCTCAAGCCCAGGGGGAACAGTTGGACAAGGTAAAGATCATTGGCATCGGTGGTGGATCGGGATCGGGTAAAACAACGATTGTAAGAAAAATTGGTGAAATAGTTCCGAATTTTGCCTGTATCGCCCAAGACAATTATTACCTATCGGCCGAATACGTAAGCAATACCAATATAACTGCTTTCAATTTTGACCACCCATCGGCCTTCGATACTCCATTGTTGGTTGAACAGCTCAAGTCCCTAAAAAAGGGAAAGGCGGTAAAAATTCCCCAGTATGATTTTGTTCATCACCGCCGGTTGAATGACACAATTTATATGGCTCCCAAGCCAATTATAATCCTCGAAGGAATCATGATCTATTTCGAGAAAGAAGTACGAGACCTTATTGACCTCAAAATCTACGTCGATACCCCCGATGACGTACGGTTTATCCGTCGTCTCCAACGGGATATGCACGAACGGGGGAGAACTGTGGAGTCGGTGATAAGCCAATACATCGACGTAGTCCGGCCGGGACACTTTCAGTTTATCGAACCGACGAAAGCTTTTTCCGATCTTATTGTTCCCGAGGGGGGGAATAACCAGGCTGCCCTGAGTGTCCTAGTGAGTTTCATGAAAAATCTCCTCGACTCAGCCCCCGTATAAGAGAGAAGTGGTACCCGCTTATTCTGTTCTTGTGGTGGTCAATTGTCTTGCATTTTTTTGTCCGATCTGGTACATCCTTATTTCAGTTTGCAAGAACGAGTGGAGGACACGTATGGCTGGTGGAAATATTTCTAAGAACGCACGACGGGAAGGGGCCAAAGAGCTTACAAGCCGATGGGGCGGAAAAATTATTATGAAGTCTGTATTTGAAGCGGGAAAAATGCGACATTTTGCGGTCTGCGAAAAGACTGGAAATCAGGCTCGCAAACCTAAAGACCTGATGTAAGGCCTAAGGGGAAATCGAATCACCGGTTGGTTCGAGGTCCCCAGACTTTTTTTCTATGATACTTTCGGGTCTAGAAATTCAAAATCGCCTTGGCGATCAAATTCTCATCGATCCCTATAATTCAAAGCAGTTAAATCCTAATTCCTATAATCTCAAGCTTCATAACGAGCTTTTAGTGTACGATAACCGGGTCTTGGATATGCGAGTTCCCAATTCGGCTCATCCCATTACTATTCCCGACGAGGGCCTGGAGTTGGAAGCAAACCGCCTTTATTTAGGTAGGACCGTCGAATACACCGAAACTCAGGGACTTGTACCAATGCTCGAAGGTCGATCGTCGATCGGCCGGCTCGGACTGTTTGTCCACATTACCGCAGGCTTCGGGGATGTGGGTTTTAAAGGCTATTGGACCCTAGAAATTTTCTGCGTCCAACCTATCCGGGTCTATCCGGGGGTCGAAATCTGCCAGATTTTTTATCACTCAATTGAAGGGGCCTACGAAGAGTATCGTTCGGGGAAATACCAAAACAACCAGGGTATTCAAACTTCACTTCTTTACAAGGATTTTTCTTCCCAGGTTTTAGGAGTATCTGGAACCCAGACTCCGTCTCGATCTACAAGCCCATATTCGTGGACAAGCAGGTATTTCATTCCCTGGTAAAGCTTTTCCGCTACCAGATTTGTTCCATCGTCTACCAGTCCACTGGTCATAAAGGTGTCAACCAGCATTTTTGCTGCCAGAAATCGCTTATATTTATCGACCCCAAGAATCACTGGGTTTTTGAGAAGGCCGATTACTTCCCAGGTGACCTGTTCGGCCTGGCTATAAGAACCCGCATCCTTTACCTGGTTGCTGAATCGAACAGGCAATGAGTCGTTTATCCAAGAAAGTTCCTTCACCAGAGTATCCAGACGAAACAGCCCAGTCGCACAATTAAACAGTACCGGTTGACCCTGGAGTACCGCCTGTTCGACTACTTCTTCCTTGACTGAAGGACCAATATCCGCGCAAGTTAGTCCCCCTTCGAGGGTACGAATGAGGACGCCCCCTTTGAGGTCGACTGCAGTCTTGAAACTAAAGTCAAAAGCTCCCTCGCCTCCATGAAGGGCCAGGTACCCGAGGGATCCAGGATCGGGTAAGGAGCCCAAGTTGTCTACATTTCCCAGATATACGAACCGCTTGCCTCGGTTCAACAGCGCATTATATATGCCCGATAAGACTGAAAAGTTCTGCCCATGGCCCCCAGGCAGTCCTAGAGGGGTTTGTTCTTTTCCCCAAGCTCCTAGGAAAAGTTTTTTGGGGTTGCCGACGTGTTCGTGAGTAAAGGCTGCCAGTAGGGGCTGTACCGCGGTAAGCCACGGGGTCAAGGTAACTCTGGCCTTGTTGGCTAATCGCGAAAGATCATTGCGGAATTGAAGTTCTTCTATTCCACGACTTAGTTGTAAGTTGGTTCCGTCGGAGGTCATTTGGAAAAAGGGAAAGAGCGGATCTGTCTCAGGCTCAGGTAATCCCCTCGATTTAAGGAAATTTTGATACCCAAGAGCCATGAGCAAGGCTTGACGGATACGTAAGTATAAAAAGGAATACCCCGCCGAACCGTCAAGATTGTAATAAGCAGGGGCGAGACCCTTGGGGAGTCCGCGAAGTTCTTCCCCACGGGATCCGAAAATTTCTTTTAAGGAATGAAACACCTCGGGGTTGGCAGACTCATTTTTCTTCCGGTCGCAGTAGCTGGTTGCAAGCCCCCCATTGAGTATTCCAATACTCACCCACGGAAGGAGGAGCATACCCAGTTCGGCGTACTCTGCTGGTCCAAAATCAATAGGAGATTGTTTGGTCTTCAGCCACCGGGCAACACTTTCGTGGGAAATCCCCATACCATCGAGGGCCGAAAGGACCTGGAGTTGGGTTAAGGTTCGGCGAGGAAGGGCTGCCCGGTCGACTACCCGGTTTCCGTCAAAGCCAGGAAGAATAGGATCCGGGGTAGGAAGGGCGGGCAAATTCCCCAAATTATACCGATCAAGGATCCGAAAACTCGTTTCCCCATCGATGCCGTGGTTTTTGAGTAAGCCTATTAAGGCAGTACGGTTCATTGAAGTGTCCTCACCCATTGAGAGCGAAAAACCCGAGAGCCGCGCCAGGAATCGAAATTCCATAATCGTCGACGATAAATACCGGAATACTCTTGAGAGCCCCATCCATCGACTTTTTGTAGTTCTCTAAAAAAGCGGTCATAAAACGACTGTTTTCCAAGAACCATTCTTTATTTTTTGCCGCAATTCCTCCAGCCAAGTAGAGGCCAGCCCGAGGCAGGAAGGTGAGGGCTATTGAGGACGAGAACCGAGCGTACATTTCGACAAAAAGGCTCAATACTTCCTTACTGAGCTCATCGTTTCTTGCCAGGCCACTTATTTTGGGTGCTCGTTCTTCTCGAGGAAGGGCGAGAATTTCTTTATGGACGGGATTTAGTGCAGCTGTTTCCGAGCATAGGAATTCATGGATATTTACAATTCCTTGTCCAGAAACAAATTGTTCTGCTCCGGGGTTCTTTCCGATTCTCTTGTGCAAAAATTTCTGTAGTCTACGGGTCTTCTCGTCGTAAGCTCCGAAGTCCGAGTGTCCGGCCTCGCTGGGTAAGGCCATGTAGTGGCCTCGGTCCTGGATGAGGTATCCAATGCCTAGGCCCGTTCCCGCTCCAACCACCGCCTGTACCGAAGAATTGGGGCGAAACTCGGTGGCCTGGGGAACGCTTCCGTCGGAATGGGGGAGGGGAATGAGTTGGCTCGACTTCTTTTGGGTTAAAAGGGGGATGCCATAACAAATAGCAGAAAAGTCGTTAATGACAAGGGTCGGGAGTCCCCTAGTCCGACTAATTTCATTGCCATCAATATCCCAGGGAATGTTACTCGTTTGACAACGGTTATTCGAAACCGGTCCGGCGCCACTCAGGCACATCCCCCGAAGCTCGAGGGTTCCAAGTTTCTTCGTCCACTCGTCCAGGGATTGTTCGATACCCTCTTCGATAGACCCAAGTTTTTGACTAGAAAAGACCGCCTTCTCGAGGACCGAAAACTCTGTTGGTCCCCGTCGTTCGACCAAGGCAATGGTTGTATTGGTGCCACCGATATCACCCGCAATAACCAGGGGGCTAGACTCGGTATAAAGGATAGTACTCATAGCTGATAGTATAGGGGAGACTAGGCAAAAAGAAAATAAGCTTGCCATGGGTATCAAATTGGATTAGGCTATTCCTGGATCCAGGAGGAATCATGGAACAACCGGAGGGTCGATTCAGGCTCATTACCCGTAGCGATTTTGATGGTTTGGTATGTGCGGTATTGCTAAAACAAAAAAATTTGGTTGAAGAAATCAAGTTTGTCCATCCCAAAGATATGCAAGACGGATTAATTGCAGTTACTGACCGAGATATTACCACGAACCTTCCCTATGTGGATGGGGTCTACTTGGCCTTTGACCATCACGTTTCTGAAACCGTCCGGGTGGGTAAAAAAGAAAACCATATTATTACCCCCGACGCTCCGTCTGCTGCTCGGGTTGTCTACGACTACTATGGGGGTAAAGAATCCTTTCCGTTAGTTTCCGACGACCTTATGGAAGCGGTCGACAAGGGCGATAGTGCCCGATTTACCCTCGAAGAAGTATTAAATCCCCAAGGATGGGTTCTGCTTAACTTTATTATGGACGCCCGTACTGGTCTAGGTCGATTTAAGAACTTTCGTATAAGCAATTTTCAACTCATGATGGACCTCATTGAGTATTGCAAAGACCACACAATCGATCAAATTCTGCAACTTGACGACGTCAAAGAGCGAGTCGAGTTGTATTTCGAACATCAAGATCTGTTTCGAGAACAAATCCTTCGGTCCTCTGCCCTCCACGGAAATGTACTGGTAGTAAACCTCAAGGATGCGGAAGTGATTTATTCGGGCAATCGATTTGTTAAGTATGCCCTCTTTCCCGATGCGGACGTAGATATTCAGGTAATGTGGGGTTTTCAACGGCAAAATACTGTAATGTCAGTGGGACGATCAATTTTCAAACGAACATCTCAGGTCAACATAGGCGAGCTACTTCTTCACTATGGTGGGGGTGGGCATGCAGCGGCGGGAACCTGTCAGGTAGATTCGCAAATCGAAGATGAAGTACTCAAGGAGCTCATTAAGGCCCTGCACACTTAATTTGTGCAGGATCGAACCCTTGCTATCTTCTCGTATTTCTACTATTCTTTCTTTTATGATTATACCTATAGATCTTCTGGTCGCCAGTGCCGAGAATGTGTACGAACTGACCGTAGCAGCGGCCCGCAGAGCGTATCAGATAACTATTACTGGAGACGATGAACTGGAAGAAAATTCTGGGAAAATTGTCTCTATCGCCATTAAACAAATTCTTACCCAGAAAGTTCAATACCGGATCGAAGAATACTAGAGGTACCTCGCTTCAAGGGGTGCTTTTATGAAAACGAAACCCCAAGTTCACATTATAACCGGTCCTACGGCAGTCGGAAAATCTCATTTAGTTTACAGCCTCTTACCTCAATATAATCCCAGGTTGGAAGTGGTTTGTGCCGACTCCCGACAGATCTACCGGGGCATGGATATTGGAACCGCTAAACCATCCATCCAGGAGCAATCGCTTCTTCCCCATCATCTCTTGGATATCCGAGATCCTCGTCAGGTATTTAGTGTAGGCGATTTCGTTCGGGAAGCAAACGAAATAATCACCGACATCCACCGACGGGACAAGATTCCAGTTGTAGTTGGTGGTACGGGCTTCTATCTCCGAGGTCTGATGTATGGGCTGTCAAACGCCCCCCCTAGCAATCCTCGGGTTCGTAAAGAACTCGAAGAAGAGCTCGGTTCCCGAGGGGCACTCGCCTTGGCCAAGGAGTTATCCACAATAGATCCCGAAAGTTCTGCGGCTATTTCGCCTGGGGACACCTACAGGCTAGTGCGGGCCCTAGAAATTTATCGAGTGAGTGGTAAGCCGCGATCGACCTTTCGGGTAACTACAACCCAACGGGAAGACTGGGACCTCTCCTTGGTTGTTCTCGACCGACCTCGGGCCGAGGTCTACAACCGTATAGACGAAAGGGTTGGGCAAATGTTCGCCCAAGGTCTTGTGGATGAGGTAAAAGCACTCTTGTCCATGGGATTTCAGTTTTCCGATCCTGGAATGCGGACTATTGGGTATAGAGAATTCGCCGAGCCCGGTGCCTTTGACCAACTGGAGAAAACAGCACTTACTATTGCTCGAAACACCCGCCATTATGCAAAGCGCCAGAGCACCTATTTTAAGCAATTTGGTTCTGGAAGATGGTTACATCCCGAAGATATCAAGGGGCTCTTGGTTGCCTTAGAATTGACTTGACAGACGCCTTGCACTTCGGCATACTCGTCTTTCAATAACTCTAAAGGAGTCTGCCTGTGCCTTGTGGAAAAAAACGTAAGCGAAAGAAAATAGCTACTCATAAAAGAAAAAAGAAGCTACGCAAGAATCGTCACAAGAAAAAGTAATTATTGCCTAGAGAAGGAGCTTTTTCTAAAAGCTTCTTCGTGTGGCACTATATTGCGTTCTAATTAGCCCATACTTTGTTATGGGTTTTTTTAGATAGTGCCTCAAACCTTTTGGCGACAAATATGTCGTCTATCCCTCCTGCCACATATTTGTCTTACCCTGGAAAAGCCACGTGCCCCACACCTGCTTCCGGGTCCCATCCTCTCCGCCCTCCTTCTGCGATTTCGTCGTGGCAACGACCTATCCCCCCGGGCAAACTGGATCGTATCTCCCTCATAATTCGCACAGTCTCTTGCCGGTGGTGCAGACCAGTTCGGCCATGAGTTCGGAATGGTTGACTGTTTTCTTGGTTTAGTAGTCGAGGTGGACGGTGCGGTAGATTCCGTGGTAGGTAAACCACTTGTTTCCCGATGGAGGGGCCTGGAAGTAGGGGCAACTGGGGTTTGGACAGTGGGGAAAGTACGAATTCCGATCAAATTCGGTCCCGGGTGAGGAGATCGAGGGGGTTAGACAAAGAGATTTTGTTTTCGTAACTCTTTATTACCAGGCAAAATGGCGATTCTGACTGAACTTTTTCAAAAATAATTTTATTCCCACAAGGTTTGGGGCACTATAATCTCGATATGGATACATTCGTTTCACCTAAAATTATGGGTATCATCAATACAACCCCCGACTCCTTTTATTCTCCTAGTCGGGCCGAAAGTCAAGAAGCTATCGACCGGGGAATGAAGATGATCGACGAAGGTGCCGATATCCTTGATATCGGCGGAGAGTCGACCAGGCCTGGCTCGGCCTATACAAGTGTCGACGAAGAACTTCGGAGAGTTATTCCCGTTCTCGAGGGCCTTCGGCCCAGAACAAGAATTCCTCTATCCTTAGACACCAGAAAATACGAGGTTGCTCTTGCGGGTCTCGACGCGGGTGCGCAGATAATAAACGATGTGTCGGCCCTGGAGGATGACCCGAGAATTTTGCCACTCCTGGCCGAGCGAGGGGCGAAAGTTGTGCTCATGCACAAACAAGGTACCCCACAGACGATGCAGCAAAATCCCCACTATAAAGACCCGGTGATCGAGGTAGGAGACTATCTGATTCAGAGAGCACAGCATGTACTCAACGGTGGGGTACTGAGAGAAAACATTATCCTTGACCCAGGAATAGGTTTCGGCAAGACCTTCGAACACAACATGACCCTAATAAAAGAGTTGCACAGTATTGTCACAAGAGTTGAGCAATACTGTGCGGGGGTGCTATTGGGGTACAGCCGAAAGGGCTTCTTGGGCACTCTTTTGGCTGAGCCAGAAGGGCAACCCCGAGGGGTCGATGATCGGCTTTTCGGAGGTTTGGGAGTTGGGCTCTGGGCAGTAGCCAAAGGAGCAAGGTACCTTCGAGTTCACGACGTAAAAGCTACCAAAGATGCCCTAAAAGTGTGGTGGAGTATTTCGTCTCAATAGACTATTATAGCTGCGGGCAGGAGGAACTCGTTGGCATTTCTTTTGAACATTTGGTATCTCAGGACGATTGTTCTACCCCTTGCAGATATCTTGCTTCTTTCGATAATTCTCTATAAAAGCTACCAAATATTTCTTCAAACCCGAGCTATATCCTTGGTAAAGGGCATTGTTTCCCTGGGAATTCTCTACGCCCTCGCATTTCTATTACAACTCCAGACAGTATTGGGAATCCTCAATTTCCTTGGACCGAGCCTCATTGTCAGTATCGCAATTATATTTCAGCCCGAACTACGTAAAATCTTTATTCGACTTGGTCAGGGGCGGCTTTTCCGATTGAATCAAATTAGCCAACCACTACAAATCGATGGGATTCTAAAGGCCGCCCAGTACTTGTCGGACCATCATCGAGGTGCTCTCATCGTCTTTGTTCGAAAGGTCGGAGAAAAGAATATGGTCGAAACCGGTACCCGAATCGATGCGGAAATTTCTACTTCGCTATTGGTGAGTATTTTTGCCTTCGATACCCCTCTCCACGATGGGGCAGTTATAATCGATCAAGGGCGAATAGTCAGTGCCGGGGCCTTTTTACCCCTTTCGGAACAGCAAGATATTAAACGAAGTTTTGGTACCCGACACCGGGCGGCCCTCGGGTTGGTAGAGGAAAGCGACGCCGTCGTACTCATAGTCTCCGAAGAAACCCAAGCCATAAGTCTTGCCTACGATTCGGCGGTGCACTATGACCTTAGTTTGGAGGAGTGCAAATTCCGGTTATCCGAACTCCTCGAGGTAGAAAAGGGCACCCGTACCGAGGAGGTAGCCTTTGAAGACTAAGATCTTAAAGACAATCCTCAATAACTGGCCCGCTAAGGTACTCAGTTTTGCTGCGGCAGTATTGCTGTACTTTATAACTGGAATAAGCACTATGGAGGAGCGGTTTGTAACCGTTGGAGTTCAAGTCCTTGTTCCCGATGGTCTCACCGTTTACTCCAGTGAATTCTCGCGAATACCGGTGACCCTTCGGGGAAATGACGAGGGAATTTGGACTGTTCGAGAAGAGGATATACTTCTAACCGCGGACTTCACCGACGCCGTTGACGAAGGGATTTTTCGAAAACCCTTGGTCATAGGACGCCAAGGAAACGCCACGGCCCTCGAATCCCTAGAAATAATTCCCGATCAAGGAACCATCCAGGTAGAGCTTCAAAGGGTTCTTGCAAAGACGGTTCGGGTTAATGTGGATACCCGGGGGATTCCAGCGGTGGGGTTTCAGATGGGCATGATTTCGGTTATTCCCGAAGAAGTGGAAATATCCGGTCCTCGAACCCTGGTTGAATCCCTTACTACCCTCTCCACGAAGCCCGTAGACTTGGCCGGTCGGGACAGTAACCTAGTTTCCCCAGTGGAATTCGCTTCGTTAGATTCCCGCCTAGAAGTTCAGGGAGGAAATCAGGTCGAAGTGAGGATTAGTATCGAAGAAGCCGTAGTACTCACAACCTTTACTGGGGTTGATATTCTGGTTCTGGATACCCCTCCGGGTCTTGTGTTGAGTCAGTCACTTATCCCCGGGGATATACGGGTGCAGGGGGCGCAACTTTTGCTCGAGCAGGTGCGGACAGATCAGGTGAGGCTCACCGTGGATGCGGCGGAAATCGACGGCCCCGGGACATACCGTTTGCGAACCAGACCCGAAGTACCCCCGGGAATTTTGATCCTTCGGTATGAGCCAACTGAAGTGGAAGTTGACTTTATTCAGCGACCGAATTTTTCTTTATCCGAAGCCGAGGACGAAAATGATTAAGGGCATTGGGACAGATATTGCCTCTATCGCCCGTTTTTTACCGTGGATTGATGAACCCACGCTTATGAGTCGATATTTTCATCCCCTTGAGATAGAAGAGGTAAGTAAAAGGGCACAAAATATCGACAAGGCGGCAACCCTCGCAGCCCGGTTTGCGGCAAAAGAGTCCCTCGGAAAAGCCCTTGGTCGAGGTTTGCGAGGTTTACAGCTCTCGGACATCTGGGTACAGAAGGATTTTCTTGGGAAACCTGAACTTAGGGTTCAGAATTCCGCCCGCCGAGTGCTGGAAGAGCGAGGGATCGACAAAATTCATTTGAGTCTGAGCCACGACGGAGGTCTTGCCCTAGCCTTTGTCGTTCTTGAGGGAGGGGTCGATGAGTGAAGAAAAAAATCCTGCGGTAACATTTTTTCAAAAGAACAAAACCGTATGTCCGGTGTGCGAAACGAATTTTTTTCGCGAAGAACTTCTCACCGGACGGGGTCGGCTTATAGCTGGAAATCTCACCTCTGAACTTCGACGCCTGTACGAGCCTTCACAAAAGTTCGGGAGTGTTGCCCCTCTGAAGTATTCGGTGGTTGTGTGTCCTAACTGCTACTATTCGGCCTGGAAAGACGACTTTCTTAATCCCCCCAAGGAAAAGATTCGAAATATTGAAATGGCTATGTCTTCTCGAATCGAAATGGCGAATACCTTATTTTCTGGACTCGATTTCCGGGCTCCTCGTCGGCTTGAGGAAGGAATTGCTTCGTATGTCTTTGCCTTGAGCTGTTACGATTACTTCCCAAAAGAAACCTCGCCCCTTGTAAAACAAGGTATTACGGCCCTGCGGGGGGCATGGCTCGCGGTCGACTCCCACCAAGAAAATCCCGGAGAAAACTACCTTCATCTGGCAAAAATGCTCTACCACAAGGCAAGTTTTTTCTACAATTATGCCCTGGAAATGGAGCAAAAAGGGAAACAGTCGGTGGGAGGGTGCCCGAACCTTGGGCCCGATTTAGACAAAAACTATGGGTACGACGGACTCATCTACCTGGCCGCCTATCTCGAGTTTCATCATGGGCCCGATAGCGATAACGAAGTTCGAAAAAAACGGCTTAGTACCGCAAAGAAGGGAGTTGCCCGAATATTTGGAATGGGAAGGGCGAGTAAGTCAAAACCCCAGGCGATTTTGGATAATGCCAGGGAGTTATATCAGGTTCTGGCCGACGAACTTGGAATCATCGATGCCGATCCAGAAAAAGACGCCCAAGAAGAGTAAGGGGCAAATGCGATATCTTAAAGTAACCCTTGCTTACGACGGAACCGATTTCTCCGGTTGGCAGCGCCAGTCCAAGGGTCGGACAATTCAAGGAGTGCTTGAAGAACAGATTGGTCGAATGCATAAACACGAGGTTCCCATTATCGCCGCCGGTAGAACCGACTCGGGGGTCCACGCCCATGGGCAGGTTATTACCTTTCATTCGGATCTCGAATCTCTTCCTCTTTCGGTTTTTCCTAAAGCTCTTAACGGGTTTCTACCCCGGGATATTTCGGTAAGTAGGACCGAGGAAGTTGCCGAGGCTTTTCATCCCCGTTATGACGCTGTCCGACGCACTTATAAGTACTTCCTTGACTGTCGAGCTTTTAATTCACCCTTCGAGGATAGATTTACCTGGCGAATAGGCTGGAAACCCGATATTGGTCGATTAAACGCCTTCGCCCGCTGGGTAGAGGGAACCCACGATTTTTCGACTTTCTCGGTAGTCAATGAACAGGTTCCTAATAGGGTTCGGACGGTGTATACCTCGGTATTCTTTCCCGAAGGACCCTTTCTGGTGTATCAAATAACCGGTGCAAGCTTCCTGTGGAGAATGGTTCGTTCGTTGGTTGGTAGTATGATTAGCTTCGAACATCAAGGGCTTGCACCAGAAACCATGAGAGACTACCTTAAAGCCCAAGATCGGAGTCTTGCCGGTCCAACGGCTCCGGCCCGGGGACTTTTTCTCCACCATGTAACCTATAAAAACGAGGCGGTGCTGTTTTGAACCAAACTTCCGCATCCGACGTTCTTCGGGCCCTCACCTTGGGACTCCGGGTAAACCCAACGACCGAAGCCTATCCGAGGAACAGCGAATCTCGAACGGACTTCGAGGAGGTCGAGATCGATAGTCTCGAGCGAATCGCCCAAGAGGTTTTCGATTGCCAGAAATGTGGCCTCTGTCTGACCCGAAATGCCGCGGTTCCGGGGATGGGTGTACGGGAGCCCCTGGTGCTTGTCGTGGGGGAAGCTCCCGGGGCCGACGAGGATAAGCAAGGACTCCCATTTGTTGGCAAGGCGGGGGCATATCTCGATGAGTGGCTCAAGGCTCTGGGATTCAGTAGGCAAGATACGGTGTACATTACGAATCTCATAAAGTGTCGACCACCTCAGAATCGCGATCCCCACCCGGATGAAATTCAACAATGCTCGCCCTACTTAGATAGGCAAATAGCCCTCTTAAAACCTCGGACCATACTCACTGTCGGAAGGGTCCCCAGTGCCCATTTCTTGGGAGGGGCCCATCGAATGGAAGATATCCACGGACGGGTGTACGAATTTCGAGGAATACCTGTGGTTCCAACCTACCACCCGGCCGCAGTGCTACGAAATCCCGACCTAAGGCCGGTGGTATGGAAAGACCTGAAAAATCTCCATACCCTTCTCGTAGTAAAAGGTCTTGCCGGTCCGCTACCGACCCGGTCTACTCGGTAGAAAAGGCCGAAGAACCGTGCGTGCCCAGGTCGTTTTTGACCTCCCCCTATCCCAGAGTTTTACCTATCGTATACCCGAAGGAATGACTGTCGAGGCCGGGGTTCGGGTAAAAGCATCTTTCGGAAGAAGAACCCTCATCGGATACGTTCTAGACGTCGTTGAGGACCCACCGAACCGGATAGGCGAAGAGAAATCAACCTATGAGTTAAAAAACCTTTCTAGTGTCCTCGATGATTCTCCGGTCTTCAGCAGTCTCCATACCGATTTGGCCGGTTGGATGGCTCGAATGTATTTTTCGAACCTGGGCGAGTGTTTGGCGACGATGATTCCGTCGGGCAAACGGGAACGGGAGGCTCCGGGGGGCGAAGAAGAAGCCTACATTCCGAAGGCCCTGGATCTTTCGGCCGAACAATTGGCTGCGGTCGAGGCCATTGTGGCCCAGCCCCAGGGCATGTACTATCTCCAGGGAATGACCGGCTCGGGAAAGACGGAGGTGTTCCTTCAGGCGGCAAAACGAACCCTCGAGGAGGGCAGGGGGGTTGTCTATTTGGTTCCCGAAATCGCCCTTACAGCCCAAGTTGTAGACCTCATTCGCGCACGGTTTGGAAAGGTTTCGGCGGTCCTCCATAGCCGACTTACCCCAAGTCAGCGACTGGCCGAATGGCGACGGATAGTGCGGGGCGAGGCGCGAATTGTTGTTGGTGCCCGCTCGGGGGTCTTTGCCCCCGTCCCTCGGCTCGGATTAATCATTCTCGATGAAGAACACGAAACCAGCTACAAGAGTCAGACTAGCCCCCGTTACCACGCCCGGCAAATTGCTATGCGTCGTTGTAGTACCGAGGGTGCTCGCCTAGTTATGGGGTCAGCAACTCCTTCTCTCGAGGCCTTTTATCTCATGGACCAGGACAAACTCGCTCGACTTACCCTTTCGCGCCGGCTTGCAGGTGGTGCCTTGCCCGAGGTTCGGCTCATTTCTCTCAAGGGGCGGGAGGGAGCCTTGAGCCCCGAGCTCATCGCAGAAATGGAAGAAACCTATAGGCTCGGGAAGCAGACCATACTTTTTTTGAATCGCCGGGGGTTCAGCTATTTTTTCCATTGTAAAACCTGTGGAGAAGGTATGAAATGTCGCCACTGCTCTGCATCCCTCACCTACCATAAAGCCCAAAATATGATGGTGTGCCACTATTGTGGGTACAAAATTCCTCCGGTAAACGCCTGCACCGAGTGTGGTTCTTTAGATGTTGGATACTCGGGATTTGGTACCGAGCACGTTGAAGAGGCGGTGCGTATACGATTTCCCTACTGGCGGGTCGAGCGTTTAGACGGCGATACGGCGGCCGCCAAGGGCGCAATGGAATCGATCATCGATCGATTCCGCAAAGGAGAAATCGACGTTCTTCTGGGAACCCAAATGATTGCCAAGGGGCTCAATTTTCCCGGTGTACGCCTGGTGGGGCTTATTCTTGCGGATTCCGGGCTCCACATGCCCGACTTTCGGAGCGCCGAGAGAACCTTTGGACTTATAACCCAGGTCAGCGGAAGAGCAGGGCGCTACACCGACGATGGCATGGTGCTCATCCAAACCATGAACCCCCAAAGTGCGCCTCTTGTCTTTTCGGCCCAGGGCAAATTTGAAGAATTTTACCGTCAGGAGCTTCAGGCTCGGAAGAACCTTCGATTTCCCCCCTATACCCGGATAATTCGGGTCCTTTTTCGTTGTAGACACCGGAACCTCGCCGAAGAGCGCGCGAGCCTCGTAAGCCGAGAGCTTCAACGATTCATTCAAGCCACCGGGGCTGGAAGCAGGTTGGAAGTCCTGGGACCCGCCGAGGCCCCGCTTGGGCTCATTGCCGGGAATTATCGCATCCAACTGCTCTTGTTGGGAGAAGACTTCAACCTGGTCCATCAGGCCCTGTCCCGGGTACTGGTAGACTTGGCAGCCCAGCCAAAGGTATACCTCGAGATAGACGTGGACCCTGTCAGTCTGATGTAACCGTCGAACATCGTCGGGGAGTGCATCTCAGTTCTGGAGGAATGGGTATACCCCATTGAATAAAATCGAGAAGCAGCTCTGCGGCGTAGGGGGCTACCATGCACCCCCGGGCCCCCAGCCCATTCATCACCAAGGTCCCCGGCGGAGCACCGGCTTTGTTATCTCCCAGGGGCCCGAGGTACGGCCGTCGATCCCGAGCCGCAGGCCGAATACCCGCCCGATGGCCTCTTACTCGGGCAAAAAGTTCCTCTTTTGACCAATTCGCCAGGAAGGGTAAAAATGTTCCTAGTTGAGAAAGCATTTTATGGGCCTCGGTCACAGACGGTTGACTATCGGTATACTCCCTCTCGTAGGTCGATCCCACCCGAACCATTCCTTGCTCTTCCAGGGGCACGAGAAATAGAGGGCCAAGGACAATGGTTTCAAGTTCAAGCTCGGGGAGCCAAAGATCCAATATTTCGCCCTTAACCCCGTAAAAGGGGATTTCCCCTAAAGACGGTACGACTTTCCATCCGGGAGCAGAAATTCCTGTGGCCAGTACGAGGTGTTTGTATTCAATTGCTTCATATTTTGGAATTGTAAGGATTGGAGAATAAGAGTCCAAGTTTTCGGCGGCGAGGTGGTAGGATAGGGTCAAGCCCTTCGCCTCCAGGGCTTGCCAGTTTTGGGTAAGAAACAAGGGAACGTCGAGCCACCCACCTAGTTCGACCCTCCCCCAGCCGAAGGATGTGGATATACCCTTTGGAACTTTTTCGTCCAGAATTGTCAGTAGGGTAGTCAGGTGAGGATCCATGGTGCTCTTTTCCCAACGATGAGCTTCGTCGAGGGTGCTTATCCGCCGAACTAGAGGCCCGGGATGCCAGGCGGCGGACTCGAGGTTCTGGTAATACTCAAGACAGGCCATGCTTTCTTCGAGGCCCGGCCAGGCGAGGGTCAGTCGTTTAAAAACCATCGGGTGCAAAAGCCCTCCGGCGATCCACGAGGAGCCCAATTCGAAATTTTGGTCAATTACCAGGACCGAAAGTCCCCTGCCAAGGGCCTTTTGGGCGAGAACCGAGCCTCCAATTCCGTGGCCAATTATTACAAGATCTTTTTTTATCATTCGCTCTATACTATA
This sequence comes from Spirochaetales bacterium, assembly GCA_009991955.1. Taxonomy (GTDB): domain Bacteria; phylum Spirochaetota; class Spirochaetia; order DSM-27196; family Salinispiraceae; genus SKVS01. Next base: position 63,017 of record JAACWS010000015.1, read on the forward strand.
CTCCGAAGCTATGGATGGCTCCAACCGACGTGGGTATCATTATGTTTTTACTGGAAGGGTGCAGGGAGTTGGTTTTCGGGCTCTGTGTGCCAATGCGGCCAGGGACCGAAGTCTCGTTGGTTGGGTTCGGAATAGGGCCGATGGCCGGGTAGAGGCCGTGGTCCAAGGGAACGAAGAACTGCTTGCGGATTTTGAAGAGGCGATAAGACAGGGAAATGGCTGGTCGAAAGTAAAGACCTTCGAACGACACTCCGTGGCTATCGATGAGCTCCTGGTAGATTTTGAAGTAAGGTCCTAGAAATGAACATCCAACGATATACTCGGGTCATGCAACTGGCTGGGCGTAGATATTTTAGTATATTTGAGTTTATAAATACGCTGAGTTTCTCCTTCCTTGCAGGTAACGTGCTTACTCTGTTGCTTCTTCAATTAGGGGCGTCAGATTTCGATATTGGTATGCTGAATAGTTTTGTTTATCTCAGTTTCTTTTTTATGCCCTTCGGGCGTAAAATTGTTGGCAAAATTGGCCTGGTAAAAAATTTCTCCCGGTCCTGGACCATTCGTTACCTCTTTATGATCCCTGTAGGGCTCATTCCCCTTCTTTTCGGATCCGATCCGGCAGTTGCAATAGTACTAATTTTTGTCGGGTACTTGGGATTTCAGATATTTCGGGGTATTGGTATTGTCAGCATCAACCCTATAGTAAAAACCCTAAGCGAAGGCAAAGATCAAGGTAATTTCCTTAGCCGTCTACAAATTCTTGTCCACAGTGGGGCAATTGTGGCAAACCTGGGGGTCGCCCTTCTTGTTGGTACCGATGCCCCCCTAGGGCGTTACAGCCTGTCGATTACCGCGGGCATTCTTTTGGGGTTTGTCGGAGCCCGATCCTTTAGCCTTATTCCCGAGCCTCCGGGATACCGGGGAAGCGAAAAAGAAATCAGTCATGGGAGTTTGCTCGCTATTTTCCACGAACACGGAAAGAATCCCTCGTTTCGTCGATTCTTAGTTGCCTTTGCCCTCATGGTTTTTTTCTCCAGCATGTTTCGCCCTTTTCTACCGGTTTTTGCTAAGCAATACTATCAAATGGCCGATCGTACGGTTCTTTTGTTCAGCCTTCTTGGAAGTTTCGGGGCAGTAGTTATGGGCCTAATAAACCGGGTCATGATGGATCGACTCGGGACAAAACCGATGATAATGATATTTACGGGGGTGGTGGGGTTTGCAGCTATACTAAGTCTCCTGGCTCCCTGGGCATCGGGTGTCGCTGCTATAGTTCTTTTGAGCGGGGTATTCTTCTTCAGTTTCATGGGGGTATCGGGAAGCGAGACTGCCAGTCAGGGTTACTACTTCGCCATTATGCCCCCATCGAGTCAACTTGAATTGGGAATATTATACTATTTACTCATGGGTGTTGCGGGAGCTTTGGGGTCGGTGGTTGGTGGTGGACTTCTGGATTGGCTCAAGAATCTTCAGTTCCTCGATTTAGGTGCCGCCTTTAGTTGGTTTTTTGCTATCTCTCTATCCGGAATTGTTCTCACCCTGAGTATCATGACTCGGCTGGAACGGCTGACCAGTCGATCGGTAGGGGAGGCTCTTTCTGTGCTCCTAAGCCTTCGGGATTGGCGGGCTATGAGTTTGGTCAAGCGACTCGAGAAGAGTACAACTTTGGACCAAGAACAAAAAATTCTCCAGCGACTTCGAGAAATTGGCAGTGACATTACCCTCGACGAGGTCCTTCAACGTCTGCGAAGTCCTCTCTTCCGAATTCGGGGAGAGGCCCTCAATACGCTTTTTTATCTCACCTATAATAAGAAGATCGAAGACGCCCTTGTATACCTGGTGCAGAACAATGAGTTTGCTACCTCCTACCCCGCGGCTCGTATTTTGGGCCAGCGAGGCTCGGCCCGGGTCATTCCAATTCTCCAAAAGGCCCTCGATAGTTCGGACCCTCTCTTGGCCGGAAACGCTGCTGCGGGTCTGGGGGAGCTTGGGCACAGAGAAAGTCGGGTAGCTATAGAGACTCGACTCCTGACGACTACCGATCAGCATCTTCTGGTTTATGGCAGTTTGGCCCTTGGAATGCTGGGTGATCGGGAGAGTATACCTGTCCTTTATAGGATAGCTGATCGATTCGAAGGGAATTTGCCCGTAGTTCAGGAAGCCTCATTTGCAATTGGGATAATTTTGGGACTCGAAGAGAGAATCCATCGGGATTACTACGACTTCATTCGCGATCCTGGCCGTGGACTAGTCCAGCTCATCGAGACCATGGCAGGCAACCAAGCAGACCGGATTCTTCAGGAAATCCAGGGCCTCGAGCGGACAGAATTCTTACAAACCTATCTATCCAACCCCAATGCATCACCCGAGCTCTTCGAGGCTGCCCGGTTGCTCGACAAAGATCGACTTATGAATCAACCAGCCTTTGTATTTTTGCAATACGCCTTGTTGATAAAGGGATTTCTCGGGTGATTTTTGTCAGATCGCAAGTTTTGTCGAGCGATAGATGGGGGCTCGCGGGTTGGCGACTCGTTCTTGACTGGTCTTTACCCTACGTCCCCGGTCAATGGGTTCAGTTGCGACTTCCGGGCCTAGACGACCCTCGGATGTACTCCATTGCCAATCCGCCGGGGCAACGAGCTATTACTATCCTTTATACTCTCTTGGCCGAAGGGCGGCTGACTCCTCGGCTTTCATTGCTAAAACCGGGAGATATAATTGAAGTTGCCGGTCCGGGTGGTGCTTTCGAGGCAGAAAAGGGATCGAATCTCTGGATTGCTGGAGGAACTGGTATTGCGCCGTTCTTGAGTATGCAAAAACTCATAGAATCGAAGTGGTATGGCCCAAATAGCCGGCCAACCCTACTACAGTCGAATAAACTCGAGGACGATCTTTATGGATCGGAGATATTTTCTGATCTTAATGAGCGAAACCTCTTGAAGTATTACCCCTTTGTGACCCAAGGTACAAACTCCGGGCCCCGGATTACCGAGTGGCTTGATGCCCAGGATAGATCCTTTTTTAAGGCTTTTGAGCGGATTATGATTTGTGGTTCAACCTCGATGATTCTGGACCTGAGGGACCTGCTCTTAGGTCGGGGAGTCGATTTTCATCGCATCGTTTCTGAGGTATATTTCTAAAATTGGGAAGGGGACTGAGATAATGAACGATCGAAAAAAAGGAAATCTGTACGGGCTCACCCTAACCGAACTTCGAAACCTTGTTAAAAATCTAGGTGAGCCTGAGTACCGAGGGAATCAACTTTTCGAATGGATGTATACCCACCGGATCCATAATCTGCAGGCGATGACCAATCTTGGCCAGAGCCTACGGGACCACCTGTCGAACGAATATCGAATCCAGGTAATAGACATTTCCAAAGTCGACGAAAGTACCGACGGCACAAAAAAATACTTGTACCCGATCTCGACCGCTACCTATGTTGAGTCGGCTTACATTCCCGAGACCGACCGGAAGACCCTCTGCGTAAGTACCCAAGGAGGCTGCAAGATGGCCTGCCTGTTTTGTATGACCGCCCGCCAGGGTCTGCAGACCCAGTTGAGTGCGGGCGAGATCCTTGGGCAATACGCGGGTATTCCTGAGTCTCTGGACATTACCCACATTGTTTACATGGGAATGGGTGAGCCCCTGGATAATACCGAAGAAGTTCTCAAAAGTATCGAGGGATTCACCGAAGGTTACGGCCTAAGTTCGAAAAGAATTACCGTTTCTACAATTGGAATCCTTCCTGGCCTTTCGCGACTTCTGGAAGAAACCGAGGTTAATGTGGCGATTAGCCTTCATTCGCCCTTTGCTGAGGAACGAAAGCGACTCATGCCCGTTCAAAGTGTGTATCCCTTCGAATCAGTCCTGGAGCTTCTAAAAAAGTACGATTTTTCCCGGAGGAAGTTGAGTTTTGAGTACATACTGTTCGATGGGATTAACGATACTGCCGACCATGCCCAGGAATTAGTACGACTGTTGAATCCCTTGCGCTGTAGGATCAACCTTCTGCACTTTCATCCAATACCAAACAGTCCCCTTTCTGGAACCCCAAGAAAACGTATTGAGGAGTTTCAAGCCTACCTGAAGTCCAAGGGTCTCATAGCCACGGTTAGAAAGAGTCGGGGCGAGGATATTCAAGCCGCCTGCGGACTTCTTTCGACCAAAGAATTGGTGCGCCGGCCCCTGGCCGAGACCCTGGATTATTGACCATCTAAGTTTTTAAGGTTACCCTAACATTATGGCCGAAGAGCACTATTTATCTGCGAGTTTAGAAGAATACATTACAACAATTTGGAACATAGTTATCCAAAAAAAAGCAGCCCGGGCGACTGATATAAGCCGTGCCATGGGCGTGAAGGGTCCCTCGGTAACCAGCGCCCTACGCAGTCTGGCGGAAAAAGATCTGGTAAACTACGCCCCCTACGATATTATTACCCTCACCGATAAGGGGGAGCAGGTTGCCCGGGGCATAGATCGCAGGCAAAAGGTGCTGCGAAGTTTTCTTACCCAGGTTTTGGCTCTCAACCCCCTCTTGGCCGAAGAAAACGCCCGTAAAATGGAACATTCGATGGCTCCGGTAGTCCTAAATCGGCTGACGAAGTTCATGGATTATTACGACCAATGCCCAGGAGAAAAGGTTCGTTGGGTCGATTCGGAAGGATACTTCTGCGAGAACGGTCTGCCCCAATGTGTGGTATGCGTCCAGGGCCACAAGGATCCCTTAGCGGTACTCTAATACGACTCCCGGTTCCCGTACCCCAACAAATACCCTTTGCCCCACCTCGAAATTATGTTTGTACTCTGTATGGACCAGGTACATTCGATCGTTACACCGAATTCGGTAGGTGAGGTCGTGGCCACGAAATTCCTTCGAAATAACTACACTTTCTAATTCTTGGGGCGATTTTCTCTCAGCACCCAAGATCAGGTGTTCTGGTCGTAAACTCAAGAGCACGTCGCCCATCTGGGGTGGAGTAATAGCTATTGGTCCGAGTTCGGTGTCCGCCGACTCGCCGTGGGCCGTACCCTTGAGCATGTTTGATCTACCTAAAAACTGGGCAGTAAAAGGAGTTTGAGGAAGAAGGTAGACTTCTTCGGGGGTGCCGATTTGTTCTACTCGGCCTCTGTTCATTACTGCCAGTCGATCGCAGAAGGACAAGGCTTCTTCTTGATCGTGGGTTACCAGAATTGCATTGATGTTCGCCTTTTTTAGAATTGAACGAATCTCTCGCCGGGTTGTTTCTCGAAGTGACGCATCGAGATTCGAAAAGGGCTCATCCATAAGGAGCAGAGCTGGTTTTGCCGCCAGTGCCCGGGCGATAGCTACCCTTTGTTGTTGTCCCCCCGAAAGCTCGTGGGGGAACCGTTTGGATAGCCCCGTCAGTTCGAGCAGTTCGAGTAGTTCGAGTAGTTTCTGCAGCTCCGTGATATCTGACCTTTGCTTTGGAGTTGTACGGGCTTTGAGGGCGAACTCGATGTTCTTTTCTACCGTTAGGTGAGGGAAGAGGGCGTAATCTTGAAAAATAAAACCCGTACCTCTTTTTTCGGGCACCCAGTAGGTAATATCCACTTCTTTCAAAAAAACCCGACCGACGTCTGGCTTTTCAAACCCAGCAATCATTCGAAGGGTTGTAGTTTTTCCACACCCCGAAGGACCTAGTAGTCCAAAAATTTCTCCCGGTTCAACTCGGAACGAAACTCCGTCCACCGCCGGATGGTCGGCACCGGGAAACCATTTCGTAATATCGATGACTTCAAGTAGTTCCATTACCCTTCCCTTCGTGTCGAATAATAAGCCCAACAAATATACTTGAAAACCCAATAATTGCAGCGGCGTAGGGAGCTGCCTGGGCATAGAGCGCTTCACTTGTTCGGGTAAAGACCGACGTCGCTAAGGTTGAGTACCCCGTTGGGGCCAGAAGGAGAGTCAAGGGAAGCTCTTTCATAGTCATGATAAACACTAAAATAGCCGCCCCGCTTATACCCCGAAAAATCGATGGTACAAGGGCCTTAAAAAAAGCAGCCACCGGTCCATAGCCCAATGAACGGGCAGCTTCCTCAATTTTTCTGGGTGTCTGGAGTAGGGCTGTTCTTATGGGCCCCTGGGCAAGGGCAAGAAAATGTACCGTATAGCCAAGTACAAGGAGACCAAGGGTCTGATACAAGAATCGTGCTCCGAGCAAACTAAAGAATACTAAGCCTAAGCCAAGGGCGACGGGAGGAATACCGTACCCAAGAGCTCCTGCGGTCTCCAGACCCTGGGTCAAGGGTCGGACGAATCGTCGGGCCAGATAGACCGTAGGCAGACTCATAAGGACAGCGAGAAGGGCAGTGAAGACCGAGGCCCGAAAGGAACCCAAGAAAGCAACAAAGAGGCCGGTCTCGAAAGTCTTAAGTTGCAATATCCAGAAAACCAGGATTCCGGCGGGCAAAACCAGAGAGAAAAAAAACACTAGGGTCAAGAAGGCCACCGAAATTGGTTTCCAACCACCAAGAGGATAAATCTTTATCCTTCGTTGGGCACCTGCACCGGTTCGGGAATAGGCTCTTTTCTTTTGAAAGGAACGTAATCCGTAGACTACTCCAAAGGATAATACGACGAGAATGAGCGAGAGAACTGCGGCGTACACCCGATTAAAGGCCCCAGAATATTGGACGTAAATCGCATAGCTAAAAACTGGGTATCGCATAAGGGCTACGACCCCAAAATCCCCAAGGGAATAAAGCAAGATAATCGCCAGGCCAGACAGAAGGCCGGGCCCTATTTGGGGCAAAATAACCCGAGTGAACACCTGCCGCCCGGTTAAACCAAAACTCCGAGCCGACTCCTCTAAACCAGGGTCCAAATTCCCGAGGGCTGTGCGAATGTTCAAGTAGACGTAGGGGTAGGAGTAGAGGGTAAGGGCCAGGGTCGCCCCTCCCAGGCCCGAAAGTCGGGGCACGTGCACGCCGAAGACCTGAGAGAAGACTCCAATATTTCCTCCAAGACTAAGGAGGGCATACGCCATGACATATCCAGGAATTGTTAGGGGAAGGACGGCCAAAATGGTAAGTATTTTTTTCCCCTTGAGGTTGGATCTTTCGGTAAGCCAAGCCAAGGGTAGGGAAATGATGATTGAAAGGCTACTTACACAGAGGGCCAAAACGAGAGTGTTTCGAAACAGTTCCCAGGTTCGATACCGAAATACCAGCGCCCCAAGGGCGGCAAAATCAGCTTCCGACGCTCGGACCCCTAAATAGACCAAGGGAAAAACCAAGAGAAAAAAACCAAAGAGCGGAAAAAGAGCTAAAAATACGGGGAACCCCGGTGATTTTAGCGGGGATAGATCGAAGGTTTTTTGTCGTATCATTCTACCTCTTAGCTAGTGCTCCAAAGCTTGTGGGAACCGAATATTCCTTTGCTCCGGAGTATCAAAAAGTCCAGATTTATGGTCGTCCGAACCTAGTAACCGACGTTTTTGCCCTCTTGGCGAGGGAATTTACACCTTCCCACAAGCTTTGGTGCACACAATACCAGTTACAGTGCTCCGGCCCTTTGCATAAGTTCAAGGGTACCTTCCAGATCCGATAGAGAGCCTATATCAATAGTTGGAGCTCGGTCCAGCACCTGTTGAAAACTTTCGAGTCTCGAACCCGGCGACACGTTCGATACTACAGGGTACTCTCCAATATCTCGGGTGAAGTAGGTCTGAATCTCTGGAGACAGAAGGAAACGTATAAATTGTTGGGCAATTCGGCCCTTTGTAGATGATTGAATAACACCTATTCCGGCTACGTTTACCAAATTTCCCGGGTCTCGGGGAACAAAGAACTCCTGTTCAACCGGATAGTCTGGGGTAGCCTCTTTGAACCTCAGGAGGTAGTAGTTATTTGTAATAGCATAATCAATTTCACCTGCCCCAATTGCCTCAAGGAGGGAAGTGTTATTGCGGTAATCTTGGATGTCATTTGCCTTAAGGGAATGGATCCACTCGACGGTTCGCTCATCGCCAATAATTACCCTTAGAGCGGTAACTTGGGCTTGAAGCGAGGCATTTGCCGGGGCCCATCCTATTCGACCTCGATATTCTGGTCGTCCAAGATCTATGATCGATTGCGGATGGTCAGTGGGACTGGTTCTCTCGGGGGAAAAGGCTAGGACCCGAGCCCGACCGCTGGTGGCGATCCAACTGTTCCGACTTCCCCGGTACATCGCCGGAACCAGTTCTGTTACCTGATCTGGGAGGATTTGGAACTTCTCATCCTGGGCTAGGCCCCCAAGGGCTCCCCCATCCTGGGCCCAGAACAGATCTGCGGGACTTCGGTCCCCCTCCTCGGAAAGAAGTACTGCAAGCTCACTCGTGCCTCCGTAACGAACTTCGACCTCAATTCCGGTTTCCTGGGTAAACCGTTCTATAACTGGGGCTACAAGGCTTTCGCCTCTGCCGGAATAGATGACCAGGGTTTCCGATTGGGTTTGTCTATTTCCCCCGGCAAAAACCAAGGTAGGTAAAAGACACAAAACGCCAAGGGCATTCCATTTCGCAAGGGTTCTTGTTGTTTGCACTAGGTGCTCCTCTTTTTTCTCGTAATAGGTGTACCTAAGTATTGTTATAAACTATTCAGACTTTGGTCAAGCGAAAAAAGTTAGACTCATATAACATTTATGTTCAGTTAGAAAAATCTTGACAAATGAAAAAAGCCGTGTATTTTGTTGGATTAAGGTGTATATTCCCCCCATGATGAAAACGACAAAATCGAAGGCCCATCTTTTTGATGAACTAATCCGGGGAAACCTGGAGTTTCGGGACGAAGACTTTGTCCTCGGGTCCGAGTCCGAGTACGCAGAAGTACTCAACCATATTCAAGAACACAAATACTATACCAATAAGACCATTCCCTTCGAAATGAGCTACCCCGACGCGGCGTACGCATGGTTCGAAGAAGTGTACGAACCGGTTACCCTTGCCATCGATACCCACCGGCTGGTGAAGGCTATGCCCGGATCTAGCCGGGGTGAACTGTACCTTTGGGTCAGTAGACACTGGCACTTTCTCAAAGAGCGAATGGGCCAGGGTGTTAGTGCCGACTACGCCGTACTCAACTTTGGTCGCCGCTTTTCTAGGGACATCAGACACCGTACGATATTCTTTTTGTTAGAAATAAAAGCGTACCTTAGGCTGAAGTCTATTCCCAGTACCTAGCCCTGTATTCCAGGTGTTCCTCGAAGGTTCGAGACATCATCGTTACCCGGTCGGGGGTATGCAGAAAGAAAAAGAAATCGTGGTCGGCGGGCTTTAAACTCGCCGAAATGGCCGAGAGCCCGGGGCTGTTAATGGGCCCGGGTGGCAAACCGGTAATGAGATACGTATTGTAGGGGTGATTTACCCGAATATCTTGGCCGGTGGGAATAAGCTTACTGGTTCCCAAAATAAAATTCACTGTGGCATCGGATTCGAAACGCCACCCATTCTGTAATCGATTAAAAAATACCCCCGCAATCAGTTCCTCATCCCCCACAGGAGTCTCTTTTTGTACAATGCTGGCGAAGGTAAGAACCTGGTGCAAATTTGTCATGCGGCCAAGCTGGATATTGGTTCCGGTAATGCCAATCGACCCAAAACGACGAACGGTGTTTTCGAGAATTCGCCGAACCGCTTGATCTGGCGGGGTACCGGGAAGAAATCGATAGGTATCGGGGAAAAGATAGCCAATCAGGCTGGCTCCGGTTTGTAGATCCGCAAGTATTGGCAAATCCTCGAAAGCCGGCCCCATGACCGCCGCCTCGACAAATTCGACTGCAGAAAAAAGCCCCGATTCTTCGAAGGCCAGGGCCGCTTCATCTACGGTGAGGCCTTCGACGATTCGCACCACAACATCCTCGGGAAGGCTTTGCCCCCGGGCAATATCATCGACCAACGAAAAGAGGGTCATCCCGGGCTCCAGGGCGTAACGGCCGGCCTTGAGTTGCCCACCCACCCCACGAAATCGAACCAGAAGTTCGAACTCCCAGGTTCGATCTACCAATCCCGCCTCTTGGAGGTTTCCCGCAATGGTTCCAGGACCATCGCCCCGACTTACGGTGAAAACCCGCTGCTCCTCCGAGTCTAAAACCGTCAGCGGTGCATTCCACCCTTGATAAAGGGCAAAAAATCCAAACCCTAGACCAAGAGCCCCAATGAATCCCAGAATTCCCAGGACAATAAGTACTTTTTTCATCGAGCTCCCAGGGTGTCACCCGCGGCGAGCGCCCGATTGACCGCGCAGAGAATAGCTGCGAAATTAGCCCCCGAGGTATCGGTATCTTGGCCGACGCCCCAGTACCTATTGCCACTCTCGGTGGCCAGGCATAGGAAGGCCGCGGCCTCGGTTCCACTCCCGGTACCAATTGCTTGTTCGGTGTAGTCGGCCACACTCACTCGAATACTGCAGCACTCCTGTAAAGCTTGGACAAAGGCGTCGATTGGACCATTCCCGTACCCAGAAAGTTCGAGCCGGGAACCGTCCCTGGTCACTGCACCCTCAAATCGTACCCGATGATCTTCTTGCCGGGTTAGATTATAGGTAGATAACTCGAAGGGTCTGGGCCTATTGACGTACTCTTTTTGGAAGATATCGAAAATTTCCGTAACCGTCAGTTCTCGTACCAGGTGATCGCTTACCTTGTTCGTTAGGGTGCCCAGTTCGGGCTGCATGGCCCGGGGCACTCGAATACCGAATTCTTGTTCCAGAATGTAGGCCACTCCGCCCTTACCACTCTGACTATTTATTCGAATAATCGCCTGGTAGGTTCGCCCAATATCTTGGGGATCTAACGGTAAGTAGGGTACATCCCATAAGGGGGTAAGGGGAGCGAAGGATTCTCTCCATTTTCGCTGGGCGGGGCTCAAACCGCTGGCTCCTGCCCCCGAACCTGCGCCCGAACCTGCCCCCGAACCTGCGCCCGGACCGGCGGCTCCTGCAGCTTGGCCTGCACCGTGACTCGCGCTGGTGCCGTGGCCCCTAGTTGTGCCATCGCCCCCAGGTGTGCCGTGGTTTTCCTCTGCCTCTGCCCCTTCGACCGAGCCATCCCCCCTACCACGTT
>JAACWS010000046.1 GCA_009991955.1 Spirochaetales bacterium
TCTTGGGTCTCGTAGGCCGACGGATGGCCGATAGGGATAGTCGATAGCTTAGCCAGTTCGAGGATACGACGGGCACTAGCCTGGTTTCCCGGGTGGCCTTTTACCTGGTGTAAAAAGGGAAGATACGGCTCCTCGGGAAGGCCTAGGGCACTTGCCCCCAAAGCGGTAATTGCATCAACCCAATCGGCCAGGTGAGAAACTTCCGCCCAGGCAAGGCTCGCAATACCGGTCATAACACCGGTGCCGTTCAGAATTGCCAAAGCCTCTTTCCCTTGCCAGGTCCACGGTTCTTCCTTGAGCTCTCCCAAGACTTCTGCCGCCGGTAGCCGTCGACCCTGGTACCAGCCTTCTCTTTGGCCCGACAAGAGAGCGGCCAGATAGCTCAAGGGAGTAAGGTCCCCACTGGCACCAACACTACCGAGCTCGGGTATAACCGGAGCTACACCAGCGTTAAATAATCGCATCATAAAATCGACCAGGGCTGGACGAATTCCCGAAAAACCACGGGAAACACTCATGATTCGAGCCAAGAAAATCGCTCTGCTCGCCTCGTAGCTTAAAACCGGACCAACGCCTGCCCCATGAAAATCGACTAAGGCTGCTTGAAGAAGGCTCTCTTGGCCAAAAGAAAAGCGTAAATCGGCCTGCTGTCCAAATCCCGTGGTAATTCCGTAGAGATGAAAGTTCTGGTCTAAGAGAGAACGAAGAACTTGGCGGCTTTCCTCGCCCCGGGCCCGGAGCTCCGAATCCCATTGAACGATTCCTCCACCCTTAGAAAGTTGCCAAAAGGTTTCGAGGTCTAAAAACTTGTCATCGATAGTCTGTATTAGTATTTTCATAGAGCGAGAATACGACTAAGGAGTCATATATGGAAGTTGTAAACTTCGGTGCAGATGATATGGGAAACGTCATGGCCAAATTGGGCGATGACAAAATTAACGATCTGGCCTTTGGGGCGATTAAGATCGATGACAAGGGAATGATACTTTCCTACAACCAAGCCGAGGGCGAAATTACCGGGCGAAACCCCGACGAAGTAATTGGAAAGAGTTTTTTCCGCGAAGTTGCCCCTTGCACAAATCAGCCGGAATTCTACGGTCGGTTTGAGAAGGGTCTTAAAGATGGAAGCTTAAATACTCTTTTTGAATACGTTTTTGATTACAACATGAAGCCCACCAAGGTAAAAGTTCACATGATGAAAGCCCAGGTTGGTGAAGGCTACTACATTTTTGTAAAGCGAATTTGATTTTTTTTCGCCCTCGTCTCGAAAGTCTTACCTTTGATTTTCTGACCTTTCATCTGGGTCGTATGAGGGGGGGATCTTCCCCACCTCGGGATCAGTGGAAGCCGGACACCTTAATTTCTCGTGAACCGGTTTTTGCCGATTCCTTGGAACTGGTGACCCTAGGGGGGATGTATGCAGATGCCTTTGGCATTCAAAAAAGCGGCCTGGAAGATCTTCTTCTGGGCCGTCCTTCGGTAAGCCGCTGGGCGGAAATCCTTGAGCGATCGCTTTCCCATTGGCAAGAAGAAATTGGTTTTTTCACCTCCGGTTCCACCGGAAAACCTCATCGAGTCACCTACCCCCTTCTGCTATTGATCGAAGAGGTGAATACTTTTATGTCAATTCTTTCACCCTTTCGGCGCATTGTGAGCCTGGTAGACAGCCACCATATTTACGGTTTCCTTTTTACCTTTCTTCTCCCCCAGCTATCCTCTCTTCCTGTTCTAAGGGTGAGTCCCTTGGGATTTCGTCCCGAACCGGGAGATTTGGTTGTTACGGTTCCGCAGATTCTACGATCGTGGAGAAATCGGGAACTAGGGTGGCCACCGGGAGTCCAGTTGTTGACCTCTACCGCACCCTTGGGGATGGAGGAGGCCTCGTGGCTCCAGGATATCGGGGTGCAGCACCTGGAAATTTACGGGTCAAGCGAGACTGCAGGTATAGGAACTCGCTCCTCTGGGAAGGAACCCTTTACCCTTCTCCCCTATTGGCGTCAGGGGGCGAAGGACGGAACTTTGGAGCGATCGGATTTGCAAGGTGGGCTATTTGTGCGAGAACTGCCCGATGAAGTTTCGTGGGAAGGAGATCGGAAATTAATCCCCGAGGGAAGAAAGGACCAGGCCGTTCAGGTTGGGGGACACAACGTCTATCCTCAAGAAATTCGAAGGTTTCTTGAAAATCTTTCGGGAGTCAAGGCGGCCCGGGTTCGAGTGTTTGACGGGCCCCAGGGTCCGAGGCTCAAGGCATTTTTAGTACCCCAAGATTTGGTACTTCTGCAAAATGCCACCTCTCTCGAGGCTTTCGAGCAATCGATTCGAACCGAGTGCGGGAACCACCTTTCCAGTCCCCAACGCCCGGTTCGTTTCACATTTGGGTCGACTATTCCAACGACTGACCTTGGAAAAGAAGCCGACTGGAATTAGCATTCCCTAACGGGCAATAACCTTGATTTTGCGGGGCTTTTGGGCCTCCCGTATTCCAAGACTCACCGTAACCAGGCCATCTCTCAGTTGGGCTTCGATTTTATTTCGGTCTATAGTCTCGTCCAGGGTAAAGACGTTACGATAATCATTTGGTCGGATTTCCCGCAGAACGGGTCGGCCTTCAATTTGTGGAAGCCTCCGGCTTCCTTCGACAAGGAGATGATCCCCTTCGATTTTGATATCCAACGCTTCTTTTTCTACTCCCGGCATTTCCAGAACCAGGGAAACTTGGTCTTCCTCCCGACGAATATCGTAGCGGGCTCGGATGGTAGTGTCGTCCATGGTCTTCCTCCTAATGAATTGTTACCGAAATCTGCTTGGGCTTGGCTTCTTCACGCTTTGGTACCCGAAGGGCCAGAATTCCATCTTTCATTTCTGCACTCGCTTGGGCACCATCGACGGTTTCGGGAAGAGAAATCGTTCGCTGAAAACTCCCTTCCCACATTTCTTGTCGATAATTCCCTCCATCTTTGGCCGTCCGATCGAGCTTTTTTTCTCCCTTAATCGTGAGAACATTGCCCGTAACCGTTACCTCTAGGTCCTTTAGATTGACTCCTGGAAGCTCGCATAGAACCTGAACCTGATCGTCCCCTTCGACAACATCGACCGCTGGAGTTGCATTACGGTCAAAAAGCCCGGTCACCGAATTTCCGTCGAAATCGAAGAGCCGGTTGATCTCTTCCTGCAGGCTTCGCAGGTCGGACCAGGGATCGTAGACCCGCTTTGGAAAAACTCGTTGTAGTGTCATGGTACACCTCCTGACTTTAAGATTTCTTGATAATCATCAAGCAAAAGGTGTGCCAAGTATCGAATATTGGATGATAGTCCTCGGTTGATAGTATCTATTTTCTTTTATAATAAAGATTTAGTTGTAAAGAGCTTCGTGCCAACCCATTCCAGTTTGTAGGTAAATCGAGAGAAGGCCAAACAAAAAGTGGGTCAAGAAGAATCAATGGAAAATTTGAAGGGAAAATTTGCTGGGGTATTTTGACCCAGAAACGAGGGCAAGAAGGCCTTAGGTGGTTAATATGGTTCCAAGAGGAACCCGCAGACGATATTCTGTCGCGAATCAAAAATCCTACTTCCCAGCCTTCTCGAACTCAACGATCCTATTGACCTTCGGTGCACTACTACCCGTGGTATCGAAATTCTGTGTGTTGGCAAGAAAGGTACGAACCAGGAGCCGGGCTGATTTTGTTCCGGTGACCAGTTGGCCGAGGGCGATAAGGTTGGCATTATTGCTGAGGGCAGCTCGCTCGGCCTGATAGGCATCGGTTACCAAAGCACAGTACACCCCAGGAACCTTGTTTGCTGCGATACTTATGCCAATTCCCGTACCACACATCACAATGCCCCGGTCGTACTTTCCATCGACGACGGCCCTGCCTACATCAAAAGCTACATTTGGGTAGATAGGGTCATCGGAACCCAAGTCGTCGATTTGGTGGCCCAGGGACCGAACTTCTTCGATAATTTCGGTTTTTAGCCCTGCCGCATTGGGGTCGCAGCCAATTGCAATTTTCATTTCATGAGCTCCTGCATAGTGGTTAGCATCGCTTTAATCATGAGGTAACAGCTGGTTGCACCCGCATCGAGCACGCCCCTACTTCTTTCGCCCAGACGACTGGAGCGACCAATTTTTGCGACCATGTCTTCGGTGGATTTCCAGCCGGCTTCGGCAGCGGTAAGAATTTCTTGGGCTGCCTGGGGAAAAGGAACGTTCCCGGCTGCGGCTTTTTCGGCGGCAGCTGTTGCCGGATCCAGGGTATCGACCAGGGTCTTGTCCCCGGGTTTTGCTTCTCCCAGGTTTTGAATCGCCGTATACCCGGCCCGAAGCATCCGGGCAAATTCGGGAATACCGATGAACTCGGACTCTTTTATTTCCTTGGCCATGGCCTTGTAAAACTGACCGTAGAGGGGTCCCATAGAACCACCAATTTCCAACAAGAGGGTTTTTCCAAGGATCAACAAAGCGTCACTCAAGGATGTGCTAGCCTCGACTCGACCGCCTGCGATTTGAAAACCTTTATCCATGTTGATTCCGTGGTCGCCGTCACCAATCTTTCCATCGATATCCGACAAGTAGGTTCGGTTCTCGTGAATGACATCGACAAGGGCAGTAAAAACTTTGAGACCTTCAGCATTCTTTATTTGATTACTCATTGGGCCGATCCTTGTTTGAATCCCATAGAATAGGCGTCGACATCGAGAAGAGTTTTTAACTCCTCGTCGAGTTTCATAATGGTGAGGGTAATTCCCATCATTTCTAAACTGGTAAAATAGTTTCCTACATAGGGTTTGTACATTTTCATTCCCTTTTCTTCGAGAACTTCGGCAACTCGATTGAAGAAGATGTACTGCTCCATGACCGGTGTTGCCCCGAGGCCACTGACCAGAACCGCAACCTCATCTCCTTTGCCAAAAGGAAGATCGGGTAGAATGATATCTAAACACATTTCCGCCATTTTGTCGGCGGTTTCTAGTTTTTGGACCCGAATGCCCGGTTCAATGAGAAAATTCGGTCTTCCGTTGGCAGGAATTGTACAGGGGGCAAGGCCGATACCTACACTCCGATTGTTATCGATTGCTTTTTGGGCTGCGGCGATGACTTCGTCGAGAGAACCGCCAAGACCGGCCTTTGCTCCACCAACTTTCCACATAAACACTTCGCCAGCTACTCCCCGACGCTTTTGGGGCTGGTCTT
Source organism: Spirochaetales bacterium (assembly GCA_009991955.1). Lineage (GTDB taxonomy): Bacteria > Spirochaetota > Spirochaetia > DSM-27196 > Salinispiraceae > SKVS01. The sequence goes on from JAACWS010000046.1 coordinate 5,192, forward strand.
TTGGTCCACTCGGAACATCGTCATTGGCCAGGACGGTCTTTACCACAATTCCATCGTCCTCGGCTTCTTCTTTCGCCATGCGTACGTTCCTGGTATCGCCGGCGTAGTTTCCAAATAGCACAGCTACCCCTTGGCCTGCATCGACTTCCTTTATGGCATCGTAGAAGGACTTGGCTGTAGGAGAGCTAAAAATCTCTCCAACCGCTACGGCGTCAACAAGGTTTTTGCCAACGTATCCGGCAAAGGCTGGCTTGTGACCGCTACCACCGCCGGTGACAATTCCGACCTTCCCCTTGACTGGGGCGTACTTGTATTTCACGACCCGAGGATTATTGGTGGACGCGACGATATCCCGATGGGCCTTAAAAAAGCCCTTGAGCATGTCTTCGACCACGAAGTCGGGATTGTTGATAATTCGTTGCATAGGGCTCTCCAAGAAATGACCCTAGGCCCGACAAAATTCTGTCGAGCCCAGGGAATAGTGTACTATCAGTGCGGGTTTTTAGCGAGTGTACAGTACTTCGAAATCGCGCATATACCCAATTGCTTCTTCAGCGGGCAGGTAGTAGCCGTTCAGAAGGAACTTGTCGAGGTAGTTCTCTTTCCAGAGGGGGCTCTCGCTCACCTGTCGCATAATGTCGCTCCAGTAAGCAACCGCTTCGGCGGGCATGCTGGCAGGACCAGCAAGGCCACGGAATACGGTCAACTCGACGTCGTAACCCAGTTCCTTGAAGGTTGGTGCTTCAAAGGGTGCGTTGAAACGATTTTTTGTGGCTACAATGAGGGGTCGAAGTTCGCCACTGGAAACCAATTAGTAGTGCCCCAAACCCTGTGGGAAAAAACGTATTTTTCAAATCTTGCACCTACTTTCACACTCCCCCAACGGGTAACTCCTGGTTCACCTACCACGGTATTTACCACACTAAGGTCATCGGGAAGGTCACCCGCTACTGCTCTGCAAGAAGTGCGTTCGTACCTTCGGCTACCGCACCTTCCACCTGGACTACTACACCCAAAAGACCATCAACTACGCCCATCTCATGGCCCACCTGGTGTGCA
>JAACWS010000047.1 GCA_009991955.1 Spirochaetales bacterium
CCTAACGGTGGTGAGTGGAACCAGTGTCCGGTTTGGTGGGGATGTGACCACGGCAGGAGTACAAGCAGTTACAGCAGGGACGATCCGGACCAATGGGACCCATACGACCACCATTGATAGTACTGCTGGGATAACCATGGATGGACAAGTAATTGCTGAAGCAAATCTCACTCTTGATACACTAAACAGCCCAGTAGCATTTACAGATATAATCAATGCCGATGATGTTAGCAATAATTGGATACTAGTCTTTGATGTTGGTACTGGTCAACTGACCTTCGATAATGGTGTGGGCTCTACAGATGCATTCCTTCATGTCCGCTTGTTATCAGCAGGATCAATTACGGGTACTCCGCTTGGCGAACTAAATTTTTCTGCTCAAGATGTATATGTAGATGCCCTAGGATCAACCTTAACTCTTCAAAGAGATCTCAGGGTGAATCGATTTATTCTCTATCGCGGAACCCTCAATCTCAATTCCCAAACATTAACGACATTGGATGATATGGTACTATTTGGAGCTACCTATAATCCTCTTGATGCCGATAGAGCTACTACAAGTGCAGGAAATATATTCTTTGCCTATCCTGGTACCCTGGCTTATTTTCCTAATGATGGTGGTCTCATTCCTGTAAATCCAACGGCAAATCATCCTACGGGCCAATTGACTCTTCCAGCGGGTAGTACCATCAGTGTGGGTGCCAACTTGTATGCTCATGGACTCAATTTAGTTGGAGGCGGAAACTGGAATCTAGAAGTTCAACCTAACACAGGTACCCTTCTAGGGCCTGGCAATAATAGTACTTTTGGTGATGAGTATTCAGTGGTTTTCCGGTCTACTATCACCAATGCTCAGGTTACTGGCGGAATTGTTAGTGCTACAGAGCCCTCTGTAGCACCAACAGATCCTACTGGAAGAACCAACAATGGTGTTACCAACGGTGGAGGAAACACCATTTGGACCTATCCAGGAGCCACAGGCATCAACTTCCTTCCCTTAGAAATCGATAGTGCTGAGACTATTTACGACGATGTAATTCGAATTACCTTTAATCAACCCGTTGTTAATTCTGATGATGAAATTAGTGCCGCAGTGAATCAGATTCTATCTTCAAATGGAGCCAATGCTTTTGCAAACGTCTTTACCCAAGTCGAAGGGAATGGAACCTTAACCCAACCAACCGATGGGCAGGGTGAGTTATCCGTGATCTATGTACAACTAGATCAAATCGATCCTTTAAATGACGACCATCGATGGAATACCGACGCAACGGGTTCCAGCCCTGGAGATCCAAATAGTACCGATCGTGGGCGGAGTCCACCTGATGTCGCAGTTACGCAACCACCTACTCAACGAACATCTATTCCAGATATCTCAATGGTAAAGGGAGTACTACGTGCCTTTGGGGGTAACGGTTTCGGGGTCAATTATAATTACAATGGTGCAACAGTTTTTGACGGAACTACCGATGAAACTCAGCCTACATTAATCTCTGTTCATGTTGGACGCGCTCCTCATGTTTCAGATCAACCGAATCCTCCAGCTTACGATGCACATAATTATTTCCACTTTCGGTTTTCTGAACCAGTGGATGTCCATGATTCCCAGCCAGGACTATTGATCGGTGGTGCAGCAAACAATCTTAGGGCAACCTTGGATCCTGTAGTCGGTAATCAAGATCAATATGGCTTTGATATGCGTCAATCAGCTGGGAATATATTGGTATCGGGGCTCTTGGAGTTTCCAAATCCTAGTCCTGATAATTTTGTACGAGATAGTCGGGAAGTTAACCCACCTGACCCAACTTATCCGAACGATCGTCAGGTAACGAACAGTCTTTTTCGAACTGGAGTCATGAATCCATCAGGTGATCATGGACTAACCCTGGTCACAAAAGGGTTTAGTTTCGAAGATGGTGGAATAAGATATTGGCCAGGATATATGGAATTTTTGCCAGATCCAGTGGGTCAGCAAGTTACTATTGTTGGAGATACCCATGCGGGAGGCATTGGAGAAAATATCTTAGATGCCCTTGGTAATTTCCTCGAGCTTAGTACAAATCTATATCCAAAAGCCAACGTTATAATCCAACCAGTACCTGGCTCAGGGGAAATACAACCGACCGGATCAGCTGTAGCAACAATACCCGTTATTTCGACCGCCCTCGGTTGGGATACCGATCCACCAGATTTCTCGGAATTTGGAGTTAGTGCCTATGAGATTGTCGCCCGCTCGACGGTACCTTCTGGTCTAATTAACCGGCTCGAATTTTTTATTCAGGATAATGCATCAGAAAACGCTACATGGGACCCAACCGACTCATTGAATAATCCCCATATGGATCTACCACGCACTCCTATAAATGTGCGAGGAATTAGAGATAGCGCGATGAGCTTTCCGCAAACCGACGGAGCTGGATTCCAAGGTGATGGCATTGTAAACAAAGCGGACGCGTTCGAGGTTTTCGCCGATGGATTCCTGGGCGCTCCACAGTTTACTCGAACTTTTGGAACCGATGTAGGGAACGCATTGTTTAATGACGTACCTCCTTTCATCATCAACGTCCAGAATGACCCCTACTATACTTTGACCATTGCTGAAAGCTATAGTTTCGGTCCCCTGACTCAGTTGTTGGTTTCTTACGATCATTCTCAAGCCTTTCTTACCGACTTGGCAGGCAATCTGCTTCGAGCCTCTGTTGCCTACCTCCGGGCGATTGACCCTGCACCGCCTCGGATAATTCTTGCCCTAGGTGCGGTTGGTGGTCAACGCATTTACGTCGAGTTTGACAAGCCAGCATATAGCGACCAAGTCCTGAGTACATTAACCAATGCTTCTATGTTCACGCTCACTAGACATGGGGGAGCTATCAGTCCTATGACAGGGTTTGAGATCCTGCGTCAAGAACCCGATGGTGGGGTGTGGGAAATGTATCTGGAGTTTGAAGATCCTCTCACAGAGAATGACTTGGTTGCAGGTATCTTGAACATAGATCTGGATAGTATCTTTAGCGAAACTGGAATCGCTGATCCCGATCCGACCAATCGGCCGCTTTCCGATATTGCCACAGGAGCAGTAGTTCCAATTTACGCTCTGGATGGGTACACAGATCCAGATTCTAGAGCCGGACAACCCTTCCAGCCCCTGAGGGTGTTCGATGGTTCCGGGACTCTAAGGGATCAGGATATAACAATTCAATCCGAAATCACGGCCCCAGGGTTTACCGGATTGTCATTGAGTTTGATTTACGACGGACAGGTTTCCAATTCGGTCAAGTCACCCGGCGGATTTTGGGCAACGCGCCAGGTACTGGGCTTTACTCCCCAAACTAATATAGAGGCCCGAGCCGCACAACAAACTGGCATCGCAGGAGCGCTTAGGAACTTCAGGATTCCGGCCTCCGATCCCGATATGGTTGATGGAAATACTATTGAATTCATGTTTGAACTGGGAACAAAACCGGTTGGTTGGGTTCAAAACCCTCAAACACCCACTTCAGTTATACCATGGAGATTCCAAGTAGGTGGAGTAATAACCCAGCGGGCAGGGGTAACTATAGTAAATAACGTAATTAACCCTATTGCCGGTGATACAACCGCATTAGTGTATAGCCTGCACAATCCCGGACTCGTAACTGTCTCGGTATTCACGTTGGATGGGAATCTAGTTCGAGTACTGCAACGAGGACCCCAAGCAGCTGGTAGCTATACCTTGACTTGGAATGGAACAAATGCTCAAGGTCGAATTGTAACACGCGGCGTATATATGATTAGAATCGTAGCTCCCGGAATAGATGAGTTCAGACGAGTATTGGTTGTACGACCTTAAAGGATTCGGGACTACTAAGTATTACGAAGTAGGTTTTTGCGACTATTCGGGAAAGAAATATAGCTCAGGATTAGATAACTCAATAGTTCCTGCATCTACAACTCCCGAGCTGAAGGGGTAAATACGAATGATCAATGCCTGATCATCGTCGTTCATTTCCCTTAGTTCCGTCCCTAACGGATTTGGTACTGAGACCGTATAACGTGTCCAGCTACTGTCAGTAGCGCTGCTGACATCGATAAACCCACTTTCTGGCTTGTTTACACTATATGGAATCATTTCGACCGAAACAAAATCCGCATGAAATCTATTTGCAGCCAAGGCATTATGTCTTCGGGCGGAGAAACTAAATTCGAACCTTCCTTGCTCCGGAAACGGTAAACTGTCGATAGAAGGTACTTTTGGCAAAACAGTTTCTATGTAGTATTTACTCGAGTCATCTTCAAGGACACGAACAGAGTAAATAGTCGTTTCTCTAGAGAGTTCACCCCCTATGAGGATTCTCTCAAAACTTGTCTGGGGCGCAATTCCAGTGACACTTACTAGTTGGGCTTGATTCATCGGAAAATTACGAGCACTAAGTGAGGGAGTATCTTCGACATAAAGTACATTGGTTAAATCTAGTTCTTTTTGTACTAAACCAAAAAAACGTTCATCCGGAAGCGCAAAGTCCATTTGAAACCGAATGTTCACTCTAAATTGTCTTTGTCCGAGGGGGACATCAGAAGTTGCGAGATTATTTACATCAAACAAATCTACACTAATAAATTGTTCTGGAGAGGTTCGGGTAAAACGTATCCCCGATGCTGGAAGAATGTTGTCAACTGTCATAGGGGTCGCAATTGGTGTTGAATCCCAAAAGGCTGGTAGTCCAGCTGGAAAATCTCCATCTACTAGCTGATTTAAGCTTTCCAGTCTTAGAGCCGGCTCACCGGCTGGGCCATCTAGACCCAGGTCAGTAGTTTCTAGGTAGAGAGGTCCTGAACTTGCAGATTCCACCCAGTCTGTGACCGGTGTTAAACGGAACTCGATATTCTCAATCAAATTCCTCCCCACGTACGCCTCAAACACACCAAAAGAAGTCAAAGGATCCCCACACCCCGCAAAAATGAGACTCATAAAAATAA
>JAACWS010000056.1 GCA_009991955.1 Spirochaetales bacterium
ACAGCGAGCTAAAAGAAAGACTTGCGAAGCTGAAGTACTATAAATTTGAATTAATTGGACTGGGAGCTTGACGTAAAACATAGGAGGTCCCCAGGTATTTAATGCCTGGGTTAGTTGATTCTGGATATTCTGGGTTTGTTGGCTTTGTTCGCTACTTCTTCATCCATCCGACTTTGTAATACATTTCGTCCCCTCTGCACCCGGGCCTGGAACTCTGTATCGGTTTTCCAAATTTCCGCTAGGTCTTGGGCCCAATAGTTTTAGACTTTTTTATTTTTTCTTATACCTAGACAAAATTATCATCGTACCCCACTCCCCCAGTCGGTCCGCACCGGTACCCCCTGGCCGGCCAAATAGGCCTTAATGCCTGGCACCGTGTAGTCCCCAAAGTGCACCATAGAGGCAATAAGGGCCGCATCGGCCCTGCCTTTGGTGAGAACCTCGGCCAGGTGCTCGGGCCGCCCAGCCCCACCGCTGGCCACAACCGGAATTCGTACCGCCTCGCTTATTCGTCGGGTTATAGTCAGTTCGTAACCGTTTTTCATGCCGTCGGTGTCGATAGAGTTGAGTACAATCTCTCCGGCACCCAGAGCCTCGGCCCTTAGGGCCCATTCCAGGGCGTCGAGTTGGGTGGGGACCCGGCCCCCGTTGATGACGACCCGGTACCCCGAGGGAAAGTCCTTGTCGGCCAGGACATCCATACCAAGCACGATGCACTGACTGCCAAAGAGGCTGGCCCCTTCTTCGATAATGGCCGGGTTTTTGACCCCCTGGGAGTTGACCGAAACTTTCTCGGCCCCGGCCAGGATGACCCGGCGCATATCCTGGACCGAAGAAATCCCCCCACCGACCGAGAAGGGGATAAATATTTGACTAGCTACCTGTTCGACGACCTGGATCATGATACCCCGGCCCTCGGAGCTCGCGGTGATGTCGTAGAAGACCAATTCGTCGGTGCCTTCTTCGTAGTACTTTTTGGCCATGGCCACGGGGTCACCGATGTCGACGTTGCCTTGAAACTTTACACCCTTGGTGGTTTTGCCGTCTCGAACATCGAGGCAGACTACAACTCGTTTTTCAAGCATATACCCTCCTTTGGGGGATAAGAATCGGGCACCAAATTTAGGAAATCCGTTTAAGGAAATTATCGAAGAGGCGTAAACCGTAGATGCCAGATTTTTCCGGATGGAACTGAACGGCTGCAAGATTGTCTTTGCCAAAGGCCGCGGGAAAGGTGATTCCATGGTCGGTCTGACCAATAACCCACTGGGATTCGGCCGGTACGTTATAGTATCCATGATCGAAATAGAAACTTCGTCCATCGGGAATACCGTCGAACAGGCGTGTACCGATGCCATCTCCCGGGATAACACGAACCTGGTTCCACCCAATGTGGGGAATCTTGAATTCTTTGTCTGGCAGGTTTTGTCGCCGGTACTCGGTCAAAAAGGACTTACACCGACCGGGTACAATGCCGAGCCCCGGGGTCTGACGTTCTTCAGAGTAGTCTAAGATTATTTGGCTTCCCAGGCAGATTCCCAGGAAGGGTTTCCCCCGGCTGGCAAACTCGATTATTGCCTGTCCCAGGCCGGTTCGGTCGAGGTGTTCCATAGCAGACCGAGCTTCGCCGACCCCAGGAACAATAATTTTGTCGAGACTTGGGAATGCCTTTGGGTCGGTTACCACCTGATAATCGGCACCCAGATGTCGAAGGGCGGCAACCACCGAGGTGAGGTTTCCAGCGTCGTAATCAATAAGTCCTATTTTCATGGGGCCTCCAAAAATTGGGTCAGGGTTCGAAGGACTGCTTCTACCTGGGATGGGTAAATTCGCAAGTCTTCGACCTCGGTGAGGGTAAAAAGTCCTTGGTTTGGCACATTCACTGGGTTAGCTCCAAAGTTGGCCTCTTGGCGCAAGGCCATAGCGTCCTGGGCAAGGAGCCCCTGACTCGCCATCCCCAGGGTAAGCAATCGAAGCGTGCTCCCAAAGACCCGTTGATTTCGTCGCTGATCCTCGGCGCTTCCCAGGTGCACAAGCCGAGACTCGATGGTCCAAGACCCATCATCCTCTCCCGGGTTCCGCCGAACATCGAGTTCCACTCCCCCAATACCAAAGGGGCTTGCTGATACATCCAAAGGAATCCGGAACCAACCAACCCGCTCGCCCGCCCAGGGTGCCGGACCGAAGAGTTGGCCAAGAAACTCACCACCTTTGCCCAAAATCGGCTGTTGAAAATAGAGGCCAAAGGTTCCCTCATCAAAAATGACGAGGGATTCGAGGGACTCTATCGATTCCGTGAAGTCGGCGGAAGATGACTGCCCAACCGAGTCGCCGAGAAGCTGAATGAACGCGACATTGGTTCGTGGGCCAGGTACCATTATGCGATGGCGAGGAAAATCAGCTTCAAAATCTTTAGTATCTTCAACTTTACGCATACCAAAACGAGTCCCGAAGATCCACTCAAGAACAAAACTGGGAAACCGTCCGTGAATCAAAACCAGACTTCCACCTTCTCCAAAGGGCCGGGGAAGGGTGGTACTCTGGGCAAGATAGACCCGCTGAACTCGGTCAAATGCAAAAGATATCGACTCGCCTAAGGCGACAAAAGCATCTCGGCCAAGGAAAAGCCCCCCATCAGGAATAGAAGGCAAGAGATCTACACTCTTTGCCTGGGAAGCTTGGGTCAAGGTTGCACATCCAGACAAAAGTACGAAAAGGCTAAGGCTTAGGACCAGGCGAGCCCCGAACCAGCGGGTTCGGGAAAGGCAGGAGAGCCGACCCACCTACAAAGACCTAGGAAAGCTTCTGCAGCGTCAGGCTACAGACCGCCTCGCCGGATTCAAGAACCTCCGGCAAGGGACTGGAGGAATAGGTAATGCGCTCGCACAGAACTTCTTCCATGAGGTAGTCCTCGAAGCTCTCAACCGCTTCCTTGAGATTGCCTTCCAAGTACAGATCCAAAGAAATTCGGTCGCTCACTTCCAAACCGCTGTCTTTGCGCAGGTTCTGAATTCCCCGAATCAGGTCCCGAACCAGCCCTTCGTGTTTCAGCTCCTGGGTTACCACCGGGTCCAGAGCTACAGTGAGGCTTCCCTCGTTTAGGACCTTAAGGCCTTGCTTTTCTTCCCTCTGGACCAAAATATCTTCCACGGTGAGGTCGATGGTCTGACTACCAAGGTCTAACGAGAGGGTTGCCCCTTCCATGAGGCCCTGAATATCGGAGGCGGTAAGTTCGGCTATCCTATCTGCAGCTATTTTCATATCCTTACCCAGGGCCTTACCAAGAGTTCGGTAATTTGCCTTGGCAGAATACTCGACCAGGTCCTCTTCATTGTCTCGGAAGATAACTTCCTTCACATTGAGTTCCTCACGAATAATGTCTTCCATTTCGATGAGGATATTTTTTTCATCCCGGTCCTTGGTTACCAAATGTAGTCCGTTTAGGGGCTGTCGAATCTTGAGGTTGTGCAGGCTCCGAATTGCCCGACCCATGCGTACTGCTTCCTGGGTAGTTCGCATTTTTCTCTCCAGGGCCAGGTCTCGCCGGGGTGTAATGACCTCCGGGTACTGGCAAAGATGAACACTTTCGGGGTCGGTCGGCTTCCGTAAGTTTTGGTAGATTTCCTCGGTTATAAAGGGGATGTAGGGGGCAGCAACCTGAACCAGTCGAAGGAGTACGGTGTACAAGGTTTGGTAGGCCTGACCCTTATCGCTATCGTTCTCGCTCCGCCAGAACCTACGTCTACTGCGGCGGATATACCAGTTGTTCAACTGATCGATGAACGCCACCAGGGGTTCGGACCCTTTTTGAAGATCGTAATCGTCGAGTGCAGCAGTCACCTGCTCTACCAGGGATTCGGTTTCCGAAAGGATCCACTTATCAAGGGGATTATCGGGGTTATCGGGGGCCTGGTCAGGCTCGACCTTATCGATGTTTGCGTAGGTAACATAGAAGCTGTAGGCGTTCCAGAGGGGTAGGATTACCTGCTTGAGAACTTCCTTGACCCCCTCGTCGCTGAACTTGAGGTCTTCGGCTCGAACAACCCCGCTGTTCATTAAAAAGAGTCTCAGAGCATCGGCCCCGAACGTATCGATTACCTTGACCGGGTCGCTGTAGTTCCGGGCAGACTTACTCATCTTCCGTCCGTCTTCGGCCAAAACGAGTCCATTTACCACAACCGCCTTGGAAGGAGGGCTCTTAAACAGCGCCGCAGCCAGGACAGTGAGGGTATAGAACCATCCTCGGGTCTGGTCTAACCCCTCGCAGATAAAGCTGGCAGGGAAGTTTGCTTCGAAGGTCTCTTTGTTTTCGAATGGGTAGTGGCTCTGGGCGTAGGGCATGGCCCCGCTCTCGAACCAGCAGTCCAGTACCTCGGGAACTCGACGGAAGGTGCCCCCCGCAGCGCTGGGCCAGGTTATGTCGTCCACAAAGTGTTTATGGAGGTCCTCGGGTCTTTGACCACTCAGGGCTGCCAGCTCGTCTCGGCTACCGACACAAACCACCTCCCCGGACACGTCGCACTTCCAAATCGGAATTGGGTTACCCCAGTAGCGATTTCTACTTATTGCCCAGTCCCGGGCGTTTTCGAGCCATTTTCCAAACCGTCCCTTTTGAAGGTGACCGGGCATCCAGTGAATTGTATCGTTGGCGGCCAGCATATCGTCTTTAATTTTGTCGATGCGCACAAACCAGCTAGATATAGCCCGGTAAATGAGGGGTTTTCCCGTCCGGTAACAGTGGGGATAGGGGTGAAGGTAGTTTTCGCGCTTTACCAGCTTTCCTTCTTCTTTCAGCTTTTGAATGATGAGCTTGTCAGCGTCTTTTACGTAGATTCCTTCGAAGTCCCACACCTCGGCCAGAAACTTCGCCTCGGGGTCGATAGGTACAAGGATGGGAAGTCCCGAATCCTTTAGCACCTGGTAGTCGTCCTCACCAAATCCCGGAGCGATGTGGACGATACCCGATCCATCTTGGGTGGTTACGTACTCGGCGTTGTAGGTCTTGAAAGCCCCCTGTTCGGCCAACTCGGCGAAATAGGGAAGAATGGGCTCGTAGGTCCACCCCGCCAACTCGGTTCCTTGGTAGGTACGAACAACCTTGTACTCCGAGGGGTCCTTATAGTAGTCCGAAATTCGTTCCTCGGCGAGGATGTACGAGGTGGTGGGGTCGGCTCGGTCTTCAACAAGGGCGTAGGTGATTTCGGGCCCCAAGGCCAGGGCCAGGTTACTGGGCAAGGTCCAGGGGGTGGTGGTCCAGGCGAGGAAATAGGTCGAGCCCTCAACAGGAAGAGTGGTGTTCTGGGAATTCTTAATTTTGAATCGAACGGTTATAGCCGGGTCGTGAACTTCTTTATATCCACCCAAGTTGACTTCGAAGTTTGAAAGGGGAGTTGCCAGAGCCGGACTATAGGGTAGAATGTAGTATCCTTCGTAGATTAAGTCTTTTTCCCAAAGGGACTTAAAGACCCACCAGATGGACTCCATATAGTCTGGGTCCATGGTCTTGTAGTCGTTTTCAAAATCGACCCAACGGCCCATACGGGTGACGGTTTTCTCCCATTCCCCGGTATAACGCAGTACTATTCCGCGGCAAGCCTCGTTAAACTTATCAACCCCATAGGACTCAATTTGGCTCTTGCCCGAAATACCCAGTTCTTTTTCCATCTCGTATTCTACCGGCAAACCGTGGCAGTCCCACCCAAAACGACGGATGACCTTCTTGCCTTTCATGGTCCGGTAGCGAGGAATTATGTCTTTAATTGTACCGGGAACGAAGTGGCCAAAGTGGGGCAAACCGGTAGCAAAGGGGGGACCATCGTAAAAGAGAAACTGTTCTTTGTCTTCGTGCTGGTCTATGGATTTTTGAAAGGTATCGTGCTTTTCCCAAAAAGCCAAAATCTGCTCTTCCATCTTTGGAAAGCTGACTCGGGGGTCGACGGGTTTGTACAAGGGAATCCTCCTGATCGGTGAGGATTGTACCTACAGGGGGAATCGAAGGTCAACCGGTGCTAAACTTGTATACTCCACTCCAGCGGCTCGGGTCGATTTCTCCGGACTCAACCGCATCCCGCAGCTCCCGCGCCCGGTCCATATAAAAAAGCACTACCGGGTCGGCAGAGAGGGCAGTTTCGAGGCTGTGGGGTCCAATTTCTTTGTAAATCTTTGCATACAACGATACGGCCCGGGTAAAGTCTCCGGTTTCGTAGACCTTGTATGCCAAATCGTAAAGGGGTTGGGTTGTAGATTTGATCTCTTGGACCCATGCAGGATCGGACTCGAACATCTCGTAAATGCTGACGGCGTGGGATTTGCCTTTCACTTGAACCCGGTCGAGAAACCTGGTTTTTACTGGCTTTTGCACCCCTTTTAACAAATCCTCCGAAACGATGCACTGGACCTGGTAATGTCGGGTAAGGCTTTCCAGGCGGCTAGCCACATTTACCGTATCTCCCACAATAGTGTAGTCCAGGCGGTCACTTGTACCGATATTTCCCTGAATCACTTCACCCCAGGTTATTCCAATTCCTATATCGACCCGGAGCAACTCCCTCACAAATCGCTCCCGATTCATGGCCTGGAGTTCCCGGTTCATGTCGATTGCTGCGTCAATTGCACTATCGGGCTTGGGGAACTGGGCCATGACACTATCGCCCATGAGTTTGTCGATTTCGCCCCCATGTTTTGTTATAAGCCCGTTCATGCGACCAAAGAAATCATTTAAAAACGAGACTACCTCCTCGGCGTTGAGCCGTTCAGAAATATTGGTAAATCCCCGAATATCGCAGAAAAGCACCGCAACTGCCCGACGTCGAGGTATCCATTTTGTTGGATCCTCGCCTTTCAGGGCCTGCTCGGACAGTATCTTTTTGGTATAAACCTGGAGAATAGTACTTTGATGATTATGGGAGCGAAGGGCTTCGGTTGCCTCGAAATACCGCTCGTTCGCTCGCCCTATTCCCAGGTCGAGCTCGTTCACAATTCGGTTAATGAGGGCAAATCGAAAAAGTACCTCGGGTAAGCGCCTACGGAACATCCCTCGCCGCCATTTTAGTCGAATAACTGAAGCAGGAGCGTTATAGACCTCACCCTTACAAAATACTACCCTTCCCTCCCAGGAGAAATCTTCGACAATTTCGATGCCCATGACCTGACCATGGGAGCCACTGTTTTGGGGTAGATAGACCTGATTCGCTCCGTACGACCAGGAGTATAGGGGTATTTGTCTACCGATAAGGCTACCGTTGAGCCAGACTTCACTACCCCGCTCCTCATAGGACCATGAAAACCGTTCGTAAGCCCGGGTGACAATATCTTTGAGAGGAAACCCGATTGTGAGGCTCTGGAATTCAAAATGGGTTACCCCATGGATCCCGAAGTTGGACAGCAACATCCCTTCAAGGTAGAAAGGGGATAGCCCTTCGGCGATGCTTTTATAGTAAGGATAGAACTCAAAGGCCAATAACGCTTTAGTCGAACTTGTCTCGAGGGCAATAGCGGAGCAATAATTGCTAAACCGACCGAAACACTTATGGATTTCTTGGTATGGCCAATGAACGGGCACCAAGTTAAAAAGTGCACCCAAAGAACTCGTTTCGGCGAATCGAAAACGCTTTCCTATTTCTCGTAAGTCGTGAGGAGTAATAAAAGAAGGCGAGTAGAGTAGAAAATTTTGTAAAAGACGAACGTTGTCGACCGGATCGACCCAGGTATCGGCCTGGTTTAAATGATCGAGGTCGATATTCACCCCGTCGAACAGTTCTTCGAGGGGTATACCTAGTACGTGAACACCATACTGAACCAGGTGAACCAGACTTTCGCTACTTGCGCCTGGAATCTTTCGGATTTGTGCTGGCCGAAGGTCCGTAGTATGAATTAAAGATCTCCAGTTACTCAAGTTGCTCACAAGGATTAGTATATCATCTTATCTAATACATTTCGACAACAAAGTTTTAGGGATCTCTCTAATCTTGTTTTCTGGCTGAGTGGGTCATTGCACCTCAATGGCTTGAGAGCCTGAGCCGATTAAGAATAGAAGTTTAAAGAGGTTCCCGTTTCAACCATTGTACGGTATATGCTATACTTTGCTCCTTATGAGTAAACCCGAGCGGATATTGTTCCTGTACTTACCCACTGGAGGCGGCCACGTATCCGCAGCCCGGGCCCTGGCCTCAGAAATTAACTCCCGTTATCCTGACAATTCGGTCGAAACTTACCTCCTCGATGGGCTCAGTCCTCGAAGCAAGTTTCAAAGGGTACTAGTGGAGGGAGGTTACCAGTTTACCACCCTTACTGTACCTATTCTTTGGCCCCTCGTGTATCAGCTTTCTACCCACCCCTTACTTATGGCCTTTCAGTCCTGGGCCATGACTGGATATTCGGCACCCTATATTCGGCGCTTTATTCGAAAACACGAAATTACTCGGGTGGTGAACCTTCACTTTTTACTCAACAGCCCCCTCTACCGGGCCCTGCGACAGGTCCGACGGAAAGATCTTCCGGCCATAACGGTTGTTACCGATCCCTTTACCGCCCATCCGGTGTGGTTCTTTGCCCAATTCATGAGCACAGTGGTGTTTTCTAAAAGGGTCGAAAAGGACGGCAAACTCTATTTGACCCTGTACCGGCGAAGGGAGTTTTTTGGAAAACGAAATAGGCCAAGTATTACCCTTCTACCTCCCATTTTGAATCCAAAATTTAATACGAAGCTCTCAACCGATGGGGCGAGGGCCCTTAAGGCGGACTACGGTTTCGATCCTGCTCGACGGCTCATCCTTATTGCCGGTGGGGGCGAAGGCCTCCCCCGGGGGGAGGAATACCTCGAAGCCGTTCGGTCTGCGGGCCTGGACGTCGATATCGCAATGGTATGTGGGAAAAACCTTGGTCTCCAAGAAAAAGCCCAAAAAATCGCAGATTCTTATAAGAAAACAACCCAGGTAACGCGGATTTATGGATTTATAGATTTTATGTACGAACTCATGAATATGGCAGACGTTGTCGTTACAAAAGCTGGTCCAGCGACAATCTTCGAATGCCTTATGCTCGAACGACCCCTCATAATAACCCAACGACTCTACGGGCAAGAACAAGGGAATGTGGACTTCGTGGTAAAAAATCGACTCGGATGGTTCATATCCGACCCACAAAAAATGGTGGGTCAGATCCAGGTGCTCTTAAATAACCCCGACCAATTTGGCGAAATTCGCCAGCGAATTCGTGATAAAGGAATTAAGAACGGTACTGGGGCCATTACAGACTTTATTCTTTCCCAGTAGGAAGGGGTTTTCATGATGAATCCCCTCCACCGTCGGGACGATAGGTTGAGTATTCTCTTTGCTATCCCTTATACCGTGGTACATTTTTGCCCTTCGATGTATTACAGTGTTTGATAGTGCTCTAAAGCTTGTGGTAAGCGCAAATTCCCATATTTCAAGCGTTCTAAACCGTTGTTTTCTTCATCCCAAAGTACAAAAAACGACGATTTTTGATGGCCTTAGAATAGAAAAAAAAGGAACCACAAGCTTTGGAGCACACACTTTAGGTTTAAAGGAAGTTTTGTGGAACCATCAACCCAGCAGCCTACCCTTCGCCTTCTCAGGGGCAAAGAAAAGTTGCCCCGGCATTTTCATCCCTGGATATTCTCGGGAGCCCTGGAACCCAGAGACCTTTTGGATCTCGAACCCGGTTTGACTTGGGTTAAGGTCGTCGATTATCGGGGAGATTTTGTGGGTTGGGGATGGCCCAACAAAGGCTCTCGGATCGCCATTCGGTTAGTGAGTTGGCAGGAGTCCGAGGGGCCCGGGACCTTTTCCTACCAACAGGCCATAGAGAAGGCCCTGGAGCTTCGTCAGAGACTAGGACTTTTGAACGCCGAAGGCCCCACCACCGCGGCCCGCCTTATTTTTGCCGAGGCCGATGGCCTGCCGGGTCTGGTGGTCGATCGTTTTGGCGATTGGTTAGTGGTCCAGTTTGAAACTCGGGGGTGTGAAAACCACCGAGAACCGTTGGTCGAGACACTGGTCCGAACTGCCCGAGAATCTTTGCCCGGACTTCAGGGCATTATAGAGAAAAGCGACAGCGATGGTCGCAAACTCGAGGGACTAGCCCCCCGACACGGTCATCTCTGGGGCCAGTCCCCGGTTTCGATGGTTGATATTCGGGAAAACGGACGAGTTTTTCGAGTCGACCTCGAAAGTCAGAAAACCGGCTTTTATTGCGATCAGCGGGAAAATCGAGAAATTGTATCCCGGTACTGCGGGGGCCGAAGAGTCATCGATGGTTGCGCATTTACTGGAGGATTCTCGGTATATGCCGCTACCGCCGGGGCTCGGGAATTAGTGGTCGTCGACTCGAGCCAAAGAGCTTTGGACGTAGCAAAAATCAACCTGGAAATAAACCCAAATCCCCCAGAAAAAATCGAATACCCTAATGCCGATGTCTTTTCCTATTTCCGAAACCTGGAGCCCCGGAGCCAAGAGGTAATTATTTTTGACCCCCCCAAGTTGGCCACCAAGAGGGGAACCAAGGACCGAGCCATGAAGGCGTACAAAGACGGAAACCTTCACGCCCTGAGAGCTCTTAAGCCCGGGGGGATTTTGGCCACCTTCAGCTGTAGTGGCTTAGTGAGTACCCCGGAGTTCGAGCAGATGATACAGTATGCGGTCCAGGACAGCCAGCGCCGGGTCCAAGTTGTCCAACACTTGAGCCAAGCCCCCTGCCATCCGGTTCCGACCAGCTTTCCCGAGGCCTCGTACTTAAAAGGCCTAGTCCTCAGGTGCCTGGACTAGGCTCGGGTCCGGGTATCGGTCGCTGCAAACTCTAAATCCGCCGTAGGCGAACGTACACAAAAGCCCCGAGGAAAAAAACCGTCAGGGTGAGCACTATGATTGGCCCGGAAGGAAAGTTCCCGTAGTAACTGGCGTAGAAGCCGACAACTGTTGCCGATGTGGAAAAGACCAGGGACAAACGGATAATCTTTTTCAAATTATGGGAGAGCAAAGACGCCGCCGCCCCAGGGGTAACCAAGAGAGCCAGAACCATAACAACCCCCACGGTTTGGATGGCGATAACTGTGGTTAGGGCCACGAGCATGAGAAGTCCGTAACGAATAAGGCTGGGGGAAAGGCCTATAGCTACTGCATGGGCAGGGTCGAAGGAGGTAACCAATACTTCCTTATGAAAGAGCTTGAGGGAAATCAATACAATACCAACCACAATCGCCATATACCCTATATCCGAGGTATTAACCCCAAGAATGTTGCCAAAGAGTACGTGGCTAAGGTCCTGACCGCTGGTACTGCGACTGAGCATGATAATCCCCAAGGCAAAGAGACCTGAGAACATGACTCCTATAGCCGTATCTTCCTTCAGCCGGTCGTCTTTCGATAAAAGTCCGATACCGAATACCGCAAAGATGGCTGCCCCCAGGGCCCCAAAGAAAAGGCCGATACCCAGAGAATAGGCCAAAACAATTCCCGGCAGGACCGCATGGGCAATGGCGTCTCCCATAAAGGCCATGCCCCGCCATACCACAAAGGCACTAAGGGCCGAACACGCGATGCCGGCCAAAAGTCCGGCCACAAGACCCCGGGTTACGAAGCCGTACAAAAAGGGCTCGGTCAACCATTGGACAACCGACGATAGGAAGGTCATACCACGGCCTCCTCTTTGTGAAACTGAAATCCGTAGGCTTCGGCGATGGTTTCGGGGGTCAAAATTTCGGCCGCCGGTCCATCGGCCTTGATCGACTTATCCAAGAAGAGAGTCCGTGAAAAGTGAACCTTGAGGATTCCTAAATCGTGGGTACTAATGAGCACGGTTTTTCCCATTTGGGTGAGCTTTTCCAGGGTATGAAAAATAAGTTCCTGGGTTCCTATATCGACGTGATTTAAAGGTTCGTCGAGCAAAAGCAACTCGGCGTCGTGGGCTAGGGTTCGGGCTAACATGACCCGCTGTTGTTGTCCCCCCGAGAGCTCGCCAATTTGCCGGTCTCGCAGGTCGCGGATCTTCATGTTTTCCAGAGCCCGGTCTACGGCCTCGTAGTCCTGGGTGCCAGGCTTTTTCAACCATCCCAGGTGGACGTAACGACCCATGAGCACCACCTGATGGACGGTGATAGGAAACCGCCAGTCGACGGTGGACCGCTGGGGTACGATAGAAACCCGATGCCTGCAGGCGTGGGCCTGGCATCCGTACACTTCGATTGATCCCTGCTGGATCGTTAGTTGACCAACGATGAGCTTGAGAAGGGTCGATTTGCCGGCCCCATTGGGACCCACCAAGGAAACCAACTCGCCTTTTTTTACCTTTACCGAGACCCCAGCCAAGGCCGGTGTTTCCGAACGGGGATAGGTGAAGCCCAGGTCTTGGACAACCAGGGCCGGACAATCATCCCGCAGGGGCAAGGTACAGGCGCCACCGTATCCCAAAGGATTGAGTTCACTTTTTTTCAACGAGATAATCCTTCCACAATTTGTTGTACATTATAACGGAAGTAGTCGATGTATGTTGGTTGTTGGGGAGTCAGAGATCCGGTCAGGGTTGGTTTGACTCTTACGGTTGTGCCGGCCTCTTGTTGGATGATCTGGGCCAAATTCTGCAGGGCCTGGCTCTCGGTTCCCCCAACAAATATGGCTGGTCCATTGTATTCACGGATATCTTGGACGACCTGGGCGATTTGTCGAGCCGAGGCCTCGGCCTGGGTAGAGGTCGAAGGGATAATGGTCCCCACCACGCGGAATCCGTAGTCCCGGGCGAAATAGCCAAAAACCCCATGACCGGTAACTAATACTCGCCGCTCTTGGGGAATTGGGTCCAGAGCCTGGCGAGTCTCTTGGTCCAGGGTTTCCAACTGAGTCAGGTACGACCGCGCGTTTGCCTGGTATTGAGCCTCATTTTTTGGGTCGGCGTCGGACAGGGCTGTAGCGATAATCTCTACCCAACTTTTGACGTTGGCGACGCTAAACCATACATGGGGGTCCTGCTCGTGATTGTGTTCGTCGTACTCGGCTTCACTGTTGTGGTCAGCTTCATCGTCATGACCATCTTCGTGTTCCTCGTCGTCGTGGGCCTCGCCTTCCAAGGGTGCGATGTTTGCCGACACAGGCACAATTGGTCCCTGGGCGACCGACTCCAAGACTCGTAAGAGCCCCTCTTCTAGATCGAACCCATTAACAAAGACAATATGGGCTCGTTCCAGCCGGGCCAATTCCCGGGGTGCGGGCTCGTAGGTATGGGGGTCTTGGCCAATGGCCATGAGTACCTGTACGTCGGCCACGCTGCCGGCAATTTGCTGGAGAACGTCGCCGATGATCGTTGTACTGGCCGTTACTTGGAGTTTCTCGCCAGGCTGTAGGGTAACCGGCTCGATAGGGGGAACACCTTCGGCGTGAGCGTGGTCAATGGTAACCTTCGAGGTTTCCCGACCTGATGGAGCGGCCTGGGCTTGCCCGCCTCCAAAAAGAACCCCACTGCCACCGATAAACATAAATACGAATAGAAAAATTGAACTCCTGCTATTTCTCATGTATACCCTCGTGCAAATATGTATTAGTATTACTTTGTAATACTGAAAAAATGATAATGAATTCGCTTGAGGCTGTCAACGTATTTCGTTGACACGGCAAGGTCATTTGATCTATTTTTAACACACAGAAGGCTCGCGATCGTCGTATAACGGCATTACCCGAGCTTCCCAAGCTCGTGACGTGGGTTCGACTCCCATCGATCGCTTAAATAATAAAGGTCACCCTCGAGGTGGCCTTTATTATTTAGATTTTTAGATGGGAGTCGAAGGGTTTTTCCCGCCGACCGACAGGGAGGAAAAGGCGACAGGGATGTCGCCGGAAGGGAACAACCCCGGCCTGGAGGGATTTTTAGGAAAAAATACCGGAAGGGACTCCCATCGATCGCTTTTCTTTATGATGTAGGGGTTAACGGAGATTTCAAGGGCGTTAAAAACGCTTAAAATCTGGCTTTATGTCGAGATCGTGTCGAAAAGTTTTGTTAGTGCTCCAAAACTTGTGGGAACTGAATATTCCCTCCCTGGGGTTAGTGTACAATTCTTTCTGTACATTAGGTTGGAAAAAGCACCTTGGTCGCGGACTCCGTCGGCTGCTCGTCTATGCATCCGAGACCCATCAGGCTCAAATGATAAGTGATAAAACAGACCAAAAGGAGCGCCTGGTGGAATGGTGCACCTGGTGTCAATTATCGACCTCTATGCTCGACAGGTCTTGAGCTGCAGGCTCGGCAACAGCATGACCAGAGATTTCTGTGTCGAGGCTCTGAATGAAACGTTAGAGACCTATGGGTGTCCAGCGATCTTTAACACAGACCATACTGGTCGTCCGCCTTGCGAACTGCTCGCGTATGCAACCTAATGGAGCCATTTTACCCCTCAGACTTTCCTGGAGATATTACAAGCAAAAGATATCCGTATGAGCATGGACGGAAAAGGCCGAGCCTTAGACATGTAGGTTGAGCGACTATGGAGGACCCTGAAGTACGAAGATATCTACATCAAGGATTGCAAGGTGACGCCCTGTCCGTTAAGGGCGGGATTGGAGCGATACTTCGATTTTTACAAATCTGTAAGGTTTCACCAGTCCTTGGACGACCGGGTTCCCGAAAAGCAGTATGAATCGTTTCAAACGATGCAACGGCAGTATGGCTTAGCAGGCTAAAGAAAACCACTAAACTTTCTTGAAATTTGGTCTGGACAAAGGGCTCAGCTTAGATTGACTGTTGCTTTGTACTTTTCGGGATGTTTCGATTTTCTTGCGCCTTAGATAAATGTAGGTAGATTTTGATTCTCTATCATCCATTTGTGTACAACTTCATGAGCATGCAGACGGAAAATAAGTACGTCTGTATCAATCAAAAATGCCACGAGTTGCTCCAAAACGAGCAGATTGAGTCCTCCCGCCTTTTATATCGTCTATAATCTCCAGGCCGGATCGCTCGTCGTTCCAAGCCCCTGTTAATGAGAGGAATTCCAGGGAGGTATTCTGGAAGGTGTGATGGTGAGAACACAAATAGTCCTGAATGATCGTAATTACCCCTTGGCTGATCGACCGATTTTGTAATTTGGCCCGTTTCTTCTACCTCTTCTCTTTTAATCTACTCGGTTATTAATGAATATATCCTCACTTTTTCGACCTATAGTTAAACAAGAGCAACCTGACCCCATTCAACGATACCAACACCGTTCCACCCTCGTGGCCAATGACCGCCAGGGGCAGAGGTAGGTCGATGGTATAAATCGCCGCTACCATCAAAAGGATGAGTCCCAGGGCCACCGACAGGTTCACAATCAAGGTCCTTAGTGTGGCTCGGCTCAGAGCGATAAGATAGGGGATTTTTCCCAGGTCGTCGGACAACAGTACGACGTCGGCAGTCTCCAAGGCTACGTCGGTTCCAGCAGCCCCCATGGCGATTCCGATTCGTGCCCCGGCTAAAGCGGGGGCATCGTTCACTCCGTCGCCTACCATGGCCGTGGGTCCAAATTTCGCCTCGATTTCGCGAATCGCATCCAGTTTATGTTCTGGTAGTAGCTCGGGGAACACCGCGTCGATTCCGGCTTCGGCGGCGATAACCTTCGCGGCAGCCTCGTTGTCGCCGGTAAGCATGACGACATGTTTTATTCCCGAGCTGCGCAGATCCTGAATCACCTCCCGAACCCCGGGTTTGAGTTTGTCTTCGAGGGCTAAAAGTCCCACCACCGCAGGGGCTCGATCAGCCTGTTGCTCCAAGAGCACTACCACCGTTTGGGCCTGGTGTTGAAGTTCCAGAATTTGGGTGGAGATTCCCTCCTTTTCTGTCCCAAGGTCTACGGTATCTAAAATCGCAGGGCTTCCCAGCCGAAGGTCTTTTTTGTTCACCAATCCCCGAACCCCAACCCCCGATTCACTTCTAAACCCTTCAGGCTGGGAGTACACCAAATTCTTTTGTTTGGCAAAGTCGACAATTGCCTGGGCCAAAACGTGTTGACTTTTACTCTCCAGGGATGCGGCGGCGGAAAGTATTTCGTCCTCTGTCCAGGAATTCACGGGAATGATATGGGAAACGGTAGGTTTCCCCAGGGTGAGGGTACCGGTCTTATCGAAGGCGACCGCTTGGATTCGGGCTGATTGCTCTACATGAACTCCCCCCTTAAACAGTATACCCCGCCGGGCCGCATTGCCAATAGCCGAGAGGATGGAGGCCGGGGTACTAATAATGAGGGCACAGGGGCTAGCGGCTACCATGAGGGTAATGGCCTTATAAAACGAAGTGGGCCAATCCCATCCGAAAAAGAGCGGCGGAATAAGACCTGCCAGAATTGTCGCTCCAATGACCACGCCGGCGTAGTATTGCTCGAAGGTGTCCAAAAATCGTTCGGTCTTGGCCTGGTTTTCTCGGGCTTCTTCTACCAGGTTGATTACCTTGGCGATGGTCGATTCCCCGGAGGTCCGGGTAACTTCCAAAATAAACTCCCCATCCAGGTTCATGGTTCCGGCCAAGACTCCCGAGCCAACAAACTTTTCTACCGGCATGGACTCGCCGGTAATGCTTGATTGGTCCACCGAGCTGGAGCCCCGTCGGAGAATTCCATCCAGGGGGATTCGGTCTCCAGGCTTTACCTGCACCAGTGTACCAATAGCCAAGGCTTCAACCTTTTCTACCTTACCTTCGCGGTCGTCCACTGAGGACACCACCAGGGCTGTGTCGGGTTTCAGTTTGGCCAGGGCCTTAATAGCGTTCCGAGTGCGGTCGAGGGCAAAATCCTGGAGCACGTTGGAAAAGGAGAACAGGAAGAGAAGTAAAGCTCCTTCAAAGGGAGCCCCTACCCCCGCGGCACCCAAGGCAGCCAGAACCATGAGTAGGTCGATGTCCAGTTTCCGTTCTTTGAGGCTTTCAAAACTCGCTCGGACACCGAAGTATCCCCCGGTCAGGTAGGCTACTAGGTAAGCCCCCACGTACAGACCCAGGTTGCCGGCTCGATCGGCCAGGGCGCCAACAATCATCCCAATCAAGGTCAAACCAACAAAGATGGGCTCCCAAGGAATTGGGGGTTTTTCGCCGACTTCGTGCAAAGAAGAGGTTGTCAGGGTAATCTTTTTTGCCTTGTTTTTTGGAAAGGGATCCTGCGCTTCCCGCCGAACCATTACAATTCCTTCGGTCACTTCCACATGGCCCCCATCGTTGGTTATTTCGTCGACACACTCGGGGCTGGAAAGGACCACCTTTTGAATGTTCTCGACGCAGGTTTCGCATTGTCCGGCCCCGGGTCCGCCCAGGGCACAGTTGGACGCTGATTTCAGGAGTCGCTCGGAGACCAGGTCGATATTCGCCATCCCTTCGGTTCGGCCGTAGAGGTCCTTGTTGTAAACAATTTCCATGGTGTGGGTGCTGGTGTTCCATCGAACTTCCTGAATTCCCGGCTCGTCTTTTACAATTTTGTACATAGTGACTGAGCAGCATGGGGCTTGGGTTCCGGGGGTTTGATTACTCATCATGATTCTCTCCGTGATTTTCTCTGGGATTTTCGTTGCTATGATGCAGGTCAACATGGTCATTACAATGAACGTAGTACACTACCTTTCCTTGGGGAGCTGCTATTCCTAACTTCTGGCGGACTTCTTGTTCGAGTAGCCGTATTCCTTGAGATGGAAGGTCAAAAATCTGATTACAATCTCTACACACCAAATTAATGTGGGGCTCGGTATTGACCTCGTAGTGGATGGTATCGTCTCCCGCCCTTCCCAGACTTGTAATCGCCCCCAGGCGACTGAGGGTATCTAAGGTCTGGTACACCGTTGTCAGACTAATGGTAGGAAAATCGGAGCGCAGCTCGTCGTAGAGATTCTGAGCTGTCGGGTGGTCGTGGCGTCCTGTGAGAGCCCGGCAGATTGCGATCCGCTGGGGAGTGATTCGCAAGCCTTCGCCCCGCAGAATTCCGACTAAATCAAGGGCACGATTGGGGATTGGTTGGTTCTTCATTGTTTACCTTTTTGATAATGATTTCTTATTAGTAATCATTACAATATAATAACAAAAACAGGGTAGGGATGGCAACACCAGAGTCGAGTGGATTCTATTATAAAACAGAATCCGGTAACGGGACCCAGGATTAGGGGTATTTTCGACTTGAAAGAATCTCTGTCCTTCAGAGTAACTAAAGCGAAACCAGGAGAACTACGACTATCGTTGTTTGTCGGGCTTTCACGGGGTATAATCGAAAAATGGAGATTCCATGACCGAGGCACAGGGAAATAGGCAGGAAATTATCAATTATATTAAGGATTCTCTTATCAAGACTTACAATCCAAGTGCTATTTATCTTTTTGGCTCCTTCGCCTGGGGTACTCCGAACGAAGAAAGTGACTTGGATTTTGCAGTTATAGTTCCCAGTTCCAGTTTAAGTATGGCAGAAAGGATTCGTTTATCTTATAAAGAATTATGGGGTCTTGGAGTACCTACAGATATAATCGTTTATACTGAATCTGAGATTCGAGAAAAATCCAGACACCCATCCACACTACCGTATAAAATTCTTTCTCAGGGCACCAAAATTTATGAAGCCGCATGAAGAATAGCTATTCAAGGCAAGAAACGATTTTGGCTCGGCCCCATTTCTACTCACCTCTGACGAGCCCTACTTCGACATTGTTGTCTACCATGCTCAACAGTGCGCGGAGAAATCGCTAAAAGCATTTCTAGCCTATTCAAGACAAGAAATTGAGAAAACTCACAGCCTCATCATTTTGGCTGAAAAATGTATTAAACTATCACCAGATTTTAGTCAAATTCTTGATCACATTTCATTCCTTAACCCTTATTCGACTCTGTACCGCTACCCGTTGGATAGTCTGATGCCGACCCGGGAAGAGACGAATCGCGCTTTAAAAAGTGCTCAAATAGTATGGGACTTCGTAAGCAGCAAGATTTGAGCTATCCCAAAACCAGACAAAACTACCCCCTTACCCTCCCAAAGGAAAGTGGTAGGCGATTTTGTGACCCGGTCCAACTTCGGTAACCTTCGGTCTTACACTCCGACATACCTCTTGAGCGTAATTACACCGGGTATGAAAGACACACCCTTTGGGTGGGTCCGCCGGGTCGGGCAAATCATCCTTTAAAAGAATTCGAGGAGGAACGGTGACCCCTTCTTTGGGTACTCGCGGAACCGCCGACATCAGGGCATGAGTTTAGAGATTGACGCCAATCCTCTTGGCGATTTTCATGATATTTGCCACGGTATATGACAATTATATTCAAAGGGCGCTCAACCTCGATGATTTACTCAAAGAACGAACAGTTTTGCTCTTTGGACCACGTCAAACCGGAAAAAGTGCTTACATTCGGTACCAACTCCAGCAAAAACCAGATGCATCGTACAGTCTGCTAGATCAGGGGTTATTGTTCCAGTTGCTGGCCGATCCCACCAGAATCCGACAAGAAATAGCGGCCCGAAACATTCGGAATGCACTTGTCGTTATAGATGAAATTCAAAAGTGCCCGGCCCTCATTGAAGAAGTTCATCTCATGATTGAAGAAAGGAATATCCGGTTTCTACTTACCGGCTCGAGCGCTCGATCTCTTCGGAGATCAGGGGTAACCAGGTTAGGGGGAAGAGGGCGCGATAGAAACCTCCATGGGTTCATTCGAGAAGAATTAAAATCCCATGGATTCAATCTCCACCATGCATTAAATGCAGGACTCATTCCTCCGCACTACTTATCGGATAATCCCGATGAAGGTCTGGGAGCATACGTTGACCGATATCTCACGGAAGAAATTGCTGCAGAAGGATTAGCAAGGAATCTTCCTGCCTTTGCCAGGTTTTTAGAGACTGCGGCAACCGCAAATGCTGAACTCATAAATTATTCAAACATCGCTCGAGATGCTCAAGTCGCAAGACAAACTGTTACCCAATGGTTTTCCGTCTTAACCGATACCCTTTTAGGATTTCTTCTTGCTCCCTATACCGATACTCGTCAACGAAAAGCGATAGAAACTGCAAAATTCTATTTTTTTGATCCCGGGGTCGTACGAACTCTAAGAAGGATACCCGAGGTTCATGAGTCATCGACAGATTTTGGCAGATTTTTTGAGCATTACCTATTTCTCGAATTAAAGGCGTGGGTTGATTACAAATCTCCCCGGACACCTCTCAATTACTGGCGATCCACCTCGGGCCTGGAAGTTGACTTTCTTCTCAACCGGTCCATTGCCCTAGAAGTTAAGGCTACAAAGCAGGTCCAACAAAAACATCTGAAAGGACTCAGGGCCTTGGGAGAAGAACAAGGAATTAGCCGATTGATTGTAATATGTAGAGAAGAAAGGCCAAGAAAGATTTCTGGTATTGAAGTACTCCCTTGGGAATTTTTCCTCGACGAGCTGTGGGGAGGGCGAATACTCTAAGGATACGCGGGCTAGCTTAGGCGAATAGTTCGCCAAGCAACCTAGGTCTCTACCCCTCCAAGGGAAAATGGCAGGCGATTTTATGTCCTGGTCCAATTTCTGTGACCTTCGGTCTCACTTTGCGACACAACTCCTGGGCGTACACGCAACGGGTATGAAAGACACACCCCTCGGGTGGATTCGCCGGATCGGGGAGGTCATCCTTTAAAAGGATCCGAGGAGGAACCGTCACCCCTTCTTTCGGAACCCGAGGAACCGCCGACATGAGGGCCTGGGTGTAGGGATGGCGATAGCCGGTAAAAAGGGTATCCCGGGGAGCGGTTTCCATAACTCGCCCTAGGTACATAACCAGGACTTGAGTAGAAATGTGGCGAACAACACTCAGGTCGTGGGAAATGAACAGGTAACTCAGGCCCCGTTCGGCCTGGAGTTTTTCGAAAAGGCCCAAAATTTGGGCTTGGATCGAAACATCGAGGGACGAAACAGCCTCGTCGGCGATGAGAATATCGGGGTTTAAGGTCAGGGCCCGGGCGATGGCGATGCGTTGGCGCTGGCCCCCGGAAAATTGGTGGGGAAACCGGCGCCCCAGGTCGGGATCGAGGCCAACGGTTTGAAGGACCTCGTTTACAAGAGTACGCCGTTGGCCGGAGTTCATAAAGGGCTGGTGGACCTCCAAGGGTTCCTCAAGAATTTTGTAAATCCTTTGTCGGGGATTTAAGGATGAGTAGGGATCCTGGAAGACCATCTGCATTCGGGCCCGTATACTCAAATCGATCCGACTGGGCGGTAGAGAACCGATATCCTGCCCATCCAAGAGGATCTGCCCGGAGGTAGGGGTTAGGAGTCGAATAATAGTCCGAGCCAGGGTCGATTTTCCGCTCCCCGACTCGCCTACAATTCCCAGGGTTTGGCCCCGGCCTAGGGTCAAATCGACCTCTTGAACCGCCCGAACTTTGCCAACGGTTCGTTGGAAAAGTCCTTTCTTCACGGGAAAATCCATAGAAAGGCCCCGAGTTTCGAGTAATACTTGATTGCTCATTTCGACTCCTGGGGGTAAAGAAAGCAATGTACCCGGTGGTCGGTGCCGACATTGGTTGCCCGAGGAAAACTGACCCCACAAGGCTCAAAGGCCTGGGAGCAGCGGGGAGCGAATCGACACCCCACCGGCAGATGCGCGGGATCGGGAACACCTCCGGGAATCGAACGCAGAGGAACAATCTCCCGATCCAGGGTGGGGATAGCGGCTAACAGTCCCCGGGTATAGGGGTGACTGGGGTCGGCAAAAAGCTGGGTCGTGGTAGCGTTCTCGACCACAGAGCCCGAGTACATAACCGCCACCCGGTCGGCGATGTTGGACACGACCGCCAGATCGTGGGTAATAAGTAACATCGAAATCCCTGTAACAGTTACCGCGTGGCGTAGAACGGCCAGCACCTGGGCCTGAATAGTTACGTCCAAGGCGGTGGTCGGTTCATCGGCGATGAGGAGGCTCGGCTCGCAGGCCAAGGCCAGGGCGATCATGACCCGCTGGCGCATGCCCCCCGACAGGCGATGGGGATAGTCGCCCAGGGTTTGCCGGGGATTGGCAAATCCAACCAGGTGCAGAAGATCCCGAGCCCGGTCGTTGGCCCTGGACCGGGAAAATCCCAGTTGGACCTCCATGGCCTCAGTGAGTTGTTTTCCAATGGTCATGAGAGGATTCAAAGAAGTCATGGGTTCTTGAAAGATCATGGCCACTTCGGTTCCCCTAATC
This sequence comes from Spirochaetales bacterium, assembly GCA_009991955.1. GTDB lineage: Bacteria > Spirochaetota > Spirochaetia > DSM-27196 > Salinispiraceae > SKVS01. The sequence goes on from JAACWS010000056.1 coordinate 22,157, forward strand.
TTTGAAAGCTCCCTTTCGCTCATGGCCGTAACTTCGTGGTCTCCCAGGGTAATAGAGCCCCGGACAACTTCGCCCGCTGCCGGGGTCAGGCCAATAATACTCAGACCGGTCATGGTCTTTCCGCAGCCCGATTCGCCAACCAGGGCAAGGGTTGTTCCGGCGGGGATTTCCAGATTCAGACCATCGATGGCCTTAATCGGGTTCGGTCGATCGGCATTGAACCAGAGAGCCAAGTCGGTAATCTTAAGACTTTTGCCTTTCATAAATGGGACTCCTTCTGCTGAAGGGCATCCCGGGTACCGTTTCCCAGGAGGTAGAATCCCAGAACCATAAGGGTAATGGCGATTCCCGGACCCAGGGTCGCCCAAGGATTTCGGGTAAAGTAGCCTTGGGCTTCCCGTAACATTCGTCCCCAACTGGGATCGGGTAACTGGACTCCCAGCCCCAGATAACTGAGGCTGGCCTCGGTCAGAATTGCCCCCCCAAAGGTCAGGGATCCGGCTATTACCAGGGACGAGGCCACGTTGGGCAAAATATGGCGAAACATGATTTGCCAGGTGGGCACCCCGATAGTTCGGGCAGCCTGAACAAAATCGATGGTTTTGTACTGCAAAAAACCACTGCGAGCGATGCGCGAAATTGCGGGCACACTCATGATTCCAATTGCTATGGCCGTATTAAAGGTCCCAGGCCCAACAAGGGCAATAACGATGAGGGCGGTAATAAGGCCCGGAAAGGCCAAGAGCCCATCCATCAGACGCATGAACAGCTCATCGACCCAGCCTCCCAGATAACCGGCGGTGCCGCCGACCAGGGTCCCAAAAAACAGTCCAATACTTACCGCCAGGGTACCCACGAGGAAGGCGGTACGGCCTCCGTGCATAACCCGGCTGAGAATATCCCGCCCAAAGTTATCGGTGCCCAACCAATGCCCGGCCGAGGGGCCCTGGTACCGGGCGGCGGCGTTCATTTCGTTTACATCGTAGGGCAAATAGACGAAACTCACCAAGGTTAACAGAGCGAGGAATCCCACCAGAGAAAACCCGAGAACAAGATTCAAGTTGAGTCGAGGAGTAAGGCTCGTGTTCATTAGGACAACTCGATTCGGGGATCGATCATTTGATAGACCAGGTCGACCACCAGGTTAAAAAAGGCAACGGAGAAGGTTATGTACAACACCAGCCCCTGAATGAGGGGAAAGTCCCGGGTGCTAACCGCCTGAACCAAGAGCATACCTAATCCCGGTAGGGCAAAAACCTGCTCTATTACTATAGTGCCTGCCACGACGTTCGAAAAAATGAGACCCAGGACCGTAATAACCGGTAGGGCAGCGTTTCGTAGGACGTGGGCGAAAATCACTCGCCGGGGCCGCAGGCCCTTACTTCGGGCCGTCCGCACATAGTCCTGGTGCATCTGATCCAGGACCGCGTTTCGGGTGTAGCGGACTACGACGGCAATTTGGGGCAGGGCTATGGCGATCGAAGGAAGGGCCACCGACCGCAGGGACTGGAAGAGATTTTCGTGGGGGTAGACAAATCCTCCCGTAGGAAACCAGCGCAAAATCAGCCCAAAAACCGAAATCAGGATGATCCCCAACCAGAAGGAAGGAATAGCCATACCCACCTGAATTCCCGTCGAAACCAGGGGTTCGGCCCAGTGTTTTCGGTAGAGGGCCAAGAAGACCCCCGCCGGGACCGCGACCACCACCACAATAGAGAGAGCCACGACCGCAATCATGAGAGAGATGATAACCCGGTCGAAGATGAGGGACGAGACCGTTCGGGTAAAACGAATCGACATTCCCAGATCGCCGGTCACCACCCCACCGGCCCATCGAATGAGTCTTTGCCCCAGGGGTAGGTTGGTGCCTAGTTGTTCCTGGAGCTGGGCGATGAGGGCGGGTTCGGCGTCGGGACCCAAAATTGTTAGAACTGGGTCCCCGGGAATCACTTCAAAGACAAGAAAAACCGCCAAGGACACAAAG
>JAACWS010000037.1 GCA_009991955.1 Spirochaetales bacterium
TTTTACCAAATTATCTACCGGGACGCCTTCGCCGATCTGGCGGGTAAGGCTATCGATTTGTACTCTTCTTTAGCGCCGTCGGCCCCCGCTGCTGATCAGTGGCCTGCCCCCATACTTACTGCGATTCAGGCTTACGACTACCGGCGGGCGGGCACCCTGGCAGATCTGGAGGCTCCCCAGACCGCGGTTATGGCCGAGGCCGGGGACTGCGACACCCTGGTGCTGACCTACCTGGGTGTGTTAGAGCACCTGGGCATCGATGGTATTATTATGGTGAGCCCTCGCCACGCCCACAGTCTTGCCGGAGTGGGAAGCGGTGTTCAGGGCGCTACGCCCGGGGCCAATGCCCGGTTCACGTTCGACGATCATTCCTGGTTAGTCGCCGAGCTCACTCAGCAGGTCGACTTGGGGCTTATTGCAGCGTCGATGGCAGACCCGGCGGATTGGTTTGGGTTTGATTTGGAGTTCAGACCCTAGGGTTAGTGGTTCTGCAACAGAACCGATAGAAGACAAAACGGTTCTGTGATAGACCTGCCCGCCCTACTCGACCTCGCTGAGGGCGTCGTCGACGAAGGATGAAAGGGCGTGGCGACGCAGAATCCATAGTTGGGATAGGTGGGTCCAGGCGGTTCGGACCAGGGCGTAGGTCGGCACGGCCAAAAGCAGCCCCAAAAATCCCGCCAGGCTACCAGCGGTCAATAAAAGAAAGATAATAATGATCGGGTGGATTTGGAGCTTGCGGCCCATGACCAGGGGCGCGATGAGCTGGCTTTCCAGTTGCTGAACCACAAAGACCAAAATCATAACCTGAACCATCTTGGCTGGGCTAATAACCAGGGCTACGACCATTCCCGGAACAATTCCAATGACCGGTCCAATGTAGGGAATGAGGTTCGTGACCAAAGCGACCAGGGCGAGTAAGAGGGCGTAGGGAAGACCGATGATGCTGTAGCCGATGAGGACCATAACCCCCACAAAAGAGCTGACCAAGAGCTGGCCCTGGATATAGGTCCCCAGGGTGTCACCCATGGAAATCATTATTTGTTCAGCCTCGGGCTCGAACCTCCGGGGAAATGATCGGGCGATTAGTCGGGCTAACTTGTGACCATCTTTGAGCATGAAGAAGAGCACGAAGGGCACGGTGGTGAAAACGATAATGAGGTTAGCGATAAATCCAACCAGCCCGGATATATTTGTACTAATACCCGAGTACAGTCCCCTCACCAAGTCGCCTAACTGATTTACCAAGTCCTGGTTCATATCCGAAAATCCCGGAACGAATTGACTAAAGAACCTGTTTTGCCCCAGATCGGTCAGGTACACCCGGACACTTTCGACCAGGCGGGGTGTGGCTGAAATAAGCGAATCAATTTGCCGTTCCAATATCGGAGCCGCAAACAGAACTGCCAAGGTGAGCGCCCCTCCAATGACCAAATAGACCAGGAGAATGGCCGCCGTAATCGGCATTTTGTGTCGGACCAAGAACTTTGTAATAGGATTGAAGAGATAGAAGAAGATGCCTGCCAAAAAAATTGGCAGAAAGAGGGTGCTAATGAGCACTACAATCGGCCGAAAGATAAAACTGACCTGGTTGGCGACGAGGATAATCAGCAGTCCCAAAAGGGTATACACCAAGACCCGAAACAGCCGCGACTGGGTAATGGGAATCGGAGCCTTGGGGGGCGGTGGAGGTTGGGTCTGGGTGTTAGGCCCAGCTGAGTCGGTTGAGGCTGAGCTAGGGGCTGAGCCGCGTCCAGGCTGGGCAGGGTTCTGGCTGGTGGTAGAGGCAGACTTGTCCGCTAATGTTTTCGGTTGTGGGTATGTTTCAGGGGTGTTTCCCGGGCCCGGCGTGGGGTCCGGTTGTTTGTCCTTAGATTGATCTGGGGAGGTTGTCGCCTTTTTGGAAGTTTTCTTAGCCATTTCATTCAAGCGTAGCCTAGGGACCGGTCTTATGCAAGCTTACTTCCCCAGGTCGACGTGGCCAAGGGGCAGATACCGCAGTCCCTCGAGACTTTGATAGAGTATGACCCGGTCGAGGGTAAGGGTAAAGGGCAGGGGAAGGTCCTTTAGGTCCTGGGTCGAAGGTCGGTTTTTCGGATTGAACCGGGCGATGGTTACGTGGGGCAGGAAGCCTTCGGGGGTGTCTCCGGGTTTTTCCGGAGGCAAAGGTAACCCTGCTGAGGTAAGGGCTTGGTCGTAGGCACGCTTGAGTGAGTGGAGCGCTTCTAGGGCAGGCAGAGGTGAGGGCTGGGGCACCAAAACGAGCACCCGGGCCTTGTTGGGGAAGGGCAAGAACTTCCATCGGTCGAAGGTGAGGGTGATTGGCTTCTGGCCCTCCAGGGTGGAGAGGGCTGCGCGGGCCCGGTCGACTTGGGTTTCGTCCAGGTTGCCAAAGAACCGCAGGGTCAGATGTAGGGCATCGGGGGACAACCACCGCAGGTGGGGAAGCCGATCTCGGGCAGGGGAGAGGGCTTGGTAGAGGGAGTCTAGGTTAATCGGAGCAGCGGTGAGGCCGGTGAAGCAGCGAATCATACAAGAGAACATAACCAAAAGATTGGGTTTTGGGCAGGCACGAAGGCTTGGGAAACTGTCGGACAATGGAGTATAGTAAAGCTAGCATGGGAAAACCTCGCGCATTTCAAAATATAGTTCCTCGTCTGTTCTTGATTCTTGGGCTGTTTGTTGCGGTCTTGGGGGGGTGGGGACAGAGTAGGATTCCGGCAGATCCGACAAAGTACTTGCAGATTATAGGAGCTCCCATCGACGGGGCCCGAGATTTAGTAGAAGTAGCCTTTTTCGAAATTCCCAGTTCCGTAACGGGGACCCTTTACTTTGGAATTAACGATGCAGGAAATGGTGGTGCTAGTCCTGACGCTCCTGGAACTGCTTCTGAAATCGCCTACTACCTGGTCGGTGGAGCCGGCGCACTGACAGACCCTAATTCGCGGCTTTCGTTTTATGATGGTTTTGACAGGGCGCCTAATCATACATGGCCACTTGTGGGAGATGAGCCCCCCGTAACTGGAACAATCCTTAGTCGAATGGCGTGGATCGACGATACCGAGCAGACCACGGGAGTATACTTGGGGTTTGCTCAGCCGATCGATCCCGATGGTGGGGCAACAGGATCAGGATGGGTCTATTTCCCTGGGGTCTCAGCGAATCAGGGTGAATTAGTAGGGAATAAACGGTTTTTCAAAGTTGTGGCTGTCCGGGAGCCTGCCGGTGGTGGTGGCAAGAACGCATACCAGTTGGATGTTTCGGTCTCACCTTCTACAACTCCCACGGGCGTAACGGGGGCACGGTCGTTCGCCTATAGCTGGACCTTTGCCATTCTCCAAAATACTGGTGATGTCTGGAATATGTACCCCTACGTACCCGATCGAACGGGTTTTCCAAGCGCCGTTCTGAATTTTCGTAACTTTGATATGGATATCATCGATGGCACGCGGCTTGATACTGCCTTCGCCGATGATATTGCCCGGGCGATGACTCTCCCTACTACGTCCATTATAACCGGCGCAACAGCTATTAATGCATCCGGAGAAACCGCTTCGAACGCCCTTAGCCAAGTACCGGTGGACCATACCAATTCGGACCAGGAGCTTGGTACGTGGATCTACCAAGTTGTTGAAGGAAACGGAAACGAACCAGCGGAAAATACTACTGAGTTCTGGACCGAATACGACGAGAATAACGACGGAACTTCAGAGTTTACTCTTCGGATGTACTCCGCGCCGTTTCGCGGAAATCCGCCTGACCGGGTCCTCGTCAACGAAGCTGAAGGAACGGCGATTGTTGGAGGAACTGAAGAAATATCCTTACAAGTCGTCGATGCTGACGGAAATCCGGTTGACTACATCGGGGTAATCCGCGTTGATTTGACCACGTCTCCTGATCCTCCTAATAGCTTGCCCACAGTCACTTTGGTTAACGGCGTTAACGACCTCGATAACGACGGTATTGCGGGCGATGCCCCTGCGGCGACGGCGCTGGTTGAGACCGACAGTTCGGGGCTTGCCCAGTTCACGATTTCCAATGACGCCGAAGAGGTAGTGACTATAACCCTCACTACTAATGGAACAATCGGTTCGACTGATTTTGGGGCAGGTACAGATGAAACCGGATCGGTTTCATTTCTCTTGGATCCTGCACCGACAATGAGCTCACTTTCAAATACTTCAACCAACGAAGGGGTCGCAGTTACACTACCTAGTATACTAATAAATGATACCCCGGCTGGGATTTCGGCAGATTTGACTACTACAAACGATATTTTTCTTCGTATACCTTCATCTTTAAACGCACAATTCGATATTGCTAGTGGTCCTGCGTCGATACTCGGCGAAACTGCCGTTTTAACCCTCGAGGACCCATTCGCGGTTCCTGATCCAAGATATCTAAAAATCGATCTTAGTACCGGCGTAACGAATGACGGTGTTGACGAAATCACAATTCAAAATCTTGCATTGACTACAACTAGTTCTGCATCTTCGGGATTCCTTGAAATGTCCTTCGACGGGGGAAGCACGTTTAATGTAGTTGACGACAAAGTAATTACTATCGTTAGTACGAATTCTAATGTTTGGGATGGAAGCTCGGGTAACGGAAACTGGAGTGACGGTAATAACTGGTCTACCGGAACGGTTCCTACCTCAACCCAGGACATAGTAATTCCATTTTTAGCTTCAGGAAGTTATCCATCGATTGATGGAGCGGTGCTTGGGAATGCCGGTGCAGCGAACCTAACGGTCAAGAGTCTCACTATTGCAAACGGTGCTTCCCTTGATCTTGGGGGAACTACGTTAGTTTTCACCGTATCGGGTACTTTCTCCAACGATGGTGTACTTATCGCCGATGGTGGCGAAACAGTTGTCCTTACCCAAGGAAACGACGTTGATTCTGGCAGCATTCGTTACGATGGTATTGGCACCTATAATAATGCTCTCCCGATAGGTGCAAACTACTACGATGTTGAGTTTGTGAGTGCTGGAACCTGGAATCCTGGCGGAGCCCAGACCATTACCGCGACGAATGATGTGACTCTAGGAAATGGCGATGCCGATATCGTTACCTTTGGAAATAATCTGACCGTAACCGCAGGTGGTACCGTCACAATCGATGGGTCTTTGGCTGCTACTGGTACCGCCGTACTCGATTTTGATGCCCAAGGACTGACAGTGGTGAGCTCGGCAACCCTAGGTGGGAGTAGTACTGGAGGTATCTTTCTCGGTGCCCTGAGCCTCGCAGACGGGGTAACCCTTACTGTGGGTGCGGGCTCGGCGACGCCTATTTCGATGACGTCTGTGAGTGGAACAAGCGGTGGTGCGACGAGTAACCTTACGATTAATACTACCAGCAACGTTGCGGTTACCGGGTCCGTCGGCACCGATCTGGGAAATCTTACGGTTACAAATTCCGGCGGTATTACCTTTGATTCAACCGTCGACCTCTCATCTTTTACGGCGACCGATACTGCTGACGCAGCGACTCTGAGATTTCAGGGAAATACTACCTTCGGAAGCCTCATTACCGCCGCTCAAGGGTATATTCTTCAATTTGACGAGGACCTAACGGTTACCTCCGATACTACTTTTGCCGCTTTGACTGCCGCCGGAGGTATTTTATTCGGCGACGGAATTGATGACATTATTACCTTTACAGGCGGGATCGATACAACCGTAGTTTCGGGAACGGTAACAACCCGAGGTACGGTGCGCACCAACGGAGCACCCGCTGACTTTGGTGGATTGACCCTGGGTGCGACCACCACTATTGATACTACTAACGGTGGTATCGCAGTCGCTGGCGAGGCTTTGAATCTAGGGTTGATAACCGGAGCGACCCACTCCTTGACCCTCGAGGCTGGGACCGGTGGCGCACTGACTCTCCAGGGAATCGGTAGTGCCGGAAACGCCTTAACTTCCCTAACCGTAAACGCCGCTTCGACTCAACTCAACTCGGCGATCTATGCCGATACCCAAATCTACAACGATCCGGTAACCCTTGGTGCACCAGTGGAAGTGGTTGCGTTAACTGGTGCGACCTTCAACTCCACTGTAGACGCAGGCGTGCACGCCTTTACTCTTACGGCCAACGAGATCGACTTTGCTGGCGGCGCGGCGTCGGTTTCCGGGTCAGGCGGACTCGTGCTTCAGCCGGTCGCCGACGCCACCTCAATCGATGTAGGGTCTCCGGCCGCCGGGGCAGGGACACTCGACATAAGTGATACCGACCTTACTGCAATCGCTGAAGGATTCTCTGGGATAACTATCGGGCGCGCCACGGGTACCCATACGATCGCGGTAGGCACGGCCAGTTTCAAGGACGCAGTCACCATTCGAACCCCAGCTGGCGGCTCGACGGTGGTCAATGGCCAGCTCGATACACTCTCAAGCACACTTGCGGATGCAGCGGCAACCGTGGTGATTGACGGCTCGGGGGCCACCACTACCCTTTCGGCGAATATTGTAACCAAAGGCGCACCGATCGATATTCAGGGTGCAGTTGATCTGGCTGGGAATGTGAGTATTGATACTACCAACGCCGGGGGAACCTTAGCGGGTGCGAACATCCAGATTGATGGGGCGATAACCCGAGATGGAACAGCCAGGAACTTAACCTTAGAAGCAGGGACTGGTGGGGATGTGGTATTGACAGGAGCTGTGGGAACCGGTGGAGCTCCTTTGGGTGCATTGACGATCAGTAGTGCAAACAACGTTGCAGGAGATGTGGGTGCTACCGTCAATGTTGGTGCAGTAACAGCAGGGAGTTTTAGCCAAAGTACTGGAAGTGGAACCACTCGATTGGGAACCGTGACCCTTAGCGGAGCTATGAATTTAGTTGGTAGTGCAATGGACCTGAATGGAGCCATTACAGCACCGAGTGGATTCAGCAGTAGTGGAACCACATTTGACAGTACTGGAGCGTCGATAACTACGACCGATAGTTCGATCACGATTGACCACACTGGAAACATCATAATTGGCGGAGCATTGAGTAGTGGGACTGGAGCGTTGGATGTAGATGCTACAGGGGTTGGATCGACGCTTACCCTGAATAA
>JAACWS010000038.1 GCA_009991955.1 Spirochaetales bacterium
AAAACGATCAATGGCGGAATGAAAAAAGGTACTTACCCGAGTCTTCTGACCAGCCTGCTTTTAAACAAATTTACAGAAAAGGGGTTGCGTAATCGTATACCTCGATTGGGATAGCGACGACGGGTACATAGTCGAGGTCGTTCAGTGACAAAGGTGAAGGCTCATAACCACCGGAACTACGGTGAGCTCTATAGTGCTCCCCTCGGTATATGGCTGAGTTTCTTCTTTGTGATTCCCGTAGGAATAGTCCTTCTCTACAGTGTTCTTGCCCGAGGTGCTCGAGGTGGAATTGAATGGGAGTTGAGTCTCGAAGCCTTTCGTGCCTTGGGTAACCCTGTGTTTGCGCGGGTCGCCCTCAATACTCTGTGGATAGCTTTTTTGTCGACCCTCATAACGCTATTTTTGGCCCTTCCCTGCGCTTACTACATGGCTCGGACACCCAATAATACCAATCTCCTGATTTTGGTGATCATTCCTTTCTGGGTCAATTTTCTCATCCGGGTTTATGCGTGGATTGCTATATTGGGTAGAGAAGGCATGCTTAACGATATACTTTTGTCCCTGGGGTTTCTCGACGATCCAGTGCAGTTTCTCTTCAACTCTCCCACGGTCATTCTTGTTCATGTGTATAGTTATTTGCCATATGCAATTCTTCCCCTCTATTCCACGATAGAAAAGTTTGATTTTACCCTCCTGGAAGCAGGCCGGGATTTAGGCGCAACCCATTTTCAGAGCCTCAGTAAGATTTTGCTTCCAAATGTCCGGCCGGGAATCTTTGCTTCGGTCATTTTCACCTTTATTCCCACCTTCGGGAGTTATGCGATTCCCGACCTCGTAGGTGGCGCAGATAGTTACATGTTAGGAAACATAATTGCGAACGAACTCCTGCGTACGCGAAATTGGCCATTGGCGTCAGCCATTTCGGTTGTTATCACCGCTGTGACGTCTATAGCCCTACTGGGGTATTTTTTACTTCAGAGACGAGCGACAGCCGCTCTCATTCACCTTGACCCTGGAGGTTCCCAAGGATGACCCAACCGAAAGTTTCGAAAATTGTTTTTTGGATTACGGTTGGGTTTCTATTCTTGCCTCTGTTAGTTCTGGTGGTCTACAGTTTCAATGAGTCGAAGGGAATGATGTGGTCGGGATTTAGCCTTCGATGGTACGTCAAATTATTTACCGATGCCGACGCCTTATGGCGGGCCTTCGGATACTCTCTCTTTATCGCCCTAACCAGCGCCTCCGTAGCTACGGCAATCGGCTCTCTTGGGGCTGTGGGTTTGGTTTGGTATCAGTTCAAGACAAAAAATTTCATTCAAGCGGTAAGTTTCATGCCCCTCATCTTGCCCGAAATAATTATTGGAGTGAGTATTCTGGCATTCTTTTCTATGATTCGGCTCCCTCTTGGCCTTTTTTCGGTATTTGTGGCCCACGTTAGCTTGACCCTGCCATTTGTACTTCTCATGGTTCAAGCAAGACTCGATGAATTTGATTTTTCGATAATCGAAGCGGCTCGGGACTTAGGTGCAAAAGAATGGCAAATATTGGTGAAAGTTCTCATTCCAATTGCAACTCCAGGAATCATTGCGGGATTTCTTACGGCCATGACTCTTAGTCTGGAGGATTTTGTAGTAACCTTCTTTGTGGCGGGGCCTGGCTCAACAACCCTTCCGGTGTACCTTTTTTCTGCTATCAAGCGAACCGTACCCCCGGAGATACGTCCCTTATCGGTTGTTCTCATCCTCTCAACAATTGGAATTGTATGGGGAGCTCGGGGCTTTGTAAAATATATAGCGAGGAAATAAACTCCCTTACCTAGTTTGGGGGATTTTACTCAAGGAGAGTAAGTATGGTGTGGTTACGACGATTGTCGAAGTTGGCTGCGCTCTTGGTTTCTATCGGTTTACTCGTAGTCGGCTGTGGCGAGGGTCAGGCACGACTCAACGTGTACAACTGGACCGAGTATATACCCGAAGAGGTGTTAGAAGAGTTTGCCGAGGAATTTGACGTTCGCTTGGTGTACGATAACTTTACCAGTAACGAAGAAATGTACGCCAAACTCAAGGCTGGTGGTGGAGGTTACGATATTACCTTCCCAAGCCAGGACTTTGTTCCTCTCATGATCGAGGAAGACATGCTCATGGAGTTAGATCTTTCTCGGATTCCAAATTTTCAGCTTCTCGATCCCCAGGTCCAACGACTTAACAACTACGATCCCGGGTTTCGATTTTCTGTTCCCTATAGTTTTGGGGCCACGGGAATTGTCTATTGGAAGGATAGGGTAGGTACGGTGGAAAGTAGTTGGGACGCATTCCTTCATCCGGATGTACAAGGCAAGTTGGTTCTCCTCGACGACATGCGAGAAGTCCTCGGTGCAGCTCTCAAACGCTTGGGGTATTCACTCAATACAACCGATGCTCGACAGATCGAGGAAGCCAGAGATCTAGTGAATAGTTGGAAATCCGGGATCGTTAAGTTCGATAACGATATTATTTCTTCGGGATTTGCTACCAAAGAATTTTCAATGGTGTTTAGTTATCCAGAGAACGCCTTAGCTGAGGTTGAAGAAACGGAGATAGAAAAGGTGGGAATACTCTTCCCAGAAGAAGGTGGCGGACTCTATCTGGACTCGATGGTAATTCTAAAGGATGCTAAGAACATCGATTTGGCCTATAATTTTATTAACTTCATTCTTCGTCCGGAAATTTACGCCCGAATAATGGATGCCTTCGGGTACCCGGGGCTTGTACCAGCCGCAAACGCGTACCGTCAGTCTGAGCCTTTATACACGGCGGAGGATTTGCCCAACCATGAATTCCGGTTGGACGTCGGTCCCGCGATCGAATTGTATAATCGAGCATGGCAAGAGGTCCGTGTTGGTTTATAACTGCTACTTTTACCGGCGGGGTAGCTCGCCGGTGATTTTATTCGTACCTTCTATCTATGAGTGCATCCATTTCCTATAATTTTCAGTGGTATGAAAGTTTCGTAAATATTCCCCTCGATGAAGCATCCTGGAACTCCTTGGCAAATTCGATCGTCCATCCGTTTTTTTCTTGGTCTTGGCTCAGGAGTTTAGAGTTATCCGGTTCAGTCAGTCCGGAGACCGGTTGGGAACCTTCTCATCTGGTGGTCTGGAAAGACAATCGTCCTTTGGCTGCAGGTATTTTTTACCAACGTTCCACGAGTTGGGGAGAACTTTTTTTCGATTTTGGATGGGCCAACGCCGCTCAACAATTGAACCTGCCTTACTATCCTAAAATGGTAGGAACAATTCCTGCCACTCCCGCCGAAGGGTATAATTTCCTGTATTCACCGCATGTTGGACCCTTGGAAAAAAAAGCCCTTGAAATCCTCATTCTGGAAGAAGTAGAAAAGAAAGCATGGGCCGATGGAATGCAACAGATTGCGTACCTTTTTCTCGATGAGGGACTCAAGCAGACCCTCGAACGACAGGACTATAGTCCTTGGGTTCATCATCAATTTAGATGGGAAAACGTCGGTTTTGAGAATTTCGATTCCTTTCTTGGGACCTTTACCAAAAATCAAAGGAAAAATATTCGAAAAGAACGGCAGGCGATGAAAGACCAAGGTATTCACATTGATTTTCGTTCTGGTGACCAGGTTTCAGTTCTTGATTGGGAAAGAATGTACAGTTTCTATGACCGGACCAACTCTCAATTTGGCCCCTACGCTGCCCGTTTTCTAAACAAGACTTTTTTCGATTTGCTCGGCGGTTCGAAGCCGCCGTACATAATCTTGGCCAGTGCAAGAGATGGCAGCTCCAAAGAACCATTGGCCATGGCATTTCTTGGTCGTTCGACTGAGTTCATCTATGGAAGATATTGGGGAATGAGAGAGGAAAGAACCTTTCTCCATTTTAATCTCTGCTATTACGCCCCCCAAGAATACGCCATCGAAGAGAAAATACCCTATTTTGATCCGGGGGTCGGTTCTTTTCACAAGGTTCGTCGAGGTTTTAAAAGTAAAGGCGTGTATTCGGCCCATAAGTTCCGGGATCCGAAGATGACCGCTTTATTCAAGAGCAACATTCCTCGATTAAATGCCGATGCTCTGCAAGATCTCGAGGAACTTAATTCACAAATGCCCCAGAAGCGGGAGATCATAAACTCCGACGGAGGAATCGAATGAACCCATCACAGTATAAATCCAAGTCTTTTCTATAGGGATAGGTCAAACGCATTTCTTGCCAGCGAGACTCGCCTTCTTCAATAGGAATACATCCGGCATAAACAAGGAAAGAAATGAGTAGTCCGCTAGGGTAGGCTTGAAGGTTGAGAAGTTCAGCTTTTTGAAGAATTTTTCTGTCCTCGCTAATGATGGAGAGTCTTCGTTTTTGGGCAAGAAGAACTACTTCCTCATCGACCTTTGTGTTAGGCTCAAAAGAGGTGTCGCAAACTCGTTGAGCAATTGTACGCCCTATTTGGGAATGCACGCCAAGCTCTCGATACACCCCCGGGGAAACCCATATAGTGAGAGAGGAAAGGACATGATCGAGAAGTTGGAGGCGGTCTAATACCAAGAGGCTGGACGTGTCTATCGAAGCCTTTGTAAAGGTAGGAAAAGAAGAAAGTTCTTGTTCGAAATATCGTTCATCCAATTTGGTGGACCTTGCGGAAAAACCCCTTTCGGTGTAATCCGCGTCCTGCAGGACTCGAACCTGCGACCTACGGCTTAGAAGGCCGTTGCTCTATCCAGCTGAGCTAAGAACGCAAAAGTTATTCGGGATG
>JAACWS010000016.1 GCA_009991955.1 Spirochaetales bacterium
AAGACCTTGTTACCGATTTTACAAACAGGCCAATGGATGAAAAAAAGTACCTTAGAAGCCATTCTGGGAGCCAAGCCGAAAAGTTTGGGGCCAGTTATCCGCATGCTTGGGAATCGGTATGGACTGGCAGAAAGTGATAGTGGTTACTACGTGGCTATCGTTACCGACTCCACCCCCGACTACGCCCCAGACGAAAAAGAGCCCCAGGAAACCCAGCGGAGAGCGATATAGAAGGCCACCACGAGCCCCAAATTGAAAAGTAGACCAGGAATACCACCAGGCCCTCGTAAACCCCGATATGGGGCAATATGGAGGGCCTTTTTTATGGCGGGGGATTTTGGATCCCAATTTGTGATTATGCAAAATGCAAGGACTCTATTGCAAAATGCAAGAGCTCCCCGGACATTATCACCTGGCCGCCCCCAGTATCGACCCCCCAAGGGGCCCGGGCAATAGTCTAATAAATCAGACACCCCAGCCGATACCCTTAACGACAAATTGACGCCTATTAACGACATAATGACGCCAGCCCAGCCCCAGAACCTTACATCAAAAAATGACGCCACCACGTCAAAAAATAACGCGAGCCATACCAGCAGTCCCCAGAAACACCACGGGGATACACTTTTCTTGAATCCATACACAAAAATTCGGATATACTTTTATTTCCGGTTTTTTCACTGGCCGGAGATTGGGCCCCCGGTTTACTGTATCCAAAAATATGTAGTAAAAACGGCCCTTTTATCTCTAAATAGTGTAGTGTTTTACCGAGCCCTAAAAATAGCCCTTGCCCTAAGTCATTGCATGGGTTACACTTAGATACAAAGAGCTACGACGTGATACCTTAGAAGTAGGCCTGTCAAGCCGGAGATCGCGGGTTCAAGTCCCGTCGCTTCCGTAAAAACTTTCAACTTTTTTGAATCAAGAAGACGTTTTGGCCAGTAATAACTGGTATGGAAACGTCTTTTTTTGTCACTCCTGCTCTACCATCGGTTGTCCAAACTGCATGGCAAGCAACGGTAGCCCAGTCGGCGGGCATCCCCTACCTCCTGCCCTACCAAGAACTGGTAATATTTCATCTCTTAACTGCCTTGGGCCTCCTTCCTGGAACCGAGGATACCTACGAAAATATTCTGTGCCTTTTTCCAACTGGAATGGGAAAGAGTGTATGTTTCATGGGGCCCTTAGGGGCTTTGAAGGGATTTGGAATAGTTGTTTACCCATTGAACGCATTACTTTCGGACCAAGAACGACGATTTACCCAAACGGGAATTCCTTGCTTCGTTCTCAAGGGCGGACAAAATAAGGAATTTCGCGAGGAGGGTCTCCGGCGACTTCTTACCGAAGGTCGTGGTGTGGTCCTCACGAATCCCGAAACACTCCAAAGCCCTGGGGTACGAACATTTTGGGAACAACTCCCAGCCCAAATACTCGTTGTCGATGAGGTCCACCTAGTCGCCAGTTGGGGAGAAGACTTTCGTCCACAGTTTCGAGAACTGGGGCATTTCAGACAACGTCATAAGATACCTGTATTAGCAGCATTTTCGGCTACGGTACCCGACGCTCAACTCCCCATACTATTTGAAAGTCTTTTCCTCGACGAGCCGCCACTAATTATTCGTGCTCCGATGGATCGACCAAATTTGAGTTTCTTAGTCGTTCCGTCCGTGAGTCCAGAAATCTTTGCCCCCTGGCTTTACACCCCCTGGGCCCGGATCTTTGGCATTGAACCCCTTGCACAACCCTCCATACTTTTTTGCTCTACTCGAAATTTAACTGAAGATACGGCATTTTCGCTCAAACGTTTTTTTCGGTTCGCCGAACGGGACGTAGAACCGAAGGAAATTCTTTATTATCACGCTGGTCTCGATCCGAAAAAAAGACGACAACTGGAACAGGAGTTTTTTAAAATGGACAAGGGAATTATGCTGGCTACCTGTGCATATGGACTTGGTATCGACAAACCCAATGTGCGATCGGTTCTGCACCTCTTTGGCCCAGAGAACCCAGAAAGTTATATCCAAGAATCCGGGAGGGGTGGAAGGGATGGAAAGAAAGCCCGAGCACTATTATTTGTTAACCCCGACTCAGAGAATCCGAAATGGGTTAAGGAATACGGTGCGAACGGACAATGTCGGAAGCAATGGCTGGTCCGATCTCTCGGAGAAGATCTAGAAGGTTGTAGTGGTTGTGACTCCTGTGAAGGAATGGCCCACCGGTTAAGGTTAGAAGATCAGGTGATTCTACAAAGCGTAAGACTTTTTGGACTGAGAAGAGTACGAAGGTCTCTGTACTCGTGCATAAAAAGCTTCCGTCCGTCGAAAAAAGCTGAGGACGTATTTTATTACACATTAACTCGAGACCTAGGCCAAGAAATCCTTCAACGATGGTTAGAGTCTGCATTAAAAAGAGATGTCTTTGCCTAGGGGGTAAAACAGTGGAGGTCGCCATTTGTGAGTTGACATACTTTGGGTTGAGTGCTTATTTAGGGTATGTTTACGATTACTGCAAAAGGCGTTTACGGCCTGACAGCTATGACAGAGTTAAGCAAGAACTTCCAAAATGGCCCACTACAAATCAAAGAAATTGCCGAATCCTATTCTATTCCCCAGCATTATTTAGAGCAAATACTCGTTGCTCTTAAAAAGGGTGGTCTGGTAGAGAGTTTCCGTGGCGCCCAGGGAGGATATGCCTTGGCAAAAAGTCCAGAAAAGATAAGGGTTATAGATATTCTCACCCTCTTGGAAGGAAAGCTCGAGGTGAGTCCTGAAAGTCGAGGTGCTTCCGTTCTGAGTTTCTTTTGGGATAACCTCGAGCGGCTCATTGGGAGCTACTTAGAAAAGGGGTTGGACGAACTGGTTCAAGAAATCGAAAATAGCCGGACCCAAATCTTTTATTCTATTTAGCCCAGATATTTGTACATCCATTGTCACTCTTGCTCGATCGGAAGAAGGCTGTGTAAATTCCCCCCTACTAAACCATATTCTTCAAACAAGAGGGATTGAAGTCGGAATGCGGCATTAAAAAACTCCCCGGCAGCAATTGGAGCCGTTCTCCGAAAAAAGTCTTCTTCCCCAGGATAGGCACGGATGAGCCGGTCTCGGTAGAGAGTACCAAACACCCAACGAACCTCCTGTAAGGGCTGTTGGAGCATGTAGGCCTGAAACTCGTTTTCCATGAGGTAAAGATCTTGAGTTTCGTACTGGAGATATCCGAAATAACGGGTCAAATAAGTTCGTACATCGGAAGATAGATTCTGCCACTCGGCCTGGGCTTGAGCGACGAGCTTGGGATTCATGTAGTATAGACCATGTAGACCTTCGTGGGTCAAAAAAAGGGCCCGCGATGCAACACTCTCCCGGGGATCTCGAGTCAGACTTACTACTCCGCCCGAGCCGGGCTGCCATTGTCCGCCGGCTTGCGGTCGGCTGATTATCCCCCATCGCGATATTAAATCGCGAAGTTCAATCTCCTCGGGATTGAGAGAAAAACGCGAGCTTTCTGCGGCATTGTAAAAATCGGCCAGGCCCTGGCTCCGATAATTATGGGCATTCCAGGCGTGGCGACCCTCGAGTTGGGAGTTGGTCAACAGAGTCCCGGTGAACCCTCGTTTTTCGACAAAAAATGCCAGCCGATCCAAATATCGTTTTTGGGTATTTCGATCTCGAAAATCAATTACGAGGATTTTGGGATGGATTGTCCAGGAAAAAAGTTCATAGTTTTGCTGTCGCCACGCTCCGATGGGGTAACGAAGAACGCTTCCAAATTCGGCCGGCAAGGGGTCTAACGGACTATCCTTCAAGGGTTCAGGTTCGATAGACAAAACTGTTAGGCCACGGAGGGTGAAACCCAGTTCGGTGTGGGTTAGACGCAACCGTTGGGGTGAGAGGCCATGGGTTGTGGCAGGAAGACTGAGTTTTTGTTGCCCCGGATGGAGACGCATGTCAGTCTGGAAAGAGGCTATTTCTCCATTTCTCGGTTCAAATAGGACCAGTCGAGCCTTAGGTAGATCGGGAGATTGTTCAGGATCGATAGTTAAACGCCCCTGGGGAGGAAAATAGTCGTAGTCCAAAAATACCTCGGATCCTTTTTGGGGATCGAAAGAGATTTCTATGGTGGAGGTAACCTCTTCGGTCAAAGCATGGGTAACAAAAGTTTCGTCGAGGGTGGTTCCCTCGAGAAGGCTAATTCGCGAGCCGGTGAACTCTATAAGTTGCTGGGGGTTGTTTTCTGCTGTTAAACCAAGTGCCAAAAGGGGAATATCTGTACTTACCCTAAAAGCTTTTATTGTAACTCCCCCCGCTGGAAGAGGAAATCCTTTTTGAAAAGGCCTGAACAGCAGCCTTAGCGACCTCATTTCATTTCTATTCGTGTGGGGCAATTCGAAAAAATGACGAGAAAGAGGAGAATCGTACTTCGATTGCTCTACCATTGCCCCAGTGAAGGTTTCAATTACTAAAGAACGACCCTGAGGGGAGTCTTTATCCATCGGTATTTCGACGTAAAAGTAAGATTCCGTTTTTAGGGAAATTGATTGGGAAATGAGTAATAGGTCTTTTTGAATACCGGTGACAAAGTTGCCGGGATTATATAGGCCTAGCTCCCGGGTTCCTTCGACCGAGAAGCTCAGAGAATTTACCCGAGTATTACAACTGGAAACAAAAAATACGAACAGCAAAACCAAAAAAGAGATAGAATACTTCTTCATTTCACCCTTCAAAGATGGAGGATTTTTTTGGCCAAAATCTCGGCGACCTCTCGTTTTCGCCCCATGGAAGTCTCGTTGTTGTTGAGAAAATTATCCATCGAACCGACAAAGGCGTCCGGGAGCTTCGATAGTTGAAATACCTCGCTACTTACGTAACGAGAGGACGACTCGAACTGCCGATTGATTGCATAGAGGGTGCTACAGAGACTTTTAAGAAATCCTGCCGCACTAATCATAAAGAAGAAATTGTCGTCACGCATAACCGCAGCGCCGAGGTCGGAAAGGTAATACTCCATTCGGTTCTGGTTTGTCGTCCGTAAACTTACCCAAAAATCCTCGGGAAGCTCGGAGAAGCTAGGACGGGTTCGAGAAACCCACTGGTCTTTTTCGTAGAGAATTTCGGAATGTAGAAAGCGGTGGAAGTAGTAGGTGCCGCCTTCCCGCAAAAAAATTGAACTGTCCGCAATCATCTTTGGAATTTCTTCGAAACGTGCGGTGTTCTTATATTCAATTCTAAAGGGAATATCTTCGAACATAAACCGGTCTTTACGACCCAAGGCACCGGCTTCGAATCCTCCCGTAAAGGTGAAATGGTCCCGACGCGTGTTTTCGCTGCTCAAAGTCCCAGAATAGTACACATCCAGGGATATAAAAAAATACGGATCATAAATATCCGTTTGGTGGTTCATGAGGGTTATACCCGCAATTTCCGGCCAGGAGGTCAAAGTCTGGATTATTTTTTCTATTGCGGTTTGAACTTTCAAGTTCTTCTCCCCCTACTTTTTTACGTAAATCCAGTATAGCATGAGGGGGAATGAAGGATCAAAAGGTATTTCTCCTGTCCCTCGGGTTTGATGGCAGTCAGGAAAAGAGACTTAAAACTATAAGGGAAGAATCCTGTCGGGGCAACGGATGGGCTACAGGTTTAACTATGCCCCCAATGGTAGTTCTCAGAGCCCTTCCGGCTCTTCCGGAAAAGAACAGGCTTTTTCGGCTCCTTGAGGCATCGGCTGGTAGTTTAGTGACTTCCTCTTTGACTCTTTTTACTCCTCGTTCCCAAGATTGGATGTGCCTTGGTTCCTCGCTTGTAAGAGATGAATCGTGGGAGCTATTTGAGAGTGTCCTCTCTGAGTTTTCCGGCGGAGTTTCCTTGGGGTCAATGGGTCCTTGGGACGAAATTGCCTCCTTTTTTGGTTACCCATACTTGTTTTTGGGATTAGGGAAAGATGATGCTTCGAATACTCGATTGGAGTACCTGACACCTCTTCGATTTACCCGACCATCACTTCGAGTTTATCTAGTAGAATATTGGGAACGAACAAATCAAGGGTGGTACGAAAATCTTCGGTGGACCATGGGTTTTGAGCGACGTATTCGCCTTCCCAAGAGCAAAAAATCCTTTTAGGATAAAGCCACATTTAGGTCTTAGGAATCTTGAAAGGTCTGGAAGTTATGAACCAACTATCTCTACGACTACGTCAGAACGAAAATCTTTGTGGCACATATTTTCGAATGGAATTCGAGTGGCCCATTGAGTTATCGCCCCCCGTTCCGGGACAGTTTTTAACCCTTCGGACCGGAAGAGGTTTTGTTCCATTATTACGAAGACCCTTTGCGTTCTCCGGCTTTCATCCCGAACGGCGACAGGCCGAGATTATTTATGAAAAACGTGGCGATGGTACTACCCTCTTATCCGAACTCTCTGCAGGCACTACTCTTGACGTATTGGCTCCCTTGGGAAATACCTTTCCTTTTCCTAAGGAGGGAAGACGGCCACTTTTACTCGCCGGTGGTATCGGAATGGGCCCGATGTTCTTTTTCGCCGAACAACTGGCTCAGCGGGGTCTAAATCCCCTTCTTGTCCTAGGATCCAGAAATTCCTTACAGATTCCTATCTTGCCCCTTTTTCGAATGGTAGAAACATTGATTGCTACCAACGATGGATCCAGGGGATTTTCAGGTACCGCCCTTGATTGCCTAAGCTCCTACTTAGAAGCCAGTCCTCCAGAGGAACTGTACGAACTGTATGCGTGTGGGCCCTATGGTATGATGAAGGCTGGCTCATCCTGGGCCAAAGATCGCAATATCCAGTCTTGGGTAAGCATGGAACAGACGATGGGTTGTGCGGTAGGTGCGTGTATGGGATGTGTCATTCGTGTTTTCGCTCCCCAGGTTGATGAGGGAATCGATGACCCTGGCTCCTATGCACGGGTGTGTACTGAAGGTCCGGTGTTTTCTGGCGACCTCGTCGACTGGGAGGGTGCAATTCATGGCTGAGACCTCTAACTTCGATAGTTCAGTGAAAATCGGAAATGCAGTTTTAAAAAATTCTGTAGGAGTGGCATCGGGAACCTTTGGCTACGGCAAAGAATACGAAGAACTCCTGGACATTAGTGAACTCGGAGCCCTCTTCACAAAAGCAGTTACCCTCGAGCCCAGACCTGGTAATGCTACACCTCGAATTGTCGAAACTCCCGGGGGTATGCTCAATTCCATTGGACTGGCAAATGTGGGAACCAGGGACTTTTTTACAAAAAAATATCCTTACTTACGGGGGTTAGATACAAAGGTCTTCGTGAACTTGGCCGGTAGTCAGCTGGAAGATTATTGCGAAAGTTTAGAATTTTTAGAACTCAATGCACCCTTGGCAGGATACGAGGTAAATCTGAGTTGTCCAAATGTCAAATGTGGCGGCATGGCCCTGGGAACCGATCCATTTCAGGTAGAATTGGTAACCCGTGAGCTCCGGAAGCGAACCGATAGTCCACTAATTATAAAGTTGAGTCCAAATGTTACCGACATCTCTGAAATCGCCCGGGCTGCAGAGGCTGGCGGTGCGGATGCAGTAAGCTGTATCAACACCCTCGTAGGGATGTGGATCGATACAACCAAAAAGCGGCCAACCCTTTCGAGCATTACCGGAGGTCTTTCGGGCCCTGCTATTCTACCCGTAGGTCTCGCAGCGGTGTATCGAGTAAGTCAGGTTGTGAACATTCCCGTAGTTGGGTTGGGGGGAATTATGGAGCCGGACCATGGAATACAGTACCTCCTGGCCGGTGCCAGTGCAATACAGGTTGGTACGGCTAACTTTGTCGATCCGAGCACAGCTCACCGGGTAGTCCTTGGAATTGAAGACTACGCTTTGCGCAACGGCCTGAGGTCTATCGAAGATTTTCATCAGTTTTTAGGGAAAAAAGTCGTCTTTTAAGGCAAATTTTCCAGCCGTTTTATAGCCGTTTTATAGCCCATTCGGCGTGCTCCCGCACGATGGGAGACGAATCCTCAAGGTATGCTCGTTTTAGCCAGGGTAATAATTCTGGATTCGAGCAATTTCCTGCTGCCACGCAGGCATTTCGAACAATGCCTTCTCGCTTCGGTCTCATGAGGGGTGTGCCGGCAAATCGGGTCAGGAACTCTGCATCGGTTCTCATGGCCAAGAGGGTTTTCAGATCTTGGGTTGAACCAGCCCGAACATTGACAAAATCGGTCCATGTCGAGATCTGAGCTTTGATGTTCAGGGGGCACACTTCCTGACAGAGGTCACATCCAAATATCCAGTCGCCCATAAGAGGTCGTAGCTCCAGAGGAATGGAACCCTTGTGCTCAATGGTGAGGTAGGAAATACACTTATTCCCATCGAGAAGGTGAGAGCCCACCAGCGCCTTTGTAGGACAGACCTGGATACAACGGGTACAGCTACTCGGGCAACTACCCTGAGCCGATACCACCCTGGGGGCAAAAGGATCGGTCGGGATACTAGCCTCTGGATATTCGAGGGTCGTAAGAATCTCACCGAGGAAAAACCAACTTCCAAGGTCGTGGTTAATAAGAAGGGTGTGCCTACCTGGAAATCCCAACTCCGAAGCTCCTCCAAAATATCGTTCATCCAGGGGGCCCGAATCGACAAACGATCGCCAGGTAATACCCTGTCCCTCTTTTCCCCAGAGTATTCGAGCGATTTTTTTCAGGCGAGACCCGAAACTATTGTGGTAGTCCCGTCCCCAGGCATATCGAGCAATTCTTCCTTTGGTAGTTTCAGTTTGTGCCGTGCCCCCGGACCAAGGAGCAGCTTGAAAGTACGATAACCCGAACAAAACCAACGACTTGGTTCCTCGCAAGAGCTTTTCCGGATCGTATTTCAAGGACATATGTTTCTCGAGATAGTCCATATCCCCTGCGTACCCTTGAGAAATCCATTGGGAGTAGCGATTTTCTAAGGTGTCCTTGAGATCTTTCTCGGGTGGACGGGTAATTCCAAGAAGAGTAAGGCCCTCGGCTTCTGCAACCTTCCTGAGGTGCTCGAGGTCGATGAACGACGAACTCATTAGGTCACTACGCCCTGGCGTGGACACAAGGGTGCCAAAAAACATTCTGCGCATTTCGGTTTTCTTCCGTGGCACAAAGCCCGGCCGTGTAAATTGGCGGTCATGGAAAGACCACTCCATTGGTCAGAGGGGAACAAAGCGGCGATGTCTTTTTCGATAACCCCCGGATCTTTTGATTGGGTGAGTCCTAATCGATACATTACTCTTCCGAAATGGGTGTCGACGATTATTGCTGGCTTATGGTAAATGTGGTGGAGTATAACCCCTGCACTCTTTCTGCCGATTCCAGGAATGGTAATGAGGTCATCCATGGAGTCGGGCACGATACCACCAAAATCCTTATAGATCATCATTCCTGCCCTTAGGATATTTTTTGCTTTGGTTCGATAGAACCCGGTGGAATGAATGATTTCTTCTACTTCTTCAAGGTTTGCTTTTCCTAAACTTTCGGGATCGGGAAAACGGGAGAACAGCGAAGGAGTAATTTTATTTACTTGATTGTCGGTGGTCTGGGCGGAGAGTGCTACGGCGACTAAAAGCTGAAACGCAGTTTCGTAGTGCAAGAGGGAGGTCTGACTATCGTAGTGTTCTTCGAGGACCAAAAACGTTCGTTGCCGATTTTCCGAAGTCATTGGCAGAGAGATTATCATAGCCAGGTGTATTGCTCCAAGGCCCCAATTTACCGTACTATAACCCTATGAAGTATGCGATTCCAATGGCAGGTTTTCATGTCGCCCCGAACCTCGCTCAGGCGGGAGAATTTACTATCTACGATAAAAATGCAAATTCTATTGAAATTTTAAATTTGCCAACCACAGTGCGCGGGGTAATGATTCCAGCCTATCTCACTACGAGCAACATCTCGGCTATTGTTTGCGACCAACTCGATGCTGCCCTCCTTATTCAATGTCAAGAACAGAATATCCAAGTGCTCAAAGGCTTTGAGGGGGAAATTGAGCCTCTGGTCGACCGAATTCGTTGGAACGCCCTTGAGGATCGGGAAGGCGAAACTCTTTCGGTCCCTTCTCCTTCGGGATGTGGTTCCGGAGCCTGTGGTGGAGCGAGCATCGATCAACTAATGAATGAGATGGCAGGTTCGTTTAAAGACGCCCTGCCCTTTGATCCTACAATCTTACCCAAGAGAAAGAAGAGGTTATAATGCACGGCAGTCCAAATCCAGCGGCTCAGAATCAACGAATTCGAGAGAACTTGAGTCGCATTCAACATATTGTCATGGTAATGAGTGGTAAAGGTGGGGTTGGTAAATCCACCGTCAGCACAAACCTGGCATTTTCCTTAGCCTTGCGGGGATTCAAGGTCGGAATCATGGACGTGGATATTCACGGCCCTAATGTACCAAAGATGTTGGGTATCGAAGATCGACAGTTCGGCGGCACCGATGAGGCAATCGAGCCAGTCCAGGTACTCGAAAATCTTTGGGCGGCCAGTATAGGTCTTGTGGGATACGATCCCGATCAGGCACTTATCTGGAGGGGACCGATCAAGGTTGGTCTCATTAAACAATTTTTGGGTGATGTAGTTTGGGGCGATTTGGATTATCTCATTATCGATACTCCTCCGGGTACCGGCGATGAAACTCTTACCGTAGCCCAGATAATTCCAACAATGGCAGGAGCAATAGTCGTAACCAGTCCTCAGGATGTTTCAATTCTCGATAGCCGAAAAAGTATTAACTTTGCGGTGAAGTTGAACCTCCCGGTTCTGGGTGTGGTAGAAAACATGAGCGGTTTTGTCTGTCCAAACTGCGGAACTATTACAGAAATCTTCAAATCTGGCGGTGGCGAGCGAGCGGCCGAAGAGTTAGTTGTACCTTTCCTAGGAAAGATTCCTCTCGAACCCCATATTGTCGCAGCAGGGGATGCGGGTACCCCTTACATTGCTACCCACCCAGAGAGTGTCACCGCCCAGGCTTTTGCAAAAGTTATCGACAATATGGAAAAGCAGATAGAATTATACAAATCTCAGGGATTATACGATAAGGCCCAGAGGGAACTAGAAAATGTTTTCGAACGCAAAACCGTCAAGGGAGTCGAAAACTTTAAACCCGAGAGGTAAGGTCCTCTCTGCCTTTTCAACGCGACTACTCGGCAACGTAAAAACCTTCAATTCCCGACTCCCGCAGTACTAACTGCAGGGTCGTGGAACCTCGTTCATCGACGGGAACTAAGAGCCTTATTGGCCCTCCCCCAGTCGCCTGCCGGCGAACCACCGAAAATCCCTTTTCCCGAGCTACCCCTTCGAACCTTTCGGCATTTGTCGGACTAGAAAAACTGCCTATCTGGATAAACCCTCGAGGGTCGGACGAATTCTCGTCAGACACGGGGGCTGGAAGTTCCGGGGGTGTTTCGGCCCTAGGGCCAGGAACAGGTACGGTTACAGTCACAGGGGGCGTTTCGCTTACGGGGGCCTCGATTGGAAGAGGATTTAAAGTAACTAACCCTAAAGAAAAAGCTTCTGAACCGGCGAGTAAGGTTCCGGGAACCGGTAAGGTTGAAACTTCTGAATCGTCGCCCGTCACGTCATCCGTCATCCCAAGGGTATGGAGGATGAGCAAGGACTCGAGGGAGCCGGGGTACCTCTCTTGGACCAGTTCGACCATCTCTTGGGCCAAATCACCTTGATTCGATTCGAGGAAAAGGTCTACCCCGGTCACCAGAGCCTTGGCTCCGAAGGGAGGAAGAATCCCTTGCCGAAGGGGCTGGAGAAAACGGGACTCCAAAAGTTGTTGAGCCTGGTCGAACCTACCTTCAAGGTTAAGTATCCGAGCCAGGACCAAGGCGGCATAATGAATCTCCCGGGTATCGGTGAGCCCTGGAATTCGGGAGCTTAGCCATTGGCGGGCCTTTGTAAAATCACCCAAACTCACGTAGTACTCGGGTATTCGCATCGACAAGAGCCCGAAGGTTGTCGTTCCGTAGAAAGGTTCAAGCATTTCTGCAGGCAAGACGACCGAGAGGGTATCGAGGTAATTCATTATAGACAAAGCCCGGGGATAGTCTTGGTTTAGTTCGAGAAAATAGAGTCCTTTTACCAGGACTTCTAGATAGGAAGGATCAGTCGCAACGGGGAAAAAGGCGGGGTCTTCTGCGATTTCTCGCGCTGTCTGAATAGCCAATCCCGGATTTTCTAATCGCTCGATATAGAGGTGGGCAGGCAATAAGGCACCGGTTTCCTGAGAAATCAAGGTCCCCAAGGGTAGAAAGAGGACAGCTAAGTAGAAAAACACCCGATGGCGCAAGGTAGTGCAAATTAAAGCCGGTCTATCCCGGGAAGGCGGGTTCAAAAAAGAATTAAACCCTGGGACTCGAGGGTGTGGTGTCAGCCTCGGCAATATAAGTTCCCCCTTGAGAAAGCTCACTTTCATTAGTCAGAGAATTCTGTTTTGATTTTCGGCCGAACTTCTTCTTCTCTTTATTGACGGTGGTTGGACTCGACGGATTCTTTTTCTTTCTGCTTATAAGCGCGTAAGGAATGGAATAAAAGGCCCCCGCCAAGAACGAAATACTCAGACTTAAAAAAATAGGTACATCGCTAAAGGTGACAAACCCAAATGATATAGCCGACGTATTTTCTAAATTAAAACCAGTGAAGGCCACAAACAGCGAAAAGAGGATGAGGGTAAGCAATAATTTCCAGGGCATAGGTACCTCCTTGGTTCTACAACCGTCAGCTTTTAGTATAGCCGATTTTGTTAATGTCGAAAACTCCGCTGTCCGGTGTACAGCATTGTAGCACCGAACTCGTTGCAGGCTTCAATCGTCTCGAAATCCCGTAAGCTCCCCCCGGGTTGCAGAATCCCCTTGACCCCTTCTTTTAGTCCTACCTCGGCTCCGTCGCGGAAAGGAAAAAATGCGTCACTTATCATGACACTGTCGATTAGCCCACCTCGAGCTTCTTTCGTACGGGTTAAAACATCCTCAATGTAGTCCTGACTGTCGAGTAGACTAAAAGGGGTTTTTCGTTCGAGCCACGCCAGTCGATCGGCATACTTTCGATAGGCCTTATCTCGTGCGATTTCGGCTACCCCTACCCGATCTTGTTCCCCTGTACCAATTCCAACTGTGGTCCCGTTTTTGACGTAAATTACCGAGTTACTGGTGACCCCGGCCTCGACCATCCAGCCAAAGTACATGTCTTCCAATTGTTGAGCTGTAGGAGAAGTTCGCACTTCGTACATTTTGCCCTTGTATTCGGTTCGGGCGGGAAGAAAGTCCTGGGGTCCTTGGGCGAGGGGCAAGAACGACCATTGAACAATAATGCCCCCATCGATAAGGCTCTTGAATTCGAGAACCCTTTCTGAACGGTAATCCGCCAGTTGGGCCATATTTTTTATTCGAAGGATTCTCAGGTTTTTCTTTTTCATAAGGATTTCGAGAACCCCGGACTCAAAATCCGGGGCAGCGACAACCTCGGAATAAGTCTCGTTTATCGATTCTGCGGTTTCTTTGTCGATTGGTCGGTTACACACCACTGCTCCACCGAAAGCCGCAATTCGGTCTGCCAAGTAGGCCCTTGTATAGCTGTCGGCCAAGGTCTGGGACCACGCAACTCCACAAGGGTTGTTATGTTTGATGATTACCGTTGCCGGGCGGTCAGAAAGGTAACGCAGAATGTTCATTCCTGCGTCTACGTCGGTCAGGTTGATTTTTCCCGGATGTTTTCCCGATTGAAGGAGCTCCAAGTCGCATACCAGGCCAGGTACCAGACTTGTCTGGTTCGATTCGGAAAAATCGACCTTTCCTTTGACCGGGCGGTACATAGCCGCCTGTTGCTCCGGGTTCTCACCGTACCGCAGTCCAGCTTCCTCATCTTCGATTTTCCACAGGACTTTTTCGTACTCCAGGGCCTGTCGGTTTCCTTCGGCTGAAGAAAAGGCTATTTCCAGTTTTTGAGGGAAGTCATCGGTGTTAATTTTTCGGTAGGCGTCTTGTAACTTAGCCAAGGGTGGCTCCTTTTTCGTGGTAAATAGGTAAATCTGCCCCGGTTATTTTTGCCAAGTACTTTGCAATAGCCATATCGTAATCGGCAATCCGGGAAAAGGCTTTTTTTGCCAGGGTCAAACGGGTTTCCAGGTCTAAAGACCCACTCTTCTGTTCCAGGGTCTTGAGAAGGCTTTCGTAGTCCTGGGGATCTGTCACCACCCCAACCCGTAGAAAATTTTTGGCTGCGGCCCGGATCATCGTTGGACCTCCGATGTCGATGTTTCCCCGGGCGTCTTCGAGAGTGCTGTTGGACGCTCTAATTGTTTCTTCGAAGGGATAGAGATTTACTACGACCAAATCAAAAAAATGGGCACCGGTCCGTTCCAAATCGGCCTTGTGAGACTCATTATGCTCTTCGGTCAAAAGCCCAAGGTAGATTTTAAAGTCCAGGGTCTTTACGAGGCCCCCTTGAGTCTCCGGTTGGCCGGTGTACTCACTAACCTCTCGCAGAATAAGTGAACTCTTGCTCGAGGCTGTTGACTGCAGGTAGCGGGCGATTTCTTGATAGGTTCCACCGGTCGAATAGAGTTCTACTCCCGGAATCATTTTTTCGAGCCCCTTTACCAAATCGATGAGCCCAGTCTTGTCGCTTACGCTTACAAGGACCCTCTTTATTTTTACCAGGTTCGATACTTCGGTAACTCTATTTTTCATATTTTATCCTTTTGCGCCATTGGAATCTTGTTTCTTGTGTGAGTTGGTCATTGCACCGCAATGACTTACCAGCGTCATAGTCTTGGAAAAGTAGTTTCCAAAAGCGCCTTCTTGATGAACTTTTTTTCTCCCCGCTCAACGTAGGCGTAAGCCTCGTGGTAGTGAATACTCTCCATATTTTCAGCCTCTACG
The DNA here is from genome assembly GCA_009991955.1 of Spirochaetales bacterium. Classification (GTDB taxonomy): domain Bacteria; phylum Spirochaetota; class Spirochaetia; order DSM-27196; family Salinispiraceae; genus SKVS01. The sequence continues at coordinate 14,883 of JAACWS010000016.1, forward strand.
CTAAACCAGGGGAATTGTCCCAGGGCTTCTAACCGGACTGTTACTTCTCGCACGAGGTCTTCAACAAATACCGGATGGTCGTAGGAGTGCTCGGTAACCCACTTTTCGTCATTCCTTTTCAGGAGGGTAAAAAGCCCACTAGAAGCTGAAGCTTCAATCAATTCGATAATGTCTTCGATCCAAAAAAAATCTCCCATTTGGAGTAGGACACGAACAAAGCTCCGCTGATTATGAGCACCCCGGTCGCTAATTTCTTTCGAACACGGACAGAGGGTGAGAACAGGTACGTGAATTCCTACAAAAAACTGGTATTCGGTTGCTGTTGCCGTGCCTTCGTAGGTACAGAAGTACTCCATCATGCTCTTTTGCCGACTCACTGGGGCTGACTTCTCGATGAAGTACGGAAACCCTATTTCCACAAAGGAGGTTTCCGCGTCCAACACCCGACGAATTTCGTGGAGCATATGAACAAAATTTTCCATCTTCACGTTCGTAGAGTGGGCATGAAAAACCTCGATGAACCGGCTCATGTGGGTTCCCTTAAAATGGTGGGGCAGATTCGCAAAAAGATTCACCCGAGCCGTTGTCCGCTGTTCACCGAATTTTTTATCGAGAACAGTTATTGGATACCTGATATTCTTGACTCCGACCTTTTCTAAGGGGATGTTCCGAGGATCTGGAAGGTTTTGCACATCGATCATTGGGCTTGTTCCCCGACTCTTTGGGCCGATTGAACTGTATTGTATAAGAGCATTGTTATCGTTAAGGGCCCTACACCACCGGGTACCGGGGTTATGGCCGCGGCAATTTCTTGAACCCCATGAAAATCTACGTCCCCAACCAAACGAAAGCCACTCTTTTTTGTCGAGTCGGGTACGCGATTTACCCCCACATCTATTACCACCGCTCCAGGTTTTACCATTTCTGGGGTGATGAGTTGAGCTTGTCCGACAGCGGCGATAAGAATATCTGCCCGCCGGGTATATTCGGCCAAATCGGGAGTCCGGCTATGACAAACGGTGACGGTAGCATCGCCCCATTCTCCTTTGGCTAAGAGCATATTTGCCAGGGGTTTTCCGACGATATTACTTCGCCCAACGATAGTTACGTGCCTGCCTGCGGGACTCGCACCAATGGACTTAAGAATTTGCAGGACCCCATTCGGAGTACAGGGCAAGAATGTATCCTGTCCGGTCATCATTCTTCCAAGACTGGCAGGATGAAAACCATCGACATCTTTTTCTGGGGAAATAGCCTCAATTATTTTTTCTTCCCGAATATGCTTAGGAAGGGGTAGTTGAACAAGTATGCCGTGAATCGCCGGGTCTTCATTAAGAGACTGAATGATGCCTAAGAGCTCTTTTTCTTGGAGGGATGCGGGTTTTCGAATTTCTCGGCTGTAGATGCCATTTTCTTCGCAGGCTTTCTCCTTGGCCGTAACGTAGCTGAGACTGGCGGGGTCATCTCCTACCAAAACTACTCCCAAACCGGGTACTATTCCTTGCTTCTTCAAGTTCTCCACTGCAAGTTTGATTTCGTTTCGCAAGTTCCCGGCTATAGCTTTTCCGTCGATAATTGTGGCTTTCATAGACTATGGGTATCATACCCCGGCGGTTCTTTCAAGTTCATTGATATTCAATACCTTTGAATGCTAAAATGTATGAAACCCCTGGGGTTTCTAAGTGTCTTTCATTTTGTATTCCTTATTTTTTCTTAACATCGAGGTTTAGATGGATTTTTTTTCCCCTAGTACGCGTCGAACATTGATTATTATCCTATTTTCAACTGTTTTTTTATTCGGATTTTTATTCGGATCCTTTGGTCAAACAGAGGTTGTAGAAACCGATCCAAATGACGTCGTTATAGCCCGCATCTTGGGGGACCAACACTTCAGTTTTGCCCTTGGCCCCTACATTCCCTTGTTCAGTTACGATCCAAACACCGGCGAAAGCGAATCACTTATAGGTAGTACCGCAGACCCTCGTTTGAGTTTAGGTGCTATCGGAACCCTTCGATGGGGTGCGTTCGTAAACTCGGTCATTAACCTTGGCTTGGATTTAAGTTGGGCCTTCAACGTTGGAGCCAATGGCGATCTGCTAAGCCAGTTCGCTCCCCTCACCGCCCGGATGAGTACCTATTTGCGTTCGGGGGCCTTTGAATTCCCCCTCCATCTTGGTTTAGGTATGAATATTCTTAGTTACAAAGAGACAACTATTTTGACCCCCTTGGTGAAGGCTGGGGGCTCGGTGCTTTGGAATCCAGGAGGTGATTGGGCCTTTGGTTTCAACCTCATGTACTGGTGGATTCCCGAGCTCTACGGCGACGCAGCCGGCAGCCCGGGTCCTTCGAATAACCGCTTCGGCAACTTCCTCGAAGTTAGCCTTTCTGCCCTCTACAATTTCTAATGATGTTCTCAGGAGTTTCCATGAAGTCGTATTTGCCTACCGCCCTTATTTTATTGCTGATTCTGATTTTTTCTGCCTCGTGTTCCTACGGTCCTACCGGGATTTTTGCCGGAATCGAGGTCGAACGAAAGATCGTTGAGATTGATACGGGATTGCCTGGAAATACTGTGCAACGGTTGGTGACTGATGGTACGAACGCAGTACTGAGCAATGGGCAGATTTTTAAGAGAGACACACTTCCAGCAGTCACCTGGAAAAAAATCGATCCTCCGAGTGGGTACATTGGTTCGGTTGATGTGGGTATGAATGCGACGGATATTTTTACAGTTTTTTATAATGCATCGGGTACTGGGGCCTATAGCCGAGCTGTTGGCGGCACCTCATGGAGCGAGGTAACTTTGGCGGCGGGTTATGAAGCTCAGGGGGTCTTGACTGCTGGATCTACGGTATATTTTGTAGCGAGGGAAGACGATGGGCAGTGGGCAGTGCTTTCGAACGTTGGAGTATTAGTTCCAAATTTTGGGAACCTCGAAAGTTTTCCAGTATCTGCTATCGATACCGGTTCGGGTATACTTGTTTTGACAAAAACGAAAATTCACCTTTCTACAGACCCTATAAATACTGTTTTAGAAATTGCAGATCGGGACTTTTATGGAATATCTAACTCAGGTACCGATGTTTTCCTGACTACAAATGAAGGTTATATCTATCAAACAGACAATACTCTCGCTGCTCCAACCTTGATCGGCTCACAAATCCAAATAGACTCCACCCCCGTCCCCCTCAGAGGCATCTATGCCGTCGATAACAACACGCTCTACGTCGGAACCGAAGGAAAAGGTTACTACAAGGTGACCGATGCATCGACAACACCGGTTATAACTCGGGCAACAACCCGTACCCTTTCGAACCTGTTAGATACCTCTGTGTATGCCTCTACAGTTTCCGGCTTCGCTGCAGCCCCTAGCGGACTGTACATGATGGCTCCGGGAAATGGACTATGGTATGGAAATACGACAAATGCCTATATTGAATGGCAGGCTCTCACTCCCCAAGACTAAACGGGAGGGTACTACTTACAACCCTTGATCTACTCGGTTCCCGCTAAATATCTGTCCGTCTTCACCGCCGGCTTCCAGGCTACGAATGTCGGTAAAGACGCTGGCTCCTCGTATTTGGGACCCCGATCCTGGCAGGTTACGAACCAGAAGGGTTTGCCAAGTCGAGAAAATATTGTTCTGAACAGTCACCAGACTATCGGGATCGGCAATATACACCGCAGTGCCTTCGCGAGTTCCGGTGAGTTGATTATCAATCACCTCGTTATTCCCACCTCGAATAAGATAGAAACCTAATACGGACCCAGTATTGGTTAAGTTCACAGAATTGTCCGCCCAGTTTCCAGTTACCGACTCAAGAGAACCAAAGATAAGTTCCCGGGTTTTCCAGGAGGCAAGTACCCTATTCGCGCTAATCGAGGCGACCGATCGAGATAATTGAAAAACTGTTATAAAATCTTCCGCCGACCCTCCAAGTACCTCGCTATTCGCAAGAGTAATTTCGCCGTCTTGGCCGATGAATCCAATCGCGGACAACCTTCCTTCAGGTGTAAACTGCCCTCCATCGACACTTAAACGTCCACCATCGAGGCGAACTAGCACTGTGGTAGCTGAAATCCGATTACCGGAAATCTCGGTAGAAATCAACCTAATCGAACTTCGAATACCGTGAATACCCAAGCCAAGATCCTGAGCTCTGGGCACTTGAATTTGGGACGATCGAATTTCAGCACTCGAATCTACGAGGTAGACATTGGTGGCCACGCGAGCCCGTGGTGCTTGAAATTTAGTATTTTCTAGGAATAAGGAGCTGTTCAATACCCGAACAGTGGTGTAGTTTCTCGGAACAGCTTGGGACGCAATGAGGAATGCCGGGGTCTCGGGAAATTGAATCTCCGAATCCTTAAGTCGCAATTCTGAATTGCTTTCAACCTGAAAAAGGCTTTCAGAGGAACCCTCGTAGCTAAGAAAAAGGCTATCCTCGAGGGAGACAGCTGCACCCTTATTGGCTCTGACCAGGACCAAACTACCCGGTGAAGCAAGGGTCAATCCACCCGTTGAGGTTACCCTGCCTCCTTCGACATCGAGGAGCGCTTGGACTAGGGTATTTGGATCGGTCACATACAAATGTTCTAATGCCAGGTCTCCTGTAGAACGGACCGAAACAAGACTCGTCCCGTTAAATCTACTGGAAGGGACCACCAAGGTTTCGAGATTTTCTTGTTGCCATTCAGAAGAAAATCCCCCTATAAACTCAACTTTTTTGCTTACCTCGAAGGTGTGTTCCAGGTTGTAGGTGCCCCGAACAAGATACACACGATTTCGTTCACCCTCGGAAATAACTTCAAATGCCCGGGTTATTGAGCCAAGGGGATTATCTTTGGTCCCGTCAGCCGAGTCTGAACCTTCTGGATGGACGTATACACCTTGTCGATCGATGACTACCTCCCAAACCCGGGCTTTTTCCGAGAGGTTTCCTGCTACATCTTGTCCGACACCGTAAATCAAGTACCGTATTGACTTACCCGGTACCCCATCGATTTGAAACTCTTCTGGAGCACTACGGTAGAGTTCGATGTTTTCGCGATCTACAGCTTCATCTGTGAGAATGAGAGATGGTGGATCCATATCCTCAATTTCTTGTTCCACAACTCGATAAAGGGCAGACCCTTCCTCGACCTCAAATGCGAATCTTACAGAACTGTAGTGAATGCTACGGAATTCTTGACTACTCCCGGGAGGAAGTGGTGGGGTCTTGTCTACTGAAAAACTAAGCTCAACAGAATCGGAGGCTTCAAACCCGTCCTCAAATTGTCGAAAAGACATTCGATAGTCCAAGGTTTCGCCCTCGGCGGGTTCCAAGTGTACATCGGAATTCCACAGAGGGCTTGAAACAGTCACTTCCCGAGGCTCTCCCTCTATACTTAACTCGAAACGAACCTGACCCTGGGGTTTCGAAGTTTGAACGGAAAAACTGGGCATTGTCAAAAACGGGCCAGAAGACGCCAACCCCTCAACTATAGGACGGCTAGTTTGATTTCTTCGGGGTATTACTACCGTCGAACGGGGACTTTCGTTTCCAGCCAAATCGATTGCATAGTATTCAAAGATCAATTCATTGGTACCGGCGGGTATAGACCACGCAAAGGGGCCCTGATAAGAACGAAAATCCCCTTGATTGAGGATCCGAAACCGAATATCCGAAGTGCCACCGGGCCATTCAAGGAGTCCCGTATTACCATCCCGTGAAATACCTGGCGCCGGGGGGACATCGGGCAGAACTTTACGAACTTGAATTTCAATGACTCTATGAAGAGGGCTAAAATTACCTACATCGTCCTTCGCTCGAGCGAGCAGACGAATGGTGCGTATTTCTCCTTCATTTGCTTTAATTTGAATAGGACCCTCGTATAAGGGCGAGGCCAATCCCGGAATAGCGGGGTTTCCCCCAAGTGAATTCGTTTCGATGTATACAGGATAGGGAGAGTCAATTACAACTTCCAAGTCCTCTCGAACTGCGAGGGGGCCTTGAGAAGGTATGGACAATTCTTGTCCGTCTATATTTCGTACTCGTACGACCGGTGTTCCTGGAGGAGTTCGGTCGATGACAATTCGTCTGTTTACCTCGTCAGACCGATTCCCCGCCCGGTCTTCCGTTCGGGCACGAAGAATAAAGGTAATTGTTTCATTTTGAGCGCCTTCAATTCGTATTGGACCACTATAGACGTACTCTTGAGGATCCTCGGGACCCATATTGTAGAGAATAACTGCGTCCTCGTTTTCAGGATTATCCAATACCACAGAAACAAAACTATTTGCGACCAGATCTTGGGAGGGCGAAAGGATAGTTGGGGCAGAGGGAGGAATACGGTCAATGGTAAAATCGATGGTATTGACCGACGGGTCCAGAGACCGGGTGTCGTCCTTTGAAAAAGCGGTTACCACAGCCCTTGCGGGGGCTTCAATTTGAGGAACCGTGAGTACAAGTCTGTTTTCCTCGAGTACTCCTTCGGTGGTGGTAAGTCCATCAACTTCTATTCGGTACGAATATTCAAAACCTTGGTCATAATTTGCAATGGCCGTTGTTACTCTTTCACTTCTTACAAAACCCCCATTGAGTAAACCAAGCAACTCAGGGACAGAAGCGGGAACTTCATTAAGAAAAATATCTACTGTTCGACTTGTACTACTTTGTTCCGACTCACTAACTTGGGAGAACGCCTCAACTCGGTACGAAACGTTGGTCCCTACCTTTGGCGGCAAGTCAAAGGGACCCAGGTAAGGGGTAAAATCTCTAATAATCCCTGGGGCCTCAGGGTTTGACGAAAGTATCCGATATCGTACTGGGTAAATCGACTCGATAGTTACCCTTCTGCCTTGTACATGTATTTCTGGCCCTGGAGGTAGTTGGGAATCGATGACAAAGGCTCTGGTATTAATAAGTCTTCCGGGAGTCCCGTCCTCCAAAACCTCCCAGAAACGGAGAGTGCCTTCTCGTCGGAGGCCCCTGGGAACACTCAAGCGGCTGGCTCCATCGAGGCGAGCCCGAAGGCCATTGTCAATACTATAAAATATCCCCTGGGATGGAGCACGAATTTCGATCCTTTCACCCTCTTGGATAACTTCAAGTTCGCTGTCATTCGTAATACTTTGAGGCCAGCTAAAGGTTATCTGCCTCGGGGGGCTTACATTCCCCCCCTCATTCAATTGTTGAACAAGAATTGTCTGGGAATCACCCGTGCCTACCAAAGATGGTAATCCCAAGAATACAGCCAACTCTCCCAAGGACTGTGGTTCTTTTAAAATATTTGAACTTCCGTTCGACCCCGATATCCTGTAACCACTGCCCGTCCCAGGGAGTAGTAACAGGTCAGAACTAAAGAGCCTATTTTGGGTACCCTTATAACCAAGGGCAGTTTCGTCGGAGCCCGACATGAAGACCGGTTCTGGAATCGCTGGTGTCCGCCCTTCGAGCAGGAAAAATAACCGAAACTCCCCTCGTTCGCCCGTTTGTCTTCCAATTCGAAGACTAAAAGCCCTTAGAATATTTGCTTGAGGGGTAATCCGAAGGGGCCTATCGAAGTTTGCATCGAAAGGGCCAGGACTACGTTCTTCCGTCGTATAGGTAGCCCGATCAAACGGAGGAATTAAATTTATGGTTTGGTTAACAAAACCCTGAGCAATCTCGGGATACTCTTGGGTTCCTGCAGAAAACTCTACTGTATCCGTAAGGACCCTTCCAGTTGTATCAATGCCGGCTACTCTCAATCGAATCGACTCACCGGAAAGTTCAAAGGGACCGTGGTATCGTATTCCGCCAATTAGGGGATCCGTTCCATCGGTCGAGTAGAACACTCCTTCTAATCCGCTTTGGCGAAGATATACTAGTTGAGGGTTCAGAAATCGCCCTTCAATCGGCGACAGGAGTTCAAGGATTGGTGTGTCTACGGTCTCTTGGCGCCGATCAAGGGTATACACCCCTTGTATTGGGGCTGTTGTGTTCCCGCTGGAATCTTCTGCCTCTACTCGAACTGCATACCTAATCGATTGGCCCGCTCGCCCGGGTAGCTTAAGGTCGGAAGAATTGTGTTGTTGACCGTTCACCCAAATTCTAAGTCTGTCTGCTGGGTCATCGGCAACAATCCTTACTTCAAGGGGAGTAGAATACACCCCGGGACCCGGATCGAAGGGTTGTATTCGCGGCGCGCGGCGGTCGATAACGTACTCGACGGTTCCCAAAGGATGAATAACTCCCCGATCCGGAGACTCAAGAGCTATTTGATAGTGCCGCTCTTCCCCAGGAAGGGCCGTAAGTTCTATAGGAACGGAGAAATCGAAGGGATAGAAATTTCCAGGAACGAACCACCCTGTGATATCGTTGTTTGTTCCTTGGGGCTCGAGAAAAATTGGATCATTATAGCTCCCGGGAGGTGGAAACAAGACTTCCGATTGTCCAAAAAATGGTAGTATGCCTAGGATATTCAAAAGAATAATGAGGAGCGGTGAGTAGAATATTCTCTTTTTCTGTCCCCCAAAAAATCGTGGGAGCGTCATCCGTTATTCTCCAATCCAGGCCTAAGGACAGGGACTATTTCTTAGTTCTGGTGTTTCGCAGGTCTTTTAGTAAAGATACGACTTCCGGGTCATCGTTATAATTTTTTTCAATTTCGTCATCGGTTAAGCCAACCAATTCATGACTCAGGTAATGAATCCAATTATCCTCAGCGGGATCCAAAATTTCGTGTTTCCGACAGAAGTAATCGGGATGAATTGGCAAACTGGTTTCCTGGTAGTTTCGTATCTTATAATCGTGAACCGCAATTTTTATGTCTTTTCGAGGGACTCCTTTTTCTAAGAGAACTTCGACAAGGTGATTAATTGTTCGCCCCGAATCAAAAATATCGTCTATAAGCAATATCTTATCCCCCGAACGAAGGTGTTCCGGACTATATGTCCATCCATCGATTCGGATTTTCTCTTGTTCTCTTACTCCCATGTACGAGTGAGCTACCAAAGCGGCATAAAAGACCGGTCGAACTCCTTTGGGTCGCACGACCTTAAAATACTCACTCATTACGTTTCCCATATAAGCTCCACCCCGAAGGCTTACATAGATGATATCGGGAACAAACCCATCGGAGGACATCCGATGGGCCAATTTTAGGGCATTATTTCTTACGGTTTGATAGGATACAAATTCTTTTTGCATCCGTCAATTCTTAACGATTGTGATCTTTAATTCAACCCCATCACGGACATAGCTGAACTCAATATCGCCGGTTAAACGACTATTGAGGGCCAAATAGTATTCTTGCAAGTTCGTGACCGATTGACCGTTCACCCGAATAATTCTATCCCGATCTTGCATTCCGGCGATAGCCGCAGGACTCCTGCGGATCACTTGGGTTACTAATACACCTGTATCGTTTTCTGCCAAGTTCAATTCTCGTCGAAGGTCCTTGGTCACAGGATAGACCGACGCGCCGGTCCAAAGGTCTTGAGATTGACCAGCTATGGCGTCCTCTGACTCCCTGCTGACGATTTCTACCGGAAGAGTGATAAGTTGACGATTTCGAAGTACTTGCAGATCCGCCGATTCATTTACAGGTAACTCGCCTACCCTAAGTACTACGTCATCGGAGGAGTTTACCCCCCTATTTCCCACTCGGACGATAATATCTCCGGGTAAAAGACCTGCCCTACCAGCGGGAGAGTTTTTATACACCGAGTTAACCAGCGCTCCTCGCCCACTCTCTAACCCGAGGCTTTGCTGGATTTCTCGATCCACCGAACCTATACTCACCCCTAACCACCCATATTGGACCTCTCCGGTGGCGATAAAATCTTCAATAGCTCGTTTGACATTGTTGATTGGAATAGCAAACCCAAGTCCGACCGATCCACCACTTTGGGTCGTTATCCAAGTGTTAATGCCAATTACCTCACCCTGTAGATTGACGAGGGCACCACCGGAGTTCCCCCGATTGATTGCGGCGTCAGTTTGAATGAAGTCCGAAATATTCCCCCCCGGACCGCCGGTTCTGTTGAGAGCAGAAATTATCCCCGCAGTTACGGTCGATTGAAAACCGAAGGGACTTCCCATCGCCAATACCCAATCTCCAACGTATAATTCATCGGAATTTCCAAGACGTGCAACGACAATATCCTGGTCGCTCGTATCAAACGACACAAGGGCGAGGTCTTTTCGTGCATCTTTCCCTACTAACTCGGCCATGTATTCTCGTTGGTCGTCCAGGGTAATACTAATTTCTGTAGCATCGCCAATAACGTGGGCGTTAGTCAGAACAAACACGGTCTGGCCATCTCGACGGACTATAACCCCCGAACCCAGCCCTTCGGCTCTGTACTCTTGGGGATTCGTGGAGTCACCCTCGGGTCGGCCGAAGAAAAATTCGAAGAAGGGATTCGTCTGGGGACCATCTTGATTTTGGGTCGTAACTTCTACTACGTCAATTCGTACCACGCTTGGTAAGACTGCCTGCACGAGACCACGAAAGGAATTTTGGAGGTCCTCCATGTTCTGGAGGCTCGGTATGGAAATCTGAGGTGGATTACCTGTCGAGGTTTGGGAGGGGCCCGAACTGCAGGCCCCAAAGGCAAACAGGACCAAAATACTCAAAAATAGAAATTGCTTATTCTTCATACTATCTCCTTGAAACCATAAAGTTTTTATTGAATTACTCCCAGAGAGTCAGAATTTCCGGCCCATCTTCGGTAACAAGAATCGTATGTTCATAATGGGCCGAAATACTCCCATCACGAGTAACAACCGTCCAATCATCATCGAGCACTTTTACGTCATCACCGCCCAGGTTGATCATCGGCTCTATTGCCAAAACCATCCCGGGCTTCAATCGTGGATTTGGGCCACTTCCCGGATAATTTGGAACCTGGGGATCTTCATGAATTGCAAGACCTACCCCGTGACCACAATACGAGCGAACGACGCCGTATCCGTGGGGAATGACGTGTCGATACACCGCTCGGGAAATATCCTTAACCCTGTTTCCGACTACCCCCTGGTCTATACCAAGATACAAACTTTCTTTGGTTATCGTTAAGAGTTTTTTTATTTCTGGGGTGATTTTGCCAATAGGAAACGTATAGGCACTATCGCTAAAGTAACCATTCAAAATAACTCCACAATCTATACCAACCACATCACCTTCTTGAAAAGGGCGTTTATCGGGAATTCCGTGGATAACAGCCTTATTTACCGAAACACAGATACTAGCTGGAAATCCGCTATACCCAAGGAAGGAGGGTTTTCCCCCCGCCTTTTCGATAAACTTTCGTGCCTGTCCGTCCAAATATATTGGTGTTACCCCTTCGTTTATTCGATCTCGCAGAAATCTAAAGGTGTCCGCCAATAATCTACTCGAATCCCTTATGCCCGCAATTTCAGTGGAATCTTTTATTAAAGCCATTCTCCTACCTTTCGGAACCTGTCCAGTAGCGAAGTCGAGTGCTGTACACACTTCGCGGATAATTTTGTGCTAATTTTTCGTACCAATAAGAAGCCTCCTGGGGATTCCCCCTCAGAAGTTCCAACCAGCTACCTAAGTACAGTAAATACTCCCGAACCCTCTCAGGAGTTTCAATATACCCAACCCCTTTTTCTAACCCGTTCACAAAAAGTCTTTCGGCCTCGGGGGAGTCAAAAGAACCCAGTCCAGCCCTAAGCCCAGGAACCGAATACATAGAAAGCGAGCTCCTCGGGGGTAAAGCAGCCCCAACTTGCAGAGCCTCTATGATATTGTCTTGGCGCAAGAGACTCAAAGATTCAAATTGCCTAATCCAAGGAAAGTTGCCAGGATCAACAATCTGCAACCCATCGCTCAATCCTTGCCTGTCATCGATCATCCACAATACCCAAAAAAGATTTCGCCAACCACCTTCAAAGTCTGGAAAATCCTGGACTAGTTGCCAAAGTTGCGGCAAGACTTCTGTGTATCCTCGTTCCTCTGCGTCTATCAAAATACCTGCTAATCGTAATCCAGGATCGTTTGGTGACTGACCCAAGGATGGAGAATAGAACTCTCTAAGTCGCTCGGGTTGATTCTGATTCTTTATTGCCGCCAGCAATGCATAGGTCAATAAATGATCCTGGGGAAATCGCTCTAAACCCTCCAGAAGTATTTTCTCTGCTTCGGCCCAATCTCCCTCATGTCGAAAGTACCTACTCCTATTGACGTAATCCTGGGGCATGGCACTATCGGTTCTTAATATCGGCCCAAGAGCACCGCTTGCGGATTCAAGCTGTCCAACTTCAAACAGGTAATCGGCTAAAAACCGATATAGCTCCGGTCGCACGGCAAACTCCGCCTCGAGTGGGGCAAGATTCGCAATTCCTGCTTCTCCACCCCGGGCATCAAATGACAACATACTGAACAAGAGTAACTCATTTTGGGAGGTAAAGCGACTTTTTTGAGATTCCAAAAGCGAGAGAGCCTCAGATATCTTACCCCTTGAGGTTAAGAGAAGAATAGCATTAGTAAGGTACCGAGAGTCCGAGGTAATAGTCCATGCTTGAAGTAGCGCATTAGGATCTGAGTACTCAGAAGGGGCCAACGGAAGAGCAATTCCAGGTAGTCGTAGTTGTACCAAATCCGAGTCGAGGGGGATTCGTCCTTTTAAATAGGCTTCGATTTTGTAAGGTAGCCAATCAGGAGATTCAAGCCCAGAGGAAATCTGTGCTGCTTCACTGGGTTTTTCGATTTCTAAAAGGTAATTCGTACGATATCCGATAATATCTTCATTTCCTGGATATTTTTCTACGAGGGATTGGGTTATTGCTCCTAAGGTTTGTCGGTCATCAACACTATCGAGTAGTTGATACCCCCGTTTTATGAGTCGACGGCCATCGCGCGGAGTAGTTACTCGAGGAATGAGCGATCGAGAAAGTGACCGGGCCCTCTCATACTCACCGTCTTCTAGAGCCAAATCAATCTGGAGCAGAACCACTCGAAAATCTCTATCACCTGTAAATTCTTGCACCCAAAGCCAAATAAAAACGCTAACCCCAGCTAAAACGAAGGTACCAAAGAAAAATATTATGAATCGCCGGGCTTTGGGTTGAAAGTTCATTGAACCTCCACGGACTTCCGTATACCGTCGAGCACACCATTTACGAAACGAAATGACTCGTCTGTACCGTATTCCCGGGCTATTTCTATCGCTTCATCAATCGTGACCCTGGCCGGTATGTCTTTTTGAAAAATTAACGAATACACACTCATGCGCAATATCGCTAAATCTACCTTATTTAACCGGGATATTTGCCAGTTTTTCGATTGTTTCGAAATATACCTATCGACCGACTCAATTTCTTCTAAGGTACCTGCGACTAAGAGTCGGCTAAAGAGCAGATCTTCCTCGGTAACCTCGTGGACCTTCGGGTTCCATGGGAACTTTAAGAGCTCAGACAGGGCAAGATGGGTATAATCCCATTCATACAGGGCTTGGAAGGCTATAACTCGGCCTTTTCTTCGAGAAATCATGAACAACTGCCTACCAGGAAATGTTTTGAGTAAATATTTGTACTTCTGCCTGATTTCTTAATCTGGACGCAGTTCCATTAACCGCCTCGACCATCCGTTCCTGCTGTTTTTCCGCCTGCAAGTACTGAATAATTTGAGCTTGAACAGTGAGGGTTCCTCCGGGAGTTACTGGATCGCTGAGGGTCAATAGTTTTGGCTGTCGCTTGTCGGTGATACGAACCAGATGAAACCCAAGATTAGACTCCAACAGATCACTAAATCGTCCTTGTTCGAGTGCGAAGACCCCATCAATGAACGATCTTCCCAGTAGTTGTTGGGTAGTCTGCTCGCCCCGGGGCAAGAAACCAAAATCACCTCCCGAGTAAGTTGGATCATCGATAGACGCTTGAACGAGTCGAGTAAAAGCTGCAGCTCCGCCGTTTCGAATTTGGGTCAAGAAACCTTGCATTTTTGTCCGAAGTTCCTGTACCTGGGCGGTTGTCTTGTTCCTTGTATCGATGAAAAGATGGTCGAAACGAACATACGCAGGGCTAAGAAATTGACTCACGTTTTCTTGGTAGGTGGCGTCGATCTCAGTAGCTGTTGGAGTGTAGGGGGCCGTCAAAAGGGCCTGATTATCTTGGGCCACATATTTTTCCTGGATAATTCTCCGACGCAATCGATCTCTATACTCTTCCCAGGTCATTTGAGCCTGTTCTTGAATAATTTCCCTAAAGACTGCGTCGGATACATTAGCACCCAAACCAAGGGATTGGCGCTGTTGGGCTATGGCCCGGGCGATTTCATCTTCGGTAGCGGTTATAGTATCCCGGGCTGCGGCTTGCATAATGAGTTCGGTGTCGATATCAGAGTTGAGAAGACTCATTTTCTGTTCTCGATCCATTGTCACTCCCAGCTCTTCTTCGAGTATTGCTATCTTACTTTGGATTTGCCTTTGGGTTATTACGGTCGTAGAATTGAGTCGTACCGTGGCCAATGGACGGTCGATTATTTGAGAATGGACCACTCCAACCAATCCAACCATAAATAAAGTCAGGTAAGTCCATCGAATTTTTTTCATAGTTTCAACTCCTTGGTTTCTTCATCTACATTCTACGGGCAAGATGTTGGCGTAACTTCTTAACACCGGTCAAATTCTTGTCCAGTTTTAGCGCTTCTTTCAAATACCTTTCTGCCTTTGGGTAGTCGTTGATTTTCGAATAGAGTTCCGCACCAACTTTAAAGTAATAGGCCATTTCCTTGGAACTAATTTGAAATCGAATGAGTGTTTGTACAAACTCAAGGTGTGCATGTACGGGGACCTTCCCAATCATCTTTACCCCTACCAAAACCCGTATCCTCTGAACGACTTCTTCAAAAAAATGCCGAAAATATGGCTTTTGCATTTCAAAATGTACAATCGTACGCAACAAGTGGTAAGCACTTTCCAACTGACCTTCGGTTTCAAATTCCTCGGCCAATATGAACGCACAATCCATAAAATCTTCCCTATCTAGGTGTTTAGACAGGTCGAAGTCGCGCCGTTTGACCAAACCTTCATACAATCTTAAAGCATCTTTCTCTCGGTGATGTAACAGATCAAAAAATATTAATTTTGATTGGCTTTCGTTATCTTCCGGATGGGAAAGTAAAAACTCTCTGTAGTCGAAACCCCCAGTCCCATACACCTTGCGGTGTTGAAGGTCATACTCCTCACGGAGCTCCAAGTCCATGAGGGTTTCGTAGGCTCGGATGAGATCGCGCATAAAATCCTGCGCCCCAGGTTTCTGCTGCCATAGGTCCGGATGATTCTCTTTTGCTTTTTGGCGAAAAGCTTTTTTGATGAGGTCCGCAGATGCGTCGGTGGGAATTTGGAGGATCCCGTAGTAATCCAGCATCCTCTAGGAGACTCCTTTAGCCCTTTTCTATGGAGAGCCTCTGGGCAATAATTTCTGCTTCTTCTTTGGTGGAGAGAACCTCAGAATACTTAAGAAACATTCCCTCGGCCTCCATAGCGGTCATGAGTCGAGAAAGAAGTTTTTGTGCAAAAAAAGGTTGGCGGAGTACAAAACCAAAGGACCGTTTTCCAACAAGATTTCCGGCATTTTTTAAGTACGACAGGACCTGGGAAGGAATTTTTCTGCTATAAATCGCATCCCCCGAAATCCCTACGATGACATAACCGTACATACTCAGCTTCTTTTCTCGATCCTTTTTTACGTCGAAAATATCTACTTGATGTCCTTGATTTTCGAGTCCCGCCGAAAGCCCTTGGGCGACTTTCGCAAGGGCATCCGCCCGGCGAGTTCCAAAGGTGGCTATAGCAATCCTCACGCGTACTCCTTTACTATTCTGGGGCGCTTCTTAGTTTCCTGTTTGAGTAGAACTATCGTCAGCCTGAGGCAACTGATTCCACCATGCTTCAAACTCCTCGGTATTATCCCCCTGGATGGCACCGGGATTCCCGAGATCGGGAGTTCTATTTAACCATGCTAAACCAAAAGACGTTAGGACGAACACTACGCCCAGAACAGTGGTGGTCCTGGTAAGAATGTTTCCCTTTCGATTTCCGATCTGCCCAGAGGCTCCGCCTCCGCCAAAAATCCCCCCTAAACCTTCTCCTTGCTCGTCTTGAAGCATAACAATTAGAATAAGAAGAACGGAGGTTACACTGAATAATACCAACAATAAGACGGAAACGATTCCCATAATATATTCCTTTGAAAGAGTAGCTTCACATTTCGACTGAAAACGAAGCTACTGTTTATCAAAAATTCGCAGAACTGTAAAGGTGGGTGAATTAGACGGCCTTTACGATTGCTTCAAAGTCCGAAACTTTTAGAGACGCTCCCCCAACCAAAGCCCCATCAATGTTCGGCATACTTAGAAGTTCTTTTGCATTATCGGGTTTAACCGAACCACCGTATTGAATTACTACAGCTTCGGCTGCGGGAGGTCCGTACAAAGACCCAATATTTTGCCGAATTTCCTTGTGCATATCGTCGGCGTCTTGGGGTGTAGCGGTCTTACCCGTTCCAATGGCCCAAACTGGCTCGTAGGCAATTACGATATTTTTCATTTCTTCGGCCTGTACATCTTTAAGACCCGCAGATAACTGGCCTAGGGTAACGGATACGGCCTTTCCGGACTCTCTCTCTGGAAGGGTTTCACCTACGCAGAGTATGACCTCGAAACCTTGAGCCAGGGCAAGCTTTACTTTTTTATTGATTAACTGGTCTGTTTCCCCGTAGATAGCCCTTCGCTCGGAATGTCCGAGGATGACTACCTTGACTCCCAAGTCTTTGAGCATAGCAGGACTCACTTCTCCGGTATGGGCTCCCGACTCTTCGGCAGCCATATTTTGAGCTCCCAAAAGGACGTTGGTACCTTTCAAGGCATCTCCCACGGCCTGCAAGGCTGCAAAGCTTGGCGCAACTAATACCTTGACTTTTGCTCCTGCTACTTTAGGCGCGAGTTCCTTAACAAAAGCCGCCCCCTCGGATGGGGTTTTGTTCATTTTCCAGTTTCCAGCAATATAGTAGTTTCTCATGTTCTTTCCTTTCGACATACTTCGATACCAGGAAGTTTCTTCCCTTCTAGTAATTCTAAGCTCGCCCCACCACCAGTCGAAACGTGGCTCATTTGGGAAGCAAGCCCGAACATATTTACCGCAGCTACAGAATCACCTCCACCAACTACGGTAATTGCGCCGGCTTTAGTGGCCTTTGCTACTAGTTCAGCAACAGCCTTCGTTCCCTTGGCGAAATTGGGGAATTCAAACACCCCAACAGGACCGTTCCAAGCGACAGTTTTGGCTCCCAGAATAACTTTTTCATAAGACTCAAGAGTTTTGGGGCCTACGTCCATGGCCATATACGAGTCGGGTATGGCAACTGTGTCTATTGCATGGGCCTCGGCTTGTGCGTCAAAGGTTTCCGCTCCTAAATGATCTACGGGCAACAAAATCTGAGTCCCTGTTCTTTCCGCAGCCTTAAGTATGGACTTAGCGGTATCTAATTGATCGTTTTCGATTAGCGATTTACCTACACCATACCCTTGGGCTTTCAAGAAGGTATACGCCATTCCACCGCCTATAATAAGTGCCGAGGCATTTTTTAATAAGCTCTCTAGTACGGCAATTTTAGAACTGACCTTTGCTCCGCCGATAATCGCAACCAGGGGCTTCTCTGGGTTCATAACTATAGGTTCGAGATAATTTACTTCTTTTGCCATGAGGAAGCCCGCTACACTTACCGGAACAAATTTGGCTATTGAAGCGGTAGAAGCATGATCACGGTGGGCGGTACCGAAGGCATCGTTCACAAATATATCCCCGTAAGAAGCCAATTCTCTCGCTAAGACATCTCGCTCGCTGGAGTCCTTGGAAGTTTCTTCCTTGTGGAACCGGGTGTTTTCTAACATGACGATAGTCCCCGAAGGCTGAGAATCGATGAGGGATTTCTTTCCGAAACAACCGTCTTCACCCCCAAAAACTACCGTTTTCCCAAGCTTTTTACTTAGGTATTCGGAAACTGGAGCCATTCTATGTTTCTCTCGAACGTGTTTTTCCTCATCGAAGGTTTTGCCATCTTTTTCCGCTTTTTCTTTCGCTTTCTTGGTGTCCTTTGAAGGATCTCCAAGATGACTCATGAGGGTAAGGGACTGGACTCCCTGGGAAAGAATATAGTCGATTGTAGGTATAGCGGCGGTAATACGAGTTTCGTCTTGTACAGCACCTTCCTTCATTGGTACGTTGAAGTCAACCCTCATAATAATTCTTTTGCCTTTAATGTCTAAATCTTTTACTGTCCTAATCATGTATGTCCCCCGAGAACTGTGGTATAAATCGAATAAAAAAAGCCCCCTTAACGGAGGCCTTATTTACTAACAATGCTTAGTTCTTGGCCATGTAAAGGGCAAGATCAACGACCCGGTTCGAATATCCCCACTCGTTGTCGTACCAGCTTACAACTTTGAAAAAGCGCTTTTCGCCAGGAAGGTTGTTTTGCTTGGTAGCAAGGCTGTCGTAGATAGACGATCGATTGTCATGGATGAGGTCCGTCGAAACAATTTCTTCGTCTGCATATCCGAGAATACCCTTCAGACTTCCTTCGGATGCTTTTTTCAAGAGAGCGTCAATTTCTTGGATACTGGTATCCTTTTCGCTTCGGAACGTGAGGTCAACTACGGACACGTCGGGCGTAGGAACTCGGAACGACATTCCAGTCATTTTTCCCTTGGTGGTGGGAAGAACCTCTCCAACTGCCTTGGCTGCTCCGGTGGTGGAAGGAATGATATTCTGAGCCGCGGCTCGTCCACCTCTCCAATCCTTCTTTGAAGGACCATCTACAACTTTCTGAGTTGCCGTGTAGGAGTGAATTGTGGTCATGAGTCCAGTCTCAATTCCTACAGAATCGAGAAGAACCTTAACTACCGGTGCAAGACAGTTTGTAGTACACGAAGCGTTCGATACAATGTGATGTTCGCTTGACTTGTAGTCCTTTTCGTTCACGCCCATGACAAAAGTCTTTATGGCGACTTCTTTTCCTTTTGCGGGAGCAGAGATAATAACTTTTTTTGCCCCGGCTTCAAGGTGCTCGGCCGATCGGTCATCTACGAAAATTCCGGTAGATTCAATTACGTAATCGATTCCCAATTCTTTCCATGGGAGATCTTTGGGGCTCTTGGTAGCCGCAATAACTTTAATTTCTTTTCCGTTTACAACCAAAAGATCATCTTCAGCCAGGTCCGGCTTACTCTTCTTTGAACTTACGTCGAACTTAGCGCGGCCGTGCACAGTGTCATATTTAAGTTGGTACGCGAAATAATGGGCATCGGTCGAGACATCGACTACTGCCACAACGTCAATTTCTTTGCCTAAGACGCCCCGTTCAACCATGGCCTGAAAGACCAATCGTCCAATTCTGCCAAAACCATTTATGGCTACTTTCATACTTTCCCCCTGAAAAATGTTAGAATGGATTGCACAAAAACTATAGACTAAGGCTCGTTGAGTGTCAATAAACCAATTTTCTCAACGAAGTTCGCGAATTTGGTTGTAGATTTCAGGAAAATTCGGAGAATCTAGCGTATTTCCGGTCTCTTGCGGGGCTTGAAAAACGACTTTATCGCCAATACTTATAGAGTCAAAAAAACGACTTGACACAAGAGTACCTCGCGCAATTCGAGCATCAACCTCGGTTACGGTAAAGGTTCCAAGAATCTCGGAATCCAAAACCTGGTAACCTAACCCTTGGGATTTCAACAATAGATTGTTCCGGGACAAAATGGGAAATTCTTGCTCTCCAACTATCCCATCGAGGGATCCAAGGTTGATGAGACCCGAATTAAGGGTTCGAGACAGCAGAGTTCCGGTCCGGGGTAGCAGGGCATCAACCTCACCTACAACCCGCAGTATTGCCTCCATGACTCGAGAATTTCCAGTCCGACTCACCTGTATACTTCGTACCAGTCTACCAGTTCGGGAAAGGTACAAATCTGCCACGATACCGATTCGCCGGGTCCCCTCGTCGATATTTAAGATCATAAAATAATCGGTACCTTCTTGCCGGGCTTGGCTAAAGGCTTCATCGAGACGATTAACCATTACTGGCTCGCGGTATCTGCCCCTTCCGGGCTCTGAGGCTCGAAGGGTAAATCTTGGGTAGGTCAATAAAGAGTCGGCCGTTTGCTGAGCGAGAAAACGCACAGCCATAGGATGAGTCGATACCGACTGTTGGGCAAAAATCATTATGCTCTGAAGATCTTGTTCAATATCAAACTGAGAGACCTGTAAGCGAGCAGAGAGCGAGTCGCTCAACAAATGTCGATAGACCTCTAACTGATCGTTCAGGCTTTTATCTTCGACACCACGTTCTTCGATCAAAAACGAAAGCTCCTCAACGTACAGAGGAAGTTGCTGGGTTTTGAGGTAAATCGAAGCTCGACTCCGACGAAGCTCCTCGTCCAAAGGAGACAGGACAAGTCCCCGATTTAGGTACTGGAGCGACCTATCGAATCGGTTCTGTAGTTCTAGCTGTCTGGCCTGGGCGAGCCGAAAATTTGCTAGATCTTGGCGAGTTGGGTCTTCAAATTCAAGGGAATCGATAGCTATAGATTCAAGAAAGATACGAGCGATTTCGTTCTCGGAATTATTTGCTAACGATCGTCGTAAACTCATTATCGCATCGGGTATCCGTTGGAGATAGTATTGAACGAGTCCACGGGTATACCAAAGGAGGTCGGAATTTGGTCGTATTGCCAATGTCCTCTCCAAAGGCCGCAAAGCGTTGGCGTACATGCCTAACTCGATATAAAGATTCGATTGCAGAAAAAGAGCGTCAAAATAGTCCGCATCGAGTTCCAATGCAATTCCCAAATGATACTCTGCAGACGTGAAATCTAAGGCATCGAAGAAGAGCTTTGCCGCGGTATATTGCACAATTTTGTTGTCGGAGTAATAGTCGAGAGCCCTTTGAATATATCGTTGGGCTTCTTGGGGATTTCCTTGATTTTGATACAGTAAAGCCAGCGACAGCAAAGCTCTTCGGTCTCGAGGGTCGATCGAAAGGCTGTTTAAAAGACTTTGTTGAGCCTCGGTAAGGTTACCTGTACTCAAAAGAAGTTCGGCCTGGCCAAGGAGCGCACTTTGGTTGAAAGGATTACGAGTCAGTATTGTTGAGAATATTTCTCGTGCCTGGGTAGTATTTCCCAAGGCGAGGAAAATTCTGCCCCGAAAGTTCTGGAATTCTTGGTTTCGGGGATCCAAGACGAGGGCTTGATCGACATGGGTAAGAGCTTCGTCGTATTCATTGAGGTAAAAATACGCCTCGGCAAGACCTCCATAAGCCTGGGCATAGTTTCGATTCAATCCTATAGCCTGTTGATTATACTGAATGGCCTCAAAAAAGAGACCCCTTTCGATTGCTTGTACACCCTGTTCGTGAAGTTGCAACGCCGAGGTCTGGCTAGAAACAGAACTAGGCACGAAAACAAACAGCCAAATGAGTAGTTGTAAAAATTGTATTTTGCCACCGACCACATCTACCCCACTCTCACAGAAACGAGCGATTTTCTACTCTTGGTTTTCTTGGACCATAATTTTTATAGTACGAATTTTATGACCGTCGGTTTCTTGAATTACAAAAGTTATCGCCCCTAAGGTAACCTTTTCGTATCGTACAGGAATTTTCCCAAAGAGATCGAACACAAAGCCTCCTAGGGTATCAAAGTCTTCGGACGGGAGATCTATTCCCAACTCCTCGTTTAGGTCTTCAAGATTCACCCGAGCGTCGCATAGATACATATTGTCACCTATGGCAATTACATCTTCACGCTCGTTGTCATACTCGTCTTGGATATCCCCAATAATCTCTTCGATAATGTCTTCTAAACAGATAATTCCACTCACACCGCCGTACTCATCCACGGCAATAGCAATATGGACCCGCCGCTTTTTCATTTCTTTGAGCAGAGAATCGAGGCGCATACTTTCGGGGACAAAATAAGGCTTTCGTAAAAGCTCATCTATAGATATGTCCTCATCGATTAAAAGATACCTTAAAAGGTCCTTGGCGTAGAGGATTCCCACTATGTTGTCAATGGTCCCGTCGTAAACTGGAAAACGAGAATGACCACATTCAACAATCTGAGGGAGAAGCGTTTTGGGATCACTGGTCCGGTTCAAGGGAACTACGTCAATTCTTGGAACCATTACTTCTTTTACAGTGGTATCGGACAATTCAACGACCCCACGAATCATGTCCTGCTCTTCAACATTGAGGTCGTCAAAATTCGTGTCACTAGGCCCTGAGGACAGGTTTTTAAAAAACTTTTTAAAGATACTCATGGTAGGTCCAAAGTGTTCGGTAGTGCGTGTAGAATTTCTTCCTGAAATAACAACATAGGCTCCATTTCGTCGTTCGTAGAGTGATCCAATCCCTTAAGGTGAAGAATACCATGGATTAAGACTCTGCGTAATTCCTCGTTGAACAGAACTCGAAACTCTTCTGCATTCTTTCGAACCGAAGGTAAGGAAATAACGAGGTCACCAGCACAAACCGTGGTTTCGTAGTGTGGCATAGTTTCAATTTCGTTTTTTTCAAATTGCGGAAAGGAGAGGATATCGGTAGGTTCGTCTTTCTTCCTGTAGTCATGGTTAAGCTTGCGAATCCATGGATCGTCACAGAAGGTAATAGAAACCTCCCAATTGTCGATTCCAAGGTATGTACAAACCTCCTGAAGATAGAGCTCTACCTTATTTTTCCAGGTCTCCTCGGGTAAAATCCACTGGATATCAAAAGAGTTCATAGTTCGCCAGCGCCCTCTGCAGACTTGTAATATCGGTCGTAGGCATAGATAATTTTTTTTACAATTTGACTACGCACAACATCTCGTTGAGAAAAATAACTGAATTGAATTTCCGGTATATCTTTGAGGACTCGGGAGGCATGAATCAACCCCGAATTATTTTTCTTCGGAAGGTCGATTTGGGTAATGTCGCCAGTAATAACCGCCTGGGAATCTTCGCCTAACCGAGTAAGAAACATTTTCATTTGTTCACGAGTAGTGTTTTGGGCTTCATCAAGTATTATATAACAGTTTTTTAGACTTCTACCCCGCATATAAGCCAGGGGAGCTATTTCTATTATCCGGTTTTCTTCTAATCTGGCGACGACCTCTGGGGGAACCAAAGCATCCATCGCATCGTACAGAGGCTTTAGGTAAGGGTTCAGTTTCTGTCCAAGATCCCCGGGCAAGAACCCGAGACTTTCACCAGCCTCGACTACAGGACGGGTTAAGAGTAACTTCCTTTTTTTCTTGCTCAACACCAAAGAAAGAGCATGGGCAATAGCAAGGTAGGTCTTTCCGGTACCAGCGGGTCCAACTGCAAAGCTCAATTCGTGGGATTCTAGGCCTTTGAGAAAGAGAGCCTGATTCATACTGCGGGGATATACCTTCGCATACCCCTGGGGGATTGAAATAAAATTTTCTCTCAATGCTTCGGGTTCAAATCCATTTTTGATTTGGGAATACAGCGCCTGGATAAGTTCTGGATCTATAGGGTTTCCATCCTCCAGGTGGAGAAGTAGCTCTTTAATGAATAGTCTTGCCTGTTGCCTATAAACTGGGTCTTCAATTCTAACGACTAATTCATTCCCCCGGGTGTAAATTGGAGCCCGTAATAATCCCTCGATAGTTTTTAGATTTTTATCATTAGGACCACAAAAATCTACAATTTGTTCGCCGGTCTCAAAAACAGCAACTGACTCAGTATTCAATCGATCTCCTTTGCAGCGAAATTGTACAGATAGGTGATTCAATAAGTCAAGGGCGATTTTATTCGTCCCCAAACGTAATAATTCCGTCTCTATCTACCCGAACCTCCCGAGAAATCTGCGAAATAGGTTTCCACTGGACTAAAAGCGTAAATCGGCTGTCCCATACAAATTGGTTTTGAGTTGTATTTAGAACCGGCTTCACTGAATATTCCGAATCTATGTTCCAGTCGCCCAAATAATGTGTAAAGGCCAAAGAAAGACTATCGAGGTTAAAATTCGAATCCTGTCGATCTTCGATAGAAAAGAAGTTGAAACTTTTTGCGAGGTCGATAAAAAAATTTCGACCAACTGGAGGATTGAATGAACTGCTCTGTAATTGTTCCCGTAGGCCATCGAAGTACAGGTACATTTGCCTGTTACTCGAGCGACTGCGAAGGGAAAAGTCCATGAACTCGAACACCGATAGACTATAGGCAAAATCCAAGGTCAGAACTGAATCGCTGATTCTTTGTAAACCCTGCTGAAAGGTCAAATTATACTCAAGTTTTGAAAGTATTCTGTTTTTCCACGCCGGTCGAAAATCTACCGTATCTTCGAAGGTTAAAGAAATATTCGAGGGTAAGAACTCGTTCTCCCCGACGGTGACCCAACGAGTAGATGGGATTGTCTGAAACTCTTGTCGTTTCTGTTGTTCAGCGACAAACCGTGCCGAAAAGAGCCAGGCATCAAGGGTTGCAGTATAGGATGTAGGTTCAACGGCATTGAAGTTGTAGGTTAGGGTTTGGTGAAGCGCGAGGGATGGTAGGGGCGTTAGGTTGACTCCAAGGATAAGGGGTTTAGTAATAAAATCCTCACCCGATCGTACTATCCCAGAGTTCAGAGTAAACAACACTATAGGACTAACACCGAGAGAGCTTTGTATTTGGTACTCCTCAACTAAGGGTGGCAGAATTGCGGTAATCGAAGACGAAAGGGTGAATTCATTTCTTTTCCAACCGATTGTAGCCCCCAGGCTATGGGCAGAGATAGAATCTTTATCCCAATTAAGAGGATTTTCTTTGTAGATAACTTCTCCTCCCGATGTGAACTGGGTAAATGTTCTGGAATACCAGATAGGAGAAAGAGTGTAGGCAATTCTACTGGTTTCGAAAGGACTCGGACTTCGAAAGGGGCTAAGGGTGAGGGTGTTCGTCTGCCCAAGAGAAAAACTATTAGCCCCTCGAATACGATTTTCAAGGGAAAGTGTGTCGGCTTCTGGTAGTCCCGTATCAAAGGGAGCCCTGTCGGTCCATTGTATGGTCGAGTTGGCCTGAAAACGAAGCAATTGTCCTGGAAAGAGGGCGTTCGTTCGAAGATTAAAACGCAGTATTTCGCCCCGTTGCCAGTAGTCAAAGTTTGACGCTCCTGGGCTCGGCACATAGGTTGTCGGATTTTGGGCTACTCCCGTTAACTCAAAGGAATTACTGCCCTCATATCCTAAAGTAAAACTTCCGGGAAATCCGGGGCCGTTAGGATTTTCTACCGATAGTAAATCACCAATTACGAGTGAATTTTCGGCTTCTTCAATTATTTCCGGGGCCCCATGAATTGGGGAATTTGCCCCACCAAACTCGGTTTCCCAAGGTGGCCGAGGCGTAGCCACCTGCTTAGTTTCATTTTCTTTCGCATTTGGTGTTTCTACATCCCCGTTAGGTTGGTCTGTCCCAAAACTTCGTTTTTGCAATGGATAGAAGGTCCCCTGAAGGGTAAAATCCAACCGCAAGGGAGTGAGGGTACTAAGAATGAAAGTAGAAGACTCGGGGCTATTCAGTGCTGTTGAAACCGAAGATGAAAGGACGGTAGGGTCGATCGTTTTCGATCTCCAGTTCATTTCTTGGGAAAATCGATTAATCTGGATCGATGAAAGCAGTCCTCGGGTTTTGGGAAGTTGTACCCGAGCTTGAAGGTTTGATTCCCACAGTAGATTAGGTCTTGATCCTTCATTGAAGGTCGACACGGGATTTGAACTTATTCCGAGGAGTGTGGACCAGTCAAGATTTTGGTTTCGATTAAAGAGATCCGAAGGGTAAAAGGGGTCGGAGAAAAAAGGTAAGGACCATCGCCAGGAGAGACTATTGGACCCAAGTTCTCCCTCCAACTCTATACCGAATCGAAATGGAATTTGATAACCAAGGGTATAGGGATTATTCCAATCGGATTCGTAAGATCCACTGTTCGTGTCAAAATAGTATGGGGTGTACTCTCCCCCCAGACTGTAAAGATTTCGGGTAAATGCAACCCCAATATAACCGCTAAAACTTCTTAGAGCACCTCGATCTGAAAGGCTCCACTCGCTTCCAAGATGAAATCCCAGACGGGAGTAATAATCTAGTTGAAGAGTCCAAAAATCCTCCGGGATATCGTTGATTTTTATGTCGGTATTTCTTAAAAATAGGCCACGGATCTCCTGCTCATAGGCTTGCTCATCGTTGGTAAATCGCAAGAAATCGAAAAGTGAGTCTTCTGGCGCTGCTCTCCCTAAGAAATACGAGGTCGTGTTTACATATTGGCCACGTTTCGTGTCGGTTCCAACTGAAGGGTGAAAAAATAACTCTTCCCCAGGATAAAAAAAAGCGGGAATACCAGCCAGCGGAATATTTCCAAGATACAGAACCCCTGCCTGTATCGACCATTCTCCTGCTCCGTAAACGATAATTTCCTCGGCGTGGATACTGTAAGCCGGTGGCTCCCAGACACTCGAGGTGATAATTCCCTCTTTCAGCAGCACCAGGTCATCTGCCGTTCTACGAATAACTCCCCCGGTGTAACGAAACGGTGGCTCATCGTCTTCTTTGGCAAGCTGATTCGATTGTCCACCAAGGAACATTCCATTCCAATCTTCGACATCGAAATAGAGTTGATCGCCGGAGAAAATTTCTATTCTTTCCCCCGAACGAAGTTCGTATCGCAAATTTCCTTCCGCAACGAGTATATTCTCGTCTTCGTCAAGAAAGACTCGCTGGGCACGGATTCTATGGGTCGACTCACTTTCTCGATCGATAAAGATCACCACCACGTCACCGATTAGGCTAAGAGATCGCGGAGTATCCTCCGATTGAGCCCATCTGGAAAGCCGGCGGGCTTGCAGTATTTCGATACTTGGTGCTCCAGACTCCTGTGGAAGTACGACCTCGAAATAGTTTGCTAACATTTTTTGAAGTTCCGGCTTTCCACCCTGGGGAACTAATCCAAGGGATTGAATCCAAAGAGCAAGCTCAATATAGGTCGCCGTCCGAATATCCTGTATGAGCACTTGTGAATCGAGCAGAATCTCCATTTCGCCGACCTTTTGAGCCGTACTTGGGAATATCCCGAGTAACACAGCAAAAATCATCGACATGAAAAATCGTCTTCTCACCCCAACATATCCTTGAGGAATCGGCCCGTATAGGAACTGGAGCAAGCCACTATTTGCTCCGGCGTCCCCTGGGCAACCAATTCTCCTCCCTTATCTCCACCTTCAGGCCCTAAGTCTACTACCCAGTCGGCCTGTTTGATAACATCGAGGTTATGTTCTATGAGAATTACCGTATTCCCCAGGAGTACAAGTTGTTGTAACACCCCCATAAGCAAAATTACGTCGGCAAAATGAAGGCCAGTGGTCGGTTCATCTAGAATGTAAAGGGTCTTTCCTGTACCACGTTTCGAGAGTTCCAAAGCGAGTTTTACCCTTTGAGCCTCGCCGCCCGATAGGGTAAGTGCTGATTGCCCCAGTCTTACGTACCCAAGGCCAACGGCGGTAAGGGTATCTAGCTTTCTCTGTATTTGAGGAATATTCTCAAAGAAGGAAAGGGCTTCTTCGATCGGCATTTCGAGCACCTCATGAATATTCTTTCCCTTATAGCGTATATCGAGAGTCTCTCGGTTGAACCTCTTGCCCTTACATACATCGCAGGTGACATAAACATCGGGTAAAAAGTGCATTTCGATTTTTATAGTTCCAGCTCCTTCGCAGTTTTCGCACCTACCCCCTTTAACGTTGAAAGAAAAACGACCGGGCTTGTAACCCCGAGCCTTCGCTTCGGGTAAATTTGAAAACAAATCTCGAATTGGCGTAAACAGGCCAACGTAGGTAGCTGGATTTGAACGAGGAGTTCGACCGATTGGGCTCTGATCGATATTTATTATTTTATCAAATTGTTCGACTCCTCGAATTTCTTCTACCTCACCAACGGGCCAATGGCTCCTGTTGATCTTGTTGGAAACAAAAGGATACAAAATATCGGACATCAATGTTGATTTACCCGATCCGCTTACTCCGGTAATTACCGATAGTACCCCCCGGGGAAAAGTGACATTAGTATTTTTTAGATTGTGCTCCCGAGCACCAATAAGAACTATGGGTTCTCCGGTACCTGTCCGTCGTTCTTTTGGAACTGGCAAATGGAGGACACCACTCAAATATTGCCCGGTGAGACTTCGGGGGTTATTCATTACCTGTTCTAGAGTTCCCGCCGCAACAACTTCTCCACCGTGGACCCCGGCCCCAGGTCCTAAATCGACAATGTAATCGGCCTGTCGCAGAGTCTGTTCATCATGTTCGACTACGATAAGGGTATTTCCAATATCTCGCAGATGTAGCAAGGTCTCAATGAGTCGCTCGTTGTCTCGCTGATGAAGACCAATGCTTGGTTCGTCGAGGATGTACAGAACTCCAACAAGAGAAGAACCAATCTGGGTTGCAAGTCGTATTCTCTGCGCCTCTCCCCCTGAAAGAGTGGTGCTCCCTCGATCCAAGGTCAGGTAATTCAACCCGACACTCTCCATGAATCCAAGTCGGTCAAGAATTTCCTTCAGAATCTGATGAGCAATTTCTTCCTGGACAGAGCTCAGTTTGATTGATCGAAAAAAATCCAGGCTTTCACTTACGCTCATGACTGAAGCATCGTGAATACTCCGGCCATTCACTAAAACTCCGAGGGTTTCGGGCCTCAGCCGCTTTCCCTTACAATCCGGGCATGGGCTTTGGGTCATAAGGCTCTCGAACCAGTCTTTCATTCCTTGGGAGCTTGATTCTTTATATCGTCGTTTTAGGTCCCCTAAAATACCATCAAAGGTTGTTGAGTATTCAAATTTACCGGTCTTTTCCTTATTCACGTAGGTAAAGTCGATCGTTTCCCTGGTTCCATAGAGAATAATCTTCTGTATCCGTTCCTCGAGATCCTCAAAGGGAGTGTCTAGAGAAAACTGAAAGTGTTTTGAAAGGGCATTGAAACGTGCGACTACCCAATTTGAACTCGGCTTAAACCCTTCTAATGCCCCTTCATTAAATGATTTGCTTGGATCGGGAATGATTTTATGGATATCAAAATCCATAAGGATTCCAAGTCCCGAACACGAGGGGCATGCACCAAATGGACTATTGAAAGAAAAAAGACGAGGTTCTAGCTCGGGAAAACTAATGTTACTATCCGGGTAAAAATACTGTTCAGAGAAACTTTGGGAGAATTCTTCCCCGTCTATTTCGCCGGATAGAAGACAAAGTCCTTCGCTAGTCACCAACGCAGTTTCTATAGCTTCTGCAATTCGAGAGCGATTTTCGTCTTTGACTACAAGGCGATCGATTACGAGTTCTATCGAGTGCTTTTTATTCTTATCTAAATCTACTGGGTCATCCTCAAGATGAACGACCGTACCGTTAACCCGGGCGCGTATAAAACCCGCTTTTTTGGCATCATCGAGAATCTTTTGATGGATTCCCTTTTTCCCCCGGACCACTGGCGAGAGTATCATGAGTTTTGTACCTTCGGGGTAGGCTAATACTCTATCTATTATTTGATCAATTGTTTGTTTCTCAATGACCTTTCCGGTCTTTGGATCGTGGGGTATGCCTATTCGCGCCCACAACAAGCGAAGGTAGTCATATATCTCGGTGACCGTACCGACAGTTGATCGGGGATTTCTGTTTGTCGTTTTTTGCTCGATCGAAATGGCAGGACTCAGACCTTCGATGTAGTCTACATTCGGCTTTTCCATTCTACCCAAGAATTGACGGGCGTAGGAAGAGAGACTTTCAACATAACGTCTTTGTCCTTCTGCAAAAATGGTATCAAAAGCAAGACTGGATTTACCAGACCCCGACAGCCCCGAAATAACTACAAGTTTGTCCCTTGGAAGCTCTAGATCAATATTCTTCAAATTGTGTTCTTTTGCTCCACGAATGATGAGTTTATTCATACTACCTTCCTAAAGAGCTACATTAGGAGATTCTCACATCCGGTGCAAGTAGGTGTTTGCTCTCAGGAACTATTGGATATTAAACCGAACAAAGGTCTGGGGGGATTCAAGTTGTTGTCGGCTGACTCCATGATATTGTGACGCTTCAGGGGTCTGAACAAGGAAGGTCCATATTTCCTGAGCTGCGGGTAATTTTGATTGGTCAAAGCCATATATCGCTTCACCCAAATAATAAAGCGACTCGTAGGCCCCAACGGATTCTAGAAATGCAAGGAGACCAGATTCTCCTTGCATTCGAGTATGGAGATCTTTAAGAGATAGAAATTGAAAATCGAGCACCCGAGTTCGATATTCATCAATAACCCGGGTATAGCTTTTTAGAACTGCAAATAAGAGATGCCCGAGGGCCTGATCGTAACGACCGGATTGGACGTAATAGATACCCAAACGCCGGTGAGCGTCCAAAGAGAAAGAATCTGGGATCCGGTAAAGAACGAGGGACCGATCGATTCCCCGATTGAGAACACTGTCCTGAATATTTCTCTTGAGATTTAGATCTGTATCGCGTGTACTACTAAAAACCTCGTCGTCTCGTACAACTTTTAGGAGTTCTTGTTCATAATCCCAGTAACGTTCTTCGATGAGAGCCAGATCTGCACGGAAATATCGGACGTCGTACACCATTTCCGGATTGGCAAATCCTTGTTGCTTTTCTAATGCTCGATCTAGGTGAAAAAGGGTCAAGGCTAAATCGCCAGTTTGCAAAAACGCTCTTGCTAGTTCTACTTCGATAAGGGGATCGGAAGGAGCCTTATCGAGAGCGGCATAAAAGAAATTAAAGGCGTCGGACAAACGCCCCTCTTGACGATGAATTTTTCCTTTTTCGGTAATGAGCCACGCTGGCCACTGTCTTAGGGCTTCAGCTTGGGCTTCTAACTCCCGAGATACGACGGTATTTTGACCAAACACGTTCAAAGAGAGGAAGCATAGAATTAAGAAAAGTGCGAAAACCTTCATACTTGTACTATCGGCATTCCTGGTTCCCATAAAAAGAAAAAACCTGCTCTTTCCGAGGGCTGTGTATTCGGAATAAAAGCAGGTTCATTCGTAAAAGAAAGGGCGACGGTATTAACCAACGACTCCGAGTAAAAATACCATGACGAACAAGGCAACGGTTTCGATCAGTCCCAAAACCAAGATAAAGTTACCAAAACCCTTACCCGATTCTGCAAGAGCGTCGGAGGCTACGGCACCAGCCTTGCCTTGAAACCAGGCCGAAGCACCCATAGCAAGCCCTCCCATGATTCCTGCACCAAGGAGCAACCAATCGTTCCCACCTGCTTCGGCTGAAGCCGCAATGGCGTTCATCAAAATGAGGCCGTAGATAGTTTGAGTCAGAGGAGCTCCAACAAATGCTACAAGCATGAACGGAGCTGGCTTATTCTGAAGAAACTTCTTCTTCCAAGCTCCAATAGCGGCCATCCCAGCCGTGCCGGCTCCAATCGCAGAACCCACAGCAGCCAAAGCCATCGCTGCACCTACACCAATTAATCCAAAACCCATAGTAATCTCCTTATCTTGTACTTTCGAAATACCTTATTGTGTAACTACTTTTTTCTGGAAAGGCTCATAGGAAAAACCTGACCATTCGTTGCCAACATGGCTAGAAAACTCGAGCATATTCAAGCGAACGCCGTGCACGACGACCGAAAGGCCAGCCATCGCCAGATTCAGAGTGTGTCCAAAAACCACAACCAACACCCCGGCGATAATTCCGCCGATGCCCGATCCAAACATGTCCTCGGCCATCCCATTAAAACTTTTTGCAATTTCTATACCTGATAGTCCAACAGCGAAGAGCCGTATATAGGAAATAATATCCGAGAACGAACTAACACCACTAAGTGCGGTTGGAATAAGTCCCCCTAAGCTTCTTCCGATCCCTTTAAAGAATCCATCCCCTTCTTGGTTCTCGAATAAGAACACGATTCCCATTCCGCCGATAATCATTGACAAGGCGTAATCAGGAATTGGATAACGAATCGGATCGATAACGACGTTCAGTACCAGATAATAGAGTCCGAGAACCGTTACTAGCCAGCCGATTTGGGCAAGGGCCTTAAAGACCAACCGGTGCTTAAGCTTTTCAATAATTTGTAGGGTGTGCGCCAAACCGATGTGGCTCGTCCCTATTACGAAACACATAAACTGCACCACTGTTGCACTTTGGGGTGTAAAGCTATCTAATCCGGGAATTATAAGGCTTCTAAAGCCTGGAAGTTTTCCAATCGCTTCGTAACCAAACCAGTTTCCGGTAATAGCTCCCCAAACAACTGTACTGGCGCTCAGAACTCCCAAAAGGAGTATTCCGTCGTGGACGCTTCCTTTTGCTCTTTTTTGTTTGACCCCCAAAAAGATACTCAAACTTAGTAAAATAACTCCGTAAGCCGCATCACCAATAATCATCGCAAAAAAGATTGTAAAGAATAACAGAAACCACAGACTTATATCTTTCTCCCGATATCCCGGAACGGTAGCAAGAAGATTGAAGACCGGTTGGATGATGCGAATGGCTCTAGGGTTCTTCGTGAGGGTCGGCACCTGGTCTTCGTCATCAGGGTCTTTCGAGAGCAGTCCCCAACCTTGTTTCTTCGCCAGGCCTTTTAATTTTCCTTCCTCTGCGGCGGGAATATATCCAGAAATAACCGCTGCTACTTCATAATCGGCCATACTATCTTGTACAAGTTGGTGTTTCACCGCCTCTTGAAGAGTCTCTAAATAAGCATCCAATACTACCCGTTCTTCTTTGAGCTCCTCTATATGTTGGTGAATATGTTCAATTTGCCCTTGGATTTCCTGAATTTTCTTTTCCATCGCTTCTAGGCTTAGGGCAGGCAGTACAAATGCTTCTATACCCAACTCGTCTAGTTCATTCGTCTTGTGACAAATAGCCAAACCACGAATCTCATTTTTCTGGGTAAATAGACGGATGAATTTTAGGGTCTTAGACGCCGCATCGTACTGGGCTTTTGTGAGCTGAACGAGAAAGGCATAGATTTGATGGTCATGAAGATAGGAAAGGGTATCAGGGTCAAAATTACCCCACGACGAAACCCGGGAAACTTCTTGCACGAGTAAATCTTGTTCTTCTCTAAGTTTTTGAAGTTCGTCAGCCGTTTTGAGAACTTTTTCTAATACAAAGCTCATTTCCGCTTGATCTACCGCTGGTGGGGTGAGCATTCCGTCTACCCTTGGCAACAACGAGATAGCTATTTCTGTTCGAGAAATTTCGTTCTTAATTTTATCGAGAGAAGAGTTCGTTGAAACTGTTAGCTCCGGATGTAGAAGTCCAAGTTCCGCCAGGGCCCTCGTAGCAGTTTCGGTCTTGTGGGGTTGCACAAAGATTGTGCTTTTTTTCATCGGTACGATCATGCAGCACCCCCAGCGGCGTCGATTTTGCCCTTTGAAATCTTTCCGCGTACTACTGCGGCGGTCTGTTGGTCACCGAGGTATATCTGAATTCGTCGGATATTTTCTTTCGTTTCGGGAATTTTTACCTTCTCAAAAAGATTAACTCGTTGGCTAGTAGTCCGTAGTTCCTGAGATATGAGATCGTACTGTTTATCCAAAATAAACAGCTCCGCATCAAATCGAAGAACACCTTTCAATCCATCAACCCCTCGGTCAACCCATAGGGGATAGACGAAAAGATCGTAGTCTGCATCCTTGTATGAAAGATCTTTAAAGATCGGAATATCGATACCTGCGATGTTTCCTGTTTCGGTCAAAATAATTTCGATTTCGATGAGGCTTTCTACATCGACTTCTTCACCAAAGACTTGAATCCAGGCTTTGATGTTTTCGTAGAGTTCATCCCTTTGATCTTGAAGGACTTTTCTCTGAACTTCGATTTGCCGCAAGACCATCTGTAGCTGTTGTTTTTTCAACAAGAGGGTAGGAAGGTATCGTTTATAACGCTTTAGTGCGTCCTTTTGTTTTTTTATTTCGTTTTTTGTCAGTTTTACCTGTGCCATAATCCTAAACTTCCGCTTTTACTTTCGGCCAAAATTCCTGGGTGAGGTCCGAACGTAATCCAGTCTCCTGGGGTTCGAAACATTCTGCGAGAATTTCCCAGCCCAAATCCAAAGCCTGTTCGAGAGGAATGTTCACCGACAAATCCATCATTTTTGTTTCAAAAAGACTACCGTATTTAAGTAGTTTATCGTCCCACTCGGTCATTCGGAATCCCATAGATTTTTTTTCCATAGATTCCTTGAACGCTGCATAGAGAGTTATCATTGCGTCCATGATCGATCGATGATCTTTTCGGGTATCCTTGTTAACCATTTGCTTTAGACGAGATAAAGAACCAAAAGGTTCAATCCGTCCGTTCCTCAGGTAGTATTGCCCCTCGGTAATGTACCCCGTGTTGTCTGGAATCGGGTGGGTTACGTCATCCCCAGGCATAGTCGTAACCCCAAGAATGGTTATAGAACCGGTGCCTTCAAAGTCGACGGCCTTTTCGTAACGGCTGGCCAACTGGCTATAAAGGTCTCCAGGATAGCCCCGGTTTGATGGCACCTGTTCCATTGTGATAGCAATTTCTTTCATTGCATCGGCAAAGTTCGTCATATCGGTAAGCAAGACGAGAACTCGCTTTCCTTGGAGGGCAAACTTTTCGGCCACCGCAAGTGAAATATCGGGAACTAGGAGAGCTTCAACAATTGGGTCGCTGGCAGTATGAACAAAGAAAATAGTTCTCGACAAAGCCCCTCCCTCTTCGAGGGTTTCCTTGAAGAAAAGGTAGTCATCATACTTAAGTCCGATCCCTCCAAGAATAATGAGGTCAACTTCTGCCTGCATAGCGATTCGGGCCAATAATTGGTTATAGGGTTCTCCGCTGACCGAGAAGATTGGTAGTTTCTGACTTTCTACCAGGGTGTTGAAGACGTCGATCATGGGAATACCCGTACGAATCATATTTCTTGGAATAATTCGCATAGCAGGATTAACCGACGGACCACCAATTTCTACTAAGTTTTCTTCCAAGGTAGGACCGTTGTCTCTAGGTCGGCCGGATCCATCGAAGATTCTTCCTAAGAGGTTTTCAGTAAAGGAAATTTGCATCGAGTGACCGAGAAAACGCACCTCATCACCGGTAGAAATACCACGAGCACCGGTAAAAACTTGGAGGCTGACCTTTTCACCATTCAGCCGGATAACCTGGGCGAGGGACTCCCCGTGCCTTGCCGTAACTAAAGCCAGGTCATCGTACTTAACCCCTGTCGCAGAAACGGTAATGACGTTCCCAGCAATTGACTCTATTCTGTTATAAACCTTTTGCATTGTTTTTCGCCCCTTTCTCTATCGTGCCGAAGCCAAGAGACTTTGTGCGACAGAATCAAATCCGTCCTTCTTCTCTTGAATCATGTCACGGATCACTTTTTCTAATTCTTTGAATTTTGGACTCTGCCACTCGGCACCATTGAAGTCGAGGAAGTTCTGTCGGAGATTACTAAAGAAGTCCCGGGCTTCCTTTTGGGAACTAAGGTTCAGTTGGGCCCCAAGAATGTCGAAGATGATTCCAAAAATGTAGGTCTGCCTTTCGACGTCGACACTCGCATCTACGGGATCGAAACTATCCTGCTGCAGGTACACTCGATCGAGGAATTCAGACTTTTGGTACACCACATAGTCCTCGAGGCTTGTGCCTTCTTCTCCAACAACCTTCATCATTTGGTTGATTTCGTTTCCTCGAAACAAAATATTCCGTGCGTAATCGGTCTGTTTGGTATCGATACAGCCTTGGTACTTACTCCAGCTGTCGAGAGGGTGAATAGATGGGTATTTTCTGGCGTCTGCTCGGTCTCTGGATAAACCATGGAAGGCTCCAACTACTTTAAGAGTAGCCTGGGTAACTGGCTCTTCGAAGTTACCTCCCGCGGGACTAACGGTTCCACCGATAGTAACCGACCCGTTATTTCCATCTTTCAGTCGTACTAATCCAGCTCGCTCGTAAAAGGATGCAATTACCGACTCTAGATAGGCAGGGAACGCCTCTTCTCCAGGAATCTCCTCCAGTCTTCCAGACATCTCGCGCATGGCCTGGGCCCATCGGCTGGTAGAATCGGCAAGCAACAGAACATTGAGTCCCATTTGACGATAATACTCTGCAATAGTTACCGCGGTGTATACCGAAGCTTCCCGCGCCGCTACGGGCATTGAACTGGTATTACAGATAATTACCGTTCGTTCCATGAGAGTTCTGCCGGTCTTGGGGTCAAGAAGCTCGGGGAATTCCTTGAGGGTTTCTACAACTTCACCAGCTCGCTCACCGCAGGCAGCAATAATTACGATATCGACCTCTGCATTCCGGCTGGTAACCTGCTGGAGAACAGTCTTACCAGCACCAAAGGGCCCGGGTATACAGTAGGTGCCCCCAAGCGCCACGGGTAAGAAAGTGTCAATGATACGAACCTTGGTTACCATCTGGTCTACAGGCTTGAGCCGCTCGGCGTAGGCAGTTATTGCCCGTTTAACTGGCCATTCAAACATCATGGTCAGAGCTGCACTTTTCCCCTTCGAATCTTTCACAACAGCAACTTCGCTATCGACGGTGTAGACCCCTGGACTTACGATTTTTTCTACGGTCACCGAACCTTGTACATCGAAGGGAACCATTATTCGATGGGTGAAAATTCCTTCAGGAACAGTACCCAAAGAATCTCCAGCGCTTAAGACGTCGCCGACCTTGGCTGTGGGAGCGAAGTCCCAGGTTTTCTTTCTGTCCAAAGCGTTCAGGTAGATACCACGC
Organism: Spirochaetales bacterium; assembly: GCA_009991955.1. GTDB lineage: Bacteria > Spirochaetota > Spirochaetia > DSM-27196 > Salinispiraceae > SKVS01. Next base: position 51,657 of record JAACWS010000016.1, read on the forward strand.
TGCAGGAAGAAGCCACATTGTTGTGCCAGCTCTGGCAAGGGGTTTTGTAGTCCGTCATAGACCTGACTCAAGAGTCCGGGGCCTAATTCTACCGCCAACAATTGATCGGTAAATTCTACTGGGTCGCCGATTCCAATCCCTCGGGTCATCTCAAAAACCTGCATTTCAACCCGGCTGCCCCGGATTCGAATAATCTCCGATTTCAATTTCTGATCGTTTACTAAGATGTACCCTACTTCATTCAAGGATACATCTCCCTCTACCTCGACGCTCACCATATTGCCGTTTACGCCTATCACTTTACCTGTGGTCTTTGCCATGCCTTACTCCGTTAATTCTGGGGCTGGTCTGCTGCCGAAATTTTTGCCGACAGCGACTGATATTGTTTTTGGAATTGTTTTTCGCCCAACTCAAGGTTGAAATACGAGTTTCGGGCGAGGATTTGTAGCTTTAGATAGTATACCTGAAGGGCCTGGGCATCAAAAATATGCCCTACCAGGAGTTCATCAAGGAACGACCATCGAAGCTGATTGAGAATTTTCTCTCCCAGGTAGGGTGAAGGTTCGCCCACTGCCGACCGTACGAGCTCAGCGACAACTCCAAACCCTTGAAAAGCCACACCCGACTCGTCTGTTCGAAGAAAGGTGGTCGTGTCTCGTTTCAGACGAGTACCTCGTAATTTAGCCATTTCGTTGCGAAGCTCACTTTCGAATGTGCGCCACCGAACTAAAACGTCGTTTGAAACATTCTCCTCATCAGCCCCATTAGTATCGGGCGAAAGGGTTGACAGGTGGACAAGACGTAAATCTTTTTGGGACAACCAATCGGCACAAATTTCGAGAAATTTCTCGGGCGAAGGAAAAATGTCCTGCTCTAACGATAAGGCCGGTAAAGTCGACAGAGCGTAATAGTACTGGCTCAAAGGTACCTTCCTTTCGAAACTTATTTTATGTCCGCAAGAATTTCAGCGAGCATTGGATTCACATAGACAGACAGGGCCTGAGCAACCGCCTCGACCGTGAAATCGTAGTAAGCCGCACCATTTTTTTCTTGAATAAGGAATCCTCCCGTAACTCTGGGAGAGGTCTTTACGATAAGACCAGAGGAAAGGGCCTGGCCTATTTTTCCCTTGAGGGCGGAAGCAACCTGTTTTTCTTGGCCTTCAGACAAGAGAACCGCCCCGAGTTGGCTCGTTGAAGTCCAAGCGCTAACAACCGATGCAATAGCATCTTCTAACACCTTGTCTTTGTATGTTTCCTTTACGGTAGCAACTACTACTTGTTCAAAAATTGACTGTAGTTGCTTTTCGACGGAAAGCACTAAATCTCGACCCGCCTGGGCCAGAGCTGCTTTACCCGACGCTTGGAGCTGGGCCGCGGCTTGTTCTTGTTCTCTTATTTTCGCCTGAACTTTTCTTTCGCCTTCAGATAGGATTGCCTTGGCTTTTTCTTCCGCTGCAGAGATAATTTCTTTGGCTTTTTGTTCTGCTACCTCGACACCATCTTTTCTTATTGTCTCAAGTAATTCTTGGACTTGGATATCCATAGTTCCTCCGCCTCTGTAGAGCATTTCGTATACGGAACTATAATTGATCGGCCAAGAATTGACAATCAGAACCCTTGCATTTTACTCCTCTATAGGGTTCCAAGCTGGAAATTTCCTAAAATTTTAAAGAGATTCCGATCTCGAGCACAGGTTAAATTCTTTTCTGGGAAAAATATCGGCAACTTTTCTTGGATCAGTTCTACAGTAAACAAAAGAAGATCCTCCCTTTCGTTCTCGGGAATATTCTCCAGGGTTGCAATATTCATATCTACAGTATAGCCCCTGCCGAGTTCACTACCGTACCCAGCTGTAAACTGAACCCCGACATTGAACAGTCCATCAGCCGCCTTATTTGACGTAGCACCTCTGGTAGGTCGATTCGGATGAATTGGATATCGATTACCGTACTTTTCCTCGAGGACGTCATCTATTTCGTCGAACATTTCCTTCATACGCTTATCGAATGCCTGCATTTTGGGATGGAACATACCGGAAGCCTCCAAGAACTCGTGCTACTTCAAAACTACTAACGTTTTGCCTGTTCCTCCTTCTTCGGGCCGGGCAAAGCTAAACTCTTTAACTGAAGAACAACCTCGCAAATACTGGTGAATACCCTCCTGAAGAACTCCAGTCCCTTTCCCATGAATAATTCCAAAAAAGCCAAGCCCATGAACTTGGGCAGAGTCAATTTGCTCTTGAACCGATTGAAGAGCCTGTTCCAGACGAAACCCTCGTAAATCCAGAGAAAATTGTGGGGTTTCGGTGACACCGGTATGAGAAAATTCTTCGGACGGAGTGTAAGAGTATTCAATTTTAGGTTTTTTTAAGCCCTTATTACTTTCTACCGGGAGCAGTCGTTCGGCTTCGAGGGTCATTTTGATCACTCCCGCAGATAGGAGCCACTTCCCGTCCTTTTGCTGTTTGATTAAGACTCCCGTTTGGGCCGATCCATCGACCCTCACCTCCATCCCACTCGATAAGGTCGGTAGATTCTTTTTCTTCAGATCGGTCCGCCGTTTTCTGGTCTCCATTGCCCTTTCTTTTACCTGGTGAGAGACTTGAAAAATTTGATTCCGAATTTCCTTCGATCCAGACTGAAAATGGGCAAAATCCCCGTGATTCTTCAATTCCTGAAGGGTCTTTTCGACAGTACGCCGGACGGTTGCCAGGTAGTCTTCTGCTTCATCAAGACCCTTTTCCAAGAGTTCAACCTTTTGAACTTCGAGGTCCTGAGATAGTTTTTCCAACTGCTGTCGCTCATTTGTTAAGAGTTCTTTTTCTCGAGTTAAATTTCCTAGTTCAATGGCCAATTCCCGTTCTTTCGCTACTAATGAATTGAGTAAGGTATCCATCGACCCACTTGAAGAGTCTAAGAACTGTTCCGCCTTCGAGAGCGTTTTTAAGGGAAACCCTACTCGACGGGCGGTTTCTAGAGCCCTGCTTTCCCCGGGTATACCATACCGCACACGAAAGGAAGGACTTTTGGTCTGAATGTCAAATTCCATCGATGCGTTTTCTAAGAGAATATGGGAATAGGCAAAAGCTTTGAGCGATCCATGATGGGTCGTCACCATGCCATAGACTTCCGCATCGACGAGGGCATCCAAGATCGCTAGGGCAAGAGCACCTCCCTCTTGAGGATCGGTTCCAGTGCCGAGTTCGTCCAGCAGTACCAATGCTCCGGGTTCCATCGAGTCGAGTATTTGGCTCAGATTCTTCAGGTGAGCACTAAAGGTAGATAGGTTTTCTTCGATCGATTGTTCGTCACCGATATCCGCGTACACGTCCGTGTACCAAGGAAGTCTTACTCCCTCTTCGCAGGGAAGTGGAATTCCATACTGGGACAACAGTGCGAAAAGCCCAAGGGTTTTAAGGGCAACGGTTTTCCCCCCGGTGTTTGGTCCACTAATAACGAGGATCCGACAGGGTGGTTCGATAGAAAGCTCTAAGGGTACAACTTTGTTTCCCAGCAAGGGGTGACGAGCTCCCGGGAGTTGACAATCTCCTTGGGTAAAAACCGGTACCTTCGCTCGCCGTTCAAGAATCCAGCGAGCCCGGATATAGACTTCGTCGAATTCGTTCCAGAATCGAAAAAGGTTGTGAAGAAACTCGAGGGATTCCCGAACCCTTTCGGTCAAAATTCGAAATATTCGATGGATTTCCCGGGTGTATTCGGCTCGAGCCTGGAAGAGATTATTGTTTTGGGTAACCAATTCGCCGGGTTCAAGGTAAAGCGTTGTGCCAGAATCACTAGAACCCTGAATTATTCCGTTTAGACGACCTTTAAAATCGGACTTGAGAGGGAGCAACACCCTGCCCTCGCGAAACACAGGATTATCACTGGTATAGAGGGAACCGTCCTCCACTATGGAACTCCGCGCAACCGCCATTATTTCTTGGTTTATTCCCTGAATCTGCTTTTGTATTCTCACTAACTCGGGAATGCTCTCTTCCTTTAATGACCCGTTGTCGTTCAGGTACCGCCCAAGATCGTTAACCAAGGTTTTTGCGGGAGAAAGACCGGAAAAAAGTCGCCCCAACGAGGCCGATGCTTGGGTAGAGCAGGAAAAATCATTTTCGAGTTTTTCTACACTCTCTAAGGGCGCAAGATCACTTGCCCCTCGTAAGGGATACATGAGCGCACCAAGACCTTCTCCGTCGAGAACCGTTCCCATTACCCTGACTCGTTTCAAGGTGTCCCGAAAATCCTCGATCATCGGTAAGTTCGGAAACTCCGGGTGAAAAAGAAGCCCACTGAGGTACAACGCATCGGCCATTATTCTGGATGCTTTTTCTGCATCTCCATAGTTTTTCTCTTCGAGATTGTTTTCGAGCTCTGGGCCAACCCAGGTCGTAAGGCAATTTTGTGTCAGAAGGGAGATAATCTTTGGAAGCTCCAATACATCCAAGGTATGTCGGTTCACCGGTTGTACCTTCCCTTGCGAGCGAAACGAATTTCTTGAAGGATTCTTAAATAGCTTTCATAACGGTCTTCGTGAATTTTCCCTTCTTCGAAAGCCTTCTCAACCTGACAGCCCGGTTCGTGTTCGTGGGTACAACTTGTCATGGCGCAGTTCCACCGGTGTTCCTCAAATTCTGGAAAATAGAAACCTAACTGCTCGGGTTCGAGAAACGACAGGTCGAGTTCTCGGACTCCCGGAGTATCGATGTATCGAGTGGAGTCGATTTTTGTAAAGTACATTCTCGACAAAGTAGTAGTATGCCGTCCTCGTTGGTATTTTTCACTTATATCTCCAATTTTTGTGACTACCTCGGGAGAAAGAAACTTGAGGAGGCTCGATTTTCCCACTCCTGATTGACCAATGAAGGCGGTAGTGCGATTCTTGAGTTGAGAAATCAGAGCTTCGGTTCCCTCTTTGGTATGAAGAGAAAACATAAAGACTGGATACCCGAGCTGTTTGTAATGGAGAATCCGTTCTTTTTCCTCAATACCCATCTCGAGTTCGATTTTATTAATACCTATAACAAAAGGTACGTCATCGTAGACGCACGCAATAATTGCCCGATCTAAGAATCGCGGTCGAAAAGGTGGAATGCCTACACAGCCGAGAATAAGAACCTGATCGACGTTGGCCGCGAGAGTTTGCAAACTCGAACGTTTGTTATTCCAGCGATGAAACGCATTTCTTCGGGGGGACCTTTGGATTATCTGACCGAAAGGATCCAAAGCAACCCAGTCTCCTGGAGAAAGTGGATTATGGGGTTCATCATCGAGCTTTAGTATCTTCCCCTTTAGTCGACTTTCCCGAACAACGCCGTCAGCTCCGAGAATCATGAAAATATTGTTCGCCCCCCATATGACTTGTCCCTCAAAAGCCAACTTTTCTTGAGTCCCCTTCCATACCTCTGGGGTTAGAAGTCCTTCATCTACATATTTCTTATAAACTAAAGAAAGAGGGCCGGAACCGGTAAGCACCAGCGTCGAGCTTTTCCCAAAGGGTTCCGTAGGATATTCAGGAGTTGGTAAATTTTCTAACAAGGACTCTACCCTTTTCGCGACCCCTTCAAGTGAATCGACCAATTGTACCGAGGGCCCAAAAATTGCCTGTAGCTCGGTTTGGACATGAAGAAAATGGGTACACCCAAGCACAGCTTGATCTACCTGGGCCTCCAAAAAAAGCTTTCGGGCTTCTTCGGAAACGTCTTCAATAATTCTTTTGCCTTCGGGGCATAAAAACTGTCCTTCCTCGACGACCTTCACCAGTTTATCAAGTGCCATAGGAAATAATCTACAATCGGGGCCAAATTTTTCTTTTAGTTCTAATATATAGGGATCTTCAAGGGTTCGAGTCGTGGCCAGAATACCTATTGAACGGGTCTTCGACCCGAGGGCAGCGGGCTTTACCGCAGGTACAGTTCCAACCATAGGTAATGAAGGAAATTTTTTCCGAAGATGTTCGAGCCCAACGACACTCGCGGTATTGCAGGCAAGAACAAGAATACTGGGAGAATAATATTCAAGCAGTTTCTCTACAAGATTTTCGAGAATAATTATCAGGTCTTGCTCATTTTTTGTCCCATAGGGAAAATTTGCCGTGTCGGCAACATACACTCGAGGGACGTCGGGATTTCGTCTTGCGAAGGTAAAAAGATACGGTAATCCCCCTACTCCAGAATCTAAAAAGACTACTGGGGACATTCGAACCTTATTCATCGCTGCCCAAGGAGCCGAAGAGAGTATTTAATGCTTTGCGAGCCTTTTCTTCTTTTTCCCCACTTCGATTCAGCGAATCGGTAGTTCGAAAATCGAAGTACTCACAGAAGTTACGCCTTTCCTTGTCGTAGACTGGATCTGGAATTGTTTCGCGACACTCCCACTTACTTCCCGGGCTGTAGAATCGGCAATTCATGCAACACCGTACATCAGTTCGACATTGAGGACATTCGGTATCCCGAGGCAGATTAGAACCCTTATAACGCTCTAAGAGAAAGTCTAAAGATGTCTTACACTTGAAACAGGAAATCATAGCCTAATGGTACCCGAATATGTCCCAATTCACAAGAACAGGGAATACCACGCCGAACATTCCCTTGCACAAATTCCGATAGGATATACACTTGTAGTATGTTTTCGAGACACCTCTGTACACATTCGGGATGCAACGCCTTTTCTCTTGGCTCGGATAGCTACTGTGCCGTCCACCACCCCGACCTATCGAGGGTATACCAAGAATTGGAAAATGAGGTTGCTACTTCGGGTGTCATTACGAACAAAAATCTTACGGGACTTGGTTTTAAAAACAAGAGTTTACGGGCCCGAAGGTGGATCGGTTGTGATTTTTCCAACGGAAACTTCGAAGGATGTACTTTCGACGAAAGTTCCTTACTTTTGTGTACTTTTGAGGGTGCGACCTTCGTGTCGTGCACATTCGATGTATGTGAGACCATGGAAATCTCTTTTTCAGGGGCGAACTTTAAAGACTGTACTTTTAGGGATTCAAAAATCATATTGACCAACTTCAACGGAGCCATTTTACAAGATTGTCAGTTTATCGGTACCGACCTTATGTATAGCCGATTTATCTACGCTTACCTAAGTAGGACACTCTTTGAAGACTGTAATCTAAAGGCGGTACATTTTATTGAGTCAAATTTGGGCAATGCGAGCTTTCGTTTTTCGAATAAAGAAGAGGCTATTTATGATGCGGTATAGTAGGTACTTAAATGGAAATTCATAGCTATTTTAGTACAAATTATTTACAAAACACCTATATCATTAATAAAAAAGATAGGCAAGAAACCATTATCCTTGACCCTTTTGAGATTGAAGCCCCATTATTTGAGCTCCTCGAAAATCTAGAACTCGAAGTGACGTCTGTACTACTGACCCATGTAGACAAACAAAAGTGGTCTTCGGTTCAGAGTCTGAAAAGAATCTACGGAACCATCGAGGTGTACGGTGGTATTGATGACGACAGAAAACACGATCTGGTCAGTGTAAAAGAACTCGATTTTTTTGAAACTTGTGGTATATCGGTTCAACCGATTTTTATTCCAGGGCATCATAGCGACTCTCTCATGTTTCGAATGGACCAATTTCTTTTTTCCGGCAGTCTCATCGGTGCGGGCCTCATCGATAAGGCCGATGAGAGTTTTGGACGAGCATTACTCATTCAGTGTCTACAAGAAACCTTTGAAGAATTGCCAAAACAGACTATACTTTTTCCCAGTAGCGGTCCTCCTTCGAGTGTCGGGGCGGAACTAAAGACCAATTACTCTTTCCGGCATCAAGAACGACTCACGGCTCGTATTTCGGCAAAGCTCTTCTCAGAGGAAATCTCTCGATGAACGAAGGGGAATTCAAAGTAACCCTATTCGAAACACCTTGGGATTTTACCTTAGTACGATGCAATGAACTTGTTTGATAGAATGAAGGATTTTTCAAAGTCCCACACTTACCCGTGTCCACTCTCTTTGGATTCGATTTTTCTGGCAAACTCCTCGGGAAAATCCGATGGTAAGGGTGCAATGAATGTTCTGGGATAGTCCTCACCAGGTAACGTAATCGAAAGTGACCGAGCGTGGAGTAAAAGAGGGCCCGAATCTCTTCCGTACAGAGCATCTCCCGAGATAGGATACCCCAGAGACGCAAGATGAACCCGGATTTGATGGGTACGGCCGGTTACGAGCTTAATTTCGAAAAGCCCCAAGGTCGCTCCATCGTTATGCCCCAAAAGTCTTATGATACTAACGGCCTCTTTTCCCCTACCCGATGACTGGGGAAGAACCGTAAACTTTTGTCGATTCTTTGGATCTCTTCCGAGGACATTTCGGATTTCCCTTGGCAATGAATAGTATTGGAGTGTTTGCCTTCCTCGTGGGGTGACTTTCCCAAGAGCGTAGTACATTTTTTGGGTCTGGCGAGCTTTGAATTGATTCGCTAAAAAGCTGTGGGCTTGTATGTTCTTTGCTAAGATAAGAACTCCCGTCGTGTCTTTGTCTAAGCGATGAACAATCCCGGGCCTAATGTCGCCCTCATCAAACCCTTCAAATTTTTGTACGTAGAACAATACTCCATTCACTAAGGTGGCCGATCGGTTACCCGGACCAGGATGGACAACCATGCCCCGGGCCTTGTTGAGGACAAGAGCATCGGAGTTTTCAAAAAGTATTTCCAAGGGTAGTTCTTCAGCTTGGAGTTCCAGGGAAGGTAAATTCTCGAGAAAAAAATCTATAATGTCTCCGGGCACTACCATTGTAGCGGCTTTGCTTTTCTTGTTATTGATTTTGAGGTCTGAACTCCGAGATCGAAACTGACTACGGGTTAATCCCTCGATCCGGAGGGAAATATATTGATCAACCCTCATTGGAAAGGGAAGCATTTCGTCTGAATCTACCCGAAAAGTCAGCTTCTTACTCATCCTTTTTCGAATCCAAGATGAGATCGATTATTCCAATAGTTACCGAGAGCCCAATAGCCGAGACGAGTATTCCGATATTTTCCGCTTGGGTGTTTGGTGGTTTGGTTGGAGGTGAAAAAAATAAGGGCGAATAGTCCTGAGCGTTGGGATCTCCTTGAATTGTCAACACCCCGTAACGTCCAATATCATAAAGTACTGATGTCAAAAGAAATGCAAAAGGAAAAGCACCTACCGAAACTATTTCTGCTCGACGGATTCCTCGCAAAACCGGTGAAAACTCCTCGGGTTCGTAAGGAGCCGGTTCTTGGGGGAAAACGATCAGGGGTACAAAAACCAAAAGCAAGAAAATAGCTTTCTTCATGCACGATTTCCAAAAATGAGAGACCCAATACGGATCATCGTCGCACCTTCATCGAGGGCAATTCGATAGTCATTACTCATTCCTATACTCAACACGTCCCAGGTCGAAGGTGAGTGAACACCCAAATTCTCAAAGAGGCGAGAAAGTCGAGAGAAACTTTGTCTGATGGCCTTATTGTCATTGGTATGCGGACCAATAGTCATAAGTCCCCGGGGAGCTAGATTTTTGCATCCTTTAATTTCTTCCAAAACCTGGTTTACCTCGTCGTCGGTAATCACTCCCGATTTTTGACTCTCACCGGACGTATTTACCTCGATCAACAGATTCAATACCTTCGAGGTTCCCGCAAGTGATTTTTGAAGGGCCCGTACTACCTTAACCGAGTCAACCGAGTCAACCCAACTACACATTTCTGAGGCGATAGTAACCTTGTTCGTTTGAAGATGCCCAATAAAGTGTAGGTTTAGGGACTGATAACGGGGTGCTTGAAACTTCGTCTTCAGCTCTTGGGCTCGGTTTTCCCCGAAAGAATGGACACCTCTATCTACGAGGACTTGCACCGCCTCCCAGGGAAATGTCTTACTCACACAAAGGATTTCGACGTTCGAATGTCCCAGACTATCGAGTTCATCTCGCAGAGAAAAGTAATTTTCTTTGACATATCCAAAGCTTTCCATTTATTTACCGCCCTACTAAAACCTTGCACGTTGACCCGACGAATTGTTATCTTTAGTCTATCAGGATTCATTTCCAAAATACAGAGGCGGACAAATAATGAGTAATACTCAATGGTCGGATCGCCAGGTATCTACCTGGAAGACTAAGGTTGGTCTAGCGGAACAACTTAAGGGTGGGGTCATAATGGACGTTGTTAACGTCGAACAGGCCAAGATTGCCGAAGACGCAGGTGCCCAGGCCGTAATGGCCCTCGAACGGGTCCCAGCGGACATTCGGGCCGATGGTGGTGTTGCCCGGATGAGTGACCCTGAAATGATCGAAGCAATCAAAAAGGCCGTTACCATACCGGTCATGGCCAAGTGTAGAATCGGCCATTTTGCGGAGGCCCAAATTCTTGAGGCCCTCGGTGTAGACTTTATCGATGAGAGTGAGGTGCTTACCCCCGCAGACGACGAGTTCCACGTATGGAAACACGATTTTCGCTCCCCCTTCGTCTGCGGTGCGAGAAATCTTGGCGAAGCCCTACGACGAATTGGTGAAGGAGCAGCTATGATTCGTACAAAGGGCGAAGCTGGAACCGGCGATGTTGTCGAGGCGGTACGTCATATGCGAACGATCGTTGGCGACATTCGCCGAGTCCAGAGCCTAGGACGTGAACAACTCATGACCGAGGCAAAAAACCTGGGTGCTCCCTTCGAACTTCTTCTCGAAGTAGCAACTACCGGTCGCTTACCGGTTCCAAATTTCTCTGCTGGCGGCATTGCCACCCCAGCTGATGCGTCCCTCTTGATGCAACTCGGCGCAGAGGCGGTATTTGTAGGATCGGGTATTTTTAAGTCTGGTGATCCAGCGAAGAGGGCTCGGGCCATCGTTGACGCGGTAGCTCACTACAAAGACGCAAAAAAATTGGTAGAAGTAAGTAGGAACCTTGGCGAACCGATGGTTGGTATCAATGTTTCCTCGATGGATCCAACCCAAAAGATTGCTGGCCGCGGTTGGTGACAGTGTAGTATGAAGAATATTGGTGTACTTTCTCTACAAGGGGGATTTGAAAAACACCTCGGTATGGTCGCTCGATGTGGGGCTCGGGGAGTTGAAATTCGTTACTCCCGCGAGCTTCACGAGGTCGACGGACTTATCTTACCCGGAGGGGAAAGCACAACCATTGGCAAACTATTGGATCGTAATGGGTTTATTCCAGAGATCCAAAAATTGCTGAGCAAGAACTTTCCAGTCTTTGGTACTTGTGCGGGTACTATTCTCTTAGCCGACACCATTGAAGGTTCGACTCAAGTAAAAATTGGTGGACTACCGATCACCATCGAAAGAAATGCCTATGGATCTCAGGTTGATAGTTTCGAATCTTTGTTAGAGATAGAACTGAGTAATCCCATTACTTTCCCCGGAGTCTTTATACGAGCCCCTCGGATCACTTTTCTGGGCAAAGGGGTCGAAACACTTTCGGTTCTCGATGACGATCCAGTCTTCATTAGATATAATTCCATAATTGCCGCAACTTTTCATCCAGAATTGACGACTAATCTGGCAATTCATGACTATTTCATCCGAAATATTGTCTAATATTCCTTCCCTCTCTTAGATTTATAAGTAAATATACCCATTATTTGTGTATTGAAAGTCGAATAGTCTCAATATTCTTATATAGAGAACATTTTTATCGAATTTCGAGCTCATTGCATTATATCGGTATTTTTTTATAGTTATAAAACTAGGGTGATGAACCTACTATTGTGTCAAATGGAAACTTACTCTGCGATCTAGTCTAAATATAGTATTTTTTGTTGACAGTTTATTAAAATAGAACGATAGTTACCTCGTTCAGGAGGATATTATGAGTAAACTCAAGTCCGGGGCCGAAGCAATAGTAGACGTAATAGCCCAACAAGGAGTCGAGTATATTTTCGGCTTACCCGGGGGCGCCGCAATACCAATTTTTGATGCCCTCGTAGATTCACCGGTAAAGTTAATTTTAACCCGTCACGAACAAGGGGCTACCCACATGGCTGATGGTTACGCTCGAGCTACAGGAAAGCCGGCAGTTGTTCTCGTTACCTCGGGTCCAGGAGCCACGAACACAATTACCGGTATTCTCACGGCCCAAATGGACTCGATACCGATGGTCGTTATTACTGGTCAACAAACTACCTGGAATTTGGGTCTCGATGCATTTCAGGAAGCCGATGTCTCAGGTATCTCCTATCCGGTAGTAAAGCATTCTTACCTTATCAAAAATCCTCACGATATTCCTCGAATCGTTCGTGAGGCCTTCTATATTTGTCAAACTGGACGACCTGGACCGGTTCTTATCGATGTGCCGAAAGATATTTCTTCTGCGATGATCGAACCTAACTACGATGAAGAATTTCATCTACCAGGATACAGCATTCCCCACGAAATCGATAAGGACGATCTTATGGCCGCTGCAACTCTCATTGAGAAAGCCAAACAGCCTGTTCTTTTGGTTGGCCACGGGGCGGTAATTTCTGGAGCTGAAAAGGCGGTTACCTATTTGGCCGAGAAAATGCATATTCCCGTATCCAATACTTTGCTCGGAAAAGGATGTTTCCCCGAGTCCCATCCGTTGAGCCTTGGAATGCTTGGGATGCATGGAACCGCATACGCAAACAAAGCCGTTGATGCTGCGGACCTAGTAGTGTCTATTGGGAGCCGATGGGATGATCGAATTGTAGGCAATATCGAGAAATTTTGTGTTAACGCAAAGAAAATCCACATCGATATAGATCCATCAGAATTTAACAAAACCGTGACAATGGACGTAACGGTACTGGGAGATGCCAAAGCAGTCGTCGAGGCCTTAACCGCTGTAATGCAGCCCGGGAACACTAAGGACTGGCTTCGCCAGGTCGAAAGATGGAAGAAAGCGTTTCCCTTAAAATACAAAAAGACAGGACGGCTCGTAGCCCAGCATGTATTAGATGAGTTCCGGCGTCAGGTTCAAGATGAAGGTATTTTTACCACCGACGTTGGGCAACACCAAATGTGGGCAGCCCAGTACTGTTTGACAGAAAAACGGTTTCATTGGATCACTTCCGGTGGAGCGGGGACCATGGGGTTTGGGTTCCCCGCGGCTATTGGAGCCCAACTGGCCCACCCCGACAAACCCGTAATCGCCGTCGTCGGCGATGGGGGTTTTCAGATGACCCTTTGTGAGCTTTCAACGGCGGTCATAAGTCGGCTTCCAATAAAGATCCTTATCATCAACAACAATTTTTTGGGCATGGTAAGGCAATGGCAAAGCTTGTTCTACGGGAATCGTTTGTCCGGTGTCGATTTAGAGGGTAATCCGGATTTTGTAAAACTTGCCGAAGCCTATGGTGCAAAAGGCCTTCGTATTCGTCGGGCTGCAGATGTAAAAAGAGTAGTCAGTGCAGCACTTGCTTACAACGATGGTCCGATTGTAATCGACGCTATGGTGTCAAAAGAAGACAATGTATTTCCCATGATTCCGGCGGGAGCTTCGATGGGTGAAATGATTCTGGAGCCACCCAAGGTCGCAATGGAAAAGCCCGTAGGTAGCACCTAAAACAACCTCCAAAAAAAGGATAACATTATGAATCAGAATCCAGGAACAAGCCTTACGGGGATTCAAAATTTCCGTTCTCCAAAGAGTTTTTCTCGTAAGCAGGTAGTAATAGAAAGAAAACATCGAAAACACACCCTCAGTCTCTATGTCGCAAACAAGCCAGGGGTGCTCATTCGCATCGCCTTAGTATTCGCTCGACGGGGATACAACATAGATAGCTTAGTTGTTTCCGAAGGTAAAGATCCGGACTTTTCTACTATGAATATCGTTGCTTCAGGGGATGAGAAGGTACTTGACCAAATTCTGAACCAACTAAATAAGCTCGTCGATGTAGTTACAGCCCATGATCGTACGGAAGACGACATAATTCAGCACGAGTTAGCAATGTTTAAGATTCGTTGTTCAGGCGACAATCGGATGCAGGTCCTTCAACTCGCTCATGCCCTCAATTGCGAGATTACCGATATAACCGAAACCACAGTAATTTTTCAGGCTAGCGGAACATCGGAAAAGTTGGATAGCCTCGAGTCGGTCTTAGATCCTTACAATATAATAGAACTTGTACGTACAGGAAAAGTCCTCATGGCAAAGGGAGAAGAGCTTACCAGTTTTTAATAAAAAAGGGCCGACTCTTTGGAGTCAGCCCTACTTGGGCAATACCCGACTTGAACGGGTGACCTCTTGCATGTCAAGCAAGCGCTCTAACCAGCTGAGCTAATCGCCCCTTTTTTCAACTCTACCAAAAGTGGCTAATATTTTCAACTATCTGTTGAGACTACTCACTATTCGCTCCAGTACCTTTTTCCGGTCGAGGGGTTTGACAATATAGTTCTTGGCACCAATCATAAGAGATTGTTTTACCAAGTCCTGCTTCCCAAGAGCGCTTATCATAATGACCACTGCGTTCTTGTCAAACTCGATAATCTTCTCCAGAGCCGAGACTCCATCCATTTTTGGCATAGTAATATCCATCGTCACTAAGTCGACGTTGGGATGTAACTCCTTATACTTCTCCACGCCCTCTGCTCCATCGACTGCAACCCCCACAACTTCAAAACCCTCGGAGGTCAGAATTTGTTGAATTTGCTTTGTGACGAACATTGAATCGTCTACCACCAAGACCCGGTACGGAGCACCATCTTCCCTTACACCCTCAGCTTTACGCTCGTTAATATTAGGAAAATCACCTTTAGTTCTCATGAATTTTCTACTCCTTATCGTTCTCGTACCGCGACATTTATTTCAATTCGACCGTATTGGCATTCCATGGGGACAATGAGTGCTTCTACCCGTTGATCGGATATTTCCATATTTTGGCCGGTAATAAGGGCTGGAGGAGTAAGGTCAAACGAGAACCCAAGATTATGCAGCTTCGTAACCGCTTGTCCGGTTATCATATTCGCAAGTTCCGTTATCGTAGCTTTCCCCATGTCATCGAAGGTAGCAATTGCTTCCATTCCCATTGACGTCAGCATTGCATTTGTAACCTTCATGGCAGTATCGTGGGTCATATCAAACAGGACTCGCCCTTCAACGTCCCCAGCGAGCCCGACTATTGCTGCCACTCCGAGCACAGACATCGAAGTCGACTTCAAAAACAGTTCACCTCGTTTTATATCCGTATTCAATACTTCGGTCAGTACGCTGTAAGCAGCTTCCACAAATGGATTAATGTATTCAACTCTCATATTTTAGTACTCCTTAACCTGCCAACGGAAATTAGCCTACAATTTTACAGATTTTTAGGGGTTGATTTGTAATCTCTTCTAGCCCGAATTCTATCGTACCCTTTTCATTGTGTCCAAGACAAATATACCCCGGTCCCTTATATCTATCGTGAAGATCTCGTATCATAGTCTTAACGTAATCGATTGGTAAATAGGAAAAGAGATCTCGAGCAAAGGTAAACTGCACAGGAGGCATAGAATGGGAATTCATAATATCGTGGTATTCGAACATTACCATATCTTTAACAGCAGGACTAAAGAATAGGCCGTTCTTGCCTTCAACCATAAACTCCCGCAGCCATTCTGGAACCTCACCGGGGGAAAAAACCAAATTTGGGGCAGCAGAAACGCTGAGTAGATCCTTATCGCTGGCCCACACTTTTATTATCGAATTTGGATACTTCTTGCGAAGTACCACTGCAAGAGAGAAGGTCTCGTATCCTCTTCCACAACCAGGATTCCACACATGCAACTGCTTACCCAGGTCGGGAGGAAGGGCCGCTGCAAGCTTTTCTGCATAATCCTTTGACCACAGTCCTCCAGTGAAGGGCGAAGAAAACGGGCGAAGAAATGAAGTAGAATCTTGCTTGGTGGCAAGTTGGTAGGCTCCTGCTGGGCGTTCTTTTTTCCATTCTTCGTACCGGCTTTGTATCCAATCCAAATTGAGAAGACTCACGTGGAAGCCTTCGAGAGCCAATAAGGACTCGGTTATAAATTCGAGGTTGAGTGAGTCGTTATCCACTGCACTATTTTGCCCTGTACTCTTCGAAGAATCGGTATGGGCTTTTTCTTTGAATTCGATGGATCCTTCCAACTTTTTCTGTCCGATGTCTGACGATGAGTCCAAGCCTAGGGGAGGAAATATTTTTCCTTTCTCGGAAATTTCTTCTTTTTTTGCCAGTATCTTCTCGACATCCAGGATGATATACAGGCGACCGCCGTTTTCCACTACACCACTTATGTATTTAATATTAATATCACCGAATATAGGGTGAGGAGGTTGAATAGAACCAGAATTGATTCCAATGACCTTGTCAATCTTGTCGACTACCACTCCTATCAGATTTGACTCCAGACGAAGTATGAGCCCCGCCTCTTCTTCACCTCGCTCATTTTCTTCGTGGGGAAGATTAAACATACCCCGAAGATCAATTATCGAAATTATTTCTCCCCGAAGGTTGTAAACCCCACGAACGTACGGTGGTGTATTAGGAACGTAGGTAAAATGTACAAATCGGGCAATTTCTTTAATTTTCATTATGTCGATGCCATAGTCCTTACCCGCAAGGGAAAAGGTTACCATCTTAAAATCTATTTGTTCGAGTAGTTCTTCTTCCCGGGCAAGGGCTGAGGTTGTCCTCTTTCGGATTTTATTTGCTACTGTGGCCATCGAATTCTCCTCGTATACTTTAATATTTTCTTGACGAGGTTTCTTCTCGTTTACTTCGCGCTTCACGTTCTTGTTTTTGCCCAAGTTCCAGTAATTGACTCACATCTATGATGAGGGAGACCGTTCCATCCCCGGTGATATTCGCCCCGGCAATCCCCGGAGCATTCGTGTAGTGGTCTCGGAGGGGCTTTATGACAACATCTTCTTCACCAATGAGTTGGTCAACGATAAGCCCCATTTTCTTCTCCCCCGAACCTACAATAACGACGAAATAGTGCTCTCGTTTTTCTTCTGTGGGGATGTTGAAGATCCTATCTAAGCGCATCAGAGATACAACGTCTTCTCGAACGTTAAATACTTCGTAGTTGTCGATTCGTCGAATTTCTTGGGGCTTAATTCGATGACTATCTAGAACCGCCGTGATCGGAATTGCATAAAGCTCCTGTCCAACACGGACCAACAAGCCCTGAATAATCGCCAGGGTCAAAGGGATTTTAATGGTAAACCGCGAACCTTTACCGGGGGTAGATACGACCGAAACACTTCCATTGAGCTTTTCAATTTGTTTTCGAACTACATCGAGACCGACACCTCTACCAGAGATATTCGTCACCTGGGCGGCAGTCGAAAAACCTGGTTCAAAAATTAAATTATAGGCCTCAACGTCGGTAAGCAGCTTGTTTGGGTGAATGATACCCCGCTCAATCGCTTTTTGTTTTACCTTGTCGACATCTATACCCTTCCCATCGTCGAAAATTTCTATAAGGATCATGTTGCCTTCGTTACTCGCCTTGAGCAACAAGGTTCCTTCGATAGGTTTACCTGCCGCTGTTCGTTCCTTAGGTGATTCGATTCCATGATCCAGAGAGTTTCTTACACAATGAATAAGAGGATCTAAAAGATCCTCGATGACACTTTTATCAAGCTCGGTATCTTCTCCCTCAATGGAAAGCTTTATCTGCTTATCGAGGGATTTACTCAAATCTCTTACTAGGCGGGGAAATCTGCTGAATATTTGGGCAATGGGAACCATTCGAATCCTCATGACCCCTTCTTGAAGCTCTGAGGTTATTCGACCAAGATTTTGAGCAGTACTTCGGAATTTATTGATGGAGCCTTTAAAAGAGGATTGAACACCGTCAAATATCGTAAGAAGTTCACCGTACCCCTCGGTAATTTCCTTCTTGACATCTTTTACCGATACACCTCTTTCAATTTTTTCCATATAGTCGGGTAAAGAGTCGAAGAGTTCTTTCACAAGTTGTCGATAGGAACTCTGTATCTGGGAGAGTTGGTTCATATTTTCAGTAAACTGATTACTGACTTGATTGAATGTTGCTTTATTTATAACCGTTTCGCTTACCAAGTTTAGAAGATCATCGATACGTTTTGACTCCACCCGGAGCACCGATCCACCAGAGTTCTGCGGTTTTTTTGTACCTTCTGACCGTTCCTCGATAATTTTTTTTTCTTCCGGTGGATCTTCGACCTTTCTGCCAGCAGGCCCTAAGGGATCGCCCATTGTTTGGGTCGCCTTTTCCAGGTCCTTCAGATCAACGGAGGCCTCTTTGCCCTTTTCCTCAATTTCGCTCGTAATAGAAGCAACTAGATCGTCGATAGATTCCTCGGCTTGAATTCCGGTCTTATTCGTCGCAACCTCTGGCAGAGTAGGTTCATTCCCCAGAACGAGCTGAAGAACTTCAACCTCCAACGTGACGTCGGAAATAAACGCTTTTTCTTCAATACCTTCTTTGGTCGATTCTCCAGTCAAGAAGTACACTACCTCTGGAAAAAAAGTGTCTTCGTAAAGTTTCTCAAATTCGGGCTCGGTCTTTAATATAGTGCCCAAACTCTTAAGAATAGCAAAGACCTGTATGCCTCCTACTGTATTCATAGGATTGTCAGGGTTAAATTTTACTCGTACCGCAAGAATCTCCACATCCGGTCCCGCAGCCTCGCGGAGTTCCAATATTTCATACTCAGAAACCAAAAAGGTTTCGCTATTTGCCCCTTCTTGCACCTTTGTTACCGGAAGTTTTTTAGCCGTAGCTTTAGAAAGAACACTTTTGTTTTTTTCGTCGCCCTCAAATAGAGCTCTCAACTGTTCTTTGATGCCCGAAACGTCACCCCCGTAAACAGTACCTTCCGACCGGGACTCTAACATAGATTTGATAATGTCTAGGGACTCAAGTAGAACATCGACCGTATGTCCATCGACCTTTATTTTACCCCCACGGATTTCATCGAGCGCGTCCTCGACCACGTGGGTAAATTCGGCCAATTCGGTCATTTGAACCGTTGCTGCCGCACCCTTAAGGGTATGGGCCGCCCGAAATATTTCGTCAATCGCGTCTTCATTTGACGAGTCGGACTCAAGAACCAATATATTGCGTTCAAGAGACTCCAGTTGCATTTCTGCTTCTACATAGAAATCTTTTAATAACTCTTCGTTATTGGGGTCGAGGTAATCACTCATATTTCAATCTTATACTTTTGTCTTCCGAAGTCAATGGTGTAGAGCACCATTGTTTCTCCAAAAAAAAGCAGCCCTCTCGGACTGCTTTCCTTTTCAAGGCAGAAGCCTTAAAAACCTAAACTATTCGCGAGTTTCCGGATCGTCCATTTTTTTTGACTCTAAGAAACGGAGAACCTGAAGATTTCCGAGCCTAAGAAGTTCTTGGTTTCGTCGAGCTTCTTCTCGATCTTGAAGGATACCCCAAATAGACTCGTCGTCAATATCTCTTTCTATGTCCAGGACTGCCTTGTCGTAAACGATGCTTACGTCCTTGACATATCCGACAAAATCACCACCGGTCATCGCTGCGTCCCGATAAACTCTAAACCCAACCAGCTTCAGCATTGGAGCCGAGTTCGGATAGAGAGGGAAAACACGAAGCTCTCGATTCCTTACTTCTTGAATATAGTTAGGATTATTCCAGGTAAGAGTTCTCCAACCGTCAAAATTAAGGTAACCCATGAAATATTCTTGTTCTCTGTTGTTCTGGTCTTGAAGAATTACAGAAAATCCGTGGGGGAAATTAAGCCCATGGATACTAACGGAAATTGACTTAAGTACACCAACGTTTTTTACCACCCCATACCCGTCGAACTTTCGACCCCGGCCGACTTCCTCTTGGGAAATAACCAGAGAGTCACCATCCAAAGTAGTCACGTCTGCGTAGGCAGGGATATCAAAAGGTGGTTGCACGAGGGCCCAGCTATTGAAAGGCTCATTGGGGAATCGAACCCTAATACCTAACACAGTCTCGTTGGCAAACTGGGTAGCGTTTTCTCGCACCCGTGCGGCCCGTGTGTAGGACGTACCTTGATTTACTACAGATCGAGCAGAGGAATTTAAAAGCACTTCCCAGTTCTCAATGAACAATGAAGTCTTCATCTGCGCCTTC
>JAACWS010000057.1 GCA_009991955.1 Spirochaetales bacterium
CGAGAGACCCGGAGCATCGAGCCAAGGACCGATCCCCGAAAGGACCCGGCCCATGGCCTCGAGGGGTGCAACCTTTAAACGTTTTGGGTCGATACTCCTATGATGCTCTACCGCCAATGCAGATTCGAGTCTCCCCTCGGCGGCAGCCGCAAGAACCGGCCGCACCAGGCGGTCTGCGTACTGGACCCATTCAGATCTGTTCATGGATTCACCCTAGCCCTCGATGGGGTTCGGCGTCAAGACCGACTCTTCGCCAGCTTCTCCTCCGTCGCTCCAAGGACCAAATACTCCCTATACAACCGATCGTAAATCCCAGCGTTTTCCGGCCGAGGTTTGTAGGACTTGGTAAACCCCGCTCCCATGGCCGTCTGAGCCTCACCAATATTCGGGTACACCCCTGCGGCCACGGCAGCAAACATCGCAGAACCCAGGGCTCCTGCTTGTTCGGCGGCACTTATGGCAATCTCGACCCCCATGACATCGGCCAAGGTCTGCATAACAAAGCTCGACTTGCCCGAGATACCACCCAGGGCAATGACCGAGTCGATTCGTACCCCTTCGACCTTGAACCGTTCAAGAATCGCCCGGCTGCCGAAGGCCGTAGCCTCGACCAGGGCCCGAAACATCCGCGGGGCGTCGGTTCCCAGGTTTAGGCCAGCGAAGGCCCCCCGCAGGTTCTGGTCAGCATCGGGGGTCCGTCGGCCGTTAAGCCAATCTAGGGCCACCACGCCACTCTCGCCGGGGGAAATTGCTTCTGCAGCAGTGCCCAGCCAGTCCAGCAACTGGGTCTCTACCCGCGCCAAGACTGCCGCGGCGGCGCTCATTTCTGCATCGGCGCTCACTTCTGCATCGGTGCCCTCGCCGTTACTCAGGTTTGCGCCAAGACCCACCGCCTGGTGCAAGGGCCACAGCAGAACCTGCTTGAACCAGTTGTACGCGTCGCCAAAAGCCGACTGACCGGCCTCGTAACCGATAATCCCCGGGACCACCGAGCCGTCTACTTGACCACAGATGCCTGCAACTACCTTTTCTTTCCCCACCGGGGGAGCAACCAGAATGTCGCAGGTGCTGGTTCCTACTACCTTGGCCAGTTGGTAGGGTCCAACCCCAGCCCCAACCGCACCCACGTGGGCGTCGATAGACCCAACTCCGACAACGCAAGTTCGACTCAAGCCCAGTCGATCGGCCCACTCGGCCGTAAGGGTTCCCAACGAAGTATCACCGGTATAGGTTTTGGTGCCAAGGGATTTGGCGATGTCGGCGAGCTTCGGATGTAACCGGGCAAAGAACTCGGCCGGTGGATACCCACCAAAGTCTTGGTGCCACAGAATTTTATGGCCCCCGGCGGTCCGGCTACGTTTGATTTTTGCCACGTCTTTGGTACCGGTTAAAAAGGTACCCATCCAGTCGCAGTGTTCGAGGGCGGTGGCTGCAGCGGCGGCTAACTCGGGCCGGCGCCGCAGTACCCGCAGGACCTTGGCCCAGTACCATTCGCTGGAGTAAATACCCCCCACAAAGAGGACCGGGTTTTGACCCGGGTGAGTCGCCTCCCAGTCTGCGGCGGCCTTGTTGATGTCCTCGGCCTCGGCGATGCTGGTATGGTCTTTCCACAATATGAACTGGGCATCAGGATCGTCTTTCCACTTTTCCTGGAAGGCTAGGGGGGTTCCCGTCTCGTCAGCAAGAATCGGCGTCGAGGCGGTCGTGTCGATCGACAAACCCACCACCCGGGCTCCGGCGCCCGAGGGGCTGGCTGCCAAGGCACCTTTGACTGCAGCTTCGAAACTCTCGATGTAATCCAGGGGGTGTTGGCGAAACTGGCTCTTGGTAGGGTCGCAGTACAGTCCCTTGGCCCACCGGGGATAGGAAGACACGGCCTGGCCTAAGACCCGGCCGTCGGCGGTCGACACGACCACCGCTCGGACCGAATCGGTACCAAAATCTAACCCAAGGACCAGGGGTGCATCGGATCCACTCGCTGGGCCACTCGCAGAACTACCCCCAACCCCGCCCCCCGAAGGGGCGAGATTTGGTACTATCCTCATCATTTTTTAAGACCGTACAGAGGACCATAGGCCGCACAGGCCCGGAAGTCCGCCGACTCGAAATCCGCGGTCCCAAAGGCATTCCAGGCTGCGGGTCGGTAAACCTTATCGGCGTCGACGTTGTGCATGTACACGGGAATTCGCAACATCGAAGCCAGGGTAATAATATCCTTCCCGTAGTGACCGTAGCTGAAGGACCCGTGATTTGCTCCCCAGGCGTTCATTACCGAGTACACATCTTTGAAGGGCCCTTGGCCGGTCAGCCGGGGGGCGAACCAGGTACTAGGCCAGGTTGGGTTGGTCCGCTCTTCCAGGGTTACCCGGACCTTTTCGGGTAGGTCAACTGTCCAACCTTCGGCGATTTGCAAGGCGGGGCCTAAGCCGTCGATTAGATTCAGGCGAATCATGGTTACGGGCATTACCCCTTCGGTAGAGTAGGTCGATGAGTATCCACCTCCTCGGAAGTACTCGGTTACCGCAGGTCCCCAGGTGGTAGCCTTCAGGCTTGCTTCCACGTCCTTGTCGGTAATTTCCCAGAAGGGTTTCATGACTGGGTTGCCTTTTTTGTCCTTCATTCGGCCAGCCCCATCCAGTGCGGCGGCGCCGGAGTTAATTAGGTGGATAATTCCATCCTTCGCTTGGCCGTCGAGTTTGTGACCCGTTACCCGTTTGACCGCATCGGGGCTCCAGAAGGTCCGGACGTCGGCAAAAATCTGAGCCGCTCCGTTTATTAGGTGACCCAGGAGCATAGACACGCCGTTGAGACTATCGTTCTCGGTCGCGAACATGAAGGGTTGGCGAATGCCGTTCCAATCGAAACTGGTGGTCAGTATCGATTCCATAAAATCCCCGTTAGGGTAAAAGTCGGTCCACTGCCGCTGACCTTGGAATCCACCCACCAGGGCGTTGCGACCCATAGCCTCTTCCTCGTACCCCATCTTGGCGAGTTTAGGATTACCTATCATGAGGTCGCGGGCAATGAGGGCCATCTTCACCACAAACTCCCAGTCCTTGGCCTTGGCTTCTTTGGATTTTTGTCCGGCGGGAGGATTTGTTTCTCGGCCTTCGGGACAGTTTCTCTTGGTCCACTCCAGGGCCTTCTTATACTCGTCCTGGTCGTAGATTCCTTCGTCCATCCGACGAATGAGCTCGGTGGAGTCGACCATTTCGTTTCGCATTCCCAGGTAGTTCTGGAAGAGGGAATTATCTACAATCGAACCTGCAATACCCATGGAGGTTCCGCCAATAGCCAGGTAGCTGCGACCTTGCATAGTAGCTACAGCCAAACCGGCTCGAGCAAACTGTAACAACTTCTCGCCTACATCTTCGGGAATCGACATATCGTCGGGATCTTGCACGTCTTTGCCATAAATACCAAAGGCGGGCAGACCTTTTTGGGCGTGGGCCGCAAGAACCGCCGCCAAGTACACCGCCCCCGGTCGCTGGGTGCCGTTAAATCCCCATACAGCCTTGGGCATAACCGGATCCATATCCATAGTTTCGCTGCCGTAGCACCAGCAGGTAGTTACGGTTAAGGACACCCCTACCCCTTCCTTGCGGAATTTTTCTCGACACTGGGCGGCTTCGACGACTCCACCGATGCACGAATCGGCAATGACACACTCCACCGGCTCACCGCTGGGATGGCGTAAGTTTTCGGTTAAGAACTTGGCCGCAGCTTTTGCCTGACCCATAATTTGAGCCTCTAAGGACTCACGAACTCCGCGACGGCGACCATCAATTGTAGGTCGAATTCCAATCTTAGGAAGTGCTGGCTTCCAATATCCCTTGTACTCTGACATACTTTCCTCCTGGGTTTCCTCTGCTTTTTCGGTTAAACGATTGCACAACGTGCCCGTCCTTCTTACTTGTTCTTTCGATCGAATTGCACTATTTCGGTTTTTAATCGTTGAATTCTGGAGGGATGATGATTCCCCCGAATTCTATCCAGAATCGTTTCGGCTGCTATTTTTCCAATTTCTTCTATGGGTTGCCGGACCATAATTGTACAGAATCCCAGACTCGACGAAAAATCCATCTCATCAAATCCGATAAGCTCTGGCACCCGCCTCTTGGCTTGTTGATGCTCCAGAAGGTACTTTGCTGCCCCCAAGTGCATGAACACATTGGACAAAAACACACATTCCGGCGGATGGGCCAGGGCCAATAACTGACCCATGAGCTCGTACCCCGAATCCTGATGAAAGTCCCCAAAAAACACATACTCGTCCTGAAAGGGGATATGGTAGTCCTCCAGAGCCCGAGTGTATCCGGCCAATCGTTCCCGGGCCGACGTCAGGTCCATGTTCCCGCCGATAAATCCTATCCTTTTGTGGCCCTTCGCTAGGGCGGCCTCGACGGCATGGTAGGTTCCATTGATGTTATCGACCAAAATTGCGTCGGTTTGGTAGTCTTCTACTACCCGGTCCACCAGCACCAGGGGCACGTGCCGAGCATCTGCGGCCCGTAGATGGGCACCTCGGCTACTGGAGGGTATTACAATGACCCCGTCTACCCCCTGATCCAAGAGCAAATCCAAGCGGGCGGCTTCGTCATTGCGGTTCTCGTTGGCATTACAAATGACCAAGGTATACCCGTCTTGGCGCAGCCGACTTTCAATTCCCCGGGCAATCCGCATAAAAAAGTCGTTGGTAAACTCGGGAACAATAAACCCGATAGTCCGCGACTTATTCGTCTTGAGACCCCGGGCAAAAGGATTCGGACTGTATCCTAGGTCTTCGACCGCCTGCAACACCCGTTTCGACGTTTCTTCGCTTATCCGCCGGTCTCGATTTATAACCCTACTCACCGTTGCGGTCGAAACTCCACAGCGAGCCGCTACTTCTTTGAGGGTCGGCGAGGGCCGGGTAAGGTGGATCACTGGAGGCCTCGGGAGTAATTTTTCATGCCATCGATTGCACAATTTTCGCCCCAGATGTGGAGATTGTCAAGGCGAATTCAAAAAGATTACTTTGTGAACCAGATGTTCCACGGGTATACTGGATCCGTGGAAAGGCTTCAGATATTTTTTCCCGAGTTCCAATTGCGAAACCTTCGACAAAAGCCAGTAATCGATACCAACAGGGTATCAAGGCAGGCCGTGATCGATCCCGAGTAGCATTCGGAGAAGAAGGAGTATGAATGTTAGTGTACCTCGATATGTGTTGTTTTAATCGTCCCTTTGATGATCAAACCCACCCGCAGGTACAACTGGAGACAGAAGGCAAACTGCTTCTTCAGCAGAAAATTAGAAATGACGAGATCAAAATAGCGTGGAGCTACATGTTGGACTATGAAAATTCGGCAAATCCCGATACCGATATTAGTGCCACAATCGTAGCATGGGAAAAACGGGCATCGGTTGTAATAGAGCCTGGGCAAGTTATAGTAGATAGAGCGAATGAAATTCGAAGTTTAGGAATTGACCCTAAAGATGCTCTACATATATCATGCCCTATCGAGGCCCGAGCCGATTGTTTTATCACCGTCGACAGGGGAATTCTAAAGCATCGCAAGAAAATTTCTAACATCGAAATAAAGAGTCCCTTAGAGTACTTTTATTAGGAGACCAAAAATGCGTTCGGATATGCTCATTCGTCATGACGGATTTAAGGCTTTATTTGGTCAACTCGATCCCGTAGAAGCCGAACGTTTTCTCGTTATGCTCAAGAGAGGCAACCTTGACTATACTGAATGGAGAAAAGAGCTTTGGCCAGAACAAAGTGTCGAGGAAATTTCCCAGAAGGCGACCTTGTATTGGAATAAGAAAAGATCTCAGCAAGAGTAGGGACGGACAACTTACTTATTATTGCGAAGGGTAGCTCCTTCCAAAAGAGTACCTTAAAGAGACCTACCTTTTCCCGCCGTACCGTTATCCCCATATCGTCCTTCTATCTTCATTCAAGTTATCTAAATCTCAATCTGAGTAGGAACTCTGAAAGCAAGTGTTTCATACACAAAGTATACTATTTCACCCCGGTTCGGGGCCGAATCCCAGACATCAAGCGTTGTCGGTATGGCAAATGTAGTCCCTCTCGAATATGGCTACCATGTTGCATTTAGTTAATAGATGCTGCATCATACTTCTTGAAAGTCCTTAAGGAACATATATAGGCGGATAAGAGGAAAGGATTCGTTATTAAGGGCATGGCTGGTCAGAAACCCAACAGGCGTTTTGCAATACATACATGGAAAAAGAAATAGACAAACCCGAGGAGACCGCTCAGTTAGACAGACTCTTGCCCCCAGAATTTAATTGCGGGAAGATTCTCGAAGCCTACCAGGACCTAAGAGAATGGGCCTATTGCGATCGCGAAGAACCTATATTTACTCATTCAGACCAATAATCGTAAGTAGTTGTTGCCTCATAGCCCTCGCGTTCGTGCTCAAATCTACCGTTGCAAATCGAATCTCATGACTTTGTATAGTCACAGATTCAAGATAATTTTCGCCGATTGCTGGATGGAGGAGTATCCCCAATGAACTCATCGAACCTGCATCACTTAGGTTTTCTTGGGACCTTAGGTAGGTGTAAATTTGATAAATATATGAGTTTCGAAGCGTCATATCTCTATACCAACCCTTAGTTAATAGGGAGTTAAACTTTGTATCGATGATTATCCTTTTTCCACTCGGGCGATGGGTCATGTAAATATCCGACCGCATCGAGGGAAGGATAGCATCAATCCCATTAGTTCTGCGGGTAATACTCCAATCAAGTCCCTTACCAGCTTCGACAACCCAGCCCCTTGATGAAAGCAATACGTTGTAGAAACCCGCGATGCCCTTCTCAAAAAGCTTTCGTAAGTAATGTTGGTTTTTATCGGTCGATATAAACCGAGCTAAAGTTCCAATCTCGTTAGGGATAAGAAGGTCATGGGCTAATTTGGCCGCCATGACCATAGGCTTGTCTTGTATATCGTGCCTTCCGAAGTTAAAAATTCCGGCAGGAGGCTTCGAAAACATAAACCGACTGACTCCATTACGTTCAAGTAGCCGAGATAGAAACAAACAATGAGACGCAAGATCAGGTCGATCTACGATTTTGGCGACCCCGGCAAGAGAAGCGAGAATAAATTGATATCTTCGGGTATCAATAGTTAAGCGATCGAACTGGCAACGAATCCTTCCTCTTTCGAGTAAACCCCTACCGATGGTATCGAGTAAGAGAATCTTTCCCCGTACGCGACCCAAAATACTAGTATGCCTCTCCAATCCATGACTCATATTTCGACCGATTCTTTTTTCGACTTGAAAACACAAGATCTCTGCTATCAGATCAGGTAGTTGATCAGGATTATCTTCAACTCCTATCGAATTTTCACCAAAGAGCTGTAGAAATTCTGAAGCATAAGCGATGAGCAACCAGATATTACGGATAGGAATCGAACTGTCAGTAGTCGATTCCTGTTCGATAGTGCTCGTCATAGATCACTCAGGAGACGTGTTTTTGCTTTTTTGGCCTGGGTAGGGTCGTCAAACCAATACTCGTCGAGAAGGGGACCAATTTCGGTATCAACAATATGTTGGAACCATTTCTTTGCATCGGGAATTGGCTCAAATTAGGAAGGAGTAACATAGCTATGCCCAACACTAAATTGACTTCCAAGACTTCGATCCTCGCTGATCTCTTGATTCAGACGCATCAATCTACCACGAACCTCATTGAGGAATAACCTATCTATTCCATTCTTTTCGTGGACCCAGTTTTCCCATGTTGAATCCAAGATCGGCTCAAGGTCGAAAAAGGCAAATCTTCTACGCAAGGCAAGATCCACCAACGCAAGAGAACGATCAGCAATATTCATCGTACCAATGAGGTAAAAATTATCCGGCACATAAACTTTTTCCCCGGACTTCTTTCGATAAGAAAGTTCCATCGCTTCCGACGGGGTCCTTTTCCCCACTTCAATGAGAGTTAGCATCTCTCCAAATATTTGAGCGGGATTTCCCCTGTTGATTTCCTCAATAACCATAACGTATTTTGAAGAAGGATCAACTGTTGCCTCTTGGATAATTTCCATCATAGGTCCGTCGACAAGAACCAACCGACCTTCACCCGATGGCCTCCAACCACGAATAAAGTCCTCATAGGACAAGTTCGGATGGAATTGAACTACTCTAACCTTGCTTTCATCTCGCTGCCCAATCAGGGCGTACGCCACCCGTCTAGCCAGCCAGGTCTTGCCTGTCCCTGGCGGCCCCTGAAGGATCACATTTTTTTTCGTTCTCAATCGATCAAGCAAAGTATTTACTCTTTCTAGAGGTAAGAAACTTCCTTCCCCAACGATATCGTCAACCGAATAGGGCAGTATTGGTTTCGACTCTTCCCTATCATTCAACTGAATAACTAAAAAAGTCGGTAAATCTGGTAAATTGGGAAATTTTTGTATCCGATTGAGCAAGGAAGTCTTTGCCTCGGTCGCGAACGCGTACGAAACCCCGGGTTGGTAGATCTACTAGTCCGGCCCTTTTTAGATACGACTTTGCCCAGGCTGCTCGGTTATCAAAGAGCGGTAACCCGGTAGATTCAAGAGTAATAACATCGAATTTTTCTAGCTTTAGATCCGCCTTAAGTGCGTTATAGATGTCTTTTGACAGATGATCTTGACCATCCTGCAACTTCCGAAGGAGGGGGATCATCAAATCGTCAAACTTCGGAATCAGGTTCTTTAAATCTGCATCAATTTCGTCCACACTCGGAGTCTCTTCACTGTCTTCCAAATAATCAGGGTCAGTAGCCATCGGATGAACTGATGTACCCGACTCCTTGTAAAGCCACGATGAAAGTGAGAGTTCTGGAAATGAATACACTGGATAACCTTCCTCTTGAAATCGGGTTTCCAACGTTTCCAGCAATATCAGGTAATCTTTGCCACTACAGCGGCCCTTGAAACCGTTCAAACCAATTTGAAGTTTTAGTTTATTTTTGATGTAACTTTGAGATTGACCATCAAGGGTCGGATAATTCCAAGGACGGATCCAATACAACCCCATTGTTAAATTCCATCCAATACCCCACTGTTTTGCAGTGGCATCGTAAATACGAAGAAATTCGCTTCTTGCTTTTGTATTGTCCGTATCGGAATACTCCAACGCCCTAGCAAACATTTCCCATAGATTTTCTATGTCATTTGGTTCTCGCCGGTAGGCGTATCCAAAAAACCAAGTACGTTGATTATTGATAACTGGAATCCCTTCAAAGGAATCAGGCACCGCTTCGGAAACTCCTAAGAAACTTGCTAATTTGAGGCCAATGTTCTTTCGATTGTCGTCAGTAAGGCCACGGTTAAAAATCCCGAAAACGGTGAACGGGCAAATGTCTTTAAGAGGACCTCCGGGTTCTCCTTCCTTGTACTGATCGTTGAGGATCGACATGTAGTCCACTTCTTCGGCTATTTTGTGGATATACTCGACCAACTCATTTCGTCGATTTCGGAAAGCCAAGAGTTTATTAGCGAAGTCTTCATAGAAGGTGGTCCAACGGAAACTTCTTCTATTAACATCCAAATCGCCAAAACGACCTTTCCAATAAGGATGATTCCGAAAGCGTTCTATATCCTGGGATTCATTATTAAATGCAAAATCGATAAGGGCATCCGCCATCCAATCCTAAGTGTATGACCGTCGTTCAGATTCTCTGTGACAACACCGACGGCTTTTATTGCCATAACCGACACATAGTGACTCCTATTATCGAAAGGCAATTCTTTTTTGACAACAAAAGCTGACTTTATCGCTATTGGGTCGCCCGCCTGAATTGATCGAACTGTCGATAGGACCGTTTCATCCGAATGATCTGTCTGCCAAATGCCTTCCCGAATGAACCTTTCAGTTTGATCGTCGGTACCACCGTAAGAAGCCCCTACAAACCAACTTGCCTTTCTTTGAGGGGATGCTGAAACTGGCATAGGTTCCTTTCTTTATCACTATTCTTTCCTTGAGTTTCTTATGGTTGTAACGTGAAATGCCTCAATAATCTATAGCCCCTCTTGTCCACCTACCCCTTCCCCACATCGACCCACCCCTGGGCCCGACTAACCTCAAATAGCTCATCGGGACTCATGGCAATCGCCGAGTTCGAACTCCCACAGGCCGGAAACACAATATCAAACTCCCGAAGGGAGACATCCAAATAAGTCCGCACCGCTTCCTTGACCCCAAAGGGACAGATACCACCAACCCTATGTCCAATGAGGGACTCTGCTTCTTCGGGGGTTAACATGGATCCTTTGAATCCAAAGGCCTCGCGGAATTTTTTGTTGTCGATTCGAACATGACCGGCGGCAACAATCAGGAGGGGACCATCGGGTCCTCGAAACGAGAGGGTTTTGGCTATCCGTTCGGGCTGGGTGTTCAGGGCCTGGGCAGCCAGTTCCACAGTGGCGCTGGACACCTGGAACTCCAGAATGTCCTTGTCCCGTCCCCATTGGGATAGGTAGTTACGGACTTCGGCTAATCCCATAGTTCAGGGGCCTCCAACCAGGGGTACAAGTGACGAACCTCGAGGGCACCAAAGCGCTCAAGCCGAAGATCGGCGACCAATTGGGTACCAGAAAATCCATAGGTCCGGTGGAAATATTCCAGGTTCTTGCTCAGTTGAAAGTCGGTAGATTTGACCTCAATCATCTTGAGGGGTTTTTCTTCTTGGGTAAGCAAAAAATCAACCTCCTTACCTTCCTTTGTCCTAAGATAATGAAGACCCCTCGGTATTCCGTCGATATCCTCCCTGAAGTACATATTCCGGAGAAGAGAAACTCCCACAAGGTTCTCGAGACGGGCACCAATGTCTTTGACCAAGGCAGTATCGAAAAAGTAGAGTTTAGGCTGTTGCAAGAGGCTACGGGAAATAGACCGGGAGAAAGGATACACAAGAAATACCAGGTACAGGGCCTCGAGAATTGCAATGTACTTTTTTACCGTATTCGGGGCGATGCTCAAGTCCTCGGCCAGACTTTGGTAGCTTAAGGGTGAGGCAACTCGCGACCGCAGAAGCTCGACCAATAGGTTCATGGCCTTTAGGTGACCGATGTTTTCGTAGTTGAGGATATCTTCTCGTACTAAACCATCCAGGTACTGCTTCTGCCATCGCCTAGCATCGTTCGGGTCAAGAGAAAGGAAAGGTTCGGGAAACCCACCTCGGGTCAAGAAGTCATCGAGACCCCGATGTTCTCCAGCCCAGGAAACCTCTTCGGGTGTAAAAGGAAGGAGTCTATGGTGATAATACCGACCGGCCAGACTATCGCCGGACTGTCGAAAGGTCTCCAGTCGAGCGCTTCCGGTAACCAGGATTTTCATACTTCGAGGGCGAGTATCCCAGATACCTTTGAGAAAATTCTTCCAGCCTTCCATCTTGTGAACCTCGTCCAAGACCAATAACTCGAGGTTCGTTGACCAGGCTTGATCCAGAATAACCTCTCGGTCTTGGGGATTATCCCAATTGAGATACAGACTGGAGGGGAACTTGTTAGCAATCTCGCGGGAAAGCCAAGTCTTCCCCGCCTGCCGAGGGCCGGAAAGAAACACCATCTTCTTCAAGAGGTCAGAAAGAATTTTTTCTTCTTGTTGTCTTAACACTCGACTATTCTAAATCGTTTTGCGGATTAGTCAAGACTAATCCGCATTCTGTTGCGGATTAGTCGACCATGGAGAGAAATTTAGGGCTCTTTCTCCATAAAATCGCGAAGCTCGGGGGTCGAGGGGTTATCGAGGATCGAGGGTGGCCCCATTTCGCCAATACGGCCATCGTGCATAAAAATGACATACTCGGCAAAGCTACGAACGAAGCTCATAACGTGAGACACGAAGACAAAGGCCTTGCCGGTGCTCCGCAGTTCTTTTACCGCACTCAAGACTTCGTAGGTCAGAACTGGATCTAAGGCCGAAGTGGGCTCGTCCAGAAAGATTACCTGAGGATCTATGGACAAGGCCCGAGCTATCGAAGCCCGCTGGGCCTGCCCACCGGATACATTCTTAGGCAACTTGTGTACCTGATCGCCTAAATGAAGCAGTTCAAGGTACTTACACGCCTGTTCCTGAGCTTCTTTCTTGCCCATGCCCCGAGTTTTCTCGAGAATGAGGGTAATATTTTTTTCTAGGGTCAAATGGGGAAAGAGATTATGGCTCTGAAACACAAAGCCTACTGAACGACGGTATTCTTCCGAGGTCACATCCGAGTCATTTATTCTAACTGTTCCCGATGTTGGAGATTCCAAACCGGACATAATCCGTAGCATGGTCGACTTTCCACTCCCCGAAACACCGATAATCCCAATCGATTTGTAGGACTCAAGGTTTAAATTCAAATCGTGCAGGACTTGAATATCGTAGGAATGGCTCAGGTTTTGTATATCTATCTTCATAGTCCCCACTTCCTGTCGATCCACTTCGTCAGCTGCGATAGAGGTATGGTAATCAACAAGTACAGTCCCCACATGAGCAGGAATCCTTCGACAAAGCGAAAGGTATTATTTGTCATGAGGGCTATTTCGTAAAAAAGATCCCTATAGGATAATACATTCAAAAGTGCGCTGCCCTTAATAATGAGGGAGAAATTATTCATCAACGGCGGCATTAAAATGCGGATGACCTGAGGAATAATTATGTAGCGGTATCGCTGAAAAGGTGTGAACCCAAAGAGGTCCATGACCATATATTGTTCTTGGCCTACGCTCGAAATGGCAGATTTAAAAATATTCGTCATATAAGGAGTCATGTAGATAACAAGGCCCAACTGACCCATAAACTGACGACTAGTGGTCCCAAAGGCAGGGCCGATGACAAAGGCCATGAGCATTATCATCACCAACAGAGGTGTGCCATAAATAATCTCAGTAAACACATCGGTGAAGGCCCGGCAGAACTTGGAACTCGAGGACGAGAGCAGATAAAACACGAAGCCCAGCACCGTACTGCCGACAAGGGCGATTACCGAGGCCCGAATTGTCAGACCCAATCCTTCTGCAATATTCAGAGCATAGGGTGCGATGGTCGACATGTCAAAGGGGCGGTTTTGCCTGGCAACAACGAACCAGGCAAGGGCCCCGAAAACAGCCAGAACTAAAAGATAGGACACCGCCGTTGCAGAGGGGCCTCTTCGGCCCCTATCAGGTTTCAGCAGTTCTTGAGAAATCTGTCCCATTTAGTTTTCGTTTACGTAGAACTCAAGTCCATATCGACCCAAAAGCTCTCGCATTTGTCCATCCCATTTCGTTGCCAACGTCTCATAGAGTCCACCGGGTTGGGACATAGCAGCAACGAACTCATTGGCCTGAGCCAGCAGTTCGGGTTCACCTTTACGAACACCCATGGCCACCGGGCTGGATACGAACGGATCCCATACAACCACCGTGTCCAAAGGATTCGCCATATGACCTCGAGTCACAGGAAACGCACTCATCATCAGGGCATCGGAGGTGCCTTGTACTACGTTCAGAACTCCAGCTTCAAGATTGGTTGCAATTTCGACTTCAAATCCCAGGGACTGAGGAATGCTGGTTGACACTTGTCCGGTAATTCCAGTGAAACGAACTCCCGAAATCGCCGTAAGATCTTCGGTCGATGAATCGACCGTTATGCCGTTTGCATCGGCGAATTCTTTGTTTACCAAGCTAATTATCTTGAAGTAGAAATAGGGCTCGGAAAAGTCAATTGCTTGAGCTCGCTCGGGGGTTCGGCTCATGGATGCGATGATTATGTCGATTTCACCCGCGTTGAGGGCAGGTATGAGGGAACTAAAGTTGGTGTCGACCACTTCGACTGGTCGCCCAATGTATTCCCCGAAGGCATTGGCGACATCTACACTAATACCGAAGGGTACGCCAGCGGAATCTTGGGTCTCAAAGGGGGGGTACCGAAGATCCATACCTACTCTGAGAGGCTCTGAGGCGGCTGCTTGAGGGGCCTGGTTGCCACCACCAGCATAGACAGTAAATCCGAGAAGAATAGCAATAGATAACGTAAACAGTATCTTTCTCACAATTGAACTCCTTGTGTTTTGTTGGAGCAAAGGTCGTAAACTTGACCAAGGGTGTCAAGTTATTTAGCAATTTTTATTCGTTGCGAAGGTGCGACGATCCAAGCATAAAATGTACTGCTGCGGCGCAGTGAAGCGCCGTGGTATCAAAAAGTGGTACCGAGGTTAGGGCCTGAGTCACCAAGAGAGGAATTTCTGTACATCCAAGAATCATTCCCTCGCATCCCTTCTGGCCCATCCTCTGAATCATGTCCAAGAATTTTTGCCTCGACTCGGGTAAAATGTTCCCAACCACTAACTCGTCGTAGATAACTCGATGAATAACCTCCCGTTCTTCTCTTTCCGGTAGAATAACCTCAAGATCAAAAGCCTCGGAAAGCCGCTGATTATAGAAATCCCCCTCCATAGTAAAACTGGTCCCAAGAAGTCCTACTTTCTTATAACCGGCCTCAACTATAGCCCTTCCGGTGGCATCGGCAATATGTAAGAGGGGTACGCCAATCGCACTCTGCACCTCTTTTGCGCTGTGATGCATCGTATTGCTCGAAATTAAAATTCCCGATGCTCCAGCGTTTTCTAACGAACGAGCCCAAAAAATGAGCTCTTGCGTTAGTTCGTCCCACCGGCCGGCGACCTGCAACTTTTCGATTTCGCCAAAATCCAAGGAGGCCAAAAGCATTTTTGCCGAGTGAACCCCACCCAATCTTTTATTCACTTCTTGATTAATAATTCGGTAGTATTCAGCCGAACTTTCCCAACTCAAGCCACCAATAATTCCCAGGGTTTTCATAGGATAAAGTGTAGCCTCGAACGAAAAATCTCGCTACCCAATAGCGCCCGAGAGAATTATCTTACCTATATGAAAAGATACATGAGCTATTTTGTCATCTTCTTACTCGTAGGTTTTGGGGCTCTCTTCCTTTTTGCCGGAGGAAGTTCCCAGGCGTCGAATTCAACTAACACCCAGGAGTCCCAAATGAGAACAAACCCAACGGTGGTAGATGGTATACCCCTTACCCAGCTACCTGAAGACTATACGTACGAAGTTAACCTTCCCCAAGAACAGTGGAGGCAAATCCTCGACACCCGCCAATACCAGGTCCTTCGGGAGAAGGGCACTGAACGAGCCTTTGATAATCCTTTATGGGATAATAAAGAAAGAGGCATCTACTACAGCGCAGCCACCGGTGCGCCTCTGTTCCATAGCGACGATAAGTACGATTCCGGAACTGGTTGGCCAAGCTTTACAAAACCAATAAGTCCTGAGGCCATTCACTATTTGGGTGATTTCAGCTACTTTATGGCCCGGGTCGAGGTTGTAGACAGTCTCTCGGGTAGCCACCTCGGGCACGTCTTTCCCGATGGGCCAGCCCCGACCGGCCATCGCTATTGCCTGAACTCGGCGTCGCTCATCTTTGTGCCCGAAGGTGGGCAACCACCGATTATCGCCGGCCTCGCCGAAGCCTTAGCTCGTCAGGGACAATAAGAACTCCGCTATTTCGCTTGCTCCGTTTTTAAGACGGAGCTTCCTTATCTTATTCTTTGCGTCGAGTATCGGTTGAGGGTCTTCCAGGAGATTCGAAATAAATTCCGGGACTTCCCATGACTCCCTCAAAAACCATCCTACTCCGTTATCGCTTGCGTAATCGATATTTGCAAATTCGCTGGTAGTAACCGCATCAAAGAATACTATCGGTAAGTTCCGGTGAAGGGATTCGAACATACTCGCGGGCCCGGCTTTTCCTAAAATAAGGTCCGAATAATCCATGAGATTCCATACTTGGTCGACAAACCCATGGGCAATAAGCTGTGTGTTTTTGAGTTCGTGCGCCAGTGACTCTAACCTTTGACGGAGCACGTCATTTCTTCCACAGACCACAGTGAGAGTAATCGGTAAATCGGCCTGAATGAGCTTCGAAAGTATTGTTTCGAACTTGCCTTTTCCCTCAGCCCCGGCCATTGCCATTACCCTTAAGGGCCTGGTTCCCAGTGGTTGAGGTGAATCTTCGGGCTTTCGAGGGCTGTTAAATTCTTTCCGTACGGGGTAGGGGAAAAGACGAATCTTTGATCTGGGCATTCCAAGGGAAATTGCGTGAGAGTAGGCTTCGGGAGAGGTTACGATAAGTTCATCAATTTCTCTCCAAATCCAAAGACTCGACAGGGTAAATGCCTCGGCGGCAAAAAGAACAATCTTGGTGGGAAGGTGTATACCCCTCCGTCTGGCAAGGTTTCGAGCCTCTAGAGCAGGGGGAATATTCAAGTAATGGGTACTAAAGAAAACCCGGGGTCTATTTCTTAAGATCCAAAGGGCACCCTTATTCACCGCTTCCTTGGACCACCTCAACACGAAACTTCTGGTAACCTCACCAGGAATAGCTTCCAATGCCTTCGTGCCCGCATAGGTAAGCAGGGGATTTCGTAACATGTCATTCCAGGACTTCTTGTGAATAGCGTCAAAGGCTACCGCCTTTACAGCCTCATGAAAATCTAACAATTGTACGTCATAATTGGGTGTATTCTGAGTTAGCGATTGTTGTACTGCAACTGCTGGGCTTTTATGGCCGCCACCGGCGTCTATCATGGCAAGGGTAATCATTGTCGCCTCCCATTGTTACTGAGGTGTGTTAGGAATCTATGAGAAAACGAATATTTATCGCTCTAATTATTGGTTTAAGCGTCAATACCTTCTTGGGCCTCCTGATGGATGGGGAGCAAATCCTCGAGAACCTTCAGAACCTTTCACCCTGGCTCTTGCTTTCGGCCTTCGGTCTTCAGGTGGTACCGGTAATTTTTGATACCTTTCGGACCAAGATAATGCTGAAGGCAGTCCAAATCAATTTTTCCTGGGGGAACGCTTTTACAAACTCTCTTTTGGGTTGGTTTTTTAACTTGGTCACTCCAATGGCTGCCGGTGGCCAACCTTTCCAGATCTACCACCTTACCCAGCGGGGAGTACCAAGCAAGACCGCTGCCAACGTTATATTCTCCCGTTTTGTGGTAAATGCCCTCCTCCTTGTGGGCTTTATTGGTCTAGGCACTCCTAAACTTGCTCGGATTGGTCGATTATTTCCCGGAGGGTATTGGATTTTTGGCATTGGGCTTGGTACAACGGTCGGATTTGCATTGCTCTTTTTCTTGATTCTAATGAACCCACTACAGGTAGGTTTTTGGGTCTTTAAAAGTCGACATACGAAGCTCGGTAAGTTTATTGGAAAGATTAGCAAACAACCTCGTTGGAGTCTTAGCCTTCTCAAGTGGACTCATACCCTCCAGCGGGAAATCACCTTTCTTTGGACAGCCCGCAAATCCGCAGTGATGGTCGACATTCTCCTCAACTTCGGTCTCATTGTCGCCCAGGGATTCTCCCTCTATCTCGTCTTCGCCTACGTGGTACCAGGAATGTTATCCTTTTGGCAGGTCATGGTCGTGTACGTGGTGGTCTGGCAGGTAGTATTCTATATACCAACCCCTGGAGCAAGCGGAAGTCTGGAAGGACTCTTTACTCTGGTCTTTGCGGGTCTTACTGGACGCCCGGAAGCCAGTCTTTTGGCAATTATTACCTGGCGATTAGGGAGCTATTACCTCTTTCTTCTCTTTGGTCTCGGGGGATTTCTTGTCTATACCCGCCGCCACGAATCCGAGAAAATTGACCAATTTGCCAGATAGTCTCGACTTACTCCGCCAGCGGGGTACGAAAGGTTATCGATAATCGATTCCAGGCATTCATAAGGCTTATTTGATAGACGACATCGATAAGTTCATCTTCGGAAAATTCAGCCTTTGCGGCGTCGTAGATAAAATCTGGTACGTGGGTTTCGCTCACCAGGGTCATAGATTCGGCCATCTCCAGGGCAATTTTTTCCCGGGAGCTAAACATTTCTAATTCCCGAAAACTTACTAACAGGTCAAGTTTGCTTTGGGTTACCCCCGCGGCTAAAGCCTTACGGATATGGGTATGAATACAAAAGCTACACTTGTTTATCTGACTAATTCGCACCGAAACCAGCTCTCGAAGGTCTTCGGGCAGAGTGCTCTTAGCCAGTTCTCGACCAAGTCCGTATAAATGACGAGCCAGATCCGGCCTGGCTTTTAGGTAGTCTAATCTCATAGATCTAAGGTACCCATCAAAACCGATTGGGACTATACTTTAACAAGGGGGTTCTGCTATGAACTACACAAATCTTGGAAGAACTGGCCTCAAGGTAAGCAGACTCTGCCTGGGAACAATGAATTTTGGGCCCTACACTGAGGAAAAGGTTGCCTTTGAAATAATGGATAAGGCCCTTGACGCGGGAATTAACTTCTTCGACACCGCCAACGTGTACGGTGGTCTAGAGCACCGAGGATGGACCGAAGAAATTATCGGTCGTTGGTTTGCCCTGGGGGGCGGCCGAAGAGAAAAGGTGGTGTTGGCAACTAAAGTTTTTGGGGAAATGAAAGAGCCTACCGACGGCCCAAACGGCGATCGGGGACTTTCGGCCTATAAAATTCGCAGGCATCTGGAAGCCTCTTTACAAAGGCTCCAGACCGACCACGTCGAACTCTACCAAATGCACCATATTGTCCGAGAGGTTGGATGGGACGAATTGTGGGAAGTTTTTTCCCAGGCTCTCACCAAAGGGAAAATTGGTTACGTCGGCTCGAGCAACTTTGCTGGCTGGCATTTGGTCCAAGCCCAGGCGGCAGCTGCCGACCGACACCTGCTGGGCTTAGTAAGCGAACAACACAAATTTAACCTCCTGTGTCGACTTCCGGAGTTAGAGGTTCTACCCGCAGCCGAACACTTGGGCATTGGTATAATTCCCTGGAGCCCCTTGGCGGGGGGTAAGTTAGGGGGTAACGTTCTTAACCCTGCCCCCGGTTCCCGTGGCGAAGCACTGGCAAAAACCCTTACTCCCGACGAGCGCTCCCAATTCGAACGCTACTCCGCCCTCTGCAAAGAACTCGGCGAATCGGAAGCAAATGTGGCCCTGGCCTGGCTCTTGGCCCAACCGGCGGTAACTGCGCCAATAATTGGACCCCGGACGCCTGAGCAGTTCGAGGACACCTTGCGGGCAGTAGATATTCAATTGTCCGAGGAAGTATTGAAGAAACTCGACGAAATTTTCCCTGGCCCTGGAGGTAAGGCCCCCGAAGCCTACGCCTGGTAGAATTAGGCCGAACGAATGGTGAGGACTAATCCTCGAGGATTATAACCTCACCAACGGCCACAACCGCAACCTTGTCGCCGACCAGTACCTGTCCAACCATGCTGGCGAAGTAGCCGTCGAATTCGAGCTTCTTCGATAGTAGGGTAACTGTCTGATTGGGAGAAACCGGTTCAAGGAAGTACGCGCTGGCGATTCTGGTCGCCCGGGCGGGCACCGGAGTAGCATCGGAACCAATATCGGTCCGATTCTTAGCCACAAAATAGTACATACACAAACCCAGTTGACCAATGGCCTCGACCGACAGGTTCCCCGGAAATAGGGGTACCTCTGGGAAATGGCCGGCAAAAACTGGATCCTTTGGGTCCAAAAAGAGCTCCCCACTCATAAACCCCTGGTCTGGGTCGTAGCCCGTGAGCCGATCTACCAGCCGCAGGGGTGGGCGATGGGGTATGATTTGATGGATCGATTCGGGACCGTAGTCCAACTTTACAGGCAAAGCCCCTCGATCAAAGAGGGGCTTTTTCCTGAGTTTTTTAACAATACTATCTATTTCGTTCGGGTCCATAATTAAGGGGTTCGACTTGTCTTGAGGCCCTTGATTATGACGTCTTCGATGACATTCAAAGCCGTATCCATCATGGCCTTGGTAAACTGGCTACTGACCGAGATTCTAAATCGTCGGGCGTGGGCCGGAACCGCAGGATAATCGATAGGCTGTAAGAACAGTCCCCGAAGTTGGAGCTCGGCGGTGTACGAAAAGAGCTTCTCTCCACTCGGCCCAATTATGAGGGGGATAACTTGGCTATTGGAATCGCCAATGTCGGCGCCCATAGCCTGGAGGTTTTCCTTCATGTACCGGGTATTTGCCCACATGGCATTCCGCAACGACGAATCCCGGGTAGCAACTTCGACCGACTTAATCATGGCCGCGGTTACCGGTGGACTGGGTGCACAGCTGAAGTTCCAGCTCGATGCGTAACCCTTCATGTATCGGGCAAGACTGGCCTTGGTAGCGATAAATCCACCTACCCCGCCAAAGCTCTTGGACATTGTTCCGTAGTTGATTCCAATCTTATCTTCCAGTCCGAAGTGCTCTCCAATACCCCCACCATGTTCCCCGAACATAAGGCTCGAGTGAGCTTCGTCGAGGTAGATTGGGGCGTTATAGGCCTCGGAAAGTTTCACTATTCCAGGAAGGTCACAAATGTCACCATCCATAGAATAGACCCCTTCGGCCACAATGAGTGTTCGTTTTCCCTTCGCCTTTTCGAGCATCTGCTCCAGACTTTGCATATTGTTGTGGTCAAAGAAGAGCATCTTTGCCCCCGAGAGCACCCCACCGTCGATGAGACTCTTGTGAGATTTTTCGTCAAAAATTATAAAGTCGCCCTTTCGCATAATAGCCTGGAGGGCACCAACGTTTCCTCCATAGCCAGACGAAAATATGAGTGCGTCTTCTTTCTGTTTGAGTTTGGCAATCATCTTCGTGAGCTGCACGTGTATATCGAGAGTACCCGATACAAGGGGTGCCCCTGAGCTGGACATGCCATACTTGGCTGCGGCTTCTTGGGCTGCTTGAATGACCTCTGGGTGGGTAGAAAGCCCTAGATAATTGTAGCTGGTCATATTGATCATCGGTCGGCGTTTGCCGTCGATGTTAGACAATATTTCCGTCTGGGCCGCAGGGGCTTTTAACAGTTGCTGACCGGTAAAACTAAAGGCCTGTTGTACTTTTGGGTGGTTGATCCAGGCCTCAAAATCTGCGGGGGGGGCGAGGACATCGGGATTATTGTTATAATGGAAGTCTGCAAGACTGTAATTTGTTACATCTGACATAGGGTGTTCCTTAGGGCTGGGCCCCGCCGGGCTCCATCGGGGGAATCCCGGAAAAAAAACCCGGTTGCTTACCGCCTTCGGCTTTCCTAATCAAATTGGGGGATCTCTGGAATCTTTTTTTGTGTAAATCGGTCATTGCAACCCAATGACTTACCTCGAGCCATTTGCAAACTTTCTGCAAATGGCATGCGCAAAAATGAAAACCTTGTTTTGCGCATGGTTCTCGCAAAAACTTTTGCAAGAACCTTAGACGTCAAACTTACAAAAAAAGTAGTTTCCAGAGGGTCCCTTAGAAAAACGAATCCGATAAACTTCCAGGTAACCAAAGAGAAAGTATTAACCTTCTACGTTTTCCATGAACTTGTCTGCCAGGGCATCGATTGTTCCGATGTCTGCCAGCTCGGACCGGGGAATCTTAATGTCCAGGTCCCGCATAGAACAGGATACAACTTCAATTATGTCCAGACTATTCGCACCGTAGTCTTTCATAGACTTCGATACGTCAATTCCGTCCACTTCTACATCGTCGAGATTATCTACGATGTTCTTTTTAATTACCTCAATGACTTGTGCTTTTGTCATTTTATACTCCTTGTAGAGGTTTAGTTTTTTTCTTGTTGCTTCTTCCAGTGCTGAAAGCGCATCATACTATTATCCGCAAAAGGCAGTCCATAGTCAACGTTCAAGACTTGGCCGTTCATGGCGTCCATAAAACCGCTAGCCAAGGCGAATACGGCCTTTCCGCAGTCTGCGGGTTTGAGAATTTCGTCCTCGGTGGCCAAGCCCTCCCGAACGATGTAATCGAAGAATTCATCACCAAATATTGCCGTAAAACTCTCGGTCTTTACGGTTCCAAATCGAATAACGTTGACTCGAGAACCTTCCTTGAAAAGGTGAACCGCCAGGTACTTTCCAAAAAACTCCAAGAGGGCCTTACTGGCTGCTACGTAATCGTAGCCCTGATAGAAGTGATCGGGACCATCGCTGGAAATTGCAATAACCTTTTTCGGGTAGGAACCAAATCGGGTCTTTATGCGACGGGTATACTCGACCATTGGCCAGGTGGAGTAATCCAGAGTCTTGTACAAACTACGCTTCTTGTAGTCATCCAGGCTCCGCATGGTTGCAGCGTAACCAACATTCGAGATAAAGATATCGACCCCATGGGGGCTGGTCTTGGCAATTTCTTCTAACAGAGCGTCGGTATCTTCATCCACCGACACATCAGCCTGAAGCAAAATTGGCCGCACTCCTCCTACCCCCTCGAACTGGGCCATGAGCTGATCGGTATCGGCGCTTCCCCACTTATAGGTCAGGTAAGTTTGGGCCCCCGCAGCTGCAAAATTTAGGGCCGAGGCCAGGCCAATTCCTTTGGTTCCTCCAGTAATGAGTACCGAAGTCCCTTTCATATCTATTGTAATCAAGGTGTATCTCCTTAAACGATCGTACTAGGTTTGGGCGTAGAAACCTTGGATAATCTCTTTGGTCTCTGGATATCCAAAACTAATAGTGTGCATCATATCTTCTTGTAGTCGAGCATCGATGAGCATTTTTTTCTTCGGTGCGCTAAGGGTGTACTTAAGCAACCCTATACTCTTTGGGTTTCTTTCCGAAATCTGCAGGGCTACATCTTTCGCCTTTGCCAGAACTTCGGCTTTTGGAAGTATGTAGTTAAACCCACAGCCTTTTTCCGCCAGCTCCTTGCCCTTAAATCGTTTGCCGGTGTACATCATTTCTGAGGCGATGTACGGACCTACCAACGAGGGCAAGAGGGTTGTTGTACCCATGCCCGGAGTAAAGCCCATGGTCATAAATACTGCACCGTAGCGGCTTTCGCGGGCGGCGATAATAATGTCCGCACACAGGCCAATGACGAGCCCCCCACCCATAGCGTGGCCAACCATGGCTGAAATAATCGGGAACCGGGTATTTACTAATCGCTCGGATATTACCAGGTCCCGGACAACAATGTGACCGTTGGCCAGGTCCATAAGGCTTTCTTTGTCGGCCCCACCAGAAAACACGTCGTCCAGGCCCTCTATTATGAGAACCCGGGGCTCGGCAGCCTCAATACTGTCCAACTCGTGAATAAAGTCTTCGACAAACTCGTGGGAGAATATGTTTTTTCCGACGGTGTCGACCATTTGTAGGTGGGCTATGCCGTTGTCTTCGATGTAGTGGGTAACCCGAATGTTTTCATTGTTGCTCACGCGGTTACTCCTTTTTGCTGGAATTGTGCTCCAGTCAGGTTCTGACTGGGCTTGAAGCGATCGAACCAAGGGGGCATTTCACCAATCGAGAAAGCCTTCAGACCCTGGGCCACGGCAGGTTTGGTCATAAGACTTAAAAGCTCATCGTGGGCCGCATCGCGAAACTCTGGAAAGTCCGAGTCGATGTTCGAAGCAATGAATCGTTTTGCCGAGGCCAAAGCCCCGGGCTCGGCTCGCATCATAGTTTTTATAAGACTTCGTAGGCCTTTCTCCAGTTCGGGCTCTTCGTAAACCTCATCGATCATTCCCAAGTGCTGGGCCTCGGTTGCCGTTAGCAGCTTTGCGCTGAGCACCAGGTAACGGGCCCGTTGGGGGCTTATTCGTTGCTGCATGAGAAAGGGTAAGACATTGGCAGGAATGAGGCCAAAAAGTACCTCGCTTAACTCAAAGCTGGCCTTCTGCCCGTGGGCGACAACAATATCGCTGGCGGCAATTAGGCCTATTCCCCCGGCCTTCACCGGACCTTCAACCAGGCTTAAAACCGGCTTGGGTCCAAAAGCAATAAGGTCCAAAACCTGGCCGTAGAGAGAAACTCCATCGGCTCGTGCGGCCTCCTGGTTCGAGTTGGAATCATCGCTTCGTTCATCCGAGGCGCCCTTATCGAGACTTTCTTTGAGCACGTCAAGGTTCATGCCCAAACAGAAATTTTCTTCTGCACTCCGAAGCAAAATCACTCTGACCGCA
This sequence comes from Spirochaetales bacterium, assembly GCA_009991955.1. Taxonomy (GTDB): domain Bacteria; phylum Spirochaetota; class Spirochaetia; order DSM-27196; family Salinispiraceae; genus SKVS01. The sequence continues at coordinate 23,960 of JAACWS010000057.1, forward strand.
GGATTTCGAAGAAGTTCTTCGAGGGCCGAAAGGAGAGCTTGCAAAAAAGGAACATCCAGACGATTTGTCCCTTGTCCGTCGGACAAGGTAAGAATTCCCAGGCCAGAATCGACCCGGGAACGAACCGGATTGTTCTTAGGCAAAATCATAGGTGCGGTACCAATCTTTGACACCCTTCAGAACTAACAAACCGCTGCCTTCGTAGTGTTTTTTGTACCAACCGTCGAGGATACTAAAGTCGGGGGTAAATTCGGGATTTTCGATGTAAGTTTCTCGCAGATTTTCGATAAACTCGTACTCCTTAACCGTACATCGGCGTCGCTCATCGAGCTTGGCGTGAATATCCATCGCGGCCAGGGTCGCTTTTGCACCCGATTGCACAATTCCGCTATAGAATTCGCCTAGGGCGCCGGAACCGTAAGCAAAAAAGGCTAAACGATCGCCAGCCTTAATGTCGTCAGAGTTCACTATGACCGACGCAAGACCGGTAAAATTACTGGTTCCGTAGGTTGAACCTACCCGGGCGGCGAAACGAAGGGCGGGGTTTACTCGCTTTTCGAAATCGTCTTTGAGCTCCTGCTTCTTCTTGGGAGCGTGGTCTCGGGTCAAAGTTCGGTGGGCCTGGAATGCAATTCCTGGGAAGGGGGTGTGGTAGACAAAGTACTTGAACGAAGAATCAAAATCGACCGCCTCGCCGGCATTTTCGAGGTAATTGGCGTACGAACCGGTAGCTGCGTCCATGTAGCTAAAGAGACTTACTTCGTTGTTTCCCACCTCGGCCCTTGCACTCGGCCGGAAGGTGTCGTAGATATCCGTTGTCCAGGTACCCTTCTTTTGAAGTTCGAACTCGACAATCTGGGGATTTGTACTCACCAGGGCAGCGGTGGCTGCTCCACCCATGACAAACTCCTCAAAGGCACCCAGGTGGGCCCGAGAAAAGTCGGTGGCAATAACCAGGGCCTTTTTGCCGTGGTTAAGTCCCGATGCAACCCAGTTTACCGCTACGTCCAGAGCCGCAACTCCCGAATAACAGGCGAACTTCGTTTCGAAGTTTCGTACATTTGGCCCCAAACCCAGGGCCTTATGAATATTGGTCGAGATTGGCTTTCCAAAGTCTACCGATCCTTCGGTACCAACGATGAGCATGCCAATGTCTTTCTTGTCTTCTTCACTGAGCATACCAAGGGCGGCATTGGCACCCATAGTTACCGCGTCTTCCCATGGTGGATTCAAAGATCGGGTATTAATGAGAAAGTCTTCTACTACCTTGGCAGGGTCTTTTCCCCGGGCCACAGCCAAATCCCGCTGATCGAGGAACATCGATGTTCCGTATACGTTAAGTTTTTCTACACCAACTCTCATAGTCGGATCTCCTTCTGTACCCTACCCCACGGGGGCGGGTCGATTATTCAATCCCCAGCAGCTGCCAGGGGAAGTTTTGTACGGTTAGGGGGCGTAGGTCAGGCCCGCACTGACGTGCAGATTCTCGCCACTGACAAAGCGGGCGTCATCACTCGAAAGGAAAAGAACCGCAGCCGCAATTTCCTCCGCTGTTCCTACCCTTCGGGCAGGACAGTTTTTGACCCAGTAGTCTTGGAGAAAGTTGGTCATATTATCTTCGGTGAGTCCCGTAGGAACGTACCCAACGGTTACTATATTTGCGGTAATACCCTTCTTGCCATATTCCTTGGCCAGGGTTCGGGTTAGACCCACCAGGCCAGCTTTTGCCGAGGCGTAATTAATTTGTCCCGAAGATCCACCGGCCGAAAGGCTCGAAATTTGAATAAACCGACCCTTACGTTTCGACAAAAAGTGCATGAGAAAACTTCGGTTAATAAGAAAGGGGGCAGTAAGGTTTGCGGCTATAACCTCGTTCCACTCTTCGTTACTCATGAGGGCAGCGGCATTGTCTTTAATAACTGCGGCGTTATTCACTACCGCATCAATTTCGTTGAAATCCTCCAAGACATTTTCGCAGGTGGCCTCGATTACCGTTGGGTCAAGCAGACTCATGGGATAGGACTTTACTTGGATGGCAGGGTTGATTTCTTTCGCCGCTGCAATAGTCTCATCTGCGGCGTTAGCGCGGGAGTTGTAGGTAAAGGCCACTCCCCAACCCCGCTTGACGTATTCCAACACAATCCCCCGACCAATTCCCCGAGATCCTCCGGTTACAAAGGCGTTCTGTTGCATACCCTACTCTTCCCATCGCTTAATGAGGCTACAACAATTGAGCCCCCCAAAGCCAAAGGAGTTTTTGAGCATGTAGGTTGCCTGGTAGTTGATTGCAGTGTTCGGGGTTACATCCAGGTCAATTTCGGGATCTATTTCTTCTATGTTGATGGAGGGGTGGAGTTTGCCGTACTTCATTTGAAGGACTCCTCCAATAGTCTCAACCAGGGGACTGGCCCAGCAGGTGTGGCCCAACATCGATTTTGGTGCATTCAGCTTCATTTTGTAGGCGTGGTCCCCAAAGGCCAACTTGATTGCTTTTATTTCCTGTCGGTCACCGGCAGGGGTTCCGGTGGCGTGACAGTTAGCGTAGTCTACCTGTTCGGGTCGAATTCCCGCATCTTTTACCAGGGCCTTCATGACGTAGGCCATATACTCGGCTCCGGGCATGGGAAGGTGGTTGGCATTTGAGCTGGCCTTTACCCCCAGTACTTCCGCGTATATACGAGCACCCCGGGCCTTGGCACTCTCCAGGGTCTCGACAATAAGGGTCGCAGAGCCGTGGCTGTACACGAAGCCGTCCCGTTGGGTGTCGAAAGGTCGAGATCCTTTTTCCGGTTGGGTTTGGAACTCAGGTTTTGAAACAACCGAATTAATAATTGAGGAAGCCATAATATCCGGAGGGCTTACATCAAAGGGGGCACCACAGACGACGGCCTTATCAATTTCTCCCAATTTGAGGTCGCGGAACGCATCCCTCAGGGCCAGGTTTCCGCTGGCACAGGCTCCACCGACCGTGTAGGCTGGTCCGTGGAGGCCAAAAAGTTCGGTAATAAGAGCTGGTACATTATTATCGATTGCCTCGACCGCAGCTTGGCTATCGATATAGTCTGGCTCGACCTGGTATTGGTTTCCTAACTGGTAGATATAGTTTGAGTTCAGGTTATGGCCCGCCACAACGGTCATTACCCGAAAGGGATCCTCAATTACAGTTCCCCATAGACCGGCGTCTTTCCACGCTTCCATAGCCGTGAGCATAGATATTCGGGAAGTAAAGGTCGCATTTCGAAAGAGTTTTTTAATCTTTTTGAACTGGTCGCCCCAGTCGTCTTTGAACTGCTCGAGTTTGGTGGACCAATCGTAGTCCCCCATGTCTCCACCGATCTTGTTCTCACAAGGGGTAAGGTCTAGGGTTTTCCAAATTTTGACTCCACTCTTGCCGGCGATAAGGTTGTTATAATAATCCTCTAGATTGTCTCCAAGGGGATTAATTGTGCTCATTCCAGTAATTACGACCCGTTTTTCCATATTCATTCCTTCTTTCGGATTTTGTTGCTGACTGTGACCTCGGGCGCCACCAGTATAAAGTTTTGCGTAGGTTTGTAAAGTCCTGTGAATTCCCAGCTACCCTTGCAACAGGGTTTCGATAGCCTCCAAGGTGCCCGCGCTCTGGGCCCTCAGGTCCTTAGTAAAGCTCTTCCAAAGTCCCGAAAGGACCTTTCCAGGTCCAACTTCCAGAACCCTCTCCACTCCCAGGCCGTAGATTCCAGCCATACAATCGACCCAACGAACGGTGGAAACGATTTGTTGCCCGGCAAATTTTCGTGCTTCTTCCCCAGAAGTAAGGGTCTTGCCCGTAACGTTCGAAAACAGGGGGATTTTTGGGTCTGCGAAGGGAAGCACGGCGATAGCCGCCTCGAAGTCCTTGCGAGCACTCTCTAAGAGCGGGCTATGAAAGGGGCCAGAGACTTTGAGGCGCACAACTTTCATGGCCCCAGCGGCTTCTAAGGCCTCCTCGGCCTCGGTGAGACCCGTGGCGGTTCCGGCCAGGACAATTTGGGTTGGCGAGCTGTGGTTGGCGATGAACACTCCCTTGTCAGCCAAGGAATATACAATTGGTGCTGCCTCGTCGAAGGGTAGACCGAGAACTGCGCTCATTCCGCTGGGTCCCTCGGGGCCGTCGCTGGCCCGGCTCCCGGCTTCCATGAACTGTCCCCGCAAAACTACCGCTTTGAACAGCGCATCTATATCCAGAACCCCGGCGGTGTACAGGGCAGCGTATTCACCCACGCTAAAGCCCCCAACCACCGCAGGGTTAATCCCCTTTTCTTGCAGAACTGCGGCGGCGGAAATATTCGCCAGGGTCATAGCAATTTGGGTATTGTCGGTGCTTTTTAAATCATCCTCAGTACCTTCGAACAGCAGGGCCTGAAGGTCCTTTCCGGTAGTCTTACTCGCCTTTTCAAAGAGGGTACGCACCTGGGGGCTGGTCTCATACAGATCCTTCGCCATGCCAGGATACTGGGCCCCCTGGCCGGGAAATAGAAAAGCAGTTTTCATCGGTGTACTCCTTAAAGGTAATTATTACAGTTGTTTCCGGAAAATTCGGTGGCTCTTATAATTTTTTGCCCCCCAGTTCTCTAACATGTTGGTCAGGCGGAAGTTTGATTCCAAGATCCAGCTAAACTCAGCTCCGGTGTAGCCCTTCTTACTACCGTTTATATAGAGATCGTACACGAATGCCGCATCTATTCCTTTGTTGTGGAACTTTTGTTTAACCCCGAAAGCCGCAACCCGCAGGAGCTTTACCTTACTTTTTCCCAGAAGAAGTTTAAATATTCCTGTTGGAAAAAGTCGACCGTTCATTTTTATCATAATTTCGTTTACATCTGGCACCGGGAAGGCAAATCCCGCCGGTTCACCGTCGACATAAGCAATGAATACCATGTCGTTATCCATTACAAGCTTGAGGTCGGCAGCGAGAACCTTGAACTCTTCTTTCGTCCAGGGGGTAAAACCCCAATTGTCGGCCCAAGCGTCGTTCCAAATATCTCGGACTATTTCTACCGTAGCGTCCCAGTTTCTCATGTCCGCCGGTCGAACTTCTACCCCATTACGCCTTCGAGCCAGCTCGCTGACCCGTTTAATCTTGTCTGAAAGGGGCATTTCGGTACTCATAATGTAGCTGTACAGGTCAATTTCTTTCTCGTAGCCTGCGTGCTCAAAGAGATTCTGAAAGTAATCGGGGTTCCAGGGCATTTGCACCACCGGAGGGATGTCAAAACCCGAAATCATACAACCCAAAATTTGGCCTGTAGATTGATTCACTGGACCCATAACCCTTTCCATACCCCGTTCTTTTAAATAGGCTTCCGCGGCAGTAAAAAGGGCGGAAGCGGCCTCAGGGTCGTTGAAACACTCGAAGAACCCAACAAATCCATCGTTCTTTTTTTGGTACTCAACGTAGGCGTGGTCGATCATGGCGGCAATTCGTCCTACGATCTTTCCATCCCTATAGGCGAGAAATTCTTGCTGGTCCGCATGGGTAAAAAATTTGCTGTGTTCGCGGCTGAAAATGTGCTTCTGGTCCATAATCAGGGGAGGAACCCATTTGTCATAGGAGGATTCTTTGCCCCGGTATAAATCCCAAGGGAAAAGTATAAAGTCGTTTAATTCTTTGGCGCCGTTCACTGGCCGAACTTCTACAGTACTCATGGTTACCTCTGAACCTTAGTGTGTCCCGATTGAGGGTTTTTTGCAAGTCGGGAGGGATATTTGAGCAATGAATGCTGACACGTACTTTAGGTGGGGATACAATACGATGATGAACCCAAAACAATCCGATCTTTGCCCCTGCGGTAGCGGAAAAATGTACCGGGACTGCTGTTTCGGAAAAGTAATTCCCCTAAATCGCTTGGCAACCCTCAAAAAAGAGAAAGAAGAAAAGGATCCGTACTTGGGGTTATCGGATGAAGAACTCGATCTTCTGTTGACTGGAGATCTGGACCATGTCGCACCGATTTTTGATACAAATTTTACACTAAAAAGCCAATATGCCCTCGAAGCCCCGATTATGCAGGACCTCCAGGTCCTTTTTGAAATCTACCAGAACCAAGGAAACCGACTACCGGTGGATAATATTGGTAACATCAAGCTAAAGCTGGTCCAGGAATTCCAGCGACGCCGTTACCCTTTGCATCCGGAGTATCAGTCCATTACCTGCGAAGAGGATCTGTTTCCCCTGGACCGACTGCATAACCTTTTTCAGTCCATGGGAATTTTAGTGAACCACGGCACTTACGATCTGTTTAGTGCCCAGTCGGAAAATTTTATCCTAGATGGGGAATGGAGCCTGATGTATCGGGCGATTTTGAGTGCTTCGCTGGAGGCCGAGGACTGGCAAGGCTGGCTTGCCGAAGACGAGCAGCACGACATGTATGACCTGGTCCAAGACGCCGCCTTCTTTTGCCTTCTTCTTTTACGCTCCTATGGGAAAAGAACGATTTCCTCCGGCGATTTTTATGATCGTTTCGTTCGCGCCTTTCCCGAATACGGTATGGCCGTGGGCGATACCATGGAAGACGACCTGGCTCGGGTCATGTTCAAGCGATTATTCCTCCGGGGATTCTGTGAGCCCTTTGGACTCATTGTCGATGAAAGTGAACCCTTGGCTCATTCCCCGATTCCGACCTTAGAATTATTTCGTACCACCGACCTCTTTCGCAAAACCTTCCGTTGGTGGGGAAAGGTAGACCGATGAAAGACGAACTGTCTATCCGATGATATAATGGGACCTATGATCCAAGTCGAATCGGAGCAGGTTCAAAAACTTCTCAACTCCCTAGTGCAAGCTATCCAAAAGTACGACGGCGTAAGAACATTGATTCTCTTCGGCTCCGGCGCGAAAAACTTCCATGGGGTTATTAACGATCTCGACATCATGATTCTGGTTGATGGTGATGCTTTTGACCAAGAAAAGCTGACCTACAAACTTCGACAAGATACCTTTAACTCATTAACGTTGCCATTAGACATATTGGTAGAAAAAAAATCCGTTTTTGATTCGAGAAAACATCTACCAACCCTCGAAAGGGTTATCGATCGTGAAGGCATAATTCTCTATGCATCTTGATGGGGATCTCGATCAGATTGTTCAAGAATGGACAATTTTGGGACGACAAGATTTAGATTCTGCAACGTATCTTTATACGATGAAACCGAAGCCTCTGGAAGTTATTGGATTTCTGTGCCAACAATCAGTTAAAAAATACCTTAAAGCTTATTTAGTTAAGAAACAACGAGAACCAGACAAAACCCACGACCTAGTGTTCCTTTTGCAACAATGTCAGGGCTTTGACAGTACCTTTGTGAGTTTATTGGAAGTTGCTAACGATCTAAATAAATACGCAGTGCAAACACGATATCCTTATCCACATCAATTACACCTGAATCCGTATAAACCATCCAGTAATCCACTCCCCCATAAAATGGAGTGCATATAATTTACATTTGATACCTGGAAGTCATCTTAAAATG
>JAACWS010000017.1 GCA_009991955.1 Spirochaetales bacterium
GATCTCGGGTGCAGATGATGGGGAAGAGTGAGTTATGGGAAGAGGAAGAGAAGACCTGGGACATGGGATGGGAGAACCCGGGCCGGCCGATTGGGCGATATAGACCTAAGTACATTCGGGCGTGAAGGGCCGTGCCACAAGGTTTCGTGCACTATCAAAAATCTGTTGACCGGCGATGATGGAATCCGTATATTTCCCATAATCACAAAAGAAATGCGCCAATTCTCAATCGCATCAGGAGGAAACACGAATGATTATTAAGCCCCTTGCAGACCGAGTACTGCTAAAACCAGAAGTGGCAGAAGAGAAAACCGCCAGTGGACTGTTTATTCCCCAGACAGCCCAGGAAAAAACCCAGGTTGCAGTAGTGAAGGCTGTCGGTGACGATGCCGAAGCAATAAAGGTTAAGCCTGGCGACCGGGTGATGCACGACAAGTATGCGGGAACCCAAGTAAAGATCGATGGTGATGACTACTTGATAGTTCAAATGTCAGACATCATTGCTATCGTAGAATAGCATTCGGTCGGAGTTAGAAAAAAACCGCTGGCCCGACTAGGGTACAGCGGTTTTTTTTATGGTAGAATAGCAAGTATGACTAAGATAACTTCATCGGTTTCAGAAGTTCCCGCCACATGTATTGCTTTCAATCTTGGAAAAACTTACCGAACAATTCTGCGGCACTACGAAGAAGGTTTTAAGAATTCGATCCTCTCTTCAATGCAGTACGGATTACTGGTCCACGTGCGGATTCTCCAACCCGCTTCTACCACAGCGATAAGTGCTGCAACGGGTCACGATATTAGTACCCTATCACGGACCCTTGCCTCCCTGAAAAGGGCTGGGTTAATGCGGGAGACTCATTCGGCAAGTAAAGATAAGCGTTTAAAATTATTCGAAATCACTCCCCAAGGACAGGAAGCCCTGGATGTAGCTTTGGAGGCTTGGGAGAAGGTACAAAAGTCCATCTTAAAAACCCTTGAACAAGACGAGTGGCAGAATACCCTTTCCACCTTGAAAAAGCTTCAGGAGTTTCACATCTCTTAATCCCAAACGTAAGATAGAACTTGATCCTTTAGGGCGAGAAATTCGGCCCGGTTTTTCGCTTCCCTTCCCTCATGGCCCATCCCTGGGTGATCAAAGATTATCCTCGCCGGTCGGTGAGAGTTCACCAGGATCCGAGTTCCTAGGTAAACGGCTTCATCGACACTATGGGTTACCAATATTATTGCACATCCAGTTCTCTGCCAGATCGCCTTAAGTTCATCTTGCATATGTTCCCGAGTGAGGGCGTCAAGGGCCCCCAAGGGTTCATCCAGGAGTAACAATTGAGGTTCGTTTGCCAGGGCCCGGGCCAGAGCCACCCTTTGCTGCATTCCCCCCGATAGCTCGTGGGGATAGGAATCGGCAAAATCGGTCAGTTTGACCAGAGATAGATAATAGTTTGAACATTCTCTTTGTTCTTTCCTCGAAAGTCCCCGATTCTTTGGTCCAAACTCAACGTTTTTCTGCACCGACAACCAAGGGAAAAGATGGGGCTGTTGGAACGAAAGGCAGCGGTGCCGGTCGGGACCCAAAATCTCCTGACCCTTCCACAGAATTTGGCCCGCCGAAGGGGGAAGCAAACCGGCAACGAGGCGTAAGAGGGTCGATTTTCCACATCCCGAGGGCCCAATGAGACTTACAAATTCTCCGGGAAAGATGTCCAAATTGGTCGCTTCCAGAACTTTGACATCCCGGCTCGAGGTTTTGTAAGTCAATTCGACATTATGGAGTTGAAGAAGGGGGCTACTCAGATTTTAGTCCCCCAAGGTATGAAGGGCCCCTTCGAGATAAAGAGGTACCAGTGCATTTTGGAAAATCTCAAGATCGGGAAGATCTCGGATCCGTTGTTGATCTACTAAAAACTGAGCAGTTGTATAAAACACCTCCGCCAGGTTCCCGGGGGCACCGGTCTTACCCAGGTATTCGGATCCAAGCTGTTCAGCTCCTGAGAGGAACACTAGGGAGTTCATCTGCCTTCGGGCTTCATCGACCGAGAGACCTAGCTCCATACCAATTGCTTCCGAGGCGAGTTGGGGGGTGTTCCGAATAAACTCGATACTCTTTATTTGAGATTCCAAATATCCTTGAACGTACTCGGGGAATTCCTCGGCAAAGCCCTTTCGAACTATTCCTATGTCCCCGGTAAGAAATCCTTTCGAAGCAAGTTCGCCGCTGGTGATGAGTATTTTACCTTCGAGATCGAGAAGACTGGCCAAGGTTGGTTCCCAGACAAAGGCAGCGTCAATATCACCCCTTATCCACGCAGCCCTCATATCGGCAGGGGGCATATCAAAAATCGTAAGGGACGCAGGGTCAATTCCTTCGAGTTCCAGGGCAACCATGAGATGGTAGTGGGTTGTCGCCCCGAAGGGAGCGGCTACTTTTTTTCCTTGTAAGTCCGAAAGAGTTTCGATTCCCGAGTCTCTGCGAACCACCAAAGCTTCGTTATCACCGATAATGTCGTAGATCCAAATAACCTCGGCGGGTACCCCTTGGGCAATCGCAGCTACGGTCGTCGAACTTCCACCCAGTCCAAGGTCTACACTCCCTGAAGCGATTGCGTTATTGAGTTCACTTCCAGAGTTAAACTGAACCCACCGAATAGGAACGCCTAGTCGTTCTTCGTGCCATCCCAAGTTTTTGGCTACCAATTCTCCATTGGGTATCGCCTGGTACCCAATAACAATTTGCCCCGGGGATGCACTTGAGTCTTGACGACCTCCGGCGAAAGCCCCAGGCCCGATTCCGAAAAAGCCTATAAAAAAAAGTCCGAAGACAATGTAGTTGCGAAGATTCATAGGTACTCCTTGGGCACGATAGAGGTGCCCTCCTTGTTTATTGATATCCCTTCCAAGGGATGAGTTTTTGTTCGAGAGTGCGAAGAAGGAGATCTAGCACCATACCCGTTACTCCCATAACAATAACGGCCATGAAAAGTATGTCGGTTCGAAGAAATCGACCGGCATCAAGGACTAACCAGCCGATTCCGTTTACTGCCGCTACAATTTCGGCCGATATGAGGGTCGTGTAGGCAAAACCAATACCTACCCGTAATCCGGTGAATATGAAAGGTAAACAGGAAGGAAAAATCACTTGAAAGAAGAGTCCTCGGGGTCGAGATCCAAGGGTGCGAGCCGCATCAATCCGGTGAAGGGGAATATTTTCTACTCCTGCCCGGGCATTCATGATTATTGGTGGTAAGGCGGCCAAAAAAAGCAGGGTAATTTTTGAAAGCTCTCCAATACCTAACCATAGGATAAGTAAGGAATAGTAGGCCAAAGGTGGCAAGGGTCGGTAGAATTCGAATAGTGGATTAAGAAGGATTCGTGCCTTTGGATAAAGACCAATGAGCAAACCGAGGGGGACTCCGAGGAATACGGCGGCGAAATATCCACCGATAAGCCTCCCGAGACTCGACCCCAGGTGTACTAACAGAGTTCCACCCCTGTACCCATCGGTCGAGACCTCGAGAAAAGCCCTCCATACCGATCGAGGATGGGGAATGAAAAGTTCAGACACTACCTCTAACTCACCAACAAGGTACCAGATCAAAAAGACCCCGAGGATCGAAATACTGCCTAAACCGAAGGATAACAATTCCTTTTTCCCTTGCATATACAGGAACATAGCCCAGGAATCGACAAACGACAACTATGAATCTTTAAATAGAAACATTGTATTTACAACAACTTTGCGATATCTTTCGATCGTTAGATTCAGGGAGGTACAGGATGACTAAATGGAAAGCATATCTGTGGGCAGGTGTATTGGTGATCTTCGGAGTCACCGGCCTGTTCGCCGCACCCCAGGCCGAGTTATGGCCCCGATGGCAAGCTCATAATCCCCAGTCCCAAGTACAGGTCGATCACCGGGCTTGGGATCGCTTTTTACAAACCTACGTCGACACGAATCATCCGTCGGGCGTTCATGTGGTCCGATACCCTCAGGTTTCTACCCAAGATCGCCTAGCTCTCGAAGGGTATATCGAGTCTCTCGAGTCAATCGAGGTATCGAACCTAGCCAAAGAGGAGCAATTAGCCTATTGGGTGAATATGTACAATGCGGTTACCGTGGACCTCATTCTTGAAAACTATCCTCTCGAGAGCATCCGCGACATTCGTCGCCCTTGGGATACGGCCTTAGTTCGGGTTGAAAACGAGGAATTAACCTTGAACGACATTGAGCATCGAATTCTTCGACCAATCTGGAACGACCCGAGGATTCACTATGTGGTGAATTGCGCAAGTAGCGGCTGTCCAAACCTGCAAAATCGGGCGTTTACCCGAGCGAATTGGGACGAAATGTTTACCCAAGCAGCAATCCAGTACATAAATCACCCTCGGGGAGCCAACTTTACTGGTAGACAACCGGTTTTTTCCAGTATTTATGATTGGTACGGGGTAGATTTTGGAAATACGGTACCCTCCGTTGTCGCCCACATGAAACAGTACGCCCAAGGATCCACCCTGGATCAACTCTTGGCCTTCGAATCAGGAGGTTACGGGCGAGTCCGGTACGAATACGACTGGACACTCAATGCACCCTAATGGTCGATATCTACCAGGTACTGAAAGACAGGAATCCTGCGCTCGCTGACAAATTGCAACCTTGGGGTCGATTCGTCTTACGGGCAGTAACCCGGGAAAAAAAACTCAATCGACTACTCCAAAAATTTGAAAAACTCGAGCCTGGGGATTTTTGTCGAGAAATTCTGAACGAGGTAGGTCTAAAAGTGAGCTATAGGGGAATCGAAAACCTAAAGAAAACCGAAAACCCGGTGGTGTGTGCGAATCATCCCATGGGTGGACCCGAAGGTCTTGCCCTCATCGGATGTCTTTGGGACAAGTTTGGATCCCTTAGGGTACCGGCCAATGAACTTCTTGGTATCCTTCCTCCCCTTAAGCCTATCGTAATCCCGGTAGACGCAAATAACCCCCAACGAACCCATTTAGACCAACTAAAAAAGAGTTTCGAAGAACCATCACCCATGCTCTTTTTCCCCGCCGGCGTAACAGCCCGAATGCGGGGAAAAAAACTCAAAGAGTACCCTTGGCGTTCGGGTTTTGTGACCCTTAGCAGAAAGGCAAACCGATCTATAGTTCCTGTTCGAATAACGGGACGCAATTCCTGGCATTTCTACACCTTACACAAGGTCCGAAAATTACTCGGAATTAGCTTCAACCTAGAAATGAGTTTATTGGTCGATGAACTCTTTAGACAAAGGGGCAAATCGATTACCTGTACCTTCTTAACCCCGGTAACGCTCCGAACTTCAAAAGATGGAATCGGTAGTTTACGAGACTACGACCGCGAACTCACCAGTAATCTGTCCTATCTTTGTGGTAGTTCCTATGATTAACCTAATCGACCCGGTAGATCCAGAGCTGTTGTCTCGGTATATGACCGAGGAGAGCCTCGTTGCCCGTTTTAAGGACCTTTCGATCCACCTATTTCGCCCCGGTGAGGCCGAACCAGTCATGAACGAAATTGGCAGAATTCGAGAGCATGAGTTCCGAGCCGTTGGGGCGGGAAGAAATTTTGCCTCGGATAGAGACTTCCGCGATACCCAGTATCCGGGGTATTCTCAGCTTCTCTCCTGGGACCCGATAGAAAAAGAGATCGTCGCCATGTACCGCTTCATACCCTGCGGCTGGGCAATCGATAAGGGAGGAATAGCGGCCCTCCGGACCTCGGACCTCTTTACTTTCTCCGATGTTTTTATCGACAAAGTCCTTCATTACTCCCTGGAGTTAGGCCGATCGGTCGTAAATCGACGAGCGAAAAGGGCAATTCAGGGACTCTTCTCGATTTGGACCGGTTTAGGAGCCTTGGTTCATGAATTCCCCAACATTCGCTACTTTTTTGGGAATGTATCCTTGTACTCGAGTCTCCCAAAAGAAGGAATTTGTAGCATACTCGAGTTCCTTGAGGCTCGCCGAGCTCCCGACACCAGCCTGGTTTCCCCGAAATTTCCTCCTTCTGATCTTGGTCTCGGTGATCCTATAGAATACCTCGAAGATCTGGTCCGAGTCGCGGCCGACGGGGGATGGGCACTACCACCGATTCTCATTTCCTACGCCAAGGCCCACCGGGGACTGACCTACTACGGCGTAAGCGAAGATCATGATTTTGGCGGAGCCCTCGAAGCCGCAATCACCGTACCGATAGTGGGACTAGAAGAAAAAACTCTTCAAAGGTTTATCGCTCCTTATGCCTCTATAAACCCAAAGAGATTTCTTTTACCCGAGGGTCCAGACCAATGAAAAATGTTTGTACCTTTAGAGTGGTATTTTTCTTTACCTTGTTCCTCTCCCTCCCAGGGTACGCTGGTGGAGGATCGGAACCCGAGCCCCAATCTCCGACGCCTGCTTCGGCGCCAAATCTGCCCCCCCAATGGGCCCAAGAATTTACGACCGACTTTTCACAAACTCTAGTTGATTTTGGGGAGATTGTGTTCGGTGGTCCTTCCAAGGACGGAATTCCGGCCCTCGACAAGCCTCGTTTTGAATCTCCTACTGAAGCCAGTGGTTGGTTGAAGCCCCGAGAACCGGTTATGGTGGTGTCTTTGGAAGAAGGGACAAAGGTCTATCCCCTCCAGATCCTGATGTGGCACGAAATAGTCAACGATACCCTCGGTACCCAGCCAATAGCCGTTACCTGGTGTCCATTATGTAACACCGGGGTTGTCTTTAGTCGACGACTACCCGGGGGTGAGGTAGTAGATTTTGGAACAACCGGACGACTACGATTTTCTAACTTGATTATGTACGACCGCCAAAGTGAATCCTGGTGGCAACAGGCCGAAGGTAGGGGCATAATCGGGCGTTATGCAGGAACCCAACTCGGCCTGGTCGGATCACTCACCCTTCCTTGGAACCAGGCTATGGAGGCTTTCCCCGAAGCTCAGGTGCTATCGCGGATTACCGGATTTCCCCGAAGTTACGGTGCCAACCCATACCAGGGCTACGACACCGCAGCAACCCCCTTTCTCTACCAAGGTCCAGAATTTGACACCACCCGACCAGCAATGGAACGGGCCTTGGTCCTCTTTATCGACGATCACCCCCTCTCTCTTGCCTATAGCCTCATTGAGGAAAAAAAGGTTATCCAGGTGGAAACCTCATCGGGTCCCCTGGTCGTTCTTTGGACCGATGACGTTCTTAGTCCCTTGTCCGCCGGGAGGATCGCCCAAGGTACAATTTCCGGTTCCGCCAATGCCTTCTGGTCTCGAAGTCGAGGAGGAACAATACTTACCCTCGACACTACCCTTCGAGACGAAGAAACTGGTACCCAGTGGACCCCTAGTGGGCTAGGTATTTGGGGTCCTCTGGCCGGGGAGAAGCTTGAAGCCTTCCCGGGAATTCAGCATTTTTGGTTTTCGGCCTCCGCGTTTGGGAGCCTCATGATACAAGACTTACCTAAAGGAGAATTTCCATGAAAAAGTATACCCACGACCTCATAATTTTGGGAGGTGGAGCCGCAGGGCTCTCGGCAGCCTCGGGTTGTGCCCAGTTGGGCATGAAGGTTGCCCTCATCGAGCCTCACAAGACCGGAGGAGACTGCCTCTACCACGGATGTGTACCAAGTAAGACCCTTATTCGCAGTGCCGCAGCGGCCCAGGCTTTTCGAGATTGGGAACGATTTGGGATCGAATTCCCTGAATCTGGCCTGGGTTCTGTGGGTTCGAGGGGGAGCATGGGGCTCGCCCGGACCGAGGGAATCAACGATAGAATTCGAAAGGTTATTCAAACCATCGAACCCAACGACAGCCCCGAACGCTTTCGAGGGCTGGGAGTTGAGGTTTTTGAAGAAGCAGCGGTATTCGAAGACGCCTACTCGCTACGAACGACCACAGGAGTCCGCGTATCAGCGAAAAAAATCCTTTTAGCAACCGGGAGTCGCCCACGAGTACCTCCGATTCCTGGCCTGGCCGAGGTCGGGTATATTACCAACCTGGACGTGTTTTCCCTGGAAAAGTTGCCCCCAAGCCTCATAACCCTGGGTGGTGGCCCTATTGGAATCGAGTTAAGCCAATCACTCGCCCGGTTAGGAGTCAAGGTCACAATAATTGAGGCAGCGTTGTCGATTCTTCCCCGAGAAGACGCCGACCTGTCGAAGGTTGTCCACGCCCGTTTGGAGGAAGAGGGAATAACAATCCAAACCGGACGGCTCGCGGTAAAAGTCGAGTCTCCATCGGGAGACAAAAATCAAACCAAAAAACGAGTTATCTTGGACGATGGAAATTCGTTCGAGGCAGATGAAATCCTGGTCGCAATTGGTCGTATTGGAAACACGGAAAATCTCGAGATTGAAAAAGCCGGAGTGAGGGTAGAAAGAGGATTCTTCCCCGTCGATGATCAACTGAGGACCAACAAGAAGCATATTTTGGCAATTGGGGATTGTAACGGTCAGTACCTTTTTACCCCCGTAGCCGGCGCCGAAGGAAGCTTGGCGGTACGAAAGTTTGCCCTCGGACTTCCAGGCAAGATTTCTTACTCTGCGGTTCCGTGGGTTACCTACTGCGAGCCAGAATTGGCCTCGGTCGGTTTGAATGAACAGGCAGCAAAGACTGCGGGCCTGTCATTTCAAACCTTGGTGGTCGAAATGGGCGGGAACGATCGCGCCCTCGCCGAAGGGGAAACCGCCGGTCGGGCAAAGTTCTTAATCGACCCAAAACAAAGGGTCATAGGAGTGCAGCTTCTGGGCCCCCATGCGGGGGAAATGCTCCTACCCGGGGTATTTGCGGTAAAAGAAAGGTGGAAGATCGGCCGATTCTTAGGCCCCCTGTACCCCTATCCTACGGTGAGCGAGGTCTACAAGCGAGTAGCGGGACAGCTTTTAGGGCCCAAACTGTTTAATCCTCGGGTTCGGAAAATTCTACGTCTTTTGAAAGGTTTTAGGGGGTCTTTATGAGTTCAGTAGTTCTGAAGAGAGTGGTAATTCTGGGTTTGTTGGGGGCCGCTTTGGTCGCTGGTTTTTTCTTTGACCTACCCGGTTTGGTGATTCAGGGTTTGGAATATATAGGGGGGCTTGGATGGACCGGGCGACTACTTTTTATCCTCTTGTATATCCTGGCTACGGTTGCGTTTTTACCCGGGAGTGTTATTACCCTAGCCGGAGGATTTCTCTTTGGTCTGGGCTGGGGCACGGTGTTTGTCAGTGCCGGTTCGACTATCGGTGCGGCCCTGGCTTTCTTACTGGGAAGGTCCTTACTCCGGGAATGGATTCAGAAGAAAATCGCCGGAAACGCTCAGTTCGAAGCTATCGATCGAGCAGTGGCCTCGGAGGGCTGGAAGATTGTCCTCCTTACTCGTCTATCTCCAATTTTCCCCTTTAATCTTCAGAACTACGCATACGGGGCTACCCAAATACGATTGATTCCTTATGTCTTGGCTTCGTGGATTGGCATGATTCCCGGTACGATTATGTTCGTATACTTTGGCTCTTTGGCCGGAGATGTAACCCAGCTGGCTGCGGGGTCACCGGATACCGGAGGAGCACCGGTCTGGATTCAACCTACGATTAACGGATTAGGCTTGGTTGCGACTATCGGCGTAACCTTGGTAATTACCCGAATAGCCCGACGAGCCCTGGCCCGGCACCTGGGCACCGGACAAGAGCCCCAGGCCTAGCCGAGCATATATTTCAGATCAGCAGTGTAGGTAGGATAGGCCCAAGGAATTTCTGCAAAGTCCTGGGCCGAAATCCCTTGAAGGGCAGCAAGGGCCAGAAGATTTATGAGTTCTCCCGCCTGGGGGGCGAGAATGTGAGCGCCGAGAATCTGGCCCGATTCTTCGTCGATCATTATTTTATATTCCATCGTTTTTTCGTTCAACCGGCGATAATTTGGCCACCCTGCCCCACTGCCCCGGTTGATTCGTACCTTCTTACTACAGGCTAGGGCTCGACTCTCGGAATAACCAAACTGAGCCAATTGTGGGTAGGTAAATACCACTGTTGGAAGTACGTCGAGGTTGAGGTCTTTATAACGCCCGGGGGCATTGGTGATATCTTCAAGAATATTGTGGGCAGCAATTCGGGCCTGGGCATCGCTCACCGGGGCGAGTTGAATACCCACCGTACAATCCCCGGCGGCGTACACCCGCGGATTAGACGTCCTCATACCTGGACTTACTTGGATAGCTCCCCTTTCTAGCAAGATATTCCCTTTGCCGACCCCGAGGGAATCGGTATTTGGAATTCGCCCTAAATTTGCAAATACCCGGTCGGCCTTTACCCTTTCTCCAGACTCCAAGACTACCGTAAACCCTTTCGAGTCCTGTTCGATCGAAGTAGGAGAGTCGTTTAGGTACAATCGTATACCTTCCTCGGTATAGCGATTTTGGAGGATAGCTACGAGATCGGGGTCGAAAGGCTCCATGATTCCCGAACCCCGATGCACAAGAGAAACCCTCTTCCCTGCAGCGAGGGCGACGGTGGCGAACTCGAGAGAAATATATCCACCTCCGATAAAAACTAGATGGTCTGGAAGATCGTCCTGATATAAAAAATCGTCACTCGAAAGAGCAAACTCCCCTCCAGGAATGACCAAGGGCCGGGGCCGGGCTCCGGTTGCGATAAGCACCCTCTGGGGTTTCAAGGTTATTGCTCCTACCCGAAAGGTATCGACATCGAGGAATTCTGCGGAGTTATCGAATACCTGAACACCGAGGGATGTTAGGTAGTCTTTGGTCCCTTGGGGAACGGCATCGGTAAACTCTTTTCGGGCTTTTTGCATTTTTTCCCAAACAAGTTCAGGGTGATTACGAAATCCCCTCCCCACCAAAGCTTTGCCTTCCAAGGCAGCATGGGCCGGAACAACGAGGTACTTTTTCGGCTGACATCCTCGCAAGGCACAGGTACCTCCAAAATCTCCCGAATCGGCGAGGCCCACCGAAAGTCCGTGACCCGCAAGTGCAGCGGCAGCCGTTTGTCCTGCGGTACCAGAACCCAAAATAAGCACATCGATCGAAACTTTTTCCATAGAAACTCCCTTTATTTTGTTGTATATACAATAATGCGAACAGGAGAGTTTTTCTATGAAAATGAGTAGAGCAGTAAAATCATTTCTTATTCAAGAAATGAAAAAACCCAGCGGTTACCTTGTTGCCCTTGGCATCGGATCGATTCTGACCTTCGCCAAACATTGGCCCCAGGTTTCAATGTACCTACCTTTCGTCATACCGTTTCTCGTCAGTGTAACTACCCGAACGGTCTCCCGGGCTATGAACGCAAATAGCGAAATGCTGTTGTCCCTCCCTCGTTTTCGGAAAGATCCGGCGTTTATTATGGATAGAGACGGTACGATCCTCCTTTCCGCGGGGGAAACCCACGATTTCTTTACCAAAAGTGGTATTGTCCGCCTGGAGGACTTTATTCAATCCGAAAAGGACATTCCCGTCGTCGAATGTTTGTTCTCCTCTGAGAATAAAGACGAAGAGCGACCATACTTTTCGTCCGTAACCAATTCGTGGTATCGAGCCCAAGTTCGAGAAGACCCCCTATGTGAAACCTGGTTGGTCTGGCTCGACGACGTAACTCTCCAGGTTCAAGCCGACCTGAGAAAAAAGGCCCTGGATGTATTCTTCCACGCCTTGCGCCACGACTTTCTTACCCTAAAAACTACCCGATACGATGATTTTTACCTGGCTCGGCTCATTCTCGAAGAAGGATTCGAGGGGGTAATGATAGTTCGGTTTGATCCAAATCGGACGAAAGATCCTCGGGGCTCTTTGTATTTTGCTAGGGGTCTAGTCGCCTCGGATATTCTCATTCCGCAGGGTTCCAATGCCCCTATCCTACAATCCTTTCGTCTTGGGAAAGGAATTTGGGACGATCGGAAGAAGTGGGATTCCCAAGAAGGCTTCGATCGGGCCTATCCTGTCCTACCCCTAGTTCGGGATTTTCTGGGCAGACCAATGGAAAATTTTGTCAATTATCATCGCAACGACGTGTCAATCATTGGCTTCAACAAGTCGGGATCTCTCGGGCGCGAGGACGTCCGGCTTTTGGAGACCGTCGCAGATACTGCAGTGCTCATCTTTTCTATGGCCGATTTGGCAATCGCAGCTGACCAACGATTTATTCAAAGTATTCATGGAATCTGTGCCGCAGCCGAGTATAGCGACGAACTTACAGGGGCACATGTTTGGAGGGTCAATCGCTACGCCCAAATTTTAGCTCGAGCCTTGGGTTTCGATGAGAAATGGGTCGAAGATATAGGAACCGTTGCGGCTCTCCACGATATCGGAAAAGTAGCAATCCCCCATCTTATTAAGCTCCAAAGGGTTCTCGACGAAACCGAGCGAAGAGAAATGCAGATGCACCCGATTTATGGAGCCCAAATAATCCGAAGAATGCAGGAGTCCACATCGGAATCCGACTCCCGGCTGGAAATGGCCTATTCGATAGCCCTCCACCACCATCAACACTGGAACGGCACGGGCTACCCGGGCATTCTGGATAGGGAGGGAAAAATATGTTCCTTAGACTCTAAAGAGAGTTCCTACTACGAAGGTCTTATTCCCCTGGCCCAGGAGGCAATTCCTGTCGAGGCCCTCATTGTTTCGGCGGCCGACAAATACGATGCGCTTCGGTCTGCCCGGCAGTACAAACAAGCCTATAGCCACGAGGAAACGTTAGCGATCTTGACCAAGGACGATCGATCCGGGCTCTCGGGTATTGACTTATTCGGGCCTCGGGTTTGGCAGGCCCTTCTCGAGGTGGAGAAGGAGTTTAATGCCCAATCGTCGCAACCATAACGGCTTTAATGGTATGGAGTCGATTTTCTGCTTGGTCAAATACAACGGAATTGGGGGATCGAAAGACCTCGTCGGTTACTTCCATTTCGGCGAGTCCATATAGATCGAATATTTCTCGGCCAATTTGGGTTTTTGTATCGTGAAAGGACGGGAGACAGTGGAGAAAAAGCACGGGCGAATTTCCCGAGGCCTGGAGAACTTCTCGGGTAACCTGATAGGGCTTCAAGAGGGCAATGCGCTCGGCTATTTTGTCTTCTTCCCCCATAGAAAACCAAACGTCTGTATAAATAGCGTCGGCCCCTTTGACTCCTTCGGAAATTGATTCGGTAATTTCGATTTTTGAACCGGTCTCCTCGGAGATCTTTTTGGCCAGGTTAATGACTTCCGGGGAAGGAGCGAGGCTTCGGGGGGCTATGGAGGTATAGCTGACCCCGACCTTCGCCGCTCCAATCATGAGGCTGTTCGCTGTATTGTTTCGAGCATCGCCGATATACACCAGCTTCATTTGGTGTAAAGGTTTGGGGCAGTGTTCTTGGAGGGTCATGAGGTCGGCCAGGACTTGGGTGGGATGAAACTGATCGGTAAGACCGTTCCATACTGGGACCCCGGCGTGCTGGGCGAGCTCTTCGATGGTCGAGTGTTCAAACCCTCGAAACTGGATACCATCGTAGTAGCGACCTAGAACCTTGGCAGTATCTTCGATCGATTCCTTCTTTCCCATTTGGCTGTTGGTAAGGTAAGTAACCCGGGCTCCCTCGTCGAAGGCGGCTGTTTCAAAGGCTGCCCTGGTACGGGTAGAGGTCTTATCGAAAATGAGCACGATATTTTTACCGGATAAGAGGTTTCCGTGGGTTCCTGCCCGCTTCTTCTTTTTCAGATCATGGCTCAGGTCCAGAAGGTAACGAATTTCATCCGAAGAAAAATCTCTTAGGGTCAAAAAATGGCGGCCTTTGAGTTGTATTGGCATACATCGCTCCTTACTTTTTCGGTATTTCTATTAAAATGTCACGATCGAACGATAGGCATACTCATACACCGGGGACCACCCCTCCCCCGAACCAGTTCGGATCCGGGAATTTCGAGGACTTCGATCCCTTTTCGCCGAAGTTGATCGTTCGAGACTCTATTGCGACGATAGGTAATGACGACCCCCGGGGCCACGGCCAAGGTGTTTGTTCCGTCGTTCCATTGCTCTCTTTGGGCCGTAAGGGCATGACCAGCACCGGTCGGGACCCAACGAACTCCCGGTAATCCAAGGCTCTTGGATAGAGTCTTTTCCAGATTGGTTTCTGGTACAATAGCTAAACCATTTCCAGAGCCGAGGGTCAAACGATAGATCGATATTCGATCCTCAACCCCGGGATAAATCGTGAAGGTGTCATAATCTACCATTGTAAACACTGTGTCCAGATGCATATACGCCCGGGTAAAGGGTATTTGGAAGACAAGTACTTCCCGGAATCCTTGGTCGCTGTGGAGGATTCGTAAGGCCAGTTCCTCGATCCCCTCAGGGCTCGTTCGGGCACTACAACCGATAACAACTACCTTTGGGCTCAAAACTAAAATATCGCCACCCTCGATAATGTCAACCTCGTCCCAACGATGCCAGGGCTCTGCCCCTGCACCATCAAACCGAGGATGGTAGTCAACTATTGCCTGCAAGAGCATCGACTCGCGCCTGCGAGCCTGGGACTTCATGGAATTTACCGATATTCGGTTTCCAATGACGCTGCCGTAGTCCCGAGAAAAGTACAGGTTGGGAATAGGGTCTAGGTAGAACGGATAGCTTTCTTTGATGTAAGTCGACAAGCGCACAGGACCACCAAAGGGTTCTACTTCTTCCTTGGTAAGGCCGGCCAAGAGGCCACGGGTCAAAAGCTCTGGGGGCATCGACTGGAGAAAGGCTCTTATCGAGCCTTTCAGTTCTGGGTCTTGGGTCCGTACCTCCCGAAGAACCCCGTCGACTACTCGATTCTTCCCATCGGGTATTTCGAATACCTGGGTAAGCAGTGTTTCGAAGTAGAGAATCTCAACCCCCCCGGCTGGAAAGTGTCCGGGCAAACTCATCGTGTTCGACCTGCATCTGCTCCAGATACGGAATATCCTCAAAAAGCATTTCGTCCAAATAGGCGGGTATAAGGTTTTCCAGCTCGTGGCTCGGTCGATGCAGGAGCACTGTCTTAAGAGTGTCTACTTCCGAGCGGATATTCATGAGAGATTCCATTGAATAGCCTCCTTACACTACCGTATCAAAAAACCGTTGAATTCCCGACAACACGTCATCTGTAGTCCCAAAGACTCGCCGTGTTTCCGGTAGGCTCCCAAGAAACAAACGACCGTACTGCTTTTGAATAAGGCGTACATCGGTGACTAACACTACCCCTCGGTCGTCACTACGGCGCATGAGTCGGCCAAACCCCTGTTTGAACTTCATAATTGCTTCGGGTACAGACATTTCCATAAAGCTACTGCCACCCCGGGCCTCGATCGCTTCGGCCCGGGCCTTTACGACCGGGTCGGTTGGCACCTTGAAAGGCAACCGGCTCAAAATAAGTAGCTCCAAGGAACTTCCGGGAGTATCTACCCCCTCCCAAAAAGAATCGGTAGCAAACAGGACACTGGCTACGTCGTCGCGAAAGGTACGTAGAAGCCGGGTCTTGTCGTCGTCCCCTTGGCGGTAGACAGGAATTCCCGCCTGTTCGAGGACCGGCCGCACTCCATCAAAAACCTGGTTCAATAGGGCGTAAGAGGTAAAAAGAATGAGCGCCCTGCCCTGGGAAATAGTAACCGCCTGGGACACGACTCGAATGAGGTAATCGGGGTAGCCGGCAGAAGTTGGGTCGGGGGCATCGGCCGGCGCGGCCAAGAGAACCCGGGAACTATAGTCGAAGGGGCTTTGAAAAGTACCCCGAAGGGGAGCGAAACCGGTCAGCCCAACCCGACGCTCAAAAAAATCAAACCGGCCCTGAACCGCCATAGTAGCGCTGGTCAGAACCACCGTTTCGTAGGGCTCGAACACCGTGTCCCGCATCATCGTGGTTATATCCAAAGGAGTGGCTGTTAGGGTAACAAACATATCGCCGGTCGAAGGGACCCGAGATTTGTCGATCCAGAACACCAAATCCGGTTGCTCGTGGTATTGGCGAAAGTCCTGACACAGTCCCGCCGAATCCTCGAGCCGCCGGATGATAATTCGTAAATCGCTTACCTGGGGGATTTCCAAGTCCTCGTCTTTGAGGGTCTTCAGTTCTTGGGCTAGATGATCGACCAAACCCAGGAGCGCGGACTGGAGGGCGGCCAGGGGATGAAAAAGCTCCTGATTCATTTGCCCATAACTATCGCTCAACCGGTTTTCACCCTCGGCTTGGGCAGGGTGAAGGCGGAGATTCTGGGAGGTTCCAAGGAACTCGAGAATGGCCTTCTCTGTGTCCTGGACGGTAGACTTTATCTGGTCGATGAGGGATTCGGCGTCGGGCAGTTGTAGGCCGACAAAACTTCGCATAACTTGGACGATACCCAAGCTCTTGCCACCCTTTCGGCGCAGCAACATATTCATGTATTTGTAGACCGAGAACCGATTCAGGGATCGGGAAAAGTAACTGGTTGCAGCATTTTCAATGGTGTGGGCTTCATCAAAAATCACCCGGGTAAACCCCGGCAGAATCACCGTACTCTCGTACCCTAACCCCTGAGCCCGCATGGCTGCGTCGGCAAAAAACAGATGATGATTCGCGACGATAAGCCCCGCTTGGCTCGCTTCCCGGCGAGCCTTGAGCAGAAAACACGACTCCCGGGCTCGACACCGGGCGGGGGAGCAGGAGTCGGGGTCCGAGTTAATCCGTCCCCACAAGGAATCGGGGGCATAGAAACTCAAATCGCTTCGTTCCCCGGATTTTGTCGTTTCCGCCCACTGGGCAATGCGGGTCAAAGCATCATCTTCCTCGCGAAAGAGCGAATCCTCTTCCAGTACGTCTTCTAATCGATTCAAACACAAATAGTTATTGCGCCCCTTGGCCAGTACCGCCTTGAGTTTGGTCCCGAGCATCTTCTGGACCATGGGAATGTCTTTTTCTATCAGCTGGTGCTGGAGGTTGATTGTGGCCGTCGAGACCACAACCCTCTCCTGGTTTTGGGAAGCCCAGCGGATTGCCGGAACAAGATAGGCAAAACTTTTACCAACTCCGGTACCCGCTTCGCAGACCAGGATCTTGTTCGTATTGAAGGCCGACGCCACGGCCCTAAGCATTTGGACCTGGGTGGGCCGAGGTTCGAAGTTGTCGGACAATCGATCCAGAGCACCACCGGGCTCCAGAATTTTTCCCAGTTCCTCGTCATCTAACTCTTCGGCCTCGGGTTCGTGGTAGGCTTCGTTGACTATAAAAACCCGCTGGACCTGGTTATCGACTATCCAGGTTCCTATACCCTCTTGGGCCAGGATACTGGCTACCTCCAGGTCGGCTTTGCTCGGGAAAAGGACCCCGCTGGGGTGATTATGAACGATAATCCGGGCATCCGAGGGGTTTGGCTCCAGGTCCGGATCGGCAAAGCGACCCCGGAGGATTTGGATCATCGACGCCGGTACCTGGGAGTGATCGCCCCGGGCTAGGGGAAAGACACGGTAGATAAGCCCGTCTTCGTCGGAGAAACAAATAAATAGCACTTCTCGACCACCGGCAAGGTCTATTTCTTCTTGAATTTTCTCTCGGGCCCGGGACGAGAATCGAGGGTCCGCCACCGCGCCTCCCCGTTCTTCGAGTTTGAATTCTTCGGACGAGCTGTCGTCAGTTGTAGGCTTAGTTGTAGATTTGCGTTTGGGTTTGGATTTTGCCAAGGTTCGAAAGAGTCCCTAAGAACCCCTAAAGGTTCTTCGCCAAACCAAGCAGGAGTTTTGTTAGCCGAGCCTCGGCGGTTTTCCCGGTTTCTACAACCTCATCGTGGCTCAAAGACAGGTGACCCAGCCCCGCGGCCTTGTTGGTAATGACCGAAATCCCCGCAACCCTCAGCCCCCGGTACCGGGCCGCGATGGTCTCGGGAACCGTCGACATACCAACCGCGTCGGCGCCCATGGCCCGGTAGGCTCGTATTTCTGCTGGGGTTTCGTAACTCGGTCCGGGAACAGCAATATAGGTTCCTTCGGTCAAAAGGGGATCCAGATTTCGAGCTAACTTTCGCAGTTCCGCGTCATAGGCGGTGGACATGTCGAGAAACCGGGGCCCCATTTCAGGGTTGTTTTGGCCTGTTAGGGGATTTGCCCCCAGCATATTGATATGGTCGGAAATAAGCATCAGGTCGCCGGGATTCAGGGAGTGTAAAATTCCCCCCGCCGCGTTGGTCAATATGGCGGTCTTGACCCCCAGGGCAGCTAAGAGGAAGATTGGAAGGACCACCGAGTCCATCGAATGGCCCTCATAGTAGTGAAATCGCCCGGCCATAACCGCGGTTTCTTGCCCAAGCTTAAGTACACCTTTGTGGCCAACAACTGTAGCTTCGGGGTAGCCGGCAATGTCTTTATACGGAATCGTGGTACCTTGAAACTGGTCGACGATATTGGAAAGTCCCGAGCCCAGGACCAGCCCAACTCGGGGAGTTTCGGTCGAGTGACTTCGAACCGAGGCCAGTGCAGCCTCTACTCTTTGGGTAAAGTCGTTGTTCATAGGGCCAGTATACACCTCAAGAGTCCCCCGAGTCTCCATTGACAATTGATTTTCCCCTAGATAGATTGACCCCATCCCAACTACACAACTACCCACCCCAAGGAGGCCGGGAATGAAAACGATAAATGTAGCAATCTTAGGAGCCACCGGTACTGTAGGTCAGAAGTTTATCACCCTCCTCCAAGGGCACCCGACCTTCAAAATCCACGAACTGGTGGCAAGTCCCCGTTCGGCAGGCAAGCCCTACGCCGAGGCCGCCGGTTGGAAACAAGACTCACCAATCCCTGAGGCCGTTGCATCCATGACCGTAAAAAGCCTGGATGAAGCCCTCGAAAGCCCAATTCTGTTCTCAGGACTCGATTCGAGTGTCGCGGGTGAGGCCGAAAGTCGCTTCGCCGGCGCCGGTCACTTCGTCATTTCCAACTCCAAAAATCACCGGATGGACAAAGATGTGCCTCTGGTAATTCCCGAAATCAACCCCGAACACTTTCAAATTCTCGACACCCAAAAGACCAAGGGAAAAATTATTACGAACTCGAACTGTTCTACCATGTTCTTGGCTATGGCTTTGGCACCCATTCATAAAGCCTTTGGTATCGAAGCGGTGCAAGTTACTACCATGCAGGCAATTTCTGGTGCCGGATATCCTGGGGTACCAAGTATGGAAATCCTGGGAAACGTGGTTCCCTATATAGGGGATGAAGAGGAAAAACTCGAGACCGAGACCAAAAAAATCCTTGGGACCTACAAAGATGGCAAGATTATCCCGGCGGATTTCCTGGTGAGCGCCCAGTGCAATCGGGTACCGGTATTAGACGGCCACACCGAGACCGTTTCGATCAAGCTCAAAAAGAAGGCCAGCCCCGACGAAGTTCGCACGGTTCTGGAAAACTTCCGTGGTATGCCCCAAGAGAAAAACCTCCCATTCGCGCCGGACAAGCCTATTGTTCTCATGGACGCCCCCGATCGGCCCCAGCCTGCCCGGGATATTTGGCTCCAAAAAGGGATGGCTACCATGGTCGGCCGAATTCGAGAATGCCCAGTTTTTGACATCAAAATGGTAATTCTTGGACACAACACCGTCCGTGGAGCTGCGGGAGCGGCAATTCTGAACGCCGAGGCCCTTTGGGAACTGGGATACCTCTAACATGATCGTTCTCAAATTTGGTGGCACCAGTGTCGGAGATGCCGAGCTCATGAATCAGGTTCTCGACATTGCTTGGGCCCAGAAAGACCGGAGCCCAGTTCTTGTTTCCAGTGCCATGGCAAGAACTACCGATACTCTTCTGCGGATTGGGGTTGCGGCCCTCGAGGGTGACGAGGAACAGGCAAAGAGTGAATTGCAATTCCTGAAAGACCTGCATTACCCGGTTCTTTATGCCCTCACCGCTAGAGCTACCGCCACCATTGCAGATCAAGGTAAGTCAGGTATCGATGGCTTGTTCGAGCAATTGGCTAGCCTCATGAAGGGCCTCGTCTTGGTCCATGAAGTGAGTCCTCGATCCCAGGATGCATTGGTGAGTTTTGGCGAGGGGCTCTCTACCCATCTGTTATGGACTGCAGCCCAGGCCCGAGGTATCCCGTCGACCCTCATAGACTCACGAACCTGTGTGGTTACCGACGAGAACTTTACTGCTGCTTCCCTCAATAAGGATGAATCCTATCGCCGAATTAAAGAGTTCGTTCATCCCCAAAAAGACCACCTAGTTATTGCCCAAGGCTTTATAGGATCGACCCTTTCGGGGATTACTACGACCCTCGGCCGGGGTGGATCGGATTACAGTGCGACCATCTTTGGTGCCGCTTTAGATGCAGAAGAGGTACAAATCTGGACCGACGTTACCGGTATTATGACTTCGGACCCCCGACTCATTCCCGCAGCCCGGACTATCGAAGAAATATCCTACGAAGAGGCAGCCGAGCTGGCGTACTTTGGGGCCAAGGTTATTCATCCGTCGACCATCGCTCCAGCAATCGAAAAATCAATTCCGGTTTTTGTAAAAAATACCAAAGAACCTCAGGCCTACGGCACCCGCATTCATTCTCGACAACCGGGCACGGGTCCCAAGGGCATCCAGGCAATTACCAGTAAAAAGGGTATCACCATAATTACGGTCAAATCGAGCCGAATGCTCAACGCCTACGGTTTTTTACAGGCCATTTTTTCGGTTTTTGCCGCTCGAAAAATCCCCGTAGACCTGGTTACCACCAGTGAGGTCTCGGTATCGCTTACCGTCGAAGATACTCCGGCCCTGGCACCTGCCCTCCAGGATCTACGGGAGTTTAGCCAGGTAGAAATCCAGCCGAACCATTCTATCCTTAGCCTGGTAGGGGCTGACCTCTGGAAGGAAGGAACCCTGACGTCTAAGGTATTTTCAGCCCTTAAGGGCATTCCTATTCGTATGATTAGCCTGGGAGGATCGGATATTAACCTTTCTCTGGCCGTGCCTGCCCAACACTTGGAAGAATCGGTAAAACGTTTACACCGGGAGCTCTTTGAATGAAAGACATTCTCGATAACCTCGGACGAACAATCCGCTCCATTTTTGAAGAAGACCGACCCTCGTGGGACCCGGACTTCAAGGACGCGTGGCAGGAACTCAATTCGTTTTTAGAAGGCGAGGATATTTCGGCCAAGAAACCACCCCGAACACCTGGGCCTCAGTCCCCAAGCTCCACCTTAATAAAAGACTATAGGAACTTGGAGCTCGAAGCCGGGGCGAGTCTCACCGAGGTCAAAAAGGCCTATAAGCGTCTTTTATCCCTCTATCACCCCGATCGCCATGCCGATGACCCAGAGAAACAGCGCCTGGCAACCGAAATTACCAGCCGGCTTAATGGTAGCTATCAACGAATCGTCGACCATCTCGCAGATCATCCGTGAGTATCGAAGAAAGGTAGTGCTTGGGATCGGATTTTGAACGGCGCAAAGGATGTGCCGGACTACGCGGCCCTGGCATTTGCCCTCCTTAGCCCAATAAATTGCAATGGACAGCAGTTTCCAAGTCGATATTGTCGAGTACGAACGGGAGCCGGCTCATGTTCAGTAGTCAATCGTTGAGACTTGCGAATTCAAGGCCGCACCAAATCCCCATCCCAGGCGGTAATTGCCCCCAGGTCATACACCCGGGTATACCCCAGGGCTGTCAAACTTCGAGCCGCCTGGGCGCTCCTGTTTCCCGACCGGCAGTACACCAGCACCGGAGTATCCAACGCAGGAATGGCCTGCCCCGCAGTCCGGGTGTTGATCGACGTATTGGGCAGCAACAGGCCCCGGGCCTGGGTTATATCCACCCGCCCACCGGTGGCGGGATAGCCCCCTGCACTTTGAGCGAACAACACAATCGGAAGCACGAAAAAAATCAGCCCGACAAAAAGACAAACCTCAACCTATAGGAGACCACCACGCCTTGCTCCTCTATTCTTCTAACCCGTACTCGGCAATTTTCCGGTGTAGGGTCTTTCGACCGATGCCCAATACATCGGCAGCCTTACTCTTATTGCCCTTCTCTGCGGCCAAAGTAGCACGAATCAGTTCTTTTTCCGCATCGTTCATAGTAATACCAATGGGCAGCTTCACAAAATCCTCATCCCCTTCTTGGGAAATGTGGGAGGGCAAATCGTCGGGGGTAATAATATCCGACTTTGCCAGAACGACCGCACTTTCCAGGGTGTTTCTCAGTTCCCGAATATTTCCCGGCCAGTTGTAACGCAGAAGGGCCGCCCGGGCCTTGGTATCCAGACCGTTTATCCTTTTGCCGTTCTCCTCGGAAAACTCCTTGAGGAACGCTGCAATGAGAAGTGGAATATCTTCCTTGCGCTCCCGAAGAGGAGGAATAAACAAGTTCACCACATTCAGACGATAATAGAGGTCTTCCCGAAACCTCCCTTCCTCGATCTCCTTCTTCAAATCTCGGTTGGTAGCCGCAATAATTCGAACATCGACCTCGACGGTATCCTCGCCCCCTACCCGTTCGAACTTTTTTTCTTGGAGGACTCGCAAAATTTTGATTTGGACCGCTTGGTTGATTTCGCCAATTTCGTCCAGAAACAGACTCCCGAGGTGAGCCAATTCAAATCGACCCCGTTTACGGTTAACTGCTCCAGTAAAGGCCCCTTTTTCATGGCCAAAGAGTTCACTCTCCAGGAGGGTTTCGCTCAGGGCCGCGCAGTGCACCTTTACAAAGGCCTTGGGCGCCCGGGGAGACAGCTGATGAATCGCATCGGCAATGAGTTCTTTTCCAACCCCACTCTCGCCAGTAATAAGAACCGAGGCCTTGGTAGGTCCAACCTGCTTGAGCACGTCGAAAATCTTCTGCATTATCGGACTCTTTCCGATAATTTTGTTCAGTTGTTTCCGATTTTCGAGTTCTTCTTGGAGCGCCCGGTGTTGCAATACCAACTCGCGGGTCGATAGGGCCCGTTTCACCAGAAGGCTTAGGCGGTCAAGGTTCAGGGGTTTGGTCAAAAAGTCGAATGCACCGTCGCGCATCGCTTGAACGGCAGTTTCAATCGTGCCGTGGCCGGTGAGGACAATAACCGAGACCGTTGGCCAGTGCTGGACCACTTCCTTTAATAACTGTTCACCAGATAGTCGGGGCATTTTTAGGTCCGTAATGACCAGGTCTATTTCTTCCTGGGCCATGAGTTCCAGGGCCCTTTGGCCGTCCTCGGCACCGTAGACGTTGTACCCATCCATCTCGAGGTTCTTTGCTAAACCCTCGCGAATATTCTTCTCGTCTTCGGCAATGAGTATGTTAAATTTCATCGGAAATCTCCCATTCGGTCTTCGACTCTTCTCCCAGGAGCTTTTGTACTTTCTGGGGAATTGGGAAGGTCAGGGTAAAGGTAGTTCCCCGACCCTCTTGGCTTACTACCGAAATATCTCCACCGTGCTCTTTAATAATTTTATAGACCAAGGTAAGCCCGATTCCTGAGCCAAAGTCTTTGGTTGTAAAATAGGGTTCAAAAATCTTGCCCATTACTTCGGTACTCATACCTTCACCGTCATCGATTATGCGAAAAACTACCTCGTCGCCCTTCTTCCGGGTACTCAAGACCAGGGTACCACCCTTGGGCATAGCGTTCATCGAGTTCTTGACCATATTAAGAATAGCCTGCTTCATGAATTTTTCATCGATCATAATTCGTGGCAGTTTCTCTTCCAGGTCGGGAACAACCTTTACCTTGGCTTGTTCTAACTCATATTGCATGAACTCCAAAAGTTCCCGAATAAGGCAGTTGAGGCAACTTTCATAGGGGCGAATATCCATCGGACGAACGGCAAAGAGAAAATCGACCACAATTTTATTCAGACGGTCCACCTCTTCGTTCATAACCTCCAGAAGGGGCGAAATTTCGTCCCCGGTAACCGAGCGCTTCTTTGCCAACATCTTCTGAATCAACTGAATATGAATTCCAATCGATCCCAGGGGATTTTTGATTTCGTGGGCAACCCCGGCGGTAAGGGTCGTAAGGCTTGCCAGGCTCTCGGCCCTGCGCAGTCGGGCTTCACGCCATCGTTTTTCAGAAATATCTTGTAGATGAAGAATATTCCCTTGGACCTTTCCTGCCTGCACCAAGGGATGAACACTTATACTCAAAATACGGGTATTACCCCCATGGCCTGGGAGGGAAAACTCCCGATCTTCGATGGTTTCTTGGTTTACCAGGCACCCCTGTACGAACTGGGATATATCCAGATCTTCGATAACCTCCCACAGGAGTCGGTCGTACACATCCCCGGTGGTCAGGGGAATTAATCGTTCGGCTGCCTTATTGCAGAGAATTACCCGGTTTTCTGTATCTGCGGCCAGCACCCCATCGGTCATACTGTCCAGCACTACTTCGAGGTTTTCGTTTTCCTGAGCCAAATCTAAAATGAGGGCCTGGACCTGGGGAAAGTCCAACTTAGAAAGTTTGGGAAGAGCTCGCTGTATAAATTTTCGCATGAACTAAAAATCCGTCCCGGCAAAGAAGATTTGGTCGACTACCGTAGCCCCGGGTATATTATACTGCTCGAACCGTTGGTATTGGACATCAATTTCTCGAAGAATAGCGCTCACTCGAACCGCGTCTTTTGCCTCTTCTATTCCTCCATCCCCAAGGCTCAGATGATCCCGGAGTCCCTGTTCCACGACACCTAAAAACCGCCGAAGGTTTTCCCGTCTCGAACCAGGGCTAAGACTATCCAGCCAAGTTCCTACCTCGGTCGACATGGCAAATTTTCCTTGGGGCGAAAGAAGTCCCTCCAAAAAAGTTTCGGCGCGAGAACGAGATTCTCCAGCTCGATCGGGGCCAAATTTTTCGAAGGCCTCGGCGAGGGTTCCCCCATCCCCATCTTGGACTGGTAAACGAAAGATACGCTGAAGAACTTCCCTTTCTCGCTCTGGGTTTCGCTGGGGGCAAAGGTAAAGTCGAAGACGACTACGTAGGGTCGGAATGATACCGGTTAGCCGGGACGTTACCAAAATAAAATGGGTATCCTTCGGCGGTTCTTCCAAAATCTTCAATAAACTATTTCGGGCCGACTCGTTTAATCGATCGGCGTCCTCCAAAATAATAACCTTTTTTGCCGAAGCGCTGGTCATGTGGGCCCAGTAGCTGGCTTTGCGAATCATATTTACCGTGTACCCGTCGCTGGGCAGCACCGCGACCAATTTCTCGGCTAGGGCGTTCACTTTATTCAGGCGATTCGTAAGCTCTCGAGTTTTTAGGGGACTCTCAGGGGCCAAGGTAGATAGTTCTTCATCGAGAGATTCGAGGAGGGGTCCGGCCTTAGCAATTTTTTGTTCGTCACCATCCCAGAGGATAGGTTCGAACCGACTGGTAAGTTTTCGAACTCCCCTTAGGTACAAGTACCGCCCCGCCTCTCGATCCTCAACCTCAAGAGACCTGGCCGATAGAGAAATTTCGTCCAAAAAATAGCGAGGTCCTAATAACAGGGTATAGGGGCTCATGAGTAGGCGATGCTGATTACAACTGGTGCAGGTACAACCCCAGGGAGCATTGGGCTGCTGACAATTCAGTATTCGGCCGAGCTCCAGGGCAATCGTCATTTTTCCGCTATAACGAGGGCCGTAGAGTAAGAGTGCCCTGGGAAGGGTTCCGGAAGAAAGTTCTTCCCTGAGAGAACTGACGAGTTGGTCTTGGCCTAAGACGTTCTGGAACACTCCTTATCCCCCAAGAACCTGAATCGCGTAGGGGAAAAAGGGAGAAAGAAAACGATAGGAGTAACTGGTACCTAAGAGGGCCTCGAGATCAAAGAAGGGCTGAACCTGAAGTCCAAAGAGAACAACGAAGACTATCAAAATCCCCTCGACTAATCCCAGAAAAAATCCTAAAGCCTTGTCGAGATTCTCGAGGTTAATTTTTTCGATGAGCGAATTGAGCCCTGCCTCGAAGAGTTTTACTACCAGGTAGACGAGGACAAAGATTCCCAAGAAGGCAATGACTTGATTCCAAACCGTGTCACCCATGTAAGGCACTAGAAGTTGGGATACAACACCGCTAAAGAGGAAGGCCAAGAGTACACCGAGAAAGATGGAGGAGACGGCCATAATTTCTTTCACAAATCCCCGGAATACTGCCCGGATAACAGCAATAAGAATGATAATGAGAAACACAATATCAAGAGCCGGAATTTCTAGATTCATCGACGAATCTCCTTTCGAATAATCGATGCTATACCCTCAGAGGGATCAAGGGGTAGCCTAGTATACCTTTGACGAAGGGATTGGCGAAAGTCCGATTTTAGAAATTCCTCAACCATCGTACGAAACTCATCGACCCCAGGATCAAGTAAAACTTTTACTGCACCAAGTTTTTCAAAGTAGCGGGCATTTCTCACCTGGTCTCCCCGGCTCCCGGCGGTTAAGGGAATGAGGAGACTGGGAATCTTCCAGGCGGCGAGCTCCCACAGGGTACCCGCCCCTGCTCTGGCCAGGGCAAAGTCCGCGGCGGCCAGGAGGGACGGCAACTCGGGTCCCAAGAATGCTCGGGGATAGTAGAACCCCTCTTCGGGCTCAGGGGCCTGCCATTGGGTACCGTGCTGATGGACCACAACCGCCCGACCTCGCAGACTATTAAGCACCGATACGACCAGGTCGTTTAGTTGCACTGCCCCGAGGCTCCCACCCAGAACCAAAATCAGTGGTCGAACGCTAGGGGTTTTTAGCCCGGAAAAGAAGGCTTCTACGTCTTCGGGCCGACCGGCCAAAATCTGAGAGCGAATAGGGTTTCCTGTGACAACTGTTTTATTTCGATGCCGAGGGGAAAGAGATTCGAGGGTTTCTTGATAGGCTACAAATACTTTGGAAGAAAAACCAAGGTTCAACTTCGTCGCCAGTCCGGGATCAAAATCCGACTCGTGGGAGAATACCTTAATACCCAAAAGCCCGGCCGCCCACACGGGAGGGACGGTAACAAATCCCCCTTTCGAAAACAGACCCAAGGGTTTGACCTTCATAAATATGTTCAGACAAACGACGAAGGCTCCCAGGATACGAAAGAGATCGGTTAGGTTTTGAAAACTCAGGTACCTTCGAAGTTTGCCCGCAGGTATGGGTCGAAACTCGAGGTTTGGTATTCCACTGTTCTCCACCAGGTCTCGCTCTATGCCCTTTTCCGACCCAAGCCAGATAATGTCTAGGTCTGGTTCGTTTGCAAGCTTCTCGGCAACCGCGAGGCCAGGAAATACGTGTCCCCCAGTGCCTCCGCCGGTAAATACTAAATACTTCATGGGCATCCTTCGCAAATCGATTCGTTTTGGGTTATGCTCTCATCATGACACAAAAAGCCCTTTTTGGAATGCTCTTTCTCGCTTTTGCTGCCTTGGGCCTGCTTGCCCAGGCCCATCCTGGTCTACCTTCAGTGCCCCCGATTACCCTGGCTCAGGTCCATTCTCAGTTTCCTACAATCAATCTTAGTGCGGAAGAAGCGCAAAACCTTGCCGACTACGGGGCGATTGTTCGGTTCGACGAGGGGCGCTCTGGAGGAAACCTGAATCCAGTGCCTTCATTAGTTGCCGAAATGAGTCGGGTCCGGGGCGAAATTCGTCCGACAGTCGGTATCGAAACCCTTATGATCCAGGCCCTACCCCCAGCCCTAGCAAGCCTAAGCCCAGAAGAACAGGCCCTCGCGGTGTACCAAATTCTTCATAGCTTTCAAACCATGGAAGGTATAGAGTACTGGTCTACCAGTCGAAATAGGTTCCGTCTCTTTTACGAAATTTCCTACTCCTACGATCCCGCATTTCCCGACACTCCCCTACCCGATCCCCGGCCAACCACCCTTATGGATACCAAGACCCTATGGGTACGTCAACAAGATACCAGTTTCGGCGATAATCGCTATAAGGTAACGATGAGTGCCCTCCCCTCCGACTCTCCGGATCTAAGGGATTTTCACCTCCACATGGAAAACCTTACAAGCCTGAAGTCAGGTATTCTTTCTCTGGCAAAACCCGGGGAAGTCCACATCGACATCGTTGTCCGAATCAAGGATGGCTTCGTTCAGTTCTACGGAACCACCAACCTTCGGGTTCCCAGGGTTTTTGGACTGGCAAATAGGGCAAGAGATAGCTTTTATACCCGTATACTCGCCTTATATTCTTGGTTTTCACATCGAATTCTAACATAGATGGGGTAGCCTCCGACGAGGAAGTAGAAGTGGACCGAAAAGAGCACATGACCTTAGTATATCAACAAGTACTACGTATGGGGACCTATGTCGAGGAAGCTCTCGGGAAGGCCCTCCACGCTATGCTCAATCAAAATCTTCTTATTGCCCAAGAAATCATCCTCAATGATCGATACATCGACGAGTCTCGTTTGGCCATCGAGGATAGTTGTACAAAGATCATTGCGACCAAACAGCCGGTCTCCAGCCAATTACGAGAACTTATCACCCTAATGCAAGTTTCTTCCGATCTTGAGCGTATCGGTGACCACGCCCGTCACATGGCAAAGGTCATTTCGACCGTTCGTGAACCCCTTCTCGAGCGGGTTATTCCAGATTTTGAACGAATGGCCCGGATAGGCATTCGAATGGTAAATCGCTCCCTCCATGCTCTGGTGAATCAAGACTCCGAGGAAGCCCGAGCTATAGCGGCGGAAGACCGCAAACTGAACGAACTCCATCGAGAGCTCTCGGTCCTCATCATTGGAATAATGAAAGAATCCCCAACCTACATAGAAGACGGAACTCAGCTCATGCTTGTAAACCGTTTTCTCGAGCGACTTGGGGATCACGTCACCCATATTTGCGAGGGTATCGTGTATGCAAAACAGGGAGCCCACGTGTCTCTCCACCTGGGTACCTCTGAAAACCGCTATGCCCGTTAGTTTGACGCAAATGGGTCATTGCGGTGCAATGACCGACTTACACGCAAAGGAAGATTCCAGAGTTACCAAACCCTAGGAGATAACTATGGCCAAAGAAGTCATCCTCGTAGTTGAAGACGAAACAGATATTCTGGAACTCATTCGATACAATCTGGAAAGGGAGGGGTATCAGGTCCTTACCGCCGAAACCGGCGAGGAAGGTTTGGCTACGGCCACAAAAAAGGTAGTCGACTTGGTACTCCTAGACCTGATGCTTCCTGGCCTCGATGGAATCGAGGTGTGTCGGCGGCTCAAAACCGCTGAATCTACCCGAGGCATACCGGTTCTTATGGTTACTGCCAAGGGTGAAGACTCGGACATTGTAACGGGACTAGAAATTGGGGCCGACGACTACGTGACCAAACCCTTCAGCCCCAAAGTACTGCTGGCCCGGATTCGTACCCTCCTTAGACGAAAATCCCTCCGTCTCACCCCCACTTCCGAGGGCGAGCGTTTTTCTATCCACGGCATAGTCATTGATCAGGGACGGCACGAGGTAACCTACCAAGGGAACCCAATTCCCCTCAGCGCGACAGAGTTTTCTATTCTCGAATTTTTGGCTCGGAACCCCGGTTGGGTATTCTCCCGGAATAAAATTATCGATGGAGTCAAAGGAAAAGATTATCCTGTAACCGAACGTTCGGTGGACGTCCAAATCCTTGGGTTACGAAAGAAACTCGGGGAGGCAGGCGACCTCATAGAGACTATTCGAGGAGTGGGCTACCGTTTCCGCCCCGAGGAGTAAACCCCTGGTTGTTGTAGTTCTTTCTCTAGGCTTCACTATCGCACTCCTTCTTCTGGTTGTAACCGGACGCGAACTCTCGAAACAAAAACAAGAATTCTCGCTCCTCGAACAGAAGGCCCTGGCCCATTCTCTTGCCCATCAAGAACTTCTTACCCACAACCGGGCCCTCCAAGCCCGGGGAGCCGAGGCCCAACAAATCTTGGAGCAATTGGCCGAAGCAGTGTTGGTCTTGGATAATCGCAAACGGATTCTTATGATGAACCAAGCCGCCAAGAATTGGTTACTCGATGACCCCTCGGGACCAATCCCTGAAGCCCTCGAGCTCCTTGGAAGCACAGAATTCTTGGGGGCCTTCGAGGCAAGTCAACACACCGAAGATATAGTTCGCCGAGAAAGTAAAATTTACCGCCGAGGCGAAGAAAAAACCGTGCACATTTCGAGCCAGAAAATTCTCTCTCCCCCCCGGGTCATTCTCATAGTTCACGACATCTCTCGGACGGTCAAACTCGAATCCATGCGCCAAGAGTTTGTGGCCAACGTCAGCCACGAGCTCAAAACCCCCGTTACCTCAATCCTCGGTTTTGTCGAAACCCTCTTGGACGAGGACGATGGAAAGGCTCCTCAGAGGGCGAAATTTCTTGGGATAATCTATAAACAATCCGAACGACTTCGAAACATAATCGAAGACCTACTCACCCTTTCCCGTTTAGAGCAGGAGGGGAACTCGGTGCGTCTCGAGCCAGGCAATCCAATCCAAGTAGTTTCCCGGGCCCTGGAAGCCTGTAGCGACAAAGCGGACAAAAAGGGAACGCAAGTTCAGTTCCAATCGAGCTTCGACGGTACCCTGGCGATGAATGCGCCCCTGCTCGAACAAGCCATAATCAACCTGGTTGAAAATGGAATAAAGTACGGGAATCCCGGCGGCAAGGTTGAAGTAGTTTTAGAAAGACAAACGGATTCCCTGGTCATTTCGGTCCACGACGATGGTCCTGGAATTCCCCAACGAGAATTAGAAGCTGTCTTCCAACGGTTTTATCGCCTGGACAAGGCTCGTAGTCGAGCCCAGGGAGGGACAGGGCTTGGCTTGTCTATCGTCAAACACATCGCCCGGGTTCATCGGGGGACAGTCAAGGCCCAAAGTTCCCTGGGACGGGGTTCGGTATTTACTTTGACCATACCTTTTGTTCAACCGGAGGATGAAGTCGAAATTGGGCTTTCGTCCTAGGGGATTATGAGCTGGAGAGCACCAATGAGCGCCCCTAAAATGCCACCAAAGAGGTTGATCCACTTAAAATGTTTGGCCATGATGGACAAAAGAAGTTCTTCAACCTGGAGCACATCAAGGTCATTTATCCTATTCTCGACGAGGTTCTGGATATCCAAATTCTGCACCATTCCTGGTACAGTCTGTTCTAATACCCTACTTAAGGTCTGACTCAATCCAGTTTGGGGTTGCACAAGGGCGGTCGAGTCCCGCAAAATCAGGTCAAAAATCTGCTGTAAAAACCCTTCCAAATTCCCCGGTTGAAAAAACCAGACTTCGAACCAGTGCCCAAAATCACCAAAAAACTCATCAATTCCGCGATTAGTCACAAACTCTAGCACCCTGTTCAAATCCACATCCCCATGGGAATCGCGAAATCGCCGCAGCAGTATTTGAACCCGCAACCCTATTCGCTCCCTCTTTGCCGCCGTGAGGGCTGCTAGGCCGCCCTGCTCTACCAACGAGGCTATATCCCTATTGATATGGGCTTCCAGTTGCTGGAGAGGGGTCGTCGACAGGCGCTCAAGGAGTTCGGCCACCGCGGCCAAAATCTTTTTCTTGTTGTCGGGATTACGAAGGCTCTCGTCCAAGGTAGCAAGAAGGTCGCTAATAATTTCGGGCATCCGCTCGGTCATGGTCCGGTCGTACTGACCGGCGCTTATGAGAAACCTCTGGACCGATGACAGCTGGTTCAGTACCTGCCCGAATATTTGGGTACCCCGTCGAATGAGCTCCCGTTTCACCTCTGGCCGACGTAACCATTCGGTTAAGAACTCGGTCACCGGCTCGTACAGGGTCTGGGATAGCTTTGCCAACGAACTCCTCACCTCGCCGGTCAGGAGCCCTTCAAGACTTCTATTCTCCACCGTATACTGTCGGGCCAGGTCCGCTAGGTAACTCACTATTTTTGGACCTACACCTTGATCAAATTGATTCTCTAAGACCCGCCGAGAGATCCGTTTGATGAGCCCAGGGCTCAAGATTTTTTCCAGGGGGATTTTTCCCACCGACTCACCCAAGGTCGTCAATATTCCTCGGATATCCTCGGGACCCACAATACCCCGGACAAACTCCGAGGCCCGACTGGCAAAGGGTGAGTGTTCGGTAGCGTCGACCAGGGCGCGGGACACCGATTGCTGAAAGTCCGGATTCCGCAGGTGGGCCAAAACCGCCTCGGGGCTCAGGAGTTTTCCCGACACCATGCGGCCGATACTCCTGGCCAAGGATCCCTGCTGTCGCGGAATAATACCCGGGGTAAAGGGAACCCGTATTCCAAAGATTCGATACTCCTTGAGGGGACGAAAGAGCATTCGAATTGCAATGACGTTAGTGACAAACCCAATACCCGCCCCAAGGACTATAGGAAGGGCAATATTGAGAATTTTGTCGAGAGGAAGATTATTCATTCGCCGCCCTTAGCTGGGTCGCCGCATTTTGGGCCCGGGCCAGGTTCGCATAAATTTCCAAATCACCTCCAAAAATCCACCCGGAAAACTCCGTGCCGTCGGTAGCGAACCGAACGTAGTACCAGTAGTCGAGTTTCCGCGATACCAAGCTCTGGCCCGATGAAGCCGCCTCGATGGTTCCAATTTCTCCCAATCGTACCGGATTGCGCACTGGCGACTGGGGATTTGGTAATTCGTGGACCCGGGCGTAGGGTTTTATAACCAGGGCGGCGTTCCCCCGGGCTATAAGCACTTGTTCGGAAGGTAGATCCAACTGTGGTAATTCATCGCCCCCACAAGAACCAAGCATAAAGAGCAGAATGAGTCCAAAAAGGGAGTAGAGGTGCCCGTGTTTTGTTGCTTTTCGGCCGGTCATTGGTATGGCCCTCTCATGTTCTTCCCTTTTTCTCGCTTCCTCATTACCCTATACCTATGCTGCTATCTTTTGCCCGGCAAAGTATAGGCATATTCCTCACTTTTGTCATGATTCTCGGCCTGGGCTCAGGGTCGGTGTTCGCTTCTGGGCCCCAGGCTGCGGCTTCCCCGATTAGCGACAGTCAACATCCGACTGGGCTGTCGTCGGGTTTGTCGACCGGGCTTTTGGGCCTCGGCCTCGGCGATCCTCTGCTGGGCGAGGGGCTGTATCCTTTCTGGTACGGCAATCTACTGTTTTCCGCCCGGTTTCGCTTGGCTGCAAGGCTTGGGCTGGTACTCTCTTACACTCCGGGTTTCCAGCTCCCCATAACTCTGCCTGGCTCGGTAGTTATTCCTCGGGGCTCGGTCTATTCTCGGTTAGGCCTCAACCTTTCGGGATTTTTCCCTCTTTCGGTCCAGGACGATTTTCCAATTCGGGCCCTGGTACTTCAAGGGGGGTTTGGTGCCCAGTACGGCCGCTACCTCTACACCCAGGTCTTTTCGTTCTACCCCGATTTCGAGGTATCTCTGTTGACCTGGTCTCTTCCCTTCGGTGATTTCCCAATTGGTATTCTCGCCGGCCCCCATATGCTGTGGGCCCTCCGCCGGGATCCAGGAATGAGCCTTAGCATTGGAATGCAAACAAACTTTGTGGTACGTTTTGACCGATGAAAGGTAAAAATCTTGTATTTATGGTCGCCCTTGGGGTGATTTTTCTCTTGCTGTCCAGCTGCGCTTTTCAGCTGGAATATACACCAACCCGCTATGCATTGGTGTATGGGGTGGGGGATTATACTTTAACAAACACATCTCAGCCTACCATAGGTTCGGCTACCCTTCCGAATATCCCAGGGGCCAGTAACGACGCCCAGGACTTTGGTAATCTTCTCACTCCATTAGGTTTTTCGGTTACCACCAAAACAGACGCCGCTGCGACGTACACTGCGATATCCGCCGATATCGCGGATCATGCGACCAAAGCAAAACCCGGAGACACTGTCCTCTTTTACTTCGCCGGCCACGGCGCAGTGGTATACGAAGACGAAAAGGGGGACTCACAACTCTTTTTTGCGAATCGAACTACCTCGACAACTGGCGATAACCAGGAGCAGTACACGAACGCTCGTTCTTTTGTGTTTCCATATCGAGATGCGAACTGGAATGTAGGAGACCCAGAACTCATTACCAACACCGTTCTTACTACTTTCTTCGATGGTTACGATCCTGGGGTGAATATAGTAATTGTTGTCGATGCTTGCTTCGCTGGAGGGCTCATTGTCGAAAGCGGCGTAGGGGTAAATGAATTGCCCAGAAGTTATTCCCAAAGTAGCCTTTATTATATAGAGTCAGAAAATGTTCCCGTTTTGCCGACTACAGTGAGCCGATTTCTAACCTACACCCGTGAAGACCGGTCGAATTTCTTCTATATCAGTGCAGCGGGTCCCCTCGAAGAAAGCTGGGAGGTCCTTGATTCTCAAAGTAACCGTAGGAATGGGGTTTTCACGACTGCCCTACGTTCCGCATTAGAAGATCCGAATACCGACATGAATCGAGACAACCTTATCACCTTCGATGAGACTTACCAAAAAGCGTACAGGGACATAAGTTCAAACTGGAATGCGGTCTATACCTACAGAGCCCAATACCTCCCCCACATCTCGACCGGCTCCATGGACCTGGTCCTCTACGAGTTGCCGTAATTCTGTACCTCGGCTCTCCAAGGGTCCTCAGCCCTCTTTCAGCTTCTGAATCTCGTCCCGAACGACCGCCGCTTGTTCAAATTCTAAATTTTTTGCGTGCTCCAACATCTGCTGTTCCAGGGCGACGATAAGTTTCTTCTTTTGTCCGGGAATGAGTACGTTGTATTCGGACTTTAAGACCTCAATATTTTGGGTCTCAGCTGCTCGCTTATGCTCTTTTTCTCGTTCGAGGATCGATCGAACAGATTTTTGAATCGTTTGGGGAGTGATTCCATGCTCTTCATTATAGGCTGTTTGTATACCTCGCCGACGATTGGTCTCTCGAATCGCCTCGTCCATGGCCGGAGACATCCGGTCGGCGTACATAAGGACCTTACCATTTGAATTCCGGGCTGCTCGACCGATGGTCTGAATCAAACTCGTCGCCGATCGCAAAAAACCAACCTTGTCGGCGTCCAAGATACAAATTAGGCTTACCTCGGGTAGGTCGAGTCCCTCCCTCAGGAGGTTAATTCCAACCAAGACATCAAAGGTTCCTTCCCGCAACTCGGTCAATATTTCGACCCGCTCGATAGTCTCGATTTCCGAGTGTAGGTATCGTACCTTTAGACCAAGGCCAGTTAGATAGTCGGTTAAATCCTCGGACATTTTTTTGGTCAAAGTCGTCACCAAGGTCCGCTCACCAGCCGCAATTCGAAGTCGAATCTCCCCGTACAAGTCCTCGATTTGACCCTTCGATGGTCGTACCTCAATTTCCGGGTCTAGGAGACCGGTGGGTCGAATTACCAACTCCGCAAAACCCTTGGCCTTCTCCAACTCAAGATTAGCCGGGGTCGCAGAAACAAATACGACCCGGTCGAGGAGACCTTCAAACTCCTCGTAAAAAAGTGGCCGATTGTCCAGGGCAGAGGGTAGGCGAAATCCAAAGTCCACCAAGTTCTGCTTCCGTGAACGGTCCCCCATGTACATACCCCTCACCTGCGGTAGGGTGACGTGGGACTCATCAACAAAGGTAAGGAACTTATCGGGAAAATAGTCCAATAACACCGCCGGCCTCTCGCCGGCCTTTCGAAAGGTCAGGTGCCGACTGTAGTTCTCTATTCCGGGGCAATAGCCCATCTCGTGAAGCATCTCCAAGTCGTACTTGGTTCGACTCTTTAGTCGCTGAGCCTCTACCAGTTTTCCGGCAGCCTCTAAATCTTCCAGGCGCTGTTCCAACTCCGACTCAATTTGCCCCACGGCCTTCTGAATCAGGTCCTCGGGCATAACAAAATGTTTTGCTGGGTATATGACCAAAGTATCAAGATCCTCCAGCACCTCGCCGGTCAGGGGGTGGATTTCAGAAATCCGCGCAACCTCATCCCATTCCATCTCTATTCGATAGGCCGAGTCCTGGGTATAGGCGGGATAAATTTCGATGACGTCCCCCCGGATCCGAAATACCCCCCGCTGCATCACCGCGTCGTTCCGGTCATACTGCAAGGATACCAGCCGCGATCGCAGTTGGGGCATTTCCAAGGCAGTGCCCTTGTCGATCCTAATCTTCATGTCCTTGTAGTCCCGGGGGCTACCCAGACCATAAATACACGAAACCGTTGCCACAACAATAACATCTGGCCGTTCTATTAAGTTTGCGGTGGCAGCCAATCGCAACCGATCAATCTCTTCATTGATCGAAGAATCCTTCTCGATATACAAGTCTTTGGAAGCGACGTAGGCTTCGGGCTGGTAGTAGTCGTAGTAGGAAACAAAGTATTCCACCGCGTTGTCGGGAAAAAATTCTTTAAACTCCCGGTATAGCTGGGCTGCAAGTGTCTTATTGTGAGAAAGGACCAGGGTCGGCAGCTGAGTGCGCTCAATTATCTTGGCCATCGTGTAGGTCTTTCCTGACCCAGTAACACCCTTAATAGCCTGAAACTTCTGTCCCTTTTCTATTCCTTGGGTTATCTGCTCGATCGCCGTAGGCTGATCCCCCGCGGGTTCGTAGGGTGCTGCGACTCGAAATCGTTTCATAGGCCCTACATGTACCGATCGGGGCGCAAAATTAGTTCAACCTCGGTCTCAAACTGTCTTCCATTTCGAAGGTACACAACCTTCACCCTTTCTCCCGGTTTATTATCTTCCAGGGCGTCAAAAATATGGGCAAGAGTGCTCACACGAGTTCCATCAATTTCTATGAGAATATCGCCACCCAAATAGATAATTGTATTCCCCGACCGAACAGCATTGCGGGGATTTCCTCCCCGAAGACCCGCTGCTTCCGCAGGCCCACCGGACTCGATTTGAGAAATCAACACCCCTTCAGTTACGGGTAGCTGGGCGAAGGCTGCAAGTTGGGGGA
This sequence comes from Spirochaetales bacterium, assembly GCA_009991955.1. Lineage (GTDB taxonomy): Bacteria > Spirochaetota > Spirochaetia > DSM-27196 > Salinispiraceae > SKVS01. The sequence goes on from JAACWS010000017.1 coordinate 36,750, forward strand.
AGATTTGAATAGGTACAATATCTATCCAACCCCGTTGGACCCGCCCAAACTCGATGAGGTCGGGTATAACCCTCTTGGCGGTTTCTACCGGCACGGCAAAACCAACCCCAACACTTCCCCCGGTTGGGGTAAAAATCATTGTATTTACCCCAATGAGGTTACCCTGGTTGTCTAAGAGGGGCCCCCCGGAATTACCTGGATTTATCGATGCATCGGTCTGAATCATGTTATTGATAATTTGCCCCGTCGAGGTACTAATTGGCCGCCCTAAACCGGATATTACCCCGGTAGTGAGGGTTCTATCAAAACTAAAGGGATTTCCAATCGCTAGTACCTTTTGCCCAACTCTCAATCCATCGGTAGAACCCAGGGGTATTACCGTAAGACGCTCAGTCCGAGGGTCAATCTTGAGTACCGCCAAATCGTTTTCTCTATCGACCCCAACAACCTCGGCTTCCAACCGAGTACCACTTGCCAGGGTTACGAATACCCTAACCGCACTCCGAATCACGTGGTTGTTTGTCAAGATATAGCCCCGGGAGTCAATTATTGATCCACTTCCCGACGAACCCTCTTGGGGAATCGGTTCAAAGAAGAGGCTATAGGCGAGGGTCTCGGTACTTATATTTACTACGCCCTCGTTCCTGGCTTCGTAGACCGAAATGTTATTCTGTTCGTCGGGGGTTAAAAACTGGCCCGCATTTATAGAAAGGGGCGTAATTCCCAGGTCCTCGGTCCCTACCAAGTTTAACTCCGGCAAAGGACGTACACCACTACCATTTTCTACTACATTTGTCGCTTCAGTAAGGTCTATCTCGCCATTTCCAAGGGGAATCAGACCAAAACCGAGCCCTCCAGCGAGGCCTATTACTACGCCTGCAATTACATACCCAAGGTGATTCGTCTTTGACCGTGCCATAGTTCCTTTCGTTCCTCGGGGTTAATATACGGCGAATACCCTCGAACGCCAATCCTTCTAGACCTGTACTTTTGAGTTTCCCCAACCCACAAAGTCACCCAACCATCGTTCTATTCCCGGGGGATTACGTAAGTAGGTAGCCAAGGCAATATCCTGGGGTTCACTCTCCTTTCGATTATCCATCATCGCCAGGGTAAGAGCTAAGCGCTCTACCGCAGCAAAACTGCGAAATGATTGGTGAGGTCCCATACCAGGTAGGGATGCACCTTTTCGATTCAGGCGAATTCCTTCTAAACGACCGTTAAGCTTCGCCTCATTCTTACTCCACAGTCCTTCAGCCATAATCCTCCGGCTTACCCTGATCGCTTTTTCGACCTCATCTCCAGAACCTGTCCACTTGGGTAACTCGGGCCAGTCATCGGTTACCTGGGGCAGGACCATACGAACATCGAATCGATCAAGAAGTGCCGAACCCATTCGAGACCAGTAACGGTGCACGGCCTTCGGATCGCACTGACAAATCTCATCGACCTTACCCCTCGCTCCACAGGGACACAAATTCGTAGCCCCTACTAGGGTAAATTCACAGGGGTAGTAACTTACCGTATTGGCCCGAATCACCCGAATGACCGACTCTTCCATCGGAAGGCGCAAACCCCCAAGGGTCTTCCCCCCCAACTCTAAGGCTTCGTCTATTGCCAAGAACCCACCGTGAGCCAAAGAAACCTGACCAGGCATCACCGCCCGGCCACCCCCGAGAATACCCTCGTAGGAAGACGCTGGTCCAGGATACAGAACCGGCGCATCCCAGTCACTACTTCGACCCACTCCCCCGTCGGTACCTTCGTAGACCGACATAATTCGATCGAGCTCCCGGCGATGTCTATGAAGCATTGGAATTTTCAGCATACCAAGGGCCAAAAGAAAACTCGACTTACCAGTGCCCGGAGGTCCTAAAAGCAGGGTGTGGTGGCCCCCTGCGGCCGTAACCCCCAAAGCTAATCGTTGGGTCTCAGGCATCCACGAAAGATCAGTCGGGGTAGGAGACTCCGAAATTTCGGAAAGCTCACTTGAGGAGGCTCCAGGTCCCAGAGTTCGAAAATGGAGAATCCGATTCGCTAACTGTCCAAGAAATTCGAGTCCGAGCACCTGCATACCCACCCGGGGGCCATGTTTTGGCATTTCGTTCTGAGCCAAAATACACCGTTCTATGCCCTTCTCGGCGGCCAATTCTAGGGCCCCTAACACCCCGGGAACAGGATATACCCCACCAGACAATGCAAGTTCTCCACTTACCAAGAGAGGTTCGCTAAAATTCCAGGGTAACTGATCGGTTGCAGACAATAAGGCGACGGCAAGAGCTAAATCAAATCCCGCTCCCGCTTTCCGAAGACCGGCGGGAGAAAGATTAAAAAGTACCCGGGCCTTTGGAACGGAGAATCCAGCATTGCGCATGGCAGCACGAATACGTTCTCGACTCTCTTTTACCGCCGAGTCGGGAAGTCCCACCAAATCAATACCGGGAATACCCCTACGTATTTCGACTTCGATTTTTACCAGGGCCCCTTCGTATCCGAGGGGAGAATATGCGTATATGTCCATAAGACCTCCACCCTTTATTACCAGGGCAGAGCTCGTTCTGATTGAACTTTTCGAAAAGTTTATGAAATTTCTTTTATTCCTTGGTGAACAAGGGCATCGCACCGCTCGTTCAATGGATTTCCGCTGTGGCCCTTCACCCATCCCCATTCAAGATCCATTTTTTGGCAAACCGAATCAAGGGCGACCCAAAACTCCTGGTTCTTGACCGGTAGTTTTGACGCAGTACGCCACCCATTTCGTTTCCAACTGTGAATCCACGTAGTAATTCCATTTTTGACGTACTGGCTGTCGGTAATAACTTTGATCTTTGCACCGGGAAACTCTTGAAAAGCCCTCTCCAGCCCTCGGGTGACCGCGGTAAGTTCCATTCGATTATTTGTGGTATCTTTCTCACCGCCAAAAGCTTCAACGAGAAAATCGCTGTCTTTGATGACAAAGGCCCAACCTCCAGGCCCGGGATTCCCAATACACCCCCCATCGGTATACAACTCAACCATCTCTACTCCTCACCAAAATTTTGCACGAGTATAACAAAATGGGCACCTCCTAGTACCCTTATTCCGAGAGGGTTTTAAGGAGACTTATAAAATCCCCGACCGAATCCTGGTGGGCGGAGGGACCAAAGACGAGAAAACCTTGCTCGTCTTCAAACTTGCAAGGGAGGAAAACTAGTTGATTAAGAGACCCGATTTCCTGCTCGTGTTGGGGCATAAAGAACAAATAGTTCTTAATATTTGTCACCATTGTTGCTGAGTCTGATTTTAGATACTGATCTAACAACGCATCTTCGGGCGAAATCGGATCAACTTCCCGGGTATACCCAACCCCAGCCTTGTAGAACATACCTCTTTCGGTAAGGGTAAATATTGCGGCAAACCGTGAATTGAGCAGCCGGCTCAAGGTTACTAAGGCTTTTACCCTGCCTGGACCATCATTTCGAAAGGGTTCGGCGAAGACGTCGAAATCAAGTCCGTTGGGTCCAAACAAAAACTCCCCATGGTCTTTCTTCCGATATCTGCGCAGTCGAGATTTTCCTAACCCCGAGTCACTTTCAAAGTTTTCAAGCCCTAAATCAATCTCGGGCAATTGAAATAGATCCTCGATTGATTCACCATCCTCATGTTCGACCGGACTCACCGCGGCTTTTGCGAATGTTGAATCGGATATTTCGACAACACCGTCCGCACCAAAAACCAAGACTGAGTCTTCTTGCTCATGGGCTATGTCCGCAATTATTAAGGTTTCGAAGATGGGGTCTCCCTCTGGGATAATCGCTTCACCCTCACCAATCTCCTCGAGGGGTTCGAGGAAGTCCAGATCGTCATCGTCCATTCGGTTGCTCCAAAGTACTTGTTTTACCTCTCCAATTGGATTCAAGAAGCCTCCACTTATAACATTCTCGATTTCGAGTACCTCTGAAGGTTCCTCCCCATCATCGCCTTCCTCGGGTTGCCAGGCCTCAGAGGTACTAACAATCCCGCCTTCAATCTGGTCGACAGTCTCTTCCTCGAGGGCCTCAAGCTCCTCGGCGTCTTCGTCATCCAATTCTTCGAGCTCTTCGATTTCTTGTTCAAGTACAGGTACGTTTACTGCGCCTTCGGCCAGTATTTCTAAAGCGCCAAAGTTGAGATTCTCATATTCTTCCTCAACGACCGGTCTTCGAGGTGCCTTAGATATCGAATCTTTTGTCGTAGCACTCTCACTTTGAGCGACCACCTCTTCGAGTTCATCTGCATCGTCGGCTTCTTCTTCGTTGGGGTCCAGCTCCTCGATTTCTTCGACCTCTTCCACTTCCTCGGCTTCTGGTACTTCCTCGGCTTCTGGTACTTCCTCGGCTTCTTCCAGGTTTTGCAGGTCTTCTAGCTCTTCTAATTCCTCGGGCTCTTCGGGCTCTTGGGCATCGCGGCTTTCCGCCCCGTCGGAACCAAGCTCTTCTAAATCTTCCAGCTCTTCTAATTCCTCGGGCTCTGCGGACTCCTGGGCATCGCGGCTGTCCGCCCCGTCGGAACCAAGCTCTTCTAAATCTTCCAGCTCTTCTAATTCCTCGGGCTCTTCGGACTCTTGGGCATCGGGGCTTTCCGCCCCGTCGGAACCAAGCTCTTCTAAATCTTCCAGCTCTTCTAATTCCTCGGGCTCTTCGGACTCTTGGGCATCGCGGCTGTCCACCCCGCCGGAACCAAGCTCTTCTAAATCTTCCAGCTCTTCGGCGTCGTCTTTACCAAGGTCTATGGGCATCGAAGACCCAACAGGAATCGGCCTTGCTATCTTTGATTTCGTTGGGGACGGTAAGGCCATTGCGGTCTTAGAGCCCTGGGAATCCCCTGCCGTGGGGCTCAAATTGGCATTTTGAAGACTGCTAACTACCCGTTGCATAGCCTGCTCAATACGATCGATATCGAGTTGGGATGTACCTGACAGTAGTTTTTTACTTCCGAGTACCTCCAGAATTTCTTCCCAGCTACTCTCCATGAGCTGTTGGATACTAGGATCGTTTTTTTGTCCCTTTGGCAGTCCCTTTAGGATTTGACCAAAAACATCGTCCTTTCGAAGCCGTAGTTCGTTCTTCCATTTTTGAACATCAAAATCTTGTTTACTCTCCAGATACTCCTGGACCAGTCCAATCTGAAATCGCTTAATCCGATCGGTGATGACAACTACCGAATCATGCCTCAGGTTTACTAACAGAAAAATCAGGAGAAAAGAAGATGACCATATGAGCCCTACGAGGACTGCCTTAAGTGCATCACTTAAGACAAGTTCGTTTTCAGGTATAAGGGTTGCAAGGGTAAAAGAAGACGACTTGGTGGAAATGAGAACGTATCGCTGGCCACCAAGATCCAGCCGGCCAAAGAGTTCCTCTTCGTTGTCCAAAAAATTTAAGTCCGCCGGCGATATTGATTGCCGAATAGAATCCGTAGAATTAAAAAGGAAAAGACTATCGCTCAAGAAGAACGCACCTCTATCTACCGATAGCAGTCCCGCCTGAATCAGCCGATTCTCCAAAGGACGGAAGTTCCCTAAAAATACTGCGTGACCCCGTAGTATTTCTAAATCATCAATGATCGGTCGTATTAAATAAAACTGTTGCCGCTCGCTCTGAATCAAGAATATCGGAGGATAGTAATCTTCGGAAATGTCTACCAGCAGATTTCGTAAAAACTCAAGATCTTCAATTTGATCTACCGGTCGGTATACTATACGTTGGGAACCCGATTCGAGAGAATCAGAAATACGCGTACTGTAATACATCCGACTAAGGTCCGGTTGAAATATGCGTAAGCTCGTTAACCCAGGGCTCAATTGGAAGGCCTCTTGAATGAGCTCGCGACGCCGGGTTATTAAATCTGTCGTTTGGTTTATGAGGTAGGCTTGATAAAACGCCTCGTCGATTCCGAGCGTTTCGGTCCGGGCCAGAATGTCTGCCTTGTAAAAGTCCAGGATGTTCGCCGATTGACTTAAGTCTGTCTCAAGACGGTTTTGTATCCGGCTCTCGTAAAAAACGTATTCTAAAGAATCAAAAACGCCCAAGACTCCAGCGACAATGAAGGCCCCTGCTATGAGGGTAGAGAACAATAAGCTGAGTAAAACTTTTTGAACAGATTTCATTGAACTAAATCGACCGGTATCCCCCACTCATACTGTCGGAATAATCCAGTCCAGACTACAGTCTTTGACGCTCGATACTAACCCTAATTCCTTCAAAGTTCAAACCGAAAGGCAGGGTACCTCAGAATTCTTCCATTCTCACAGGATTTGTACCTCCAAACTCACATAAAAAGTAATTCCCAAAGAACCTAAGCAAGGACAAAAAAACCGCGGGTTTGTCCCGCGGTTAGTCACTCTAAGCCCATGCAAAATAGTAAGGGGTCTAATCTAGACCTTCGCAGACTTAGCTGTTTTGACGTTTGCCGCCTTCGGAGCGGACGCTTTAGGTGCTGTAGCCTTTTTCGCCCCCGAAGCCTCTTTGACCTTTGGTTCTTTTGTCTTAGGTTCGGTCTTTTTTATATCTTTATCTTCTTTCGAAGGCTTTACCTTCTCAGCTTTCTCCTCAACAACTCGGTCTACAAGTTCGAGAATCACCATTTCCGTAGAGTCAGCGGACCGTTGTCCAAGCTTCATTATTCGGGTGTAGCCACCTGGTCGAGAGACGAAACGGGGCCCAATATCCGTAAAGAGTTTGGCCAAAATAGCCTCATCTTTTATTCGCCGACCAATCATACGTCGGTTGTGAACCGAATCAACCTTTGCCCGAGTAATCATCTTCTCCGCTTTCTGTCGGATCGCGAGAGCTTTAGTTTGGGTCGTAGTAATTCGTTCGTACTTAAAAAGGGACGTAATCATATTCTTGATTAATGCTTCCCGATGACTCGTTTTTCGACCGAGCCGATTAAAACCAATTTTATGCTTCATCGTCTAATTCTTCCTTCTTCTCAGGAAATTTGACCGAACTTTTGACCGACGAATAATCGGTCATACCAAGACTCAAGTTCCATTCTTTCAATTTTTCTTTGATCTCTTGGAGAGATTTTTTTCCAAAATTCCGGGTTTTTGCGATCTCATCCTCGGTCTTCGATGTCAGATCCCCTATTGTCTTAATGTTCGCATTTTTCAAGCAATTACTCGATCGTACCGACAATTCTAACTCATCCACCGGCGTCTCAAGCAAAGACCGAACACGCTCGTTATCCTCATCAATATCATCATCTCCGAGAATATGGTCCTCATCGAAGTTAATAAAGACAGTGAAGTGATCCTTCGCTATTTTTGCCGCTTCGGCAATGGCATCTTCAGGTCTTACGCTACCATCAGTCCATACCTCGAAGGTGAGTTTATCGTAATCGGTTCTATGACCAACTCGAGCACTCTCTACATTGTAGACGACCCGACGAATTGGGGAAAAAAGCGCATCAATAGCGATAGTTCCTACAATTTCGATATACTTTTCGTTCATTTCAGAGGGTACATAGCCCCGTCCCAAATCCACCTGTAGTTCGATCTCGAGATTTGCATTATCCATAAGGGTCAATAAATGAAGCTCGGGATTGAGAACCTCAATATCGGTTTGCTCGGCAATGACTGCCGCGCTAATTGCCCCAGAACCTTTCAAACTTACAAGAACAATTTTTTGTTCTACATCTTCAGGCAATCGGACCCGCAGTTGCTTCAGACTGTTTATAAAATCCGAGGTGTCCTCAACAACTTCAGGAATAGACTCGAACTCACTCGACAGGACGTGGGCCGTACCTTCGGCATTATAAGAAGTAATTCTCACAGCAGTTACTGCGTATCCCTGGATACTCGACAGTAAAATCCGCCTTAAAGTATTACCAACTGTAGTACCGAACCCTCGTTCAAAAGGGTGGGCCATAAACTTCCCGTAGTTTTTGTTTACTTCGCTATGTTCAAATTGAATGCCTGCCGGTCGTTTAAAACCCTTCAAAAGGCTTTTTCGCGCCATTTGCTCTCCTTATCGTTAAAAACTTACGAGTTTACACCCGTCGGGTTTTCTTAGGGCGACAGCCATTATGAGGGATCGGAGTGATGTCCTTTATAGTACGTACTCGCAAACCCAGGGCTCCTAACGAACGGATCGCAGACTCGCGCCCGACCCCCGGACCTTTCACAAACACATGAACGTCCTGAAGACCAAAATCAAGGGCCTTCTGAGCAGCAGACTCGGCAGTACTTTGGGCTGCAAAAGGCGTAGATTTCTTCGCCCCTTTGAAACCTAAGCCACCCGCACTGGCCCACGATAATGCGTTACCACGCATATCGGTGATCGTTACTATGGTGTTGTTAAAAGTTGCCTGGATATGAACCATCCCTTCGGTAACTACCTTTTTTTCTTTCTTTTTCTTAACTGTTTTAGCCACAGTATCTATCCTCCAGGATTACTTCTTTTTCCCTGCTACTGTCTTACGCTTGCCCTTACGAGTTCGAGCGTTAGTAGAAGTCCGTTGACCTCTTACAGGAAGACCGCGTCTATGACGAAGCCCTCGGTAACAGCCGATATCCATGAGACGTTTAATGTTCAAAGATACTTCGGTCCGAAGTCTACCTTCTACTTTGAAATCGTTCTCAATGACCGTTCGGAGTTCATTGACTTCTTCTCCGGTAAGGTCGTTAATCCGTTTGTTGGGATCAATACCAGTCTTTTCACAAATGAGTTTTGCAGATGTTCTTCCGATACCAAAGATGTATGTCAGCGCGATCTCTACATGCTTATTCGGAAGGTCCACTCCGGCAATACGAGCCATTCAATGTCCTCCTATCTCTGTCTCTGCTTGTGCTTTGGATTCTCGCAGATTATACGCACTACACCGCGTCTCTTAATAACCTTGCACTTATCGCAAATTGGTTTAACACTTACACGTACTTTCATTTTCCATTTCCCCCTGGTCCAACACTCAGTGGACTAAAGATTCCGCGAACGGATTTTCCCTTTTTTGGTAAAACCACCGTGGTGGTGCATTCTCAACTGTCCTTCGATTTGCGACATCAGATCCAGGTCTACACCAACTAAAATCAGAAGACTCGTACCTCCCATGAGAAACGCAACCTGCGCAGGAAAGTTAAAGACCGACTGAACGATAGTAGGAATTACCGCTATGAAGGCAAGGAACAAAGAACCAGGCAAGATAATCCGATTAAGGACTCGGGTCAAATACTCTTCCATCTTTTCCGACCGAATTCCCGGTATCGAACCGCCATTCTCCCGGATATTCCGAGAAATTTCAATAGGGTTCAAGGTGACCTGGGTATAGAAGAATGCGAAGAACACAATGAGTAGAGTGTACAAAACAATGTACAAGCCACCACTGGGATTCAAGGCATCGGCCACGCTCTGGAGCCATCGTACATTTGGGCCTAAAGACTGGGCAATCTGCAAGGGAAAGGTCAAAATCGACGATGCGAAGATAACTGGTATTACCCCTGAAGGATTAATTTTAAACGGTATATAGGTGTTTTGAGCACCGTACATTCTCCGGCCCACAACCCGCTTCGCATAATTTACCGGTATTTTTCTCTGACCTCGCTGTTCGTAGATGACGAGAACAACAACCGCCACAAACATAACGAAGGCCAAAATAACAAACACCGGATTCAGTTGTTGATTCTGGATCGCTTGGAAAAGCTGCCATACCGCGTTTGGCATTCGAGCAATAATACCAGCGAAAATAATCAACGAAATGCCATTCCCAATTCCACGCTGATTAATTTGCTCTCCGAGCCACATTAAAAAAACCGTACCGGTAGTTACCGTCAACATTGCGACCAAGGTATAGGCCGTACGATTGATTGTTATCGCATCGGGAATACTGCTGGCATAGAATGTAACCGTTAGAGATTGGACGAGGGCTACAATAACTGTTCCCCATCGAATCCACTTTTGGACTTTCTTCCTACCCCCGTCTTCCTCGCTAATCTTCTTTAGGCTCGGAAAGACAAGCAATACAAGCTGCATGATGATCGACATTGAAATGTACGGCATAATACCGAGCATAAAAATCGAGAAGTTTGTAAAGGCTCCTCCACTAAAAAAGTCAAGAAACCCTTCGATGGACACCCCGCCGGTAGATTGTTGGGTCGAAAAATACGCCTTGAGGGCAGAAACGTTAATTCCCGGAATAGGCACGACAGTACCAATCCGAAATACCGTTAAAACCCCAAGAGTGTAGAGGATTCGATCTCTTAAATCTTTTATCCGGAAGATATCCAACAAAGCACTATTCGCCATTGGTTTCGTCCTGTACTATCTCGAATTCTTTTACGACGCCGCCGGCTTTTTCGATTTTCGCCTTGGCAGAAGCAGAAACAGCTACAAACTCAAGGGTGAGTTTCTTTGTGATTTCACCAGTTCCGAGAATCTTAACTTCGATCTCCGAATTCTTAATGAGATTCTTTTCCCGAAGGGTATCAATCGATACAACATCTCCATCTTTAAAACATCGGTCTAAAGACGAAACATCAACGACAGTGAACTTTACCTTGAAAGGATAGTTAGAAAAACCTCGGCGGGCGATTCTTCGGTAAAGAGGCATTTGCCCCCCCTCGAATCCGGGTCGTACTCCACCTCCAGATCTGGCGTTTTGTCCATTATTACCCTTACCGGCAGTAGTACCATTGCCGGTACCCTGTCCTCGGCCTACCCGCTTCTTCTGTTTTGTCGCCCCAAGGGGCTTACGGAGCATGCTCATTACTTAATCTCCTGAACCTCAAGCAGGTACGAGATAGTATTTACCATTCCTAAGATCATTGGGTTTGATTCTTTCTCGACTACCTGATTGATTTTACGTAAACCAAGAGCCTCGACTGTTGCTCTATGATTCGGCTTGCGACCTATTGGACTTTTAATTAACCTAATTGACAGCTTCATGGCTTACCCCCACATTTCCGCGATAGATTTGCCACGATTCTTTGCTACGATTTTGGCATCGTATAGATTCTCAAGCCCATTGAACACGGCTTTTACTACGTTAATAGAATTCCGCGATCCCAGGCTCTTACTGAGTACATCATTAACGCCACCAACCTCGAGAATCGCCCGCACTGCTCCACCGGCTATAACACCGGCTCCAGGGGCTGCGGGTCGCATAATGACACTCGCACTCTTGAAAGATCCTACAACTTCATGAGGTATAGTTGCCTTCTTGCGGGGTATGGTAATCATGCTTTTTTTGGCCTTCTCTACACTCTTACGAATTGCCTCGGAAACATCATTAGCCTTACCGAATCCATATCCCACTCGACCATTCTTGTCACCAACTACTACAAGAGCAGAGAATGAAAATCGTCGTCCACCCTTTACTACCTTGGCAACCCGATTAAGAGTAATTAACTTCTCGGTAAACTCTTTGTCCCGATCGCGATCCCTGTCTCGATCTCGATTTCTATCTCTATCTCCGCCACGATTTTCCACAAAAATCCCCCTTAGAACTGGATCCCGGATTTTCGGGTCCCATCGGCAAAGGCTTTGACAACTCCATGGTATAAATTACCGTTTCGGTCAAAAACTGCGGTTTCTATTTTCAAAGCCATAAGCTTCTTTCCCAACTCAATACCCAGTTTCTCCGCATCCCCAACAGTAACTTTCAGCTCCTTAAATTCACCAACATTCCCAATGGAAGCCAGGGTGTGACCGCTTAAATCATCAATGACCTGAACGTAAAGATGCTTGTTACTTTTAAAAATGCTAATCCGGGGCTTTGTAGACGAGCCAGAAAGATTCTTTCGAATCCTCGTCTTTCTTCTCACTTTTCGGGCGATCTTGTCTTTGATTCTGTTCATTTGTTCACCTTACTTAATTCCCGATTTTCCGACTTTTCGTCGTACGTGCTCGTTCTCGTATCTAACGCCCTTACCCTTATAAGGTTCCGGCGGGCGAATCGAACGGATCTCCGAAGCGATACGCCCCACAACGACCTTGTCGATCCCTTTGACTAAGACCTTATTTTGACCCTCGACCTCGATAACCACTCCGTCGGGAATATGGTATTCAATCTGGTTCGAGTAGCCAAGGTTGAGAGAAAGAATCTTCCCCTTGAGCTCAGCTCGATATCCTACTCCGTTTATCATGAGAGTCTTCGTAAAGCCTTGGCTTACTCCAACAACCATATTGTTTAATAGATTTCGATAAAGTCCATGAAAGGACTTCGCAGCCTTGGTTTCGTCTTTCCGAGAAACTGTGGCAAGACTGCCCTCAATCAAAATTATAATCAGCGGACTAAAATCCTGGGTTAACCTTCCTTTCGGACCTTCTACGGTCAAAAGGGTGTCAGCAACTGCAACTTTTACCCCAGCAGGAATAGTAACTGGTAATCTTCCAACTCGTGACATGTATTCCCCCTACCACACAGAGCAGATTAGCTCGCCGCCAACCTTCTTCTCTGCTGCTTTCTTACCGGTAGTAACTCCGGTAGAGGTCGATACGATGACCGTGCCAAAACCATTAAAAATCCTCGGAAGCTCCTTGTAGCCGGTGTAAACTCGGCGGCCAGGAGTTGAGATCCGTTGAAGACCATGAATGATCGGACGATCTTTCTCGTCGTATTTTAGGAAAATACGAATCATATTGATATTTTCCTGGGTAACCTTCTTAAAATTCTTGATGTACCCTTCATTCTTTAAGATCTTGATTACTTCCAATTTTAGTTTTGAGGTGGTTACATCAACCTTTTCAAAACTCGCTTGGCTTGCATTCCGAATCTTGGTGAGCATATCTGCTACGGGATCAGAAAGACTCATATATCTTCTCCTACCAGCTCGATTTTGTTACACCAGGAATCAAACCTTCACTGGCAAACTTTCTAAAACATACACGACACAATTGAAACTTTCGCATGTAACCTCTTGGTCGTCCGCATACTCTGCAACGATTTACTTTCCGCGTAGAAAACTTAGGAGTTCGCTGCGCCTTTATAATCATTGATTTCTTAGCCATACCTTCTCCCTATTTTCTGAACGGCATTCCAAGACGGGTCAATAAACTTTTCGCCTCTTGGTCAGTCGATGCGGTCGTTACAACCGCCACATTCATACCCGAAATTCTGTCAATTTTATCGTAGTCGATTTCGGGAAATATTATTTGTTCAGTGACTCCGAGGGAAAAATTCCCATGGCCATCAAAAGCGTTAGGGTTTACCCCTCGAAAGTCTTTAACTCGTGGGAGAGCGACATTCATCAGCCGATCAAGAAACTCGTACATCCGGTCACCCCGGAGGGTTACTTTCAGACCTACTTCCATGCCCTCACGAAGTTTGAAGTTAGCAATTGACTTCCGTGCCTTCGTTTTTACTGGTCGCTGACCAGTAATGAGTGCCAGTTCTGACAGAGAGGTCTCTAACATTTTCTTGTTTGCTATCGCCTCACCTACCCCCATGCTTACAATGACTTTTTCGATCTTGGGGATTTGCATGGCGCTCTTATAGCCGAATTCTTGATGCAAATCCTTCCGGATTGTTCCATTGTACAGCGCTTTAAGTACAGGTACATTTCCAGCCATTACAGTACTTCTCCTGTCCGAACTGATACTCGAGCCTTCTCATTCTTCTCGAACTTGTAACCAACCCGAGTAGGTTTGCCAGACTTATCCACAAGCATTACGTTAGAAATATGCAGACTACCCTCTATTTCCATAATGCCACCACGGTCTTCTTGCTTCTTCTTTCGAACAGCCTTTTTCACCATGTTAACGCTTTCGATTACTACCCGACCTTTTTCGAGGTCGATAGAGAGAATGCGCCCGGTCTTTCCCTTCTCTTTTCCCGAAATGACCATTACTTGATCATTTTTTTTCAACTTTGTTGATACAGTATTCTTATTCTGCATGAGACTCCCCTACAGAACTTCCGGGGCAAGAGATACGATTTTCATGTAATCGAGATCTCGCAACTCCCGGGCAACTGGCCCGAAAATTCGCTTCCCCTTCGGATTGCTGTTTGCGTCAATGATGACACAAGCATTGTCATCAAATCTAATATACGTGCCGTCTTGACGTCGAAAGGCTTGTTTGGTCCTGACGATGACGGCTTTTTCAACCTTGCCTTTTTTGACTGGCGCATTTGGTATAGCATCTTTCACTGCCACTACGATAATGTCACCAACACCAGCGGACTTTCGCTTCGAGCCACCAAGTACTTTAATACACTGCACTTTTTTTGCCCCACTGTTGTCTGCCACATTCAAAAAGGTCTGCATCTGAATCATAGAAATACCCTCGTGTTTTGTGGCTTATTTCGCCCGTTCAACTATTTGAACGAGCCGCCAGGTCTTATCTTTGCTTACAGGCCTGCATTCCTCGACCTTCACCGTATCACCCAAGTGAGCGCTACTTTCAGGATCGTGAACCTTCACTTTTTTGCTTCGCGTAACGTACTTCTTATAGAGGCCGTGGAGGGTTTTAGTAGTAACCTGTACCACCACGGTTTTTTCCATTTTATCGCTGACCACGACACCGCTATACGTTTTACGATTTCTTATCTTTGATTTTACTTCCGCTGTTTCCATGCCGGTCTCCTATCTAAAGGTTTTCAGACTGAGTCTGAAGCTGGTGAATAAGGGTATTTACCCGGGCAATTTTTCGTCGAATCACTCTTTTCTCCACCGGATTATCTAAGTACCCAATGACCGCATTAAACCGGATATCAAAAACTTTCTTTTGAAGTTCGTCTTTTTTGACCTTCAGCTCGTCTAAGGTCAAGTCCCTAAAGGAATCTTTCATTTCTTACTCCTGTGACCGAAGTACAAACTTGGTCTTTATCGGGAGCTTTGAACCCGCACGGGCCATCGCTTCTTCTGCTAGCTTAGGTTCTACCCCTGCTATTTCAAACATTACCGTGCCCGGCTTTACGACAGCAACCCACGATTCTGGGCTACCCTTACCTTTACCCATCCGGGTTTCGGCAGGCTTCCTCGTGTACGGAACATCAGGGAATATCCGAATATAAACCTTGCCTCCCCGCTTGATATGGCGAGTCATCGCGATACGAGCTGCTTCGATCTGACGATTGGTGATCCACTTATTCTCTAAGGAAACCAACCCAAAATCGCCGAAAGAAACGGTATTCCCCCTAGAGGCTTTGCCTAATAAGGTAGTGTTTATATGTCGCTGGCGTTTTCGATATTTAGTACGCTTTGGACTGAGCATAATTAACCCCTTGTCTCCACTCGCTCACGCTTCTTTTTCACAACAGCGCCAGCATCTTCTTTGATTTCTTTTTTAAGTACTTCGCCCTTAAAGACCCATACCTTCACGCCAATAACTCCAAAGGTCGTATTGGCTTCCGAAAAGCCGTAGTCTATATGAGCCCTTAAGGTATGGAGTGGAACTCGTCCAGCCCGTACACTCTCGGTCCGCGACATTTCGGCACCACCAAGTCGACCGGAAATAACAACCTTTATACCTTGAGCACCATTT
This sequence comes from Spirochaetales bacterium, assembly GCA_009991955.1. GTDB lineage: Bacteria > Spirochaetota > Spirochaetia > DSM-27196 > Salinispiraceae > SKVS01. Next base: position 52,187 of record JAACWS010000017.1, read on the forward strand.
CGCATGGCATTGTTAAGGGACATCTTAAGAGTCCGTCGGAATGAAGCCCGCGATTTGAGCTGCCGCGCGATACTCATCGAAACGATTTGGGCGTCTACCTCGGGTTTCTTGACTTCTTTTATCTTTAACTGAACCTTACTAGCCACTTGTTTCTGGAGAAAGTCTCCAATCTTCTCAATAGTGACACCTTTACTCCCAATAATAATGCCGGGACGGGAAGTATGAATCACGATAGTGATCCTTTGGGGCTGACGAATAATCTCGACTTCGGAAATCTCCGCATTTGCAGTTTCGGGCATAGTCGAAATCAATTTTCGCAATTTCAAGTCTTCATGAAGAGTATCTGCATATTCTCTTGGATCTACATACCACTTAGACCGCCACGTCCGGTTGATACCAAGACGCATTCCTATTGGATTTACTTTCTGTCCCACTCTATTCTCCCGCCTTCGAAATTTCGTCGACCACCGCCGTCAGATGACTCATGCGTTTAGCAAGAATATCTGCCCTTCCACGACCTCGCCTCCACAATCGCTTCATCCGAGGCCCTTCATCAACGTAGAGCTCCTTAATAAAGAGCATTCCTTCATCAAGACTCTTATTCTGATACAGAGCATTCGATGCCGCTGAATGGATAACCTTCTTCAAAAGCTTTGCCCCTTTATGGGGAAGGTTCTCAAGAATCGCCATGGCTTCGACATAGGGCTTTTTTCGCACCTCATTGGCTACCCGTCGTACTTTCGTAGGGGATATCTGCAGGTACTTTGCATGGGCCCGAAATCCGTTCTTTTCTGCCATTTCTTTAACCTCGCCTTATCGCTTTCCGGCTTTCTTGTCCGAACCTGCGTGTCCCCGGAATAATCGGGTGGGAGCAAACTCGCCAAGCTTATGACCGACTAAATTTTCGGTAATATATACCGCAACCCAAGTCTTGCCGTTATAGACAGAAATTGTGAGCCCAACCATGTCTGGGATAATCGTAGACGATCGACTATAGGTCTTAAGCATCTTCTTATCTCCGGACTTAGCCACCTCGGTAACCTTCTTGTAAAGGCTCTTTGCAATAAAGGGCCCCTTCTTAACTGATCTAGACACCTTACGCTCCTACTTTCGTCTCTTAACGATGAACTTGCTGGATTGCTTTCTCTTCTTCCGAGTTTTATAGCCCTTTGTTGGCATGCCCCAAGGTGAAACTGGATGACGTCCGCCACTGGTTCGTCCCTCACCACCACCATGAGGGTGATCCACGGGATTCATAACAACCCCTCGAACCTTCGGCCGGTGACCTAACCAGCGGGAACGACCAGCCTTGCCCAAAGATGTATTCATGTGATCGTCGTTACCCACTGCTCCAATAGTCGCAAAGCACTTTTTAAATACCATGCGGGTTTCTCCACTGGGGAGCCGAAGGGTAACATAATCCTTTTCTTTTGCAACTACGGTAGCCGAAGCTCCAGCAGATCGGGCCATTTGGGCCCCCTTACCAAGCTGGAGTTCGATGTTATGCACGACCGAACCCAACGGAATAACCTCTAAAGGCATTGCATTTCCAAGTTTTGGCTCAACAGCCAAACCACTAATTAGGCTGTCGCCAACCTTAATACCCTTCGGAGCGATTATGTAACGCTTCTCACCATCTGCATAATGGAGTAACGCAATGTTACTTGTTCGATTAGGGTCATACTCTATGGCTGCAACCTTGGCAGGAATATCGTATTTGTTCCTCAAGAAATCGACTGCTCGATATTTTCGCTTATGACCACCCCCACGACGGCGTACAGAAATTCGTCCCGCGGAGTTACGCCCCGCTTTCGAACCCTTACCTTTGGTTAAGGCCTTCTCCGGTCCAACCTTCGTAATTTCGTCGTAAGAGAGTGAAGTTTTCTGTCTTGTACCCGGGGTAATCGGGTTGAAAGTTTTTATTGCCATACTATTTCTCCGTACCCTTAGGCCCCTTCAAAAATCTGTATTGTTTCACCCTCAGGCAAAGTCACAACAGCTTTTTTCCAGGACGAAGTAAGACCGATTACCGAGCGAACCCGCTTCGGCTTACCCTTTACATTCAAAATTGAACACGAGACAGGATTCACATCGAAGAGTTCTTTGACTGCGGACTCTACCTGAATCTTATTGGCTCGCTTGTCCACAACGAACGCGTACTTTCCAGACTCTCGCTGGGCGGTAGTCTTTTCGGTAATGATCGGTGCAAGAATTACTTGATCGGCTCTCATTGTCCCTACCCCCGTTATTCGGCCGAAACCGGACTTCCGTAGAAGTCGTTCAGCTTGAGCGCAGCACTTTCGAGTACCACGAGCTTCTTTGCGTAGAATAAATCATGAGCCCTGAGTCGATTGTACGAAAGAGTAGAAAGCCATGGAATATTTCGTCCGGCTCGTTTCACCATTTTATCATCATCACTAATGATAAAAACCGTTCGCTCTTCTCCACCAAAGTTCTTAAGAATCGAAGCCAAATCTTTCGTTTTTCCCGCTTCCAAAACAAAAGTCTCTACGACGTGCAAAGCGCCAGTCTTGTTTTTTAGGCTGAGCAATGAAATCATAGCCAACCGTTTTATCTTCCGAGGAAGAGAATAACTGTAGTCGCGAGGTCTTGGCCCGTGAGAGATACCCCCACCAACCCAAACCGGAGACTGCTTCGTACCAGCACGAGCGCGGCCAGTACCCTTCTGTTTCCAGGGCTTTCTGTGACTACCAGCAACCTCACTACGAGTTTTTGTACTCGAAGTACCAACCCGCATATTTGCAAGTTCGTTCCGAATGGCGTGGTAGATAGAACCTTCACTCACTTCTCTACTAAAAACGCTATCGTCCAAGGTAATGGTCCGTAATTCTTTTCCATCTTTGGAAAGGACTTTCTTATCCATAGTTATCTACCCTTACCCTTTCTTCACAGCTTTGGAAACAATCAGGTAGGTATCTTTCCGACCTGGAACTGCCCCCTTCACAAGAAGAATGTTCTTTTCAACATCAACCTTAATTACTTTTAGGTTCTGGACCGTGACCCGATCAAAACCCATACGCCCGGACATTTTCAGACCTTTGATTGTCTTTCCGGGAGTCGTAGACTGACCAGTTGATCCGTTTTCTCGATGAAATTTCGAACCGTGGGTTGCACGCCCACCACCGAAGCCCCATCGCTTCATCACCCCTTGAGTACCCTTACCCTTCGAGGTTCCGGTTACGTCTATAAAAGATACGTCTTGGAACAGTTCCAAATGCAGAGTTTCACCAAGCTGGGTTTCTTTTTCAAAATTCCGCATCTCGATAAGGCATTTTTTGGGTGTAACACCTTCTTTGAACTGACCACCATACGGCTTCGTGACTCGAGATGCCTTCGCATCGTCTGCGCCAAGAATGACCGCACTGTATCCATCCTTTTCGGGAGTTCGGTGACCCACAACGACATTAGGTTGTACGTGTACGACCGTAACAGGAGTAACCTTCCCTTTTTCGTCAAAAACTTGGGTCATTCCGACCTTTTTTCCAATTAGCCCTATCATTCTTTCCCTCGATATCTATTTGATACGTGTGACACGATTACTGCTTGATCTCTACATCTACACCCGCAGGGAGTTCAAGCTTCATGAGCGCATCCATCACCGCTGAGGTAGGCTCTATGATATCTATAAGCCGCTTATGGGTCCGCATTTCAAATTGCTCCCGAGCCTTCTTATTCACGTGCGGTGACCGGAGGACAGTATATTTATTGATCCGGGTAGGCAACGGAATAGGACCCGACACTTTAGCACCGGACTTCTGTACGGTCTGGACAATCGATTTTGCACTTTGGTCGATTAACTCAACATCAAAACCGCGAAGTCGTACCCGAATTTTTTCCTTCGACATTATTCCTCCAAATAAAGAGGAGATTTTCTTCAGAGAAAATCTCCTCTCATTTCAAACAACCTATTATTCAGCAATCTCGATAACTTGACCGGAGGCAACTGTACGCCCACCCTCGCGAATAGCGAACCGAAGTCCCTTGTCCATCGCGATGGGGTGAATGAGTTCAACGAGGATCTCGGTATTGTCACCAGGCATAACCATTTCTTTTCCTTCGGGAAGAGTAACAGTTCCGGTAATATCGGTAGTTCGGAAATAGAACTGGGGCCGATAGCCTGAGAAGAAAGGCGAGTGTCGACCACCCTCTTCCTTGCTCAAACAATAGATAGTTCCTTTGAACTTTGCGTGAGGCGTAATCGAACCGGGCTTGGCAAGAACCTGACCCCGTTCAACGTCTTTCTTATCTACACCCCGAAGAAGGGCACCGATGTTATCCCCGGCTTCCCCTTGATCGAGGAGCTTGTTGAACATTTCGACTCCGGTAACTACCGATTTCTTGGTAGCTCGGATACCGATAATTTCAATTTCTTCTCCAACCTTAACGATTCCTCGCTCAACCCGGCCGGTTACAACAGTTCCACGACCTTGGATCGAGAAAACGTCTTCGATAGGCATCAAGAAAGGCTTATCAACCGCTCGCTCAGGGAGCGGAAAGTATGAATCCATTGCTTCCATGAGCTCAAGAATACACTTACTTTTTTCTGGATCATCGATGTTATTCATAGCTTCGAAAGCCGATCCACGAATGAAAGGAGTCTTATCCCCAGGGAAGTCGTAGGAGTTTAGGAGATCTCGAACCTCTTCTTCTACCAAGTCAACCAACTCTTCATCATCCACGAGGTCTACCTTGTTAACAAAAACCAACAACGCAGGAACACCTACCTGTCGGGCCAACAAGATGTGCTCTCGGGTTTGAGACATCGGACCATCGGTTGCAGAAACAACCAGAACAGCACCGTCCATCTGAGCAGCACCGGTGATCATATTCTTGATATAGTCGGCGTGCCCCGGGCAGTCTACGTGAGCATAGTGTCGGTTAGCCGACTGGTACTCAACGTGCCGAGTATTAATCGTAATTCCCCGGGCTTTTTCTTCCGGTGCATTATCGATATCGTCGTAGTTCATTGCCTTACCACCTATGAGCTTAGCACCATACATAGTGATCGCTGCAGTTAGGGTGGTCTTACCGTGGTCTACGTGTCCGATGGTACCGACGTTAATATGCGGCTTCGACCGTTCGAACTTTTCTTTTGCCATTACGCCCTCCTCAAAAGTCGTAACAAAAATTAATGTCTTGAACCATAGACATGGAAAACCCTACGGGCTCCACGACCAGGCCTTTTCTTCGATGATTAATTTGGGGTGGGTATGCTCGACGAAACTAAACCGTCACACGGTCTGTCTGAGAAGCGATAGGAGTATCACCAGCGTAACCAGAGGAACACTGCAACCCCAAAGGTACAGGTTCTTTGTTATCCGCGCAGTCATAAACTGACGAAGGTTAGCACGGCAACCACCTCACCACCCTAATCAAAGAGCGCCTAACCAGAATCTGGTCGGTTCGCCACATCAGGTGATTGGTTTGGTTGATCAAGACCTCAAAAGGTCAAGGTGATCAGTTTTTCCCTACAAGGGAAACCAATTGGCCGGCAGGATACCACTAGGACTCCCGCCGTGTCAACACAATAACGGTAATTACCATCGATAATGGGCAAAAGCCTTATTGGCCTCTGCCATTCGGTGGGTATCTTCTTTCTTTTTGAACGCTGTACCTGTGCTATTGAACGCATCGAGTAACTCGGAACCAAGTTTCTGGCTCATCGATTTGCCACTACGCTTTCGAGCAGCTTGAATAATCCAACGCATTGCAAGAGCTTCGCGTCGAGTGTCCCTTATTTCTACGGGAACCTGGTAGGTCGAACCACCAACCCGACGAGACTTCACTTCAACTACAGGTTTTACATTCTCCAAAGCCTTAAGAAATACTTCTAAGGGCTTTGTATCACTTTTTTGTTCAACCAGGTCCATGGCATCGTACATAACTCCCGATGCAACGGCTTTTTTCCCATCAAGCATCATTCGCTTGATGAACTTTGAGACTACTGTGGAATTGAATCGTGGATCTGGTAATACGGTCTTTTTTTCCGGAACTCTTCTTCTTGGCATCTTTCTACTCCCTTAAGCCTTTGGCCGCTTAGCACCGTACTTTGACCGGCTCTTTTTTCGATCGGCGACCCCGAGGGTATCTTTGGCGCCTCGGACGATGTGGTAACGTACACCAGGAAGGTCTTTTACCCGGCCTCCCCGAAGGAGTACCACCGAGTGCTCTTGGAGGTTATGACCAATTCCGGGGATGTAAGCGGTAACTTCGATACCATTTGACAACCGTACTCGGGCTACTTTTCGAAGCGCCGAATTTGGCTTCTTGGGGGTAACGGTCATTACACGGGTACACACACCCCGCTTCTGAGGGCAGGCCTGAAGAGCAGGGGATTTGGTCTTGTTTACCGAAACCTTTCGCCCTTTCCGAATCAACTGATTAATCGTAGGCATGAGTGAAAACTCCCTTTTTGGGGCATATCTTTCGAGTATTCATCCTGAGCACCCGAAAAGAAATCGACCCATTCAAAATAAGCCCTTGGGGGCCAAACCATGGAGCAAGACCTTCCGAAAACTTGGAAGTCAGCACGTCCGCTCCGGACGACAATGGACCTGGATGCTACCAAATCCAATATTCTCCTGTCAAGCTAGTTACGGTTCTACTCGTCCTCGTAATCCTCTTCGTCGATTGGGGTAGGTACTGCCTGAACAGTCAATTTCTCCCGTTCTCGAATTTCGAGTATTTGTTGAACGTGAGCGTCGAGATCTTCTCGACTCTCATCATAGAGCTTAACATTTTGATAGGCTCGCATACCGGTTCCCGCAGGAATAAGGTGACCAATAATAACGTTTTCCTTGAGTCCTCGCAGGTGGTCTACCGAACCAGCTATTGCTGCGTTTGTAAGAACCCGAGTGGTCTCTTGGAAGGACGCAGCAGAGATGAAGGAATCGATGTTCAAGCTCGCGCGGGTAATCCCCTGGAGAAGAGGTCGAGCAACCGCAGGAAGCCCCCCCTCTTTTTCGACCCGGCGATTTTCTTCGAGGAAACGGGACTTATCTACCTGTTGGCCAAAGATAAAGTTCGTATCCCCTACCTTTACAATCTCAACCTTTCGCATCATCTGACGGATGATAACGCCGATATGTTTATCGTTAATATCTACCCCTTGCAGACGATACACTTCCTGTACCTCATCTACGAGATAACGCTGAAGGGCGTTTTCGCCGAGGGTTTGAAGAATATCGTGGGGATCCGGCGATCCATCGCAGAGACCTTCCCCCGCTTGGGTAAGGTCTCCCTCTCGAACCAGGAGGTGACGGCCCATAGGAACCATTACCTTGTGTTCTTTTCCATGATCGTCTTCGATTGCGATTTCTCGCTTAGATTTGGTTATGCCCTTGAATTTTACCTGCCCGGAAACCGGAGCAAGAACCGAAGGTACCCGGGGACGACGGGCCTCGAAAAGCTCACCAACCCGAGGCAAACCCCCGGTAATATCACTGGTCTTCACCGACTCCTTTAGAATTTTTGCCAAACTCTTACCCGCTTGGATCTTTTCTCCCTCGGTCACGTTTAAATAAGCACCACCAGGCAGATAGTAGGTCTTGAGATCCTTGCCCTCTTCGTCCCGTAGTACAATTCGTGGCTGAAGACTCTCGACGATATTCTCAGATACCTTCTTCTCCATAAGCCCGGTTTCTTCGTTCACTTCTTCCTTAATAGTGTTCTTGTCGATATCGACAAAGGCAACGACACCATCTTCTTCGGCCAAGATTGGTTCCGAGAAGGGGTCGAAAGTAGCGATGGACTCTTCGGCGGGAACAACATCACCCACATCAACCAGGAGGAGTGCACCGTTTCGAATTTCGTGCCGTTGCTCCTGACTTATAAGACAGAGAGTATTGTCGCGAACAAGAGAATAGGCGTTTTCTTTTGCATGAATTGCCTCGCTTCCCCGGGTAATAATTTCCTGGCCCTTGAGCACCTTCTCATCGTCTCCAATCAGAAGTTTGTCCTTAGGCTTGACCGCTACAACCTCGAGAACCTTGCTCACCATGACGTAGCCCTTACGGGTATACAGTCGGTCGCCGTTATCGAGCTTTACGGTATTTCCTTGAATTGAGCGGATTACAACTGGGTACTTGAGGTATGTACGGTTTTCTTCGCTGATTTTGGTAGCCGCACCACCGATGTGGAAGGTACGCATGGTCAGCTGAGTACCTGGCTGACCGATCGACTGGGCCGCAATGATACCTACCGCCTCACCAATATTTACCTTCTTATTGGTCGCAAGGTTTCGTCCGTAACACTTCTGACAGACCCCATATTTCGACTCACAGGTGAGTACCGTTCGAATCCGAACGGTTTCTATACCAGCCTCTTCGATTTCCTGGGCTACTGCCTCGGTCACCTCTTCGTTTACCCCAACGATTATATCGCCGGTGATAGGGTGCTTTACTCGCTCGATGGTGAACCGGCCAACGATACGATCCTTGAGGGGCTCGACGATTTCTTCGCCATCCTTGAGAGCTGCGTATTCGATGCCGTTGATAGTTCCGCAGTCTTCTTCGTTGATAACGACATCCTGGGCTATATCTACCAACCGCCGGGTTAAATAACCAGCGTCGGCGGTCTTGAGGGCTGTATCGGCCAATCCCTTACGAGCACCGTTGGTTGAAATAAAGAACTCGATTACCGATAGACCTTCCTTGAAGTTTGCTCGAATGGGAAGCTCGATGATTTCGCCATTTGGCTTGGCCATTAGACCCCGCATACCTGCGAGCTGACGAATCTGATTACGACTACCCCGGGCACCGGAGTTAGCCATCATGTATACCGGATTGAATCCCAGGCGGTCAGCCTTGAGGAAGTCCATCATCTGGTTGGTCAACTCTTCGTTGGTCCTGGACCATACTTCAATAACCCGGTTGTACCGTTCGTCGTGGGTAATGTGTCCTTGGAGGTATTGATTTTGAATCGACACGACCTCGGTATTGGCCTTGGTAATCATTTCGCCCTTAACTTCGGGAATAATAATGTCGCCGACACCTATTGTCGCACCGAAGATAGTTGCATACCGGAAACCGGTCTCTTTAATTACGTCGAGCATGCGAACAGTAACCGCAGGGCCATGAACCTCGAACACCTTCGAGATCAGGGCTCGAAGCTCTTTATCACCCATTTGATAATTAACAAAGCCTACTTCTTTGGGCATTGCTTCGTTGAGAATGATTCGTCCCGGGGTCGTCTCGATGAGTTCACCATCTACCTTAATTTTAATGAGAGCGTGGTAACTTACGGATTTGGTTTCGATAGCATAAATGATCTCATCTACGCTGGAGAAACGTTTTCCTTCGCCCTTGTCGCCTTCGCGGGACCGAGTGAGGTAGTAGATACCCAAAACCATGTCCTGGGAAGGGAATACGATTGGCTGCCCGTTCGCAGGGTTCAAGAGATTTCGGCTCGAGAGCATAAGGGTCCAGCACTCTATTTGGGCCGCCTGGGTGAGGGGAACGTGGACTGCCATTTGGTCCCCGTCGAAGTCGGCGTTATAGGCGTGACAGACCAGGGGATGGAGCCGAATTGCCTTACCACCAACCAGTACGGGTTCGAAAGCCTGGATACCCAGGCGGTGAAGGGTTGGAGCTCGGTTGAGAAGGACCGGATGCTCCTTAACGACCTCATCAAGCACCGCCCATACTTCGGGGGTCTCTTGCTCGACCAAGGTCTTGGCTCGTTTGATGTTGTACACAACGTCCTTCTCGACCAACTTCTTCATAATGAAGGGTTTGTAGAGTTCTAAGGCCATCTTGGTCGGAAGTCCACATTGGTGAAGCTTGAGGTCCGGACCAACAACGATTACCGAACGGCCAGAATAATCTACCCGCTTTCCGAGCAAGTTTTGGCGGAATCGACCCTGTTTTCCTTTGAGCATGTCCGAAAGAGACTTGAGGGGTCTATTGGATGCCCCCTTTACCACTCGTTTTTTCTTGCTATTGTCGAAGAGAGCGTCGACGGCTTCTTGAAGCATTCGTTTTTCGTTCCGGATAATAATATCCGGAGCGTGTAGATTCATAAGTCTTTTAAGTCGGTTATTTCTGTTGATTACCCGACGGTACAGGTCGTTCAAGTCCGAGGTAGCGAAGCGCCCCCCGTCGAGCTGGACCATGGGTCGCAGTTCAGGTGGAATAACGGGAATTACATTGAGGATCATCCAATCGGGCTTATTCTGGGAATCCCGGAAGTTCTCGACAATTTCGATACGCTTTAGCAATCGCTTGTCCGACTTCATTCCTTTTTCGATCATAGCTGCTCGAAGCTCGTTTGAAAGCCCTTCCAAATCGAGGGTTTCCAAAAGGGTTTTAATAGCCTCGGCACCAATTCCCGCAGTAAAGGAGTACCCGTGTCGCTCTCTAGCTTCCAGGAATTCCTCTTCGCTGAGAAGCTGCATCTTTTTGAGATCCGTATCTCCGGCATCGATGACGATATATTTCTCATAGTAGAGAATCGATCGCAGAGCCGCAATTGTCAAATCAAGAAGTAGACCCATACGGGAAGGAACCGATCGGTAGTACCAAATATGACTTACCGGGGAGGCCAGCTCGATATGACCCATGCGTTCCCTTCGAACCTTTGGATGGGTAACTTCGACACCACAACGGTCACAGATAACTCCCTTGTACCGGATCGATTTGAACTTCCCACAGTAACATTCCCATTCCTTGGTAGTTCCAAAAATCCGCTCACAAAAAAGTCCATCTTTCTCCGGCCGCAGAGTCCGATAGTTAATAGTTTCAGGCTTTTTAACTTCGCCGTAGCTCCAGGCTCGAATTTGATCTGGCGAGGCCAGTTTGATCATTATGCTGTCAAAATCCTGAATTTCCCTCATGCATCCTCCCTCGTGCAGCCAATGGCTGCGGATTCATCCTTAGCTCCGGTAACCGTGTTTCCAGAGCCCTCGATAAAAACTATTTAATGACTTACATCCGTCAAACTCACAAAAGCAGTAGTTTCCAGAGTGTCCCAGCTTAGAAATTGGTCCCTTGGCGATTGATGAGTTCTTCGTCTCGTTCGGTCAATGGAACCTGCTTGCCTTTGGTATCGTAGATCGAAATATCTAAGGCAAGACCTCGCAATTCTTGTACCAATACATTGAAGGATTCGGGAATACCCGCTGTAGTTCCAGGCTCACCTTTTACAATGCTTTCGTATATCTTTGCTCGACCATTCATATCGTCGGACTTGATCGTAAGAAGCTCTTGGAGAGTATTGGCTGCACCGTAGGCCTCAAGGGCCCATACTTCCATTTCTCCGAGTCGCTGGCCTCCGAATTGAGCCTTTCCTCCCAAGGGTTGTTGGGTAACCAGGCTGTAAGGGCCGGTGGATCGGGCGTGCATCTTGTCGTCGACCAAGTGGTGAAGCTTGAGGACGTACATATACCCAACCATTACGTCATTCTCGAAGGCCACTCCCGTTCGTCCATCGTAGAGGGTCGTTTTTCCGACGGTCGGCAATCCTGCCTTCACGAGCCTTCGCTCGATTTCTTCTCCTGTTGCCGATTCAAAGACTGGTGTAGCGTACCACTCGTCGTTTCCAACCGCAGCCCATCCGAGCATTGTCTCTAGGAGCTGACCAATATTCATCCGGCTCGGTACACCGAGGGGGTTTAGGCAGATTTCCAGGGGAGTGCCATCGGCCATATAGGGCATGTCTTCTTCGGGCAGAACCCGGGCGATAACCCCTTTGTTTCCGTGCCGTCCGGCGATCTTGTCCCCTTCTTGCATCTTTCGTTTGGTGGCGATGAGCACCTTAACGACCTCATCCACTCCCGGAGGAAGATCATCCCCCTCCGATCGCTTAAGTCGCTGAACATCAATGACGGTTCCTTCGACCCCATGAGGCACCTTAAGGCTCGTATCTCGAACTTCCTTGGCCTTTTCGCCGAAGATCGAATTCAAAAGCTTGAATTCTGGGGTTGCATCGCTATCGGTTTTGGGAGTTACCTTTCCTACCAGAATGCCACCCGAGCCAACCTTGGCCCCAACCCGAACAATTCCTTCCTCGTCTAACTGATCGAGAGCCTTGTCGGAGGTATTTGGTATGTCCCGGGTAATTTTTTCGGGACCCAGTTTGGTCTCGCGGATTTCGATTTGGAATTCCTTAATATGCACCGAGGTAAACATGTCCCATTTGACAATCTTCTCTGAAATAAGGACCGCGTCTTCGTAGTTATACCCATTCCAGGGCACAAAACCCAGGAGCAGGTTTCGCCCTAGGGCCAACTCACCGTTGTAGGTGGAAGGTCCATCGGCCAAAACCGTACCCTTAGAAATTTTCTGTCCTAGCTTGATCACCGGCTTTTGTACGTAACAGGTGTCCTGATTCGTTCGCTGGTACTTCAAGAGGTCGTAGATATCTACTTCGCCCTGAATTGTAGGTGAGTCGGGGATAATTACTACTTGGGAGTTTGTAACATACGATACAACCCCTGCTCGCTTCGATTTTACCAGCACTCCGGAGTCATAGGCGGTCTTATGTTCGAGACCGGTTCCAACCCGTGGGGGCTCTGGGAACAGGAGGGGGACCGCTTGTCGCTGCATGTTCGAACCCATGAGAGCACGGTTCGCGTCGTCGTGCTCCAAGAAGGGGATGAGCGATGCGGATACAGAAATAATCTGCTTGGGCGAAACGTCCATGTATTGGATTTCGTGGGGCAGTTTTGAGGTGTAGTCCCCACTTTTACGCACTGCTACCAGCTCATTCTTAAAGGTACCATCTTCATTCAGCTCGGCGCTCGCCTGGGCAATGAAGTATTTCTCTTCATCCATGGCCGACAGGTACTGGATATCGTTGGTAACCTTACCTTTTACTACCTTCCGATAGGGAGTCTCGAGGAAACCATAGTCGTTAATTTGGGTATAGTTCGCCAGACTTACAATAAGTCCGATATTTGGACCTTCGGGAGTTTCGATCGGACACATTCGGCCGTAGTGGGTGTAGTGAACATCCCGCACTTCAAATCCCGCCCGATCCCTACTCAAGCCTCCCGGCCCGAGAGCGTTCAATCGACGCTTGTGGGTAAGTTCCGACAGAGGATTAACCTGGTCCATGAACTGGGACAACTGACTAGAACCGAAGAACTCCTTAATAGCGGCCACGACAGGTTTTATCGAAATGAGGTCTTGGGGCTTGATAGTCTCGAGCTCTTTCAAACTCATTCGTTCTTTGGCGATTCGCTCCATCCTACTAAATGCAGTCTTCAGCTGGTTCGCCATAAGCTCACCCACCGAACGGACCCGGCGATTTCCCAAGTGATCAATATCGTCAATCGAGGCCTCATTGATATAAACCTTGATCAAAAACCCCATGGTATTAACGATGTCGTCTTTGGTTAAAATGTGATCGTCTGTTGGATTGGCGTAGTCAAACTTCTTATTAAGTTTGTACCGCCCAACCCGACCGAGGTCGTATCGACGGGCGGTAAAGAACATCGAGTTAAAGTCTTTCTCTGCTCCTTCGAGGGTAATTGGCTCTCCTGGCATAATAACCGCATAGACCGCCGAGAGAGCAGCCTCCTTGGTAGGCTCGTCGTGGTCGTCGTTTTTGGAATATTTACTTTCTTCTCGATCAAAACAATTGAGAATTATGTCCGAATGAAGCCCCTCGGGATTAGAGTCGTCGATAATTTGGATCGAGGTAACACCCGAGTGAATAAGTTCGTCGATGTTATGGGGATGGATGCGATCTCCCGCCCGATGAAGCTTCTTCATCTTACCATCTTCTTCGGCAAAGACATTTCTTCCAAAGGCCTTGCCGGTTAACCGATCTTTGAACTCCCGAGTATCTTCTATGACGACTTCGGTAGTCTTATAAAAGAGGTCGATTATTCTTTCCCGAGTTTCGTATCCGAGAGCCCGCAGAAAGAGGGTTCCCAAGATTCGCTTTTTCCGGTCTATTTTTGCGTAAATGAGTTCTTTTTTCTGATCAATTTCAAATTCAAGCCAGCTTCCTCGGTAGGGAATAATACGGGAGGAAAACACTCCCTTTTCGTGGCTAAAAATTACCCCGGGGGATCGGTGGATTTGGCTTACCACAACCCGCTCAGCACCATTGATAATGAAGGTACCCCGATCGGTCATAATAGGAATATCGCCCATATAAATGTCTTTCTGGCGAATTTCCCCGGTCTCGGAAAAGAGAAGATTAATACGAGCCTTGATGGGGACGGCGTAGGTATGCCCCTTGAGTTTACACTCCTGTTCGGAAAACTTCATGTTGTCTTCGTCGAGGGAATAGTGATCGTACTCTAACCGCATATCTCCTGCAGGACTTTCGATTGGAAAAGTAGTCTGAAACACGTCTTCCAGACCCTGAACCAGGACCGCCTCACCGTTCTTCAGACGTTCACGCTGTAAAAACCGCTCGTAAGAGGATAATTGAATATCAACCAGGTCTGGTAACTCCATGACCTCGGTGGGATTATGTCCCACGTTTATACGGTTTATTATCTGATTTCTTGAGAACATGAAAACTCCTCCCCAGGGGCTAAAGACAAAGATACACCACGAGAGGCAAGCCTCTCATGGTGTCGAGTTTCGGTTAAAAAACTATGAGAAAACGAGATAAGGGTCAAATTACTTGACTTCTACCTTTGCACCAGCAGCTTCAAGAGTCTTCTTGATTTCTGCCGCTTCTTCTTTCGATACGTTCTCTTTCACGACGCCATTCGCCTCAACGAGGTCTTTGGCTTCCTTGAGTCCCAATCCACTAACGATGGTTCGAACTGCCTTGATAACGTCAATCTTTTTGGCGCCAGCGTCAGCAATCTTCACGGTGAATTCGGTTTGCTCCTCTACTTCTTCAGCAGCGGCAGCAGGACCAGCAGCAGCCGCGGCCACAGGTGCAGCAGCAGTTACCCCAAACTTCTCTTCCATTGCTTTTACGAGCTCGGATACTTCGAGTACCGACATCGCAGCAATAGCGTTGAGGATATCATCTTTAGAAAGTGCCATATTATCTTCTCCTTTCTTATGTTTTCCCCGGCGATAGCAGGCACTTCCGTAAACGGAAGACTAACCCCGGGGCTTTAGTTCCTGAGTTTCAGTCAACGACTGTGGATAACCCAGGACTATTTTTTACTCTAAATCTCAGTTCCCAGCCTTTTGATCAGCCACAGCTTGCAAAGTTCGTACAAGCTTGGTAGTTACCCCATTGAGCACATAGACGAAATTCTGCATTGGCGCATTCATTGTACCCATGAGTTTTGCAAGCAGTTCCGCCCTCGAAGGCAACTTACTGAAAGCATCTACTTGTTGGCCATTGAATACATTGCCATCGATAAGACCACCCTTCACAGCAAGAGTCCAATCTTTGGTTAGAGCCAGCAGTTCTTTGGCGACCGCCCCAGAATCTCCCCGAGACAAGGCAATCGCGGTGGGACCCACAAGGTAAGGATCGACCCCATCCAGGTTGAGATCCCGGAAGGCGATTTTTGCGTAGTTATTCTTTACTACATGATAATCTGCATCTAAGGCACGAAGCTTATTTCGGAGGATGGTAATTTTCTCGACAGATAAGCCTCGGTAGTCGGTGAAAATATAGTCTTTGACCCCATTGAAGCTCTCTCGAATAGAGGTAACAGCCTCTTCTTTTGCCTTATTTACTTTTACAGCGTAGTCGGACATTTTTGCTTCCTCCCCTTATTCGCTTTCGCGGGCAATTCGCAGCCCGGGACCCATAGTCGCCGAAAGGGCTACAGACTTTACAAATTCACCCTTGGTATCTGAAGGACGCTTTCGCTCTACCTCAGACACAACAGCGTTGATATTGTCTAACAACTGAGCAATCTCCATCGAGACCTTTCCGACAGGCATGTGAATAACCCCGGTCTTGTCACTCCGGAACTCGACCCGACCTTTCTTCAACTCGTTGATCGCTGCAGTAACATCGAAGGTTACGGTCTGGGTCTTAGGGTTTGGCATGAGACCACGGCGACCAAGAATGGGTCCTAATTTACCCACATCTTTCATCATATCGGGGGTAGCTACCGCTACGTCAAAGTCGGTCCATCCACCCTTTACCTTCTCTATCATGTCGTCGTCGCCGACGAATGCGGCGCCGGCTTTCCGGGCTTCCTCGGCCTTATCACCCTTAGCAAAAACAAGAATTTTTTTCTCACCCCGAAACTGGTGGGGAAGCACGAGAGTATCTCGGATTGTGGTACTCTTTTTTACGTTAAGGTTCATCGAGAGCTCGACGGTTTCGTCAAACTTGGCGTAGGAAAGCTTCTTGATAAGCTCTACCGCATCATTTTTGGCGTATACCTTCGTTCGATCGACTGCTTTGAGGGCTTCTTGGTATTTTTTTCCTCGCTTCATAATTAGACCTCCACCTCTACACCCATCGAACGGGCGGTTCCAGCTACAATCTTCATGGCCGATTCTACATCGTTGGCGTTTAAGTCTGCCTTCTTGATTTCAGCAATCTCCTTGAGCTGGGCTTTCGTGATAGTTCCTACCTTCACCTTATGGGGCTCGGCAGAACCACTAGCTAATCCGAGGTACTTTTTGATAAGTACTGCAGCAGGGGGGCTCTTTATTTCGAAAGAGAAAGTACGGTCTGCATAAATAGTAATGACAACAGGAACCGTTAATCCGGCCTCGATATGCTTCGAAGCTTCGTTAAACTGCTGAACGAACTGGGGTCCACTAACCCCGTGGGGTCCGAGGGCTGGTCCAACCGGAGGTGCAGGGGTTGCTTTTTGAGCAGGCACCTGCAACTTTACCATCGCGGTAATTTTCTTTTTGGCCATTATATTCTCCTTTGTGGTAGTACCCCCGCACAAGCAGAGGCTTTTCCAACCCTAGGGAAGGAATGGAAAATAAGCGTTCGATCGAAGGGGCCACCAAGGATCAAACTCCCACAACTAACCGGCTTTAGACCGGGTAATTACATCTTTTCTACTTGGAGGAATTCAAGCTCAACCGGCGTATTCCTACCGAAGATTCCTACCATGACTTTAATTTTTGCCTTTTCTGCGTTTACGTCCTCTACCGTACCCGTAAATGACTCGAATGGTCCATCGATGATACGTACCACCTCGCCCACCGCAAAATTTTGCTTCGGTCGATAGGAGGAATCACCCTTGATTTCTCCCATTCGCGCGAGTAAGGAGCGAGCCTCTTCGTTGGCAATCGGGTTAGGCTTCACATTTGGCGCCGCCCCAACAAATCCCGTAACCCCTTGAATTCTTCGAATCTTGGAACATACGGATTTCCATGAAAGCTCGGGCAGATCCATTTCTATAAGAATGTATCCGGGCAAAACCCTTTGAATTCGCTCTTTTCGTTTTCCATCTTTTACGTCGACAACTTTTTCCGAAGGAACTTTTAAGTCCAAGACTGCGTCATCAAACTCGCCATCACCCATCATGAGACGGATTGTCTTTTCGATCTTATTCTCGTATCCCGAGTAAACGTGAAGAACGTACCAGCCTTTCGCCATACTATCCCCTTTTCTTACAAAACCTTGGACGAACGGCCCGGTAACTCTAGCCCTACTATTTTAGGGCAAAAGAAAAATGACCACCTACACGGAGGGCGCCGTCCGCCAATCTCCTACCTTCAAACCTGGGATTTACCGCCAGATTTCTTAGAAAAGGAGCTCGATTGCGTTTGCTAACAGAAAATCAATTACCCCTAACATAACCCCAAAAAATACTACCGATACGAGGACAACAACTGTGCTGGAACTTACCTCGTCTCGAGTAGGCCACATGATTTTCTTCATTTCGGCATAGCTGTCTTTGAAATACTGGATCAGGCGTTTCATGTAACCTTCCTTTTACCCTAGGATACAAATAGTACAAAAATACCCCGGAAACTCGGGGTATTGCTCAGCAAAGCCTAGGCAACTGCTATGGGCAGGAACTACTTTTCGCGCCTTGGGTGTACAGGCACCGAAAAATTCTCCTCCTCTAGACCAAAAGACGGGCAAATGATATTCTCATTCCCCAGGACCATCCGGTGAAAAATCCAGGCCCAGTAGGACTCGAACCTACAACCCTCGGTTTTGGAGACCGATACTCTACCAATTGAGCTATAGGCCTTTGTTATTCCCCTTTGATCCGTCGCCAATTCTGCCAACGACCAAGGAAAGCCCTCGAGCGGACTTGAACCGCTGACCCCCACCTTACCATGGTGGTGCTCTACCGACTGAGCTACAAGGGCGGGCAAAATGCTCGGTGAATGTATCAGAAAAGGTATCAGGTGTCAACGGATTTGTAAAGGTTTTCCCGGGCTTGGCACGGGTGGACCTATTCTAGGACAGTCTGCGGGCGTGGTGCACCATGAGCTCGTAAATATTGCCAAAGGCATTTGCTCGGCTCGGGGTAAGGTTTGCTCGAATATTCGTGTGCTCGGCGAAATGGGTAATGAGCTCGGGAGTCGCATCTATAATATCTGTGGGGGTGAGTCCCGAAAGAGCGTGAACCAGGATAGCCACGTATCCCTTAATTACCATTGCTTCCGAACTGCCCCGGTAGAGTACCCGCCCATTCTGGCTATTCGCCGCAATATATACGTTGGAGACACAACCCTGGACGAAGTTTTCCTCGGTTTGTTCTCCCTCCAGAAGACCGGGCAGGTTTTTGCCTGTGTCGCTCAAAAGTCGGTACATTTCCATCTGGTCGAAAGAGGCAAGGTCGTTGAGTTCTTCTGCCATTTGTTCTAGGTATGTTTTGACTTCGTGAATTGTACTCGCCATAGTAATATGATTATGTCAAAATTACGAAGTTTAGACTACACTACCGAAGGATAAGGAGGAACCTATGCCATTTTTTTCTGGTGGAATTCGAGGACAACTACGATCGGTCATTCAGTGGGATACCCCAGGTTCAGGAGACTTGTTTTTCCGATGGAGCGGGACGGGCGATGAAATAAAGGATGCCTCAAAGCTCATCGTAGGCCCCGGTCAGGGCTGTATCTTTGTTTACGAGGGAAAAGTTGAAGGTGTCTATACTACCGAGGGCACCTATAATCTAGAGACCGACAATATTCCATTCTGGACAACTATTACCAAACTCATGCAAGGTTTCGAAAGCGAACATAAGGTGGGTTTGTACTTTTTTAAGACTACCATAATGCTCGATCAAAAATGGGGTACTCCGGGAATTGTGAAGTACAACGACCCGGTATATAAGTTTCCGGTAGGCCTACGGGGATTCGGAAACTACAGTTTTCGCATTACCCAACCGGCAGGTTTTTTTACGAATGTTGTGGGTGGGGCTCAATCCTTTACGGCCGACGATTTTCGAAAGGTTATGGGAGCGCGTATCATTTCGCCCCTCTCGGACTACCTGGCCACCTGCGGATTTAGTTACGCCGACATAGACAAAAATCGAACCGAAATCAGCGAAGGTCTCAAAGAGATTCTGACCAAAGAGTTCTCATTGTTAGGATTCTCCCTCGAAGACTTCCGAATTGAGGGAACTAGCTTCGACGAAGATACCATGCGCAGGATTAACCGAATAGCCGACATGAGCGCCGAGGCTCAAGCGGCCGCCGCTGCGGGTCTGAATTATGCTCAACTCCAGCAGCTGGACGCCATGAAATCTGCAGCCGCAAACCCCGGAGGTGGGGCAGGCCTTGGTATGGGAATGGGAGCGGGTATGGCCTTTGGACAGATGATGGGCCAACAGTTTGGCCAGCAGCCCCAAGGTGGCCAAACGGCCGTTTCGGGGGCTGGTTCCGGGGGCGACAGTCCGGCCGCCGACGATCCGATGGAATCCCTGGGAAAACTGAAAAAACTCCTGGATGCAGGACTCATTTCTCAAGGGGAATTCGACACAAAAAAAGCCGAAATTCTGGCTCGACTCTAGGCCCGGAGATCCACCAGGGCACCTCTGGAAACTACTATTTCCATGAGTTTGACGCCCGTAAGTCATTGCGGTGCAATGACCGACTTACAGAAAAATTAGATACCAGAGGTGCCCACCTATGAAACTACCACCACTGTCCCGAGGGGCAAAAATTGTCGGCCTAAGTCTCCTACTGCTCCTGGTCCTGGGGAACCTTGTTCTCTTTGCCCGGGCTGGAGGAGCGGGTGGAAGCTCGGGAAGCTCTGGCTTCTCGAGTGGTGGGAGTAGCAACGACGGGGCCTTTATTTTCGCTCTCATTTTTCAGCTCATTCGTATTATCGGACCCATACCGACCCTGGTAATTGTCCTCATTGGACTCCTCATCTTTCGCCTACAAACCCGAGCCCAGCATCAACGGACCAACACCGTCCACCAAACTCGACGGGTTTCCGCCGAATCCAGTGGACCCCCGGCCTCGGT
>JAACWS010000058.1 GCA_009991955.1 Spirochaetales bacterium
GGTTGGAGTCATAGGTCGCTTCCTTTCACCCCAAGCAGACTAGTATTTCTCCTAAATGTCTAGTCCCTGACCCCTTCTACTTCATATACGTTTGCCCTGCCCATAGGACTTTTCAACCTCGGAAAATCGAAGTACTCTGAAAAAATACTCTCTCTGCATTGTGTTGCAATCCTCGAGGAGCTCGCCAGTGGGTTATATTTTCCTTATCGTAATATTCTCTTACTTACTTGTCATTGAATCGGGGCTATCATTTCTGCGAGTGTTTTTTCCACACTACCTTAGTAGTCATCTCAATCGTTGGGTCAAGACTTGGACGAGACATATTGTCGCCCTGGCCGTTTTGTTTTTTGACCTTCGAATTAAGATCGATTTGAGTCTTCCTTATCCCCTACCAGAGAGATTTATAATTGTTAGTAATCACCAAAGTCTTATAGACATAATGGCTGTGATAGCAGCGCTCAAACACCATACAATTCTATTCGTTTCTAAAAAGGAACTAGGGAAGGGCGTACCGACAGCCAGTAAGGTCTTGCAGTGGCAGAATCACGCTCTCATAGATCGTTCGTACAACCTCGTTCAAACAGCTCGCATTTTGAGACGTTTTAGCAAAAATGCAAACACCACAAGCTCGAGCATCGCCATCTTTCCTGAGGGAACACGAAGTCGAAATGGAGAATTAGGCCAATTCCACCAAGGGGCCTTTAGAATCGCCCAAATGACTGTTCCCCTACCTACCCTCGTAGTTGCGATTGAAGGCGGTCATCAACTCAGTCATTTTAGCAGTTTTCGGGGACGTAAAAAGCAAGTATACTATCTCAAGGCACTTGCACTCCTGCCATCGCCTAAAAACAAACAGGAAATTCAAGCCACCTTAGAAGAATCGGAGGTTTTGATTCGTTCACAACTTACCTACTGGCGAAAATCATAACTACAGGAACCTTTCATGATAAACGCGTACCGCATTCTCTGGCCCTACCTACTCCGCTACAAAGTATGGTACCTGGGTGGATTAACTAGCCTCCTCATTACGAGCGCAGGTCAACTTTTCATTCCCCTCTTTACTAGGGACATAATAGATCTACTCTCTTCTGGAACCAAGGACTCATCGGAAATTTTACGACTATTATTTCTAATGGTGGGGGTTTCCTTTTTCGTAGCCCTTGGAAGACTCGGGTGGCGATTTTGGCTCCACGGCGCAGCACGTCGAATTGAAACCGAATTAAGGGACGACCTCTTTAAAAAGTTTACCCTCTTAGGCGATCACTTCTATCAGAACCAAAAAGTGGGCGATTTACTTGCCCGAGCCACGAATGACCTTCAGGCCGTTCGAATGGCGAGTAGTATGGGACTCGTTGCATTCTTTGATGGCCTTTTCATGACCATCGCAATCCTCGTAATATTGTTTGCCCAAGACTCCCGGACAGCCGGGTTTATTATCATTCCTCTGCCAATCGTCACATTCCTCGTCTTAGGATTAGGCAAGATGATCGGAAAGCTGTTTAAACAAGTACAGGAAGGCTTCTCAAATTTGAGCCAACAAAGCCAAGAAGTGTTTTCTAATCTGAGGTTGGTAAAATCCTTCGTCTTGGAGAGGTATTTCTTGCAAAAATTTGGGGATGCAAACGATATCTATCAGAAACGCAACCTTCAATTGGTACAAATCTGGGGATTCCTCTTTCCTGTCGTTGGTTTTCTAAGCGGCCTCACCACGGTTATCCTATTGGTCGTCGGAGGAAAGGAGGTTATTCGTGGAATCTTGAGTCCCGGCGAATTTGTTGCAACTTTGAGTTTTCTGCAGATGTTAATTTGGCCCATGCTCGGAGCAGGATTCACAGTGAATCTACTTCAACGAGGCGCCGCGAGTCTTACGAGAATTAAAGAAATTTTCGATAGCCCAAATGAGTTTGAGTCACCGATACCTCTAGCAAAGGCCATGGCACCCTCAAAGGAAATTCGCTACGAGGACGTTTCCTTTGCCTACGAGGAGAAGACTATCCTGGAACATGTTCAGTTTGTCATTCCTGCAGGTTCCTTATTTGGAATCCTCGGTCCGACTGGTTCGGGAAAAACTACCCTGATTCAACTTCTCCTTAGACTAATTGAACCGAAGGAGGGAAGAATAACCTTCGACTCCCAGGATATTGGAATGCTAAATCCTGCAAGTCTTCGCTCACTCTTTGGGTACGCAGCCCAGGATGGCTTTTTGTTCTCGGATACAGTTCGCAATAACATCGCCTTTGCCTTAGAAGACCCACAAAACTCGAATCATAGTCAAGTCATAGAAAAGGCTATGGGCATTGCCGCCCTGGAAAAAGATCTCGCCTTGTTTCCCCAGGGGGAAGAAACAGAGATCGGTGAACGAGGAATCACCGTTAGTGGTGGCCAAAAACAAAGAATGACTCTCGCCCGGGCACTGGTTGTCGATCCACCAATACTTATTATCGACGACGGACTCAGTGCCTTGGACGCAAAAACAGAAGAAGAAATCCTTTCGGGAATTTTGGCCAGCCGAAGAGGAAAAACGACCATTTTAATTAGTCATCGAGTCAGTGCTCTTAAGCATACTGGCACGATAGCGGTTCTTGAGAACGGTAAAATCACTGCCCTCGATACCCACGATCGACTCATCGATCAAGAGGGGTTCTATAGGGACATTTACCTCTTGCAGCAATCAGAAGCAGGGAAATTATAATGAAAGTATCAACCACAAAAGACTTTCCAATGTTCATACGGCTCATGAAGTATCTCCGCCCTTATCGTGGTCTTGCTATTCTTTCGCTACTGGCCCTTTTACTATCGACCGTCGCGGAATTATTGGTTCCAGTGGTCTTACAGACCACGGTAGATAATCAGCTCATACCCCAGTTCGTGTACGCACAAGTTCTAGACAACACAGACTTGACTACTCTTGACAAAGAACTTTACCGGAAAAATCCGCAGGATATCGTTCTATCGGGCAATTTTATCTTTATTAAGAGTCAAATATACCAATCGAATTTACAGGATAGGAGTTTATCATCTTCTGCACGGGGTATTCTCCAAACGATCGATCCTTCCGATCTCGTTGTTCCGATTGATACGTCTCAAGAAGGAATCCTCGAAGAAATTCAAAATGGAGGACTAGCACCATCACTCTTAGGAAACGGGAATATCAAAGGTATTCCTCTCGACTTCTTGGGTCGCCTCTCCTCCGGAGCCCGGGAAGTGGTCTTTGGTCAGTCGATAGATGCTCTAGGTCGTTCGGCAATGTATCTGCTTGGCCTTTCAGTCTTTAGCCTCGTTTTTACCTTCGGCCAGATTTTTCTCACCGCTAAATTGGGACAGGGGGTCATGAAAGACCTTAGACTCGAGCTTTTTGGACATCTTCTAGGACAAAAAATGGGCTACATCCAAGATGTACCAGTAGGAACGATGGTAAGCAGAGTTACCAATGATGTAGAAACTATCAATGAACTCTTCACTTCGGTCCTAACAAGTCTTATCAAGGACCTGGCAGTTATGGTTGGGGTTATTGTTACCCTTTTTGTTTTAGACCAAAAACTTGGGTACGTTGCATTGGCAACTCTACCACCGGTACTCATTGCGACGGATTTCTTCCGCAAGAAGGCCCGGGACGCCTATCGAAAAGTCCGCCATTGGGTGAGTGAGGTCAATCGTTACCTGTCTGAGCATTTGTCCGGAATGTCGATAATACACGCATTTGTGAAAGAACATCGGGTTATCAAAGAATTTGAAGAACGAAACTCCAAACTGATGAAAGCAAATCTCGGAGAAATGTATATTTTTGCGGTGTTCCGTCCTCTCGTCGATTTACTTTCGACAATTTCGGTCGCAATTGTGATTTTTTTTGGTGCCCGTTTCTATTTTCAAGCTTCGGTGAGTCTCGGTATTCTCATCGCCTTTATCAATTTGATTCGTAAGTTTTATGAACCGGTCATGGATATGTCCGAAAAGTTTACGATTCTTCAAAGTGCTCTGGCCGGAAGCGAGCGAGTATTTGGCGTCCTCGATGTGAACGAGTTAATACCCGAATCTACTACTACTCCTGTAGATATCTCGGGAATCAAAGGAGCAATTCGATTTGATAAGGTTGGATTTTCCTACAAGGAAGGAGAACCTATCCTTCAAGACCTTAGCTTTTCGATCAAACCGGGGCAGAAAATCGCAATCGTAGGATCGACGGGGGCGGGAAAAACGACAATCGCGAATATCCTCACACGACTTTGGGATATTCAGTCCGGACAAATCTGGCTCGATGGGGTTCCAGTTAGTGCCTATCGGCTCAATGACCTCCGAGCAGCGGTAATGCCAATCCAGCAGGAAATGAGCCTATTCAGCCAAAGTATCCGAGAGAACATTCTCTTAGGAAAAAAGATAGGCGATGAGGAAATATGGCAACTTCTCGAAGCTATTCAGGCAAAGGACTTCATCGCCGCCCTACCAGAAGGTTTGGACACCGTCCTAAGCGAGCGAGGAACCAACCTCTCCACAGGCCAGAGACAACTCCTCGCTTTTGCACGGATATTGGCTCAGAACCCTCGCATTATAATTCTCGATGAAGCGACCGCAAACATCGACACAGAAACGGAAAGTCGGATTCAA
Organism: Spirochaetales bacterium; assembly: GCA_009991955.1. Classification (GTDB taxonomy): domain Bacteria; phylum Spirochaetota; class Spirochaetia; order DSM-27196; family Salinispiraceae; genus SKVS01. The sequence continues at coordinate 4,603 of JAACWS010000058.1, forward strand.
AAAGCCCTTTCCCAAGTCCTATCGGGAAGAACGAGCTTGATAATTGCCCATCGACTTTCGACAATTCGAGACGCCGATGAAATTCTTGTACTGTCCAAAGGAAAAGTCATTGAACAGGGAAACCATTCAGCCCTCATGAACATCGACGGTGTCTATTCTCGGCTTTATCGCTTACAATTCGAAAAAAATTACATCGATGTATGAGGCAACGCCGATAGCTTCTGTCCCGAAAATGTACACTCGCTGTAGACCCATCGCTTCTTTTCGGACTGAAAGACAAATTCGCATCTCTTTAAACTTTGTCGTACTCCGTCTCGGTTCATTGTAACAATTCTTCGAGAAATTGGATTGACTTCGACAATTTTTTGGCTCTCATCGGGGTACCACAGGTGTTCTCCTTCCCGGGGCAGGTCATGAAGCTCTTCCTGATAGGCTTCGTATTCAAAGGCGAGGCAGCATAAAAGTCGTCCGCAGGGTCCGGAGATTTTTACCGAATTTAGGGACAAGTTTTGTACCTTTGCCATTTTTATCGACACAGGCTGTAAATTATCGGTAATTCCATGGCAACATAGGGTCCGGCCACAAACACCCCTACCCCCAAGGATTCGGGATTCATCTCTTACCCCAATCTGTCGTAGTTCGATTCGTAGGTGAAAGTGCGAAACAAGTTCTCGAACCAATTCACGAAAGTCGATGCGATGCTCGGAGGTAAAGAAAAAAAGTAATTTGTCGCCATCAAGAAGGAAGTGTGCACCAACGGGTTTCATTGAGATTTTTCTATTCTCGATCATCCGTCGGAAAACTCTTTCGGCTTCTCGAGCCTGCGGAACAAAGTTCTGGGCCCTAATCCAGTCGTCTTCTGTTGCAGTTCTTACAAATTCAACAGAATCATAAGGTAATCCATCGGTCTGAGAGTATCTACCAAGAACTATCGCAAGATCTAGTCCGTACTTCGAGTTAATTATAACCTTCTGACCGTTTGCCAAATTGGGTATACTAACCGGAAGTAAGACCGTATCGAAAATTCCAAAAATTCGTACGGCCCAAACTGACTGGTACTCAGAACTTTGGCCATTGACATCCTCAGCCCGATGATCGTCGTGGTTATTCATCGGGAATCTCCTAATTCGTAGTATAGGCTGATTTAGTGAAGAAGATCAAATAATAAGCCATTGATTTCCTCTACCTGAGCTAGGATTTTGAGCTTTTCTGCCTGTTCGGTTAATATACCTAGAGCTAGGTTTTCTAGTTTTTCGTCGATTCGTTTAATTATTATGTACTTTTTTTGATTCAGCACTTCCCTACTACTTTTGTGTTCTTCGGTAGTATAGGTAAAAGAACCTACAATCTTAAGGAAAAGTGACAACGATTCTCTGTACGCACTAAGATTCTGCCGACTTGGTAGGCTCGAAAGGGCATCGCCTCGTTCATGGATTGTGTCGATATAAGGAACGAGAAAGGCTCGGAGTTTTTCAGGGTTTTCTTGTAGTTCATGAAAGTTCCATTCCCCGGAATTGAACTCCAATTGGCTATCACTCGTCTGGAAAAGCTGGGAGAAACTACCCGGCGTACCTTTTTTAACCTTTTCTTTTTTATTTTGATGGGGAAGATCCGAACGAAAGAGAAATGCCCCTGGTCCAAGACCTTCAATTTTGTCGCTCAAAGTCCCGAGCCCTGCCGTTCTTTTCGAGATCTGAAAAAAGAAATCTTTCCAACTTTTTCGGTGGGACTAGTCTTGAGCGATCCGTTCGATCCAGCAATCGCACGTTTTTCGTTTTTTACCCGAAGCCCTCGATCTTTTGGGTTCCCGGTAATACCAAAATAGCCTGAAACCAGGGCATTTTCTTCGATAATGAGGCGGGGTGAATACACATTACCGATAAGGAGACAACCGGCAAGAAGAATTACCTTGTGGGTACTGTAGACATTGCCTCGCATAGCCCCTCCAATTACGACAATACGTCCAGACAAAGTTCCATCGAAACGGCCATTCTGTCCTAGAAGGATCTTTCCAGTCGACTGAATTGTTCCGAGATAGTCTCCGTCGATTCTGGTAAGTCCCTGGACGCTTAGGTCTCCTTTAAACACCGATCCGGGCCCCAAAAGGGTATTTATCACCTGTTCTTCGGGGTAAATTTCTTCCATTTGAGGCTCCTTATCAATTACTAGCCCAGTTTGGGTAGTCGCTACGGATCTTTAGAAAGTCCATAGGATCTAAAATTTCAGTTCCTAACATCACTTGAAACTCTAAGTAGGTTCCCACGGACATGCCTGTACGCCCGATGATACCTAATTGTTGCCCTTGATACACTTCTTGTCCTTCGCGAACAAGCAATGAACCCAGATGGGAATACCGAGTACGAAAACCATACTTATGGACAATCTCTACGGTGTTTCCTTTTTGGCCCAAAGGATCGAAGTGAGCTTCTACGACCGTACCATTCGCTGAGGAAATGACAGGACTTCCTATCGAACCGGGAATGGTTATTCCCGGCTGAAGTTGCCATTCATCCCAATATGGATGGATGTTAGGGCCATATTCCATCGAAAGGGAGCTCTTACCCCCAACTACTGGCCAAAGGGTTGGTAAGTCGGCCAAAAGTGATCGCTCTTGAGATAAGACTCGCCCTATTTCGCTAACTGGTTGTAGGGCCTGGGTTAATGAATTCCGGAGTTCTCGCAGGTTATAGAGTTGAGCAACTTCATCTCGGGTTACTTCCCGTAGCCCAGAAACACTTGTTAAGTCTCCAGTCCCTGAGGGGTTTAGGGACTCGGGAACAGTAATATCCAGGTCGTCTACGGTAGACTGGAGTGAAGCATCAAATATATCGTAAGAACTAATGAGCCCTTCGACCTCGTCAAGAATAAGAGCCAGTTGGGTGTCGGATTCTACAAAGATTTCTTGCTCGTGGGTTACCGCTTGCTGGGCTTCCGTATAACGAAGAGCAGTAAATACCCCACCAAAGACCATTATCCCTAAAAGAACGGCGGTTAAGACCAGGATCGAAATACTTACGCGGAAGTGTACGCTCTTTCCCTGTTCATGGGGAATGAGCATTACGGTAATTTTCTTCGTAAAGACAGAAACTAGTTTCTTTGTCGTTGCCTTCGTGGACATAGGGAAAACTACCACGCCCCTAGAGCTATGTCAAAGCTGGAATTGACCGAGGCCCAAATAAAGAATCCTTGACTACCTATCGGGCGCGTGGTAAATTTTACAGACCAAAGAGCCCGACCGCTGTGAAAGTCTTTCACGGTGGCGAGACAGCATTACCAGGTACAGATCTGGTAAACTAAGATTCCTTTGGGATACCCTTCTTTTTTTGGAAACGCCATGAAATTTTTTGATACTCATGCCCACATCGGGCTGATCCATGAGGATCCGATAGAGCAACTCATAATAACTCAAGAAGCAAAACAACAAGGGGTCGATGGAATACTGAGTATTTGTAATAACCTTCACGACTTCTTCCAAGTCTATGAGAATCTGAAGACTGCAAATAACGTTTATCACGCTATAGGAGTGAGTCCTTCGGAGGTACAGAATCCTGGGCTTGATTGGGAAAATAAGATTGAACAGGGTCTTAAGCTCGAACGGGTTGTTGCGGTAGGCGAAACGGGCCTCGATTACTTCCGGAAATTTGGAAACAAGAACTCCCAGGTCGAACTCTTTATTCGCCAACTCGAAATCGCTCAGAAGCACAGTCTCCCGGTCGTCATTCACAATAGAGAGGCAGGCAAAGATATTCTGGATATTTTAAGCAACCGAATACCCGATAAGGGAGCTATACTTCACTGTTATTCGGAAGATTGGGACTATGCAAAAAGGGCCCTCGATCTGAATGTGTATATCTCCTTCGCCGGAAATGTTACCTATCGTAACGCGAAAAACCTTCACGATACAGCTCGAAATATGCCCCTCGATCGAATGCTTATCGAGAGTGAGAGTCCTTTCATGGTTCCGGCTCAGTACCGGGGCAAACGCAATAAGCCGAGTTTTATCCACTCAACCGCGGAATTTCTCGCCGGACTAAGAGATATAGACCAGGAAGAATGTGCTCAGATCCTCAGGGATAACGCTCGATCGCTATTCGGTCTTCCCTCGTAAGGAGCCCTTTCTAAGAACCAAGAGGTCCGAAGTTAACCTTGACCTAAGACCTCTTGGGTGTTATACAAAATCCGTGAAATCAAGCTCAAATCTAAACGTCCCCAAACCTGACGGTCTAGGTCATTTCTGTGGCGTAGTGGGACTTTTTTCAGAGGCTCCGGTGAATGTTCCGGTAAAACTTTTTTTCCCCCTCTTTTCAATTCAACATAGGGGTCAAGAAAGCGCTGGAATCGCCTACCGAAAGCAGGATAAAACAGTTGTCTATAAGGACGTAGGAATGGTCAATCAGGTACTATCAAAGTACCTAGAGACAGAAAAACTTGGTAAACTAGGTATAGGCCACGTCCGCTATTCGACCCACGGGGGAAACAAGATTGAGAACGCACAACCCCTCTTGGTATCATGTAACAAGGGAGAACTGGCTCTCGCCCATAATGGGAACCTCACCAATACAGTTGAATTGAAAAAACTTTTAGTTGCCGAAGGCTCAATTTTTCAGACAACCTCCGACTCTGAAGTATTTCTCCACCTTATAAGCCGTTCGCGAAAAGACTCGTTCCTCGAGGCATTACTCGAAAGCCTCCAGATAGCCAAAGGGGCTTTTTCTATGGTCATGATGTACGACGATACCCTCATCGCAATTCGTGATTCCTACGGTTTTCGACCTCTCTATATTGGCAAAAAAGATGGATTGACTTTGGTTGCAAGCGAGAGTTGTGCTTTGGACATCCTTCAAATTGCCGATTATCGTTCGGTTCAACCAGGGGAGGTTATTCTCGTCAATGGTGATGGTCAAACGAGTCACTTTATTCCGCGGTCTTCCACTACCCAGTGCGTCTTTGAGCTCATCTATTTCGCCCGTCCAGACTCAAAGGTCTTCGATGTATCGGTCTACAATCAGCGTAAACGCCTCGGGATGGCTCTGGCAAAAAAAGACTCTCCATTTTTAGGGACAATAAATAGAAAGAACACTATAGTGGTTCCAGTCCCAGACTCTGGTAACTCAGCAGCGTTAGGATATGCCGAAGCTTCCGGACTACCCTTCGAGCAGGGACTTACAAGAAACCACTATACCGGCCGATCGTTCATTATGCCCACGACCGCAGAGCGAGAGCTAGTTGTACGGATGAAACTCCACCCAATACGAGAAGTTATTGAAGGTAAGAACATTATCTTAATCGACGATTCTCTCGTGAGGGGAACTACGGCTCGAATTCTTGTACAATTGCTTAAAGAATTTGGTGCTGCGGAGGTACATCTTAGACTTTCTTCTCCTGAAATTCGATGGCCCTGTTTTTTTGGAATCGATATACCTACTCGAGGTGAACTCATTTCAAATACTCTGACGCCCGAAGAAATTTCGGAGTATATAGGAGCAAATTCCGCTACCTTCCTCACCATTGAGGAACTAAAAGAAACCTTAGACGAGGCAAGTGCCTACTGTTATGCGTGTTTCTCGGGAAAATATCCTCTCAAAGTGCCCTTCGAGGACGCAGAAATTCTACCTACGCCCCGGGATAAAAAGGAAGCTACTCAATGAAACCAAAATCCTACGAAGAGGCGGGCGTCAATATATCTAAAGGCGACTCGTTTGCTAACTTCATAGCCTCCCTTTCTTCTCCTGCCCTGTCGAAAGATCTGGGTGGATTCGCTGGTGGAATAGAGATCGATACGCAAAAATATACGAATCCGATACTCCTTTCTGCAACCGACGGTGTAGGTACTAAACTTCTCGTGGCCAGGTCTTTGGGTATTTACGATACCTTGGGCATTGATTTGGTCGCCATGTGTGTTAATGACCTTATCGTCTGTGGGGCAGAACCTCAGGTTTTTCTTGACTATATTGCTACAGGCAGGATCGAGGAAGATATTCTGCACGCACTCATGCGAGGAATAGTTAGGGGTTGCGAAGATGCCCAGTGTGTTTTAGCCGGGGGTGAGACTGCAGAAATGCCCGACGTTTACGGGTCTGGGGACTTTGACCTCGCTGGATTTGCCACAGGCCTTGTTGACAAGACAGATCGCTTACCCAAGCCCGAGGTAATGAATCCAGGAGACCTGATTTACGGTATACCTAGTTCGGGAATTCATTCCAATGGCCTTAGCCTTGCGCGAAAGGTATTGTCCCTTGAAAATCCCGAGATTGCTACACTTTTACTAACACCTACAAGAATTTACGTTCGTCATCTAAAGTCTCTTTTTGCCAAGGTGCACGTGAGCGGTGCTGCCCACATAACAGGCGGTGGTCTGGAAGGGAATTTTTCCCGATTATTACCAAGGACCTTGAAGGCCGAGTTTACCTGGAATTGGCCTGTTCCCCCTATTTTTGATCTCATCCAAAAGGAAGGGGATATTGAACAAGAAGAAATGCGGAAAGTCTTCAACATGGGTATAGGTATAGCCTTCATAATTCCAAAGGAAGAAAAAAAGTTCCTTGAAGCGGCCATCACCTCAGAACCCCTTCTTGGGGATCTTCTATTTCTTGGAACCCTCATCGATGGCTAGTTGGGTTGTATTTGCGTCGGGAACCGGAACGAACTTTCGAGCCCTCATTGAAGTGCTATCTCCACTTGGAAAACGGCCGTTGGCCCTTGTCAGCGATGTCCCTGCATGTTCAGCCGTAACCTACGCCAAGGATAATAAGATCCCAGTTTTATTGATGAACTACCAAGGAATCACCCGAATGCAAGCAGAAAATAAACTACTGGATCAACTTGAGCGTTTTGGAAACGTACAGCTTGTTGTTCTTGCGGGTTTTATGAGAGTTCTTAGCCCCTATTTTCTGAACAGTTTTCCTGGAACAATAATCAATATTCATCCAAGCTTACTGCCCCGTCATCCCGGAAGAAATGGACTCGCTGACAGCCTTGGCTCCCAAGATGAGGAACTTGGTATAACTATTCATTATGTCGATGAGGGAGTCGATACGGGGAAAATTATCGTCCAAGAAAGTTTTGTTCGAGATGCCCAGGAGCCTTTTGACTCCTTAGAGGCCAAAATCCATGCCATTGAACATCGATTGTACCCTCAAGTGGTACTTGGTCTTCTAAATCGTTTCGATACTTCGGAGGCACTTAATTGAGAGTACTTGTCATAGGAAGCGGTGCGAGGGAACACGCCCTCGCCTGGAAATTTTCTAAGAGTAAACGGAACACCGGTGTTTTTGTTGCTCCGGGCAACGGAGGTACCGAGGCACTTGCGACCAACCTCCCGGAAGTCGATGGTACTGATTCGACAAAAGTTATATCTGCTTGTAAAAGGTATGGAATCAATTTGGTTTTTGTTGGACCAGAGATTCCCCTGTCTCTTGGCCTCGTGGACGACCTAGAAAATGCAGGTATTCCCGCTGTAGGGCCGAAAAAAAGGGCAGCAGCCCTGGAATCGAGCAAAGTATTTAGTAAACAATTTATGACAACCTTCGGGATTCCTACGGCTTCGGCAGATTTCGTGACTGAGATTTCTGCATTGGTTCCAACCCTCAAAAAGTACGAGGGCAAAAGAGTAATTAAAATGAGCGGCCTCGCAGCCGGTAAAGGTGTGTTAGAATCGGCAGATTTTGCGGAATTAGAGCATTTTGGTCTAAAAGGCTTGGAGTCTGGCCCCCTGGTGATTGAGGAATTTCTCGAAGGATATGAGGTTTCAGTCTTCGCTCTCACCGATGGGGTGTCGTACAAAGTACTACCCTATTGTACAGACTACAAAAAAGCGGGAGCCGGGAACAATGGTCCTAATACTGGTGGTATGGGCGCAATTTGTCCTGTTCCATGGGTAGATGGAAAGCTCGCCGCAGCGATTGAACAACAAATTATTGAGCCAACGTTTAAGGGCTTCCGAGCAGAAGAGTTTGACTACCGCGGAGTAGTCTATTTTGGAATAATGGTAACTCCGATGGGCCCGAAACTCCTGGAATATAACGTCCGGTTTGGTGACCCCGAAGCTCAGGTTCTCATTCCCTTGATCGATAATGATTTTTGTAATCTTTCCGAAGCTCTCGTATCCAAAAGCCTGGACCGCTACGAGTTACGTACGGTAAACAAAACTGCGATTTGTATCGTTCTCGCAAGCCCAGGGTACCCGGGGAAATACAAAAAAGACCTTCCTGTCTCCATCGGTCCAGGCATTTCTCATAATCAATTTGTCTTCCACTCCAATACCTATAAGGAAAACGAAACAATCTATACCAACGGAGGGCGTTGTTTTTCCGCAGTCGGTCTTGGAACCGAAATTCTGACCGCTCGAGCTTCGGCTTACCAACTGGCCTCGACAATTATGTTTCCTGGTGCATGGTTTCGTCACGACATTGGTAATCGTATTTTTGGTAACCGTTAGACCTTCTTTCGCCTAAGATTTATAAAATGGTTTACCTAATGCCCGGGGCCCAACGGTTCTACCCAGAAGTTTTCCTTGGAAAATAAGTATGATAAGAGTAAGAACATAGGGAATCATACTGAGTATCTCACCTGGTACATTAACCCCAACCCGGGGATTGCCCAGATATATCGCCAGCCCTTGGGCAAAGCCGAACATGAGAGAAGCGAGCATAGCACCCTGAGGTTTCCACTTTCCAAAAATCATCGCGGCCAAGGCAATGAACCCCTGTCCCGAAATGAGCGTAGGGCTGAAACGGGAAACAACTGCGATACTCATTGCCGCACCTCCGAAGCCAGCCATCGCCCCAGAGAGTAGGACTGCAATATACTTCATTCGAAAAACGTTAATACCCAGGGAGTCGGCTGCCTCGGGATGCTCTCCCACCGATCGAAGTCGGAGTCCAAAACGGGTTCGGTAAAGGAAAAACCATACGAGGGCAACGAGAAAGAACACGAGGTACACCGTAGCATATTGGTTAAGGATAATTCCGAAGAAACCGTTACGCTGGAAGGGACCATTGCCTTCGGCAAAAAAACTCCTTAAAGGTTGTGGAATCTTATTCGTTAGATCGAGGGGCCTCGTCATCGTGGCTCCTTCAAACATAAGGCGACTCAGAAAAAGAGCTAACCCCGGCCCGAGAAAGTTAAGAGCTATACCACTTACCACATGATCTGCCCTGTAGGTCACCGTAGCAATCGCATGAAGTAAAGCCAAACTCATTCCCGCAAGGCCCCCGGCCAAAAAACCAATCCAAGGATTCCCAGAGTAAAATCCGATTGCCGCTGCCATAAACGCACCGAAACTCATCATCCCCTCTAAACCAATATTGACTACCCCACCGTTCTCACTAATGGTTCCACCTAAGGCGGTATAAATGAGAGGTGTTGAATACATAAGACTCGTCCCGATGATAAAGGCAAGGTCATTAAACATTCTTTGATTCTCCCCCAGCTTCCTTTGGAAGCGAAATATCGAGTCGTTTCTTTTTCCACGAAAAATATCGTTCTTGAAGAAGGGTAAAAAGATTTGGCATAGCAATAAAGTAAACAATGGTACCCATCACTATATTTATGAGCTCCCGCGGGGCTCCTAAGGCCGGTTGGATCTTTGTACCACCGTACCGAAGGGCTCCAAATAAGAATCCCGAGAGTACAACCCCTATAGGCGTATTTGCTCCAATGAGACTCACCGCGATACCATCAAAACCATTGCCTTCCATTGCGGCAAGAACGGTTATTTCCTGGGTAACTCCCATTATTTGTATGCCACCGGCCGCCCCCGCCAAAGCACCGGCGATGGCCATAGAGACAGTCATACTCTTCTTCACCGGGATACCGCCGTAGTTTGCTGCATCTTGATTATATCCAACAGCTCTTAATTCATAACCCAGGGTTGTACGATTGATGATGTACCACACTACCATCGCCGCTATAAGGGCAAAAAGGATTCCCAAATTGATCTCGCTCCGAAGAATATCCCCCCAAAATGGATTCTCCATTCGCCATTCCCGCCCCTCGGGACTGGTTTTCCAGACTCCCAGAATATCGATTCTGGCGGTATCTTGTATTTTTTGACTCGCTTCTGTTCCAACCCGATGAAGGAAGGGTAACTTAATGAGGTAGTTATTCATATAAAGGGCTAGCCAGTTCAACATGATTGTGGATATGACTTCGTGAACACCGTACCGAGCCTTTAAGAAACCAGAAATACTTCCCCACAATGCGCCAGCCACCATGGCGGACACAAATACGAGAGGAACATGCAAAATAATTGGTAACCGTACAAAGTGACCGACTATTACTGCGGCTATACTTCCCGCAATAAACTGTCCCTCGGCTCCTATATTGAAAAGTCCGGTCCGAAAAGCAAAAGTCACGCTGAGTCCCGTTAGAATTAAAGGAGCAGCGATAATTATTGTATAGGAAATATAGCGAGGCAAGCCAAAAACCCCGAAGATCATAATGCCGTAGGCCTCCAGGGGATTATAGCCGGCAACGAGCAATACAATTGCGCCGACGAAAAATCCGAGGACTATTGAAATAAGCGTGAGACCCAGGGCCCGAGGAAACTTCAGTGTTCTTCGGAGCCGCAATAACTGACTCATAGTTGACCTCCGGCCATGAGAATTCCTACCTTTTGTTCATCGGCTTGTGCGGCCTCAAGTTCGCCGACAATTTTACCCTCATATAATACGAGTATTCGGTCTGCCAGACCTAACACTTCGTCTAACTCGAGGGAAATGAGCAACACCGCTTTACCTCGGTCTCTTTGCTCAATCAAGGCACGATGTACAAATTCTATTGCTCCTACATCTAAACCTCGCGTAGGTTGATTCGCTATAAGTACATCGGGATTCTGACTTACTTCCCGAGCAATAATTACCTTCTGTTGATTTCCACCAGATAATTCCGAGGCCTTGTATTCGGGAACCGGTGGTCTGACGTCAAACTTCTCAATCAGCTCGGCAGAGTAATCGTGAATCGCGTCGTTAAGTAAGATTCCATTTCGGGAAAAGGTTGGTTTATCGTACTCTTGAAGGATAATATTCTCGCTGACCGAAAATTCAAGCACAAGACCAAACTTCTGCCTATCCTGGGGGATTGCCACCAATCCTTTACGGATTATGTCCTTAGTCGTTAAATTTTTTATATCTTCATTGCGGAGAAAGATATTTCCTGACACCAAATTTCTAAGGCCCGTTAGAACTTCTGCTAATTCGGTTTGGCCGTTACCATCTACCCCCGCAATAGCAAGAATTTCTCCCTTTTGTAAGGTGAAAGACAGATCTTTGAGAGCAGGAAGACCACGACCATCAAGCGAAGAGACCTTCCTCACCTCTAACGCAACCGTACCGGGATTAAAAGGCCCTCGGGGTACGTCAAAATTAACTTCCCTTCCGACCATCATTCGAGCCAGATCTTGCTCAGTAACATCATGGACTCGAACGGTATCTATTTTTTTCCCCCGGCGGATGATTGTGCACCGGTCGGCGATATGTTTTATTTCTTTGAGTTTGTGGGTGATGATAATGACCGTTTTACCCTCTACCGTCAAATTCCTTATGATTCCCATTAGATCATCAATTTCTTGGGGAGTAAGGACTGCGGTCGGTTCATCCAAAATGAGAATTTCGGCACCCCGGTAGAGAGCTTTGAGGATTTCGACCCGTTGTTCCATTCCAACCGATATATCTTCAATGAGAGCGTCAGGATCGACCAAGAGTCCGTATTTTTTAGATAATTCTTCAACTCGTTTTCGGGATTGGAGAAAATCGATTGCCCCGAACAACCCTGTAGGTTCCATTCCTAATATAATGTTCTGAGTTACCGTGAAAGGACGAACAAGCATAAAGTGCTGATGCACCATACCAATTCCAAGGCTTATAGCAACTTTTGGATCGGTAACATCAACTTCCTTGCCCCACAGAAAAATTTTTCCTGAGGTAGGTCGATGCATTCCGTAGAGGGCTTTCATAAGTGTAGTTTTTCCCGCCCCATTCTCGCCTAAGAGGGCATGTACCTCACCCTTCATTATGGAAATCGAAATATCATCGTTAGCGACGAAGGTCCCGAAGTGCTTTGAAATTCCTCGTAGATCTACGGCAATGTTTGATTCGTTTTGTGCCATCATGTCCCCTTTTTGCAGGAAAATCGGGTCCTAAGGAAAAGGGCCCTCGGTGAACTACCGAAGGCCCTCGTTTAAAAAATTCTACTTTACTGGGCAGCCATGAAGGCTTCAAAGGTCGCCATATCGAAGGGAACTTGCAAAGCACCGGTTGTAATGCGGTTTTCTATTTGCTGTACTTCCGCAAGGATGTCTGCAGGAACGTGCTTGTTGGAGGAAGGAGCAATTCCTACACCACCTTCGGCAAGACCGTATTCAACGGTTGTTCCACCGGCAAATCGTCCGGCAGCCAGTTCTTTTGCAACGTTAAACATTGCATTATCTACTCGCTTCATTGCAGAGGTGAGTACGTTTTCCGGAGCAAGATCGTTTTGGTCTCGGTCTACACCAATGGCCCATCGACCTTGCTCACGAGCTGCTTCAATGACTCCATCACCAACACCACCGGCAGCGTGGAATACGATGTCTGCACCTTGTTGATAGAATTGGGTGGCGATAGCCTTACCTGCAGCAGCGTCGGTGAATGACTCGGCGTACTGAACATACACTTCTGCATCGGGGTTTGCCGAAGCAACACCGGCGCGGAAGCCGTACTCAAACTTCTCGATAAGTGCAAACTTCACACCACCAACAAAACCAACTTTATTCGACTCGGTCATCTTTCCCGCAATGTACCCAACTAAGAACGAAGGTTCTTGTTCTCGGAATACTACACCGATGAGATTTGAGGGGGTATCGGCGTAGGCAACGTCGATGATCGCATATTTCTGAGTAGGATTATTTTGGGCTTCCGCCAAAAGAACGTCGCCCATTAGGAATCCAATCCCCCAGATTAGGTCGTTGTTCGAGTCCACAAGGGTCTCGAGGTTTCTCGGATAGTCTGCCGATTGGTTTGATTCAACGTAGGAGACCTTTACACCAAGTTCGCTCTGAGCTCGTTGTAGACCTTCCCATGCTGACTGGTTAAAACTCTGGTCGTTGATCCCACCTACGTCGGTAACCATCGCAATGGAAACTGTACCTTCTGCTGCCGGTGTAGCTGCTTGACTACCACCGCCTGCAAAACCTAGAGCCATTACTGCGAGTAGCATGCCCATCATCAGGGCAACTTTCTTGAACCGATTCATAATTCCTCCTTATAAGAATTTTCGGATTCTTGCATTAGTATATACGCACTCAACGAGTCATTGAAGTAATTCTTACGAAAAATGTATCCCCCGGCCATTATCTCGGGCAATTCGAGAAAGATACTCGGTATCTAAGTTCAGGTTTTTGGTAATTCCTACAACTTGGTCGGTGCTGAGTAGATTCTGCTCGATAAAAAGATAGAGCAGGGCCTTCTCGGCGATATTGGGTACTCGCAGAGCATTAAGATTCGTGTCGGCAGCTTCGGTGTCTTGGGTACCATACCTCTCGTAGAAATGGGTGCCCAGGGCCGAGGTAGAAATGTCCTGCCGAATCGCTTGCAACTCGCCCCGAAGAGGCTCGATATTGCCTCGGGCAGCCTCTAATCCCAGAGGTTTTAGAATGAGGTAGGTGTACTCTTTTCCTGGAAGATAATGGTGGTCCTGACATCGGGTTGCATAATTTGGTTCTGAGGGATTTTCTTTGATCCGGTCTCCTCCAACAACAATAAGAGGATCAAAAAAAAGCGCAGGACATTCCTTCTTGTCGACAAAATAGTACCGATAGGTATAGAAGCTATCATCCATACAATCTCGGTGCTCACAATAGGCGGTAAGAGGAAAGACGTCGGTGGCAGTTTCGAGCAATAGCCTGGCAGTTGGATTAAAAATATCTTTACGAAAATTCAGTATGAGGGTCGGGAAAATAAAAACCCGTCCGTTCTGTTCAGCTTCCCGAGATATGACATAAGCAATTCGCTCATCGTAGAATGAGGCTTCGTCTATAATCCAGGTTCCGCAGTCGGGATGGTCGTTCAGAACCTTTTCCAACTCGAAACTGTCGCGGATTCTCGCAATATTTGAGCCTAAGACCTCGTATCCACCCCTGTAGGCTAACGCATCATCGGGATAATCGGGAAACCTATCGGCATCTAATAACGAACGAATGAAAAATACATTTCGTCGGTCCGCAGTTCCCGTACGGGTCTTTCGAGCAAACTGGTCGCTTTTAACTAAGGCTATACGAGCATCTCGCCACACTCTTGCGCTATACTCGGTCTTCCCACTTCCCATTGGTCCTATAACGAGTATTCGGCGAGAAGAACGGGTAAAATCGAAATGACCGAAGGCGTGGTGTATTGAGACATTTGGGAGACCTAGGCTTTTAAATAGTTCTGCTGCGTCTGAGCTATGGCTGCGGGTTAGCATGAGTGTAGAATGTAGACCCTTTCAATCCAGGTGTAAAGCCCTGGACTTCCAGACGATTCTTCCAATCGCCGAAGGTGAAACTGGCTTGTTTTCTGAACCAATTCTGCAAATTCGGTGCCAGGTACTGTCCTCGTCTGGAAACAAGAATTGTCTTTCGAGACTATCACCCCACCCTACCTCGGATAGAAAATTGAGTTCTATTTTTGATACTTCTTTTTCCTCGAAAAACTCCCGCCCCAAATCCGAAAGGAACCACTCCAAATACTTGCCGTTATTTACATGATCGTGCACATCGATATCGTTATAGCCTGCCCGTAGTACTGGGCTTTTACTCCACTCCTTTGAAGAATCGAAAGAAATCTTTTGGGCCGTGGTGTCTAGGGCTCTTGGGTTCTCGGGTACAAGCAAGTCTTCGATAAAGGGTTTGGGTTTCTGAATCCTTCGGGATTTTCCATCGATTATCACCCAACTCGATGTTGCCCGGCAAAATTCCCGAGGCCCTTCAGAGGTCTCGACCTCGAGAATAAACTCTCGCAGGGCAAAAACCGTTTCGATACCTGCAGCTTGGGTATGAATATGCATCGTATCACCCCATAGGGGCAATGGACCGTTTATATCGATTTCAAGGCGAACCAATACCCAGTGTATATCCTTAAACTTTTCATTGTCGTACCCAACGCCGATAGCTCTTGCGTGATTCCAGGCTATCTCCTGCAAATACTTCGTAAGCCGGGTTGGCCGCAGTTGCCTGAATAGGTCTACATCGTCGCTTTCTAGAATCCTTTTCTCACTCCATGCGAGTTTTTTTTCCATCAGGGTTTCCGCCTTGCCACAATGATTTGATTCACCGAATCTAGAGATGGCAGCGTCATATCGTAATCCCCCCAAAAATGTTCGATTTCGAAACCGTGGTAGGCCAATATATATTTCCAGTCCTGAGGGTAATACATTCGTAAATTCAAGGTTTGAATAATCGGCTCGGGGACGGTTTCTCTAAAAAAATACCAGGTAATATGATTAATTTGAGACCAGCGGTCGTAGTTCATAGACTCGTGCAAATCTATGGTTTCACCGTTTTGGCTACTCATAAAACTTCCCACCGGATACAACCCATCGGGCGTCCGACTTAGAAAAGATGGGAGAGGAATAAACACGGAAAAAATAAATCGGCCATCGGGAGTAAGGTTATCGCGGATCCTCTGAAAGCAACGATCTAAGTCTTCGTTAGTAGTCATATGGGTCAACGAATTATACGGAAAGAATATTAAGGGTGATTTTTCTGGATGGATGTAGGTTCGGAGGTCTCCGACCACAAAAGAAATATCTCCCCCCTCTTGTCCAGTAAGGTCGGCAGCTTTTTGACGGGCCCTATCTATCATTTCTTCGCTCAAATCGACCCCTACCACCTTATGACCGAGGTCCGCAAGAGGTATCCCTACCCTGCCGGTACCGGTCCCTAATTCAAGAATCGGCAGTCCTTTTTTGCTATACCGATGGGCCATTTCAGCCCAAAAAGGAAGATCCTCGGTGACATCAACATTTTGATCGTCGTAAAGTTGGGGGTCGTTGTACAGTTCTCTCAATTGG
Organism: Spirochaetales bacterium; assembly: GCA_009991955.1. Lineage (GTDB taxonomy): Bacteria > Spirochaetota > Spirochaetia > DSM-27196 > Salinispiraceae > SKVS01. The sequence continues at coordinate 20,626 of JAACWS010000058.1, forward strand.
TCAGTATCCATACTACCGTTTTTACTCGAAATACCTGGGTTCTTTCAATACAATGAGGTATTCTTTTGACTATGGACCAATCATTAGATCAAGAAAAAAATAAAATTCTCGACGAACTCTCTCTCGCCTTTAGTCGCGATAGAATTTCTCTCGACGACTACGAACGAGTTGTTGGCCTCATAACGAAAGCACCTAATTTCCCCGCCTTACAAGAGGCTATTCGTGACTATCCCATTGGGGCCAACACCCCGGGGGTCTCTCAAGGCTCGAGCACAACTTCGGGTACGCGCACCTCGGTTGCCATATTCTCGGGCACAGAACTAAAGGGAAGGTTCAAGGCGAGTCGACATCATAGGGCCCTTGCCGTGTTTGGTGGGGTCGATATTGACTTGCGAGATGCCGTAATCCCCAGCGAAGGAATGACCATCGAGACCGCAGCCGTTTTCGGTGGCATCGATATCTTTGTTCCTCCAACTGTGAACGTAGTAACATCGGGTTTTGCTATTTTTGGAGGGTTCGAGTCCCACGATCAGGAAGCAGAAATGCCCGGAGCTCCGACGATCTACATTAAGGGTGTCGCAGTTTTTGGTGGCGTAGAGGTAAAGAAAAGAAAACGTCGGTTTTGACTAATTATCGATAGCTGGGGGGAATTCGACCCCTAGCTTTTCTGCCCACCACTTGAGCGATACATACGTCGATACGGTGACTTCACAAGCTAAAGGCAGATTGGAGTCGGACCACCCTGTTCGTCGGGAGCCTGGGTATCGTATACCACCCTGTACCTCGTTCATCCTCGTAATCACGTCCATAAATCTATCGCTAAAGGTATCGGCCCCAGGAAATCGACCAAAGTTAATAACAAAAATAGTCTGACTATGCCCCCCAATTCCCCCTCCTGTAGGGATGTCGAGGCCCATTGGACCTTGATTGAGTCCACCAGTGAGAATTTCTACCATTAAGGCCAGTCCGAATCCTTTGTGTTGAGCGATAGGGGCCAGGCTACCTCCGTTGAGGATTTGGTCTGGATTGCCCGAAGGATTTCCATTCCCATCAAAACCAAAAAATTCTGGAAACTGTTCGCCGACACTTTTTTTTCGGTGCAAAGTACCCAGACTAGCATAGGCCATACAAATATCCAGGAGAAACGGTCTGTCTTGCAAAGGTGCACCGAATGATAAGGGATTGTTTCCGATAATCTGTCGACCGCCCTCGGGGCCAGCCATAGTTCGATCGGTAGATGAGACTACGAGGGCCAACATACCTTTCTCCCCCGCTATTTCGCTATAGGGGCTCCCCGCCAAGTAGTGATTTGTATTTCGGACCGAAGCTAAGCCGATTGTGTGTTCTTCTGCCAGTTCAATAGCTTTAGTCAGGGCTCGCGAACACCCAATTTCTCCGAGGCAGTTGTGCCCATCAAAAATCGCAGCCCCACCGTCTTCAAAAATCATTTCCGGTTCGGCGGTTCGAGAAACTTTGTTTTCGTAAAGCCACCCTAAACGCTGGGGCAGAAGCGAAAAATCATGATGCTTTTGGTCACGCCATTGGGCACGAAGAAAAATATTCACTACTTCGCTTGCCCGATTGTCTCTCATACCCAGGGTCTTAAAACATGCAAGGGCAAAATTCGAAAGAGTTTCGTACGTCAAATGAACCATGCCAGACATTCTAATCTACCATGGCCCTCTTCACAAGGATTGTCGGGGATACTACACTTTACCCATGGTTTGGTGCACTCGTTTCCCCCGAGAATTTCGTTTTGTTAC
>JAACWS010000001.1 GCA_009991955.1 Spirochaetales bacterium
CTTTCACCCCAAGCAGACTAGTATTTCTCCTAAATGTCTAGTCCCTGACCCCTTCTACTTCATATACGTTTGCCCTGATTTTTGCCTAGTTAAAGCAACCCGAGGACGTCATTTTTAGTACCCCGTTATATGAGAATATTCGATTCCCACAAGCTTTGGTGCACAATACACGGTTCTCTCGGGTAGGTTGAAAGACCCTCACTTAGGGTCTACACTTTTAGCATGGAAGAACACTTTTTAGAGTTTGCCCTCGATTATGCCCACGTCTCGGTAGCCTTTGTAGATCCTCGGCGGACTCTGGTTTCGCTCCACCATGGCCAGCATACCCAATTCGAATCTCTTAAAGTAGGAGCCCCACTTTCGGGATTTTGTGGGAAAACCGACCGTACTCTGCTTGCGACCGCCCTCGACCTTGCCTTTAAGGGCCAGGAAGACCAGGTCCTGGACGGCACTATTTTTGATCAGAAAACCGGTGGCGGGGTTATTAAGTGTGTCCCATTCTACGGGGATTCGACGGATAAAAGAAAGGTAACCCACGTCGCCCTCATTGCCGAGGCCCAAGACGATGCGGGGCTACGAGCCCGAATCGAACAAGATCCGGTTACCGGGCTCTTAAACCGTCGAATGTTACCCCTCATTACAAAACGCGAAATTAGCCGGGGTCTTCGAACTCGCCCGACTATTGCCATGCTTTTTATTATGCTTCGGGAATTCAAACAAATTAACCAAATGTACGGCCACCAAATTGGTGACCTACTTTTGGAGAATACAGGAATTCGAGTGCGAGAAAAGGTTCGAACCAGTGACTACGTTTTTCGGTGGGAGGGTACAAACCTGGTCGTGCTTCTCCCCGAATTAGCTACCCGCTTGGATGCGGCGGTAGTAGCGGAAAAAATTCATAGCGCGGTTACCGTGCCCTATCGCTTTCGTAACCACGACCTGGCGCCAGGGTGCCATATAGGAATTGCCATTTTCCCCGATGATGCCGAAGACGCAGACAGTCTCTTTAATGCGGCCAACTCGGCGGTTATCGAGGCCGAACGGCGAAAAGAACCCTTTCGCTATTTCGATGCCGATACCCATCTACAGGCCAGCGATAGACTGGTCCTTAAGACTGGGTTGCAGCGGGCTTTCGAACGCTCGGAGCTGGAGCTCTACTACCAACCGATAGTGTCTCCCGACGGTACTCTCTGTGGAGCCGAGGCCCTCATGCGCTGGAATCATCCAACCCGGGGCCTACTCGGGCCGGGGAACTTTATCGAGGTGGCCGAGGACACCCGGCTCATAGTGCCAATTGATACCTTTGCGTTATATCAAGCTTGCCGGCTCCTGGTCGATACCCACGATTTGCCCTGGTTTTTTGTGTCCCTGAACATAAGCGCCATCAACCTGTCCGATGATACCCTTCCTTCGGTCGTACGGCAGGCGATTTCGGACACAGGGCTACAGGATTCCTCGCGGCTGAAGTTAGAGCTCACCGAGAGTAGAACAATCGAGAATGCTTCTCGGTCCCAGTTATCGATGGAAGAAATTGGGGCTATGGGGGTTGATATTTGGATAGATGACTTTGGAACCGGTCAATCATCTCTAAGCTATTTGAAACATCTGCCCGCTTCAACGGTCAAAATCGACAAAGATTTTGTCACAGACCTTACCACCCACGCTCCCGACCGCGAATACCTGGAAGGAATTGTGAACACCGTTCGCTCCCGGGGTAAACGAATTGTAATAGAGGGGGTTAGTTCTGTCGACCACTACGCCCTGGTCCGGGACCTGCAGGTAGACTACCTTCAGGGGTACTACTTCGGTCGACCGATGCCCCGCCGGGAGTTAGAGGCTTTGTTGAAGGAGTAGTGTTTTCGGATTCCTCCTACCATTTGAAAAAGTTTGCCTCGAAGCTTAGACTTATCTGAACGAGGCAGAAATGTGACAAAAGTAAAAAAAACCCCGGTTTTGATCCTTTTGTTAGCTTTCTTGACCGGACCAGTCTACGGAGCTAACCCGATCCTCTTTCGAATTTCGGTGGAAAATTCCATTTCCCACGTCCAAACCCAGTATGTGCAACGTTTTGCCCAGGCTCTCGAGTCAGAAATGCCCGGTGTTTTTGATGTGCGTTTTTACCACTCGGCCCAACTCTACGGCGATCGAGAAGTAGTTGCCGCCATGGCCCGGGGAAACTTGGAAATGGCAGTACCGGGCACCTGGCAGTTAGACCGATATGTGCCCGAAATAAGTGTTTTTCTGCTTCCCCAGTTTTTTGGAGGTGACGGTTCGGCCAACGATCGATACCTCGAGAGTAGCCAAGGTCAACTTCTGATTCGGACCTTAGAAAATCACCTGGCAGTCCATATTCCAGGACTTTGGATGGACTTAGGTCCTGCCCATGTATTCACTAGTAGTCAAAAAATCGAGAGCTATGAAGACTTTCGGAGACTCAGAATCCGCGTCGCCGGTGGGGAAGCAAACAGGCTTCGAATCGAAACCTTCGGTGGTACCGGGGTTATAGTAGCCTGGACCGATCTACCAGAGTGGCTCGAAAATCATTCGATAGACGGAGTCCTGACTTCGTTTGAGACTATCCGAAGTGCTTCGTTATGGGAAAATGGACTTCGATACGTGTATACGGACTACCAGTACTTTCCCCAATATGTGCCCCTAGTAGCTGAGGGAGTTTTCCGGAGGCTAACCGCTGAACAACAAAATCAATTTCGACAAATTTGGAATCGCATCGCCGGCGAAGAACGGATTGCGGCCGCCCAAGCTCAATGGGAAGCTCGGGAAGAGGTCGAGAGCTACGGAATCGTTATAACCGTGCCCAATCCACAGCAGCAGGCCCAAGCGAAGGAACACTTGATGGGCCACCAGGAGGATATGGTGAGTACCCTTGGTATCGATCATGGTTACTTACCTACTACCGATGTTGAATAAAGAGCAAACACGGCAATTTGTCTCGGTCTTCGTGGGCTTTTCACTTGTCCTTGCAATATACTTTATTGCAACCCACCAGGTTGAAAGTCTGGAAGACCAACTCACCCGAGAGAGTCATTATCGGTTAGAGCTCCTTGCAAAAAAAGTAAACGCTAATTTGAACTTGGTCGATGGTCTTGTTCGGTTTGCTGCTACTCTCCTTGATGCCCAGATTACATCCGAATTGGGCATCGGAAATTTAGAGCCCCTCGACCGCTACCTTCGAAGGGAATTCTTGCTCCACGATGAAATTTCGTATCTCCGAATTTTCGAAAGGGATGGGAGGCTTACTTGGGCAAGTCCTTTTTCGCCAGAAGATTCGATAGGAACTGAGCGGCTCTTTGAGGTTCATTCCTATCAAGGGTTAGATTTCGAAATCTCTGAAACTCCTCTGTTGGTTCAGGGCGAGGATATGATACAGGTAAGTCGATCTGTCCGAGATTCGCAAGGTGATTTGTGGTATATCGTCGAGGCAGGGGTTAGCGGAGCTACCCTTTTTCCTCTCTTTGAAGATCCTCGGGATTCAAAAATAGCCCAACTCTCCTTGCGTACCCTCGAACTAGTACCTTTTCTCACTTGGAGTTATTTTTCCCCCTCCGAGTCCGTGGACTACCGGGTCGATGAACCTTTATCCGAACCCTATTGGTACGCAGTGCATCCCCTTGAGTCCTTTCCTTATTTTCTTTCTATGGTTATCGACGTAGGTAATTATATTACAAGCTTTCAGAATCGAACCTCGTCCCGAACTGCTTTGCTCTTTTTGCTGTCCTTGGCGGTACTCTTTGTTTGCATATTGAATCGGCAATACTCCCATGCCCGAATCTTGACTGCAGAAAAGATCGATCTGGAACGCACGAGCAACGAACGAAAGCTCATTATTCAGGAAATACACCATCGGGTCAAAAATAATCTGTCTCTTATTCATAGCGTTATTAACCTCATGATCGCCGAAGGTGGACCTTTTACCGAAGAAGACCTCAACGATTTGTCCGCAAGGATTATCGCTATACAAAAGGTCCATGAGACTCTCTATCATTCCGAAGAGTTTACGGCTGTAGAGGTTGGAGCTTACCTGGAAGAAGTAGCGAAGATGATTGTGACTTCGTCCTGTGCCTTTCCGGTTCGGATAGTGAATAAAGTTCGCCCTTTTTCGTTACCCCCGGTGAAGATAATTCCTCTTGGAATCCTATCGGCGGAGCTGGTCACAAATGCGGTCAAATACGGCTTGCAGCCCGATGGAAAACTATCTTTGGAAGGTTCTATCGATGAAAGAAATCACGTAACCATCGTTATTCGTAATAATGGAAAACCTTTCCGGGAGGGTACGACCGGGTTGGGAACCCAGTTGATCAAGGCTCTTGCAGATCAACTAGGGGGCACGGTTTCTATAAAGAAGGGAAAGACTACCTCGGCGGTGGTGCAGTTTCCTTCGGAATAGTACTCATTCTACAAGCGTAAGCTCCTTAGAGTTTTCAAGGGTGAAAA
>JAACWS010000059.1 GCA_009991955.1 Spirochaetales bacterium
GCAGTTGAATGTCGCGTTTTTGAAGAATCTTATATTTCTTGTTGTACTCTTTTTTAAGGCTTTCGGAGGGATTAAGAAAAATTCGACCAGAAATGCCGTCGATAATCATGTAGTCATCGGTCCGGGCATTCTTGCTAATTTGCCCAATACCCAGGACTGCCGGAATTTCAAAGGCCCGGGCCAGGATAGCCGTATGGCTGGTCTTCCCGCCCCCATCCATCGCAATTCCCTTCACCCGAAGTTTATCCATAGCAATTGCGTCGGAGGGAAGAAGGTCATGACACACGAGAATGACCTCGTGGGGTAACTTCGAGAGATCTACCCGTTCTCGATGCAAGAGTTTGCCCAAGATTCGTTTTGTTACATCGTGAAGGTCGCTCGCCCTTTCCCTTAGATATTCATCTTGGGCACTGGTCAATCGGGAAATTAGGTCCTGCATTATTTGACTGAGTACCCACTCAACATTGAAGAGTTTTTCCGAAAGGTGCTTTTCAACCTTTGCTGAAAGATCGGGGTCGGACAACATGAGCAAGTAAGTATCGAGCATGCTCGTCTCGTCGTCACTCAGAGCACGAATCGATTGGGCCTTGAGACCCTCGATATCTTTTTTTGCTTCCTCGACGGCGAGAGTAAAACGAGAGTGTTCTGCATCGACAATTTCAATATCTATCGAGTACTGGGGAACGGGTGGATGTTCATCGTTAATAACCAGGACATTGCCCATGACAATGCCCGGTGAAGCAGAAATGCCTCGAAATTCTTTCATTGCCCCACTATATGCTAGGTCATGGGAGCTGTCAAATTTTCGACCTAGAATGAACCTCGCTGGAGCGGTGCCCCTACGTACAAGCTATCGCCCCCGAGATAGTTCACAATTTGACCGTCGATGAGAATTTGTACCTGGGATACGGTCGGAAATTCTGTAGCGGTATAAACAATCTGTTGGAGTTGTGCTTTCTGTCCTTCATAACCCAAGGGATTAAAGCGAAAACTCTCGTTGAAGTTTAAAAACGCCGTCTCGCCTCTTATGGAAGCCGAAATGAGTTGAGATCCCTCAGGTACCAAACTCAAATATCCAACCGTGGTCTCCGATTCGACGGGCCCCGCCAAGAGAGCTTGTAGAGTAGCCGAAAGAGGACTATCGACAAACCGAATACCCCGTGGTCGGGGTTCAAGAACTACCGAATCATCATCGGAAATCCGCAAGAAATACAAATTGTAGGTTCGCACTCGAGTCGCTGGTGGGGATTGTTCAACTCCGATAGATGGTGCCGGTTCAATTTCGGGTACAACTTCAGGCTCTACCTTCGGTATGGTAGCGGGCTGGGTAGGTTGTTCTATTTCGGTGGAAGTTTCGGGTTCACGGGCCGCTTCTGGCTCGGGACTGACAACATCTAGCTGCTCGTCATTTTGATCCCTTATCAAGGGCTCGGCCGGAAGGTCTTGAGAAATTACCTCGATTATTTCGGTGTTTTGAAGAACGCGCCGGATATTTTCCCGATTAAAAAGAAAGACGACGAGAATGAGAAGGATACATGCGATCCAAAATATAACCCCGAGGGTAGGACCTTTTGGGGGAGTTTTATGTTGATTTCTCTGGGCCATACTGGTGTATCGGAAGAACTCGGGCGGGTATTAAGTATGACCCTTAGTAAGAAGGACGAAATACTCTTGATTCCCCTTTGTTCCCCGAATCCCAGCAGGCCGAATATCGAGACTTTGTAGTCCATCGGATTTTAGGGCAATAATAACCCTGTTTAGAATCTCCGACCCTTCTTCCAAACTTAGCACCCCTCGAAAAGGCGAGTCGGGTCTATGGAAATCACTTTCAAATTGGGGCTTTACTAACACCAAAGCAAGCCCAGAAGTAGTTAAGTCCACAAGCCTATTACTAACTCCTCTCACCGAACGAAATGAAAGATCTGCGGTACAAAAACTCGGCATGGGATCCAGGTCCTCGGGCTTGACTTCTAGAATATTCGTGTTTTCTCGCACTCGAATACGCGGATCTACTCGCAGTTTATAATGAAGTTGGTTGGTGCCTACATCGATAGCGTATACCCCAAGGGCGCCGAAATTGAGAAGAACGTCTACGAATCCTCCGGTTGACGAACCGGCGTCGAGCACCCACTTACCCTGGGGGTTTAGCTCAGGAAATTCGTTGATAAGCTCAGAAAGTACGGGATAGAGTTTATCGCCCCCCCGGGAAACGAAACTTGTCTGTTTATGAGCAAGGATGCAATCGGCAAGAACCTTCGCCTTTGGGTTTCGGCAGGTTTCACCGTTTACCAAAATCTCCCCACACATGGTCCAACTATAGAGGAGGTCTCTGGAAACTCCGGGAAAAGATTGTTCTAAGGCAAACAATAAAGGAATTTTTTTCACCCCTATTAGACCGCCGACTGTTCTCGAATTCGTTTTATATGGGTGACTGCTTTCGTATCTCTATCCAAGGTTAGGACAATTCCACAAAGGATCGCTGGATTGCTCGAAACCTCACTTTTGAGGGGTAACTGGGTCAAATTTCTTCGAATTCCCGTCTCGGGATCGAAACCTATAATACTATTTCTTGGCCCCGTCGCTCCTAAATCGGTCAAAAAAGCTGTACCCTTTGGCAAAATCCGTTCGTCCATTGTCTGAATATGGGTATGGGTACCAAAGACACCCTGAACTTTGCCATCCAGATCCCAGGCCAATGCCTCTTTCTCCTCTGGCGACTCGGCGTGCATATCGACAAGCACGATGTCGGTCTGAGATTCAATTTTACGCAATATTTCTCGGGCTTTTCGAAGGGGACAGTCAATAGGCCACATTCGTGTTCGTCCTTGAAGATTGATTACCCCAAAGCGAACACCTTTTTTCTCGTAGATTCCAAATCCTTTGCCCGGTGCTCCGGGGGGATAATTGGCTGGACGTAAAACCAGATCAGTCGAGTCCAAATAGGGAAAGATTTCGCGTTGCTGCCACACATGATTACCCGTGGTGATCATGTCGGCCCCCGCGCCTAAGATTGTGTGGACTAAACTCTCGGTAATTCCGAATCCGTCGGCGGAATTCTCACCGTTGACGATGGTGAAATCTGGGTTGTAATGCTTTTTGAGACCCGGCAGCATAGACACCAAGGCTCTGATTCCCGGTTGACCAATTACGTCTCCAATTACCAGGATGTTCATCTGTTTCATTGGTGTATTTTATCGAAGTTCAAGAAAAAAATCTCCTAGTCTCCCCTAAACTGTTCTACTATATCGGTATGAACACGACAAATTTGGTCCCCCGGGGTTTCTATCGAACAACAATTCTCATCGGACTTGGGTTTTTCACCCTTGGTCTCATGGATCCCCTCTACGATGCCTACGTTCCCCTATTTCTTGGTGACTACCTATCGAGTAGATTTCTGATCGGCCTTATTATGACCCTTGATAACGTTTTTGCTCTTTTTCTTATTCCCTTGGTTGCGGCCCTTTCAGATCGAACAAAAACCTCAATCGGTAGGCGAATGCCCTATATTATTGTTACCTTGCCCCTATCGGCGATCTTTTTCATGCTCCTGCCCTCGGGAGCTCTGCCTCGCGGTTCCCTCATGACCCTTATTGTACTGCTCTTTCTCTTGAACCTCGCAAAGCAAGCATCCCGTGGACCGGTTGTAGCCCTTATGCCCGACCTGACCGATAAAAACTACCGAAGCCAGGCAAACGGGGTCATTAATTTTATGGGTGGAATTGCTGCTATCGTCGGTACGGTCGCTTTGGCTCCTTTAATAGATGTCGATCTTACCCTACCACTTTTCGGCTCGACCCTACGAAGTTTACCATTCCTCATTTCTGGGGTCTTGGTGATCGTTGCTACCCTCGCTCTCTTTGTCTTTGTAAAAGAGCCCCGGAATTCCCTGCGTCAAGGTACCACAGACGATGAACGAGAAAAGCAAGTTCCCCTTCGGGAAAGCATTCAGCGAATATTTGGCGTCGGGTCACAAAATGATACCAGTGGTCGATACGTGCTCTTGGCCTTGTTCTTTTGGTTTCTGGGCTACCAGGGTGTCCTCCCCTTTATAACTACCTATAGCAGAGACGTTTTGGGGACTACTGAAGGACTCGCAGGACTCAGCCCAGGAGCCGTCGCTATTGCCTATGCAATTTTTGTCATTCCATCGGGGATTTTGGCAGGGCAAATTGGCAGAAGAAAGGTCATACGCCTTTCACTGTTAGGTATCATCATTGTTATGAGCCTAATTTATTTTCATTATCCCCTTTCCCGGGCCTTCGGTCTGGACGTGACAACCTCCTGGATGTCCTTTCTTGGGCTCCTGTTCTTTTTTGGAATGTTCTGGGGTTCGGTGGTTACGAATTCCTTTCCCATGCTTTGGCATATGGCAAGCTACGAAACCATGGGAATCTATACCGGTATGTATTACCTCTTTTCCCAGGGGGCAGCAATTACCGCACCAGTTTTGGCCGGTGGCTTTATAGACTGGGGAACCTACGTTCTTGGCCCAACCGGCGGATTGCGAACGATGTTCCTCTTTGCGGTTCTGTGTATGAGTATCGCCCTTGGATTCATGCTGAAGGTTACCAGAGAATCATAAAAAAACCCCCTTGGGTATTCCAAGGGGGTGGTAATCGACGCGGGGGCCTCTAAAACCTCTTATCGAGCATACTCGACTATGCGGGTTTCGCGAATCATTGTTACTTTAATGCGTCCCGGATATCGAAGTTCATTTTCGATGCGTTTAGCAATAGCCCTGGCAATGTCCCGGGCCTCGTTGTCGGTTACTTTCTCGTGATCGACCATTATACGAAGTTCTCGGCCAGCTTGAATTGCATAGGCCTTGTCGACCCCTTCAAAATCCTCGGCGATTTTTTCCAGGTTCTCTAGGCGCTTAATATAGTTGTCCAGGGTTTCCCTACGAGCTCCTGGTCGACTTGCACTCAAGGCGTCGGCGATCTGAACGATGACCGATTCGACACAACTATGAGGAACGTCACCGTGGTGGGCGGCGATTGCGTTTATGATTCGTGGATCTTCCCCGGTTCGTTTCGCAAGCTCAACCCCGAGCTCGACGTGATTTGAGTCACCGTCGCTCTCGATTCCCTTGCCTATATCGTGAAGAAGGCCCCCTCGCTTAGCAATTTCAACATCCGCACCAATTTCAGCAGCGATCATTCCCGCAAACAGGGCAACCTCTTTTGAGTGGGCCAGAACATTTTGGCCGTAGGAGGTCCTAAATACCAGACGCCCAAGACCTCGAATACCTTCTGGCTTCATGTGGTGAATGCCCAGGTCGAAGAGAACTTTCTCCCCTTCCTCGTAGACATGCTGGGAAATCTCTTGGGTTACCTTCTGGACTACCTCTTCGATTCGAGTCGGGTGGATCCGGCCATCGGTAATAAGTCGTTCTAAAGAACGACGAGCTATTTCTTTCCGTACGGGATCGAAGCAGCTGATGACTACCGCCTCAGGGGTGTCGTCGATGATAACATCGACACCGGTTAGGGTCTCGAGGGTACGAATATTTCGACCTTCCCGACCGATGATTCGCCCTTTCATCTCGTCATTCGGTAAGCTTACCGACGCTACAGTGACCTCGGCATTCACCTCGCTCGCCATTCGTTGGATAGTAGAAATGAGTATTTCTCTTCCCTTTTTTTCTGCGGTGAGTTGAGCCTCTTGCTCTATCTTGTTGATGAGTGCCTGGGCATCGTGCCGGACGTCATCTTCGAGAGACGATATAATTAACTTTCGAGCATCTTCCGTGGTTAAACCGGAGACTCTTTCGAGCTCGAGTCGCCAAGTAGTTTCCATTTGTGAGATTTCGGTATCTCGTTCTTCTATCTTCCTCTCGCGTTCGATAAACTGTTGCTGCTGTCTTTCAACATAAGCAAGCTTGTTGTCTAGGTTTTCTTCTTTCTGGATAAGACGCTTCTCGAACTTCTGTTGTTCAATTCGTCTTTCCCTGAGTTCTTTCTCCTGTTGGTTTCTGTCCCGCAGTAACTCATCTTTCGTTTCCAGTACCATTTCCCTTTTCAGGGCTTCGGCGTCTTTGACAGCGTCCCGTTTTAACCTTTCAGCCTTTTGTTCAGAGGATGAAAGTTGAAATCTGGCGTAAAGCCATCGGAATATCCAACCTAGTATCGCACCGGCAAGAGGAAGGGTAAGCCACAATATCAATGTGTTCATTACACCCTCCACTAGTCTGTATCTTTTCCAAGTTAGGAGATATCTGGGGCTTTGTCAAGAAAGTTCTTTGAGCAGTCCCCGTCCCCGGTCAAAGGCCCCCAAGAGATAGTCCAATTGTGCTTCGGTATGGCTGGCAGAAATTTGGAGGCGAATCCTAGCCTGACCCCGAGGAACAACCGGGAAACTAAATGCTACCGCAAGAATTTTCTGGGAAACCAGGTAGTTAGAGAGAGCTGTTGCCTTTCGGGCATCTCCTAAAATTACCGGGATAATGGGATGATCGCTCTTGGGTACATCATAACCGAGTTCCTCAAGTCCTTTCCGTATTTTTTGGGTTGATTGTTCGAGGCGAACTCGAACTTCTTCGGCCTTTTGAACGAGTTCGAGAGCCTTTCTTCCAGCACCAACAATCGATGGGGCAAGGGAGTTAGAAAAAAGGTAGGGCCGAGATCGTTGCCGCAGGTGATCGATAAGCACTTTTTTTCCCGCAATGTAACCACCCGAGGCACCCCCTAAAGCTTTCCCAAGGGTTCCGGTACGCAAGGCTACTCGATCCTGGACACCAAATCGATCGGGGGTCCCCCGCCCACCGGGGCCGTAGAACCCTACTGCGTGACTATCATCCACCATAACGAGGGCCCCGAACTTTTCGGCCAGGTCACAAATTTCTTTCAGAGGAGCGACAGTTCCGTCCATCGAAAACACTCCGTCGGTGGCGATTACAAGGTAACGAAGCCCCGAAGCTCTTGCCTTCGTCAGCTGTATTTCGAGATCTACCAGGTTTCTGTTCTCGTAACGAAAACGGTGGGCCTTCGACAATCGAATCCCATCGATAATACTCGCATGATTCAGCGAGTCGGATATGATGCCGTCTTCCTCGGAAAAAAGGGCCTCAAAGAGTCCGCCATTTGCGTCAAAACACGATGAGTACAAGATCGAGTCTTCGGTACCCAAGAAATGGGCTATTTCTTTTTCTAGGAAACGATGTTGATCTTGGGTTCCACAAATGAATCGAACCGAGGACATTCCAAAACCGTAGTTGGAAAGGCTATCCGTGGCCGCCTGGACAATTTCTTCGTTGTTCGAGAACCCAAGGTAGTTATTCGCACAAAAATTTACCCAGGATTCTCCGTTGACAAGGATTTCTGAGGATTGGGGTCCTGCCAGGGAGACTTCGGATTTCCATAATCCATTCTCGCGAATTTCATCATTTTTCGATTGAATATAATCGTAATAGGATTCCATGATTGTGCTTACCCTACCTTCCATAAAAGAAACAAGAATAGAAGTACTACCCCGATACCTATCAAAAGTACCCCGGGATGATTTTTTCCTTCCCACTTTTGGCTCTCTTGGGTTAACTCTACCGGTTCGCTGGGCGAAAAAACCGAAAAAAGCAATCGATCGAGGGTCTGAATAAACCCTTTCCCCTTTAGATGGCCCCGGAAATGATTTAGTCCCTCGTAGTATCGAAAGATATCTCCGATCATCTGCCCAGTCCATCCAGGAAGTTGAAGATGGGGTTGCACAAAAGCAAGAGACCCAAATACAAACCCTATTAAGGTGAGAGCTCGAAAGGCCCCTTGGGCCAATGCACCTTGGGTGATTGGAAAGGGACCAAGTTGAAAAAGAACCTGCCCTGTGGGTTGCAAGAGGTGAAAAATGGTCACCGACAGGAAGAGGATGAGAAAATAACCCAGTCTAATGTGCTTACCCGTAGCTTCGGCCACCAAGTACAATAGTATAACTTGGAGGACCCGGTATTCTAACCGAGACTGAAGGGCAAAAAGAACAAGGGCACCTAGGCCAAGGATAAATAAATATGTAGGATTGCCGTGGCCCATTATCCACTGTTTGCGAAGTTGACGCTTACTCTTTGGTTTTCTTGTTGATGAGGTTTCCTCATGAATAGCCTGGGTGACAGGCAAATTATCGAAGGTCGAAGGACTTCTGGGGATACTCTTACCAGGCAAGCCTGGTTGCAATACGGGGAATTCATCGGTAAGGAACGAAAACCACCGGGAGTTTTTGACAAAAATCTGGGCAAAAAACCCCATAACTATTCCCGTGGCTCCACCCATTCCCAGAAAGTATGGGACGATAACCCAGGCTGAAGCCCCGAAGATAAACCCCAAGGAAAGCCATACCTGAACAAGGTTACTCGCTAATGCTCCAATGAGACTAATACCAAGGTAGCTTGTCCAATGGGGAAAGAGTCGGTAGTACCCATACATAGCCACAACACTGGCCGCAGTTCCTCCAAGACTAAAGAGGAAAACATAACTGGCCAAGGTGCCATTTACTAATCCCTGTCCGAGTACCTTAAGAAAGCCCAAAACCACAATTTCCCGGGGGTGTAAAATTCCAAGACTCAGCAATATCGGAAGATTCGCCAGGCCAAGGCGAAAAAAGGGCACGGGCTTTGGAAACAGATACTCGAGGGTTGAAAGAAACAAACTAAGCCCTCCCAGAAAGGCAACAAGGTTTTGTCGCTTAGGACTCATGCCAAACTCCTTGATACAGCCCTCGAGCTTCGAGCCCGGCGACTACTTTAGCACCGAAGGCGTAGTTCATTACTCCCCCCCAACGGGGCGTAATGACCTGATCTACCGGAGCCTCGTTAATAAATCGTTCCAATACCAAATTTGGCCGTAACCGGGGTATAAAATCCATGAGTAAATCGAGGTACTCTTCTTGGGAAAATCCAAGAAAATCCCTAGGAGAAACCTCCCTCGCTAACCTTGTACCCTTGAGGACCTGAAGATGGTGTATTTTTAATCCCGATAAGGGAAGTTGATTGAGCCTGGGGGCGTGGGCTAAGAGTTCATTCCGACTTTCGCCTGGAAGCCCCAAAATAAGATGCCCATTGACGTCAAAGCTGTGACTGACAAGATGTTCTATCGCAGAACAAGAGTCGGCAAAGCTATGTCCTCTACCAATTCGATCCAGGGTTCGATCAAGAGTCGATTCAATACCAATTTCTATTGTAATAGGCTTACCCCATTTTGAACGGAGTTTATCCAACAGGTCGACAACCGCCGGCTCGAGACAATCTGGACGGGTGCCTAGGTTTAGTCCGAGGATCGAAGGATGACCCAGGGCGATTTCGTAAGCTTGCTCCAGGCGATGTATCTGTCCATGGCTGGAGGTATAGGATTGAAAATAGGCCAAATAGCTATCGGTTCCATATTTTGATCCAAAGAATGAGATACCTTTTTCAATTTGTTCCCTAAGTTCAGGGGTTTCCCGCTGATAGGATGGGGCAAAACTTGCCACCGAACAATAACTACATCCCCCGTGCCCCAGGGTTCCGTCCCGATTAGGACAAGAAAAACCCCCATCGAGGCCAATTTTCTGGATTCTTTTTCCATACATCTTTCGAATGTATCGGGAGTAATCGTTGAAGGGGCCGGAATGTCCCCATAGGGCTTGAATTGTTGGGGGCACTGTCATAAAAATCACTCGAGTCCGAAAGGATTCGAACCTTCGACCTTTGGCTCCGGAGGCCAACGCTCTATCCAGCTGAGCTACGGACTCAATTAAAACGTAAGCTATCCGATTGAAACCGATTGGTCAAGGGAGGACCCAATTTGACAAACTACCCACTCATCCTAGGTTCCGGCTCTCCCCAACGACTTACCCTCATTCGGTCTCTCGGGATCGAACCTCGGGTAATCGCACCCCAGACCTCGGAGGAAATTATTCCTCACCTACCACCCGGTGCCCAGGTTGAACAATTAGCCCAAAAGAAACTTGATTGGGTCGAAGATCATCTTCGGGGCGACGGATCGTTAGAATTTCCTCGATGGATTCTTACGGCTGATACCCTCGTTTTTATCCGATCAGCAGTTCTCGAAAAGCCCCAAGACCGCACAAGAGCCCGAATCTATCTCGACCTGTTGTCCGGATCCACCCATGAAGTAGCTACGGGGGTAAACATTCGACACCCCAGTGGAAACCTGAGTACTTTTTCAGTGATTTCCGAGGTAACATTTCGATTGTTAACCGAGAAAGACAAAGAATGGTACCTCGACGTTGGCGAGTGGCAAAATGCCGCAGGAGGATATCGTATCCAAGGAGCAGGTAGTGCCCTCATTTCCCGTATCAGTGGAAGTTACACAAATATCATAGGCTTGCCTCTTGCCGAAATTTATGGCACTCTCGCCACGCCATAGAATTACAAAATCTTTGGACCCAACCTTAGGTTGGGATAATCTTCCGTTTTCCGAATCCACAGCTTAGGCTAATGGATAGGGAAAATCGAGAACTAGAGAAGGATGCCATACCTGTCCTTCCCCCTTACTCCTTTAAGAACCTAACGAATTAGGAAAAGGGT
Source organism: Spirochaetales bacterium (assembly GCA_009991955.1). Classification (GTDB taxonomy): domain Bacteria; phylum Spirochaetota; class Spirochaetia; order DSM-27196; family Salinispiraceae; genus SKVS01. The sequence goes on from JAACWS010000059.1 coordinate 10,511, forward strand.
ATGGGGCGAAGACTGTAGATTGGCTGAGGAGGATGAATTGGCGGTAGTAACGATGAAGAATCTCCTGGAGTCGGGAGTTCACTTCGGTCACCAGACCAAACGATGGGATCCCCGCATGAAGAAGTTTATTTTTCAAGAGCGGAACGGGATTCATATTATTGACCTGCAGAAGACAATTGTCTGCATTAAGGATGCCTACGAGATCGTACGGCAAACCGTCTTGTCGGGAAAGACCGTGCTCTTTATCGGCACCAAGAAGCAAGCCCAACAAGCAATTGCCCAAGAGGCCGAACGATGTGGAATGTATTACATCAACAATCGATGGCTTGGAGGCATGCTGACCAACTTCTCTACTATCACTCGTAGTCTTCAACGGCTCAAGAAGTTAGATAAGATGGAAGTTGACGGAACTTTCGAGAGTCTCACCAAAAAAGAAATTGCCAAAATAAACAAAGAGCGCGAGAAGCTCGAGAAGAATCTCGGTGGTATCAAAGAGATGAAAGAGCTACCGGGGGTAGTTTTCATTATCGATACCCGAAAAGAAGCAATTGCCGTAGCGGAAGCTCGACGAATGGGCATCCCGATTGTCGCGGTGGTAGACACAAACTGTAATCCCGAAGGAATCGACTTCCCGATTCCTGGAAACGATGATGCAATTCGGGCCATAACCCTATTTACCCAAATTATTGCTAACGCAGTTGTAGAGGCCGATAACGAAGCCGGCCTCCAGGTGATCGACAGTCTCTCAGATGAGGACTACGAAGGGGACTACACCGCCGAAGGCCGCGAAGACGAAGGGGCAACCCAGGATGACGGAGCCATAGTCGACGAAAAAGACTTCGCAAACTATACCCCCGAGACCGAAAAGAAGACCGTCGTAGCAAAGCCAGATGTGGCCGAAGAGGTTGTTAAAAAGGCTGGTATCGACGAAGACAAACTCTACGAAGAAGACTAAGGAGTTACCCATGGCTGAAATAAACGCATCAGATGTGAAGAAGCTTCGGGAAAAAACCGGAGCCGGAATTGTAGACTGTAAAAACGCTCTGATAAAGGCAAATGGAGATTTTGCCGGAGCCGAACGACTACTCAAAGAAATGGGATTGGCCGCTGTTGCAAAAAGAGCTGGACGAAGTGCAGAGGAAGGTCGGGCCTTCACCTATGTAGGCAAGAGCAAGGCCGGCATCATGGAACTTTCGTGCGAAACTGACTTTGTAGCACGAAACGAAGAATTTACTGCAAAAGGGACGAAAATGGTTACCGATGCGGTAGAATTAGGAAAGGACGCAAACGATCCAGATCTGATAGCTGTAGCTACGGGCCTGGCTACCACTATTAAAGAAAACATTCAACTTCGTCGGCTCGAGACCCTGGAAATTGGTGTAAACGAAATGGTTGCAGACTATATCCATGGTGAGTCTGGTCGGGTTGGAGTTCTTGTTAAGCTAAAGGTTAGCAGTCCAGAACTCTTAAACAATGCAAAGGTCAAGGAGTATGCGAAGGATCTTACCCTCCATGCGGCTGCTTTTAGTCCGAACTATTTGGACGAAACTAAAGTTCCCAAGGCCTATATGGATGAGCAAGAATCGATTTTTCGTGCTCAAGCGGCTCAAATGGATAAACCAGACAATGTTATGCAAGGCATCATAAAAGGGAAGCTTGCGAAACATCTGAAAGAGATCTGCTTCGCCGACCAACCTTTCGTTAAGGACGAAAAGCGCTCTGTCCGTAAGGTCGCCGTTGATTTGGGCACGGAACTGGGAGGCACTATCGAATTGGTAGACTACCGGGTCTATCGAGCCGGAGAAGAGCTCTAGAAAAAGTTTTTTACAACTAGGTCTTGTTCCTTTTGTAGAGAGAGGGGCAAGGCTTAGCTTGCGCGGACATTTTATTTTTAATTAGGGAGAACTTTTTATGAAAGAGGTAATGTCTTCGGCTGAACAACGCATGAAAAAATCAATTCAATCCTTAGAAGATGAATTCAACGGATTGCGAACCGGACGAGCAAGTGCATCCCTCTTCGATAAGATTAAAGTTGACTACTACGGTACCCCCACCCCCCTTAATCAAGTCGCCAATATTAGTGTGCCTGAGTCCCGCCTCATCGTTATTCAACCTTGGGATAAGGGAACAATTGGCGAAATCGAGAAGGCAATCCAAAAATCTGAACTTTCGCTAAATCCTTCGAATGATGGCAAAGTAATTCGAATCAACATACCTCCCTTGACCGAAGAACGACGAAAAGACTTGGTAAAAATGGCGAAGAATGTCGCCGAACAAAGCCGTGTAGCGATTCGAAACATTCGTCGAGACGGGAATGAAGAACTAAAAAAACAAAATAAAGAAGGGGAACTGAGCGAAGACGAGGAAAAGCGAGGAACGGACAATATCCAAAAGCTTACCGACCGCTATATCGAAACAATAAACTCAATTCTCGACAAAAAAGAAAAAGAAATTCTTGAAGTTTGACCGATGGCAACCAGAGAAATGACCAGGGCTCTTCTTTCACCCGAAATTTTGGGAGCAAAGGATATACCCCGCCACGTGGGAATAATCATGGATGGGAATGGTCGATGGGCCCAAGCTCGGGGACTATCTCGAACTGCGGGTCATAAAGAAGGTCTATTCGCCGCAAAACGGGTCGTGAAAGCGGCACGCGAACTATCGATTCCGTATCTGTCCCTCTATACTTTTTCAACGGAAAACTGGAACCGAACCCAAGAAGAGGTGAGTTTTCTCATGAATCTTCTGGGCACCCACCTGCGTAAGGAGTTCGATTTCTACCGGGAAAATCAAATCCGCGTAGTACACTCGGGTAATCCCCAAGGCTTACCTCAATTAGTCCTTCAAGAAATAGCGGATGTGGTAGAGGACACTCAAAGTCATCTAGGCCTTACGGTCAATTTGGCAATAAATTATGGTGGAAGAGACGAAATTTCTCGTGCTGCCTCGCGGGCTATTGAAGAGCTAAAAAGTCAGGTTCTAGTCGGGTGTACCGATTCACCCGAAAGTTGGAATAATCGAATTGCGGACCTTTTTGCTACATTTTCTAAAAACATTGCTTCCGGTACCCTCGATACCTATCTCGATCATCCGGAGCTCCCGGATTTAGATCTTATAGTACGAAGCGGTGGGGAACAGCGCCTGAGTAATTTTTTACTATGGCAATCTTCCTATGCTGAATTTGTTTTTGACGATAAGTTGTGGCCAGATTGGGACGAGCAAGAGTTTTTCTCCGCCATTCGGACCTACCAAAATCGTAAGCGACGATTCGGAGGAAACTAACCTTGATTTCGAATACCCTATCTCGTCTTTTACTCTTTTTTATTGCTATTCCCTTTCTGATCCTACTCATTTGGTTCGATCCAACCCCCGAATTGGTTCTACTTAATATCCTGGTTTTATTAGTCGGAATTGGCGCAAGCATTGAAAGCGCTCGATTGTTTGGCCTCAATATTCATAGACTCCGCGTACTTCTGGGAGCCGCAGTGGTGGGAGCTGTTCCGCTCATATCAGGTTTCCTGGTAGTTTGGTTCTCTTGGAGCCCAATTGTTTTTTATGCTTCGATAATGGTAACCTTAACCCTGGTCCTCACCTATGTTTTGGCAGCCTATACGGTTGACAAGGGCGAGACATTCTACGCCAAGGCGGGGGCATCTCTCATCTTGACTGTCTATCCCGGAGCGTTTTTAGGACACTTCATTCTTTATACTACCCTTGATCATAGCAAGTTGATAATTTTGCTCTTTTTTATGACGGTATTTATGAATGACTCATTGGCTTATGTTGGGGGTATGCTCTTGGGAAAAAATAGCCCCAAGCCTTTTTTGCTGAGTCCAAAGAAAACTACCGTCGGCCTTACGTTTGGGCTTGTAACTTCGATTGTAGTTATGGGTATTGGATGTTGGATGTTCCCGTTTCTTTTTCCTTTTGGACCCGCAAGCGCAATGGCATTAGGACTTATTACGGGAATTCTTGGGGTCTTTGGAGACCTCTTGGAATCAGGATTCAAACGGAGCGCAGGCCTAAAAGATTCTGGATCGGTTATTCCCGGGCGGGGTGGCATTATGGACAGTTTTGATTCTGCTCTCTTCGCGGCGCCAATGTACTACTACGCTTTCTTGCTCTTTCAAAGCATTTAAGACGATTCAAGGCAAGGAAATTGCATGATACTATTTCAGATATTGGCCGGACTATTTAGTCTCGGTATTTTGGTTTTAGTCCATGAAGCTGGACACTTTTTTGTTGCCCGGGCTCTGGGTGTTCAAGTAGAGAAGTTTTCTATTGGCTGGGGTAAGGCTCTTTGGAAAAGAACCGGTAAAGACGGTGTAGTCTATCAAATGGGATCCTTCCCTTTTGGCGGTTTTGTTCTCATGAAAGGCGAAGTACAGTTTCGCGAGGCTATGAATAAAGGCTTAAAGGAATTTCCTTACGAAGAGGGGTCTTTTTTTTCGGCCCAACCTTGGAAGCGAATCCTTATTGCCCTAGCGGGCCCCGCAATCAATGTACTTTTTGCGATACTGCTGCTCGGAATCGTCTACGGTATAGGATTCGAGTACTCAAGCTATCCCTCGCGAATTCTCTTGGCTGACGGTGATACCCCTGCGGTGCAAGCGGGCCTACAAGATGGAGACCTCATTATTCATTTGGATGGAAAGGAAGTTCTTCATTTTTCCGATCTTCAACGAATTATCACTTCGAATCCAGAAAATGACATTCCATTCACACTACTACGGAACAACCTTGTCATTGAGGGCACCCTACGCCCTCGTTTAGATCCCGATCGGGGAGCCGGGGTCTTGGGAGTGTATCCCGCAGTGGAACCGGTTATAGCTCAAAACCTCGAACTCCCCGAAGGGCAGATCTTGGCTGCAGGAGATCGAGTTTTACGAGCAAACGGAGCTCCTATTGAGTATACTCTCGACCTGGCAAGAGTAGTTGCCGAATCCAATGGCTCGATAACCCTTGACGTCCTTCGATGCACCGATGAGGTTCAGCTATCGGTTGTTCCGGATTTTGATGAGGAAATGAACCCTTCTTTGCCTATTGCCTTTGAGGCACAGGTTTTTCACACTCCCACATATACTTTTTTCCAGGCCATTAACAAGGGTGTAGAAGAGGTGAAAGAAACCTTGGCGCTTACCTTCCAAAGTTTAGGAATTCTGTTTCGGGGAGTAAATCCTTCCGCCGCAGTCAGCGGACCTTTGCGAATAAGTGTAATGGTCGGAGAAGCTGCCACCCTCGGATTCAGCCAAAGTATTGGAACAGGCTTCCGCCTTATTGCACAATTTATGGCAATTATTAGTATCGCTCTTGCCTTTGGCAATATGTTACCAATACCAGTTCTCGATGGTGGACAGGCACTCATGTATACCTACGAGTGGATAAGTCGACGGGCCCTAACGCCTCGAACGATAACGGCGTTTCAATCCGTAGGAGGAGGCCTAGTTATATTGCTCTTAGTTTGGGCGCTTTTCAGCGACGTGTTGTTCATAATAAATCGATAAGGGAATGATCCCAAGGAAGCCTATGATTATTAGACCGATAAAATTGCTTTCATTTGTCTCGTTTTTTCTCGGGTTCTCTTTGCTTTTCTCCCAGGTCCCTTCACGTTTTCTCGAACCGAGAACGGGGCATTCGGCGGCACCTACCCACCTTGCGGTGGCTAAGAACTTATCCTTAGCTGTTTCCGCCTCTTCGGATGGAAGTATTCTCTTGTGGAGCACCGATGTACCCACACTTCAATCCCGGATAACTGTCCCCCATAGAACTATAAGCGAACTCATTATTCGTCCGGATGGTAGCTCGTTCGCTTATCTTACCCCGAGTGGAGGTGGTCGTTTTACCCTTTGGTCTTATTCCCTACAAAATCGGGAGGAGCTTTTTAGCAAAACTATTGATAGTCAACCCTTGAGCTTTTCTTACAGTCCAAATGGTTCCTCTATTATTCTGACCTTTGCAAATCTTTCGAGTGTAACTCTTCTATCCTCGACAACCGGCAGACAACAACGAGGCCTGTCCCAGGCCTTTGGAATCGTAAATTTCGGTTTTATGTCTCAGAGCGGTTCGTCTTATATGGGTTACCAGTCTAGCCGGGGACTCATCACCTATCATCGAGTACAAAGTTCCGAGGAGCTCGCACGAGTTCAAACCCTCCGAGACATTCGAAAGCTTGAGTTACAATCAAACAAACGAATTGGAGTCGGTCGAGTGAATGATGATTTAGTCTTGCTCGACGTTGTGAGCGGGCAAGAGTTATTCCGGCACACCTTTCCCCAAATCTATGATTTTTTTCTCATAAATGACCAGACCCTTGGAGTTGTCACGAGTACGGGAAACCGATACAGCATCCAATGGTTGTCGATGACACCGAGGGCGTTGACTCCCTTAAGAAATGAGCCGTCCCTTCGGCTTCCCAACTCGAACGGTGTATTCTCTGGGGTCCCGAATAGCGGTGTCGCTGGTACGACCGAAGGAGGAGGAATTTTCTTGGTCTCATTCGAGACAAATAGCCTACTCGCAGCTTCTATCCAAAGGATTGTTCCGATAAGCACTATCGTTCGGGGCTCAAATTTTGTTGTAACTGCCTCGTCTCGGGGAATTACCTATTTTGACGAGACCGAGGCATTCCAGCTTTTAAATGCTTCAAGCCGAGCGTCAAGTTTTCAAAGTAAGCCCTTGAATATACCCTTCCAAGGGGTACCGGATATCGTCTCTTTAACAGAAAACAAGATATTAATTTGGAACAGTACAGGAGCCGGCCGTCTTTGGATTGCAGACTTTAGCCAAGGTCCAGATCCGAGCCTTCGGGCGGTTGGAGACACCCGAACAAAACCGATAGTTCGGGTCCGCGTACAGGACGACTACGTTATTCTATTTTACTCCGACGATAGTCTTGAGGTTTTAGATAGTCTGAATTTTAGTCGAATTCAAGAATATACCAGCCTTGGTATTCAAGATGCGATAGTTTTCAATAATGAATCGCTTGTAATAGCCCAAACGTCTGAAGGAAGTCTTAACTCGTCGCTTATTCGAGTAAACCTTCAGACCCTCGAGACTACCTCTCTTGCCCAAGACGATCGTCTGGTATATCGACTGGCCCACATAGATAATACCCTAGAGTTTTTTACTCTGGGAATATCATTTCCCAGCCAGGGTCAGCGAACAAATTTACGAAAGTATACCTGGACTGGGCCGAATCGTCCCGGGTTTTCGGCTTCTCTTGTCAGTTCAATTGCCAGTGAAGATATACACGCAGGCATGACAACTCACGGACAAATGGTTCTTACAAGTCTCGGGGGAGAACAAGCATCGATGTACGATGGTCGCCGGTTTACTACTCTTTCAAGTAGCCGACGTATACCCCGGAGAATGATAAGTCTTCGGGACACGATTGGTTCAATTAATAGCGATGGAACCGCCTCGTTTTGGAACCCCGATAATCGTTCTTTCCTGGCCGAGGCGGTTTTGATGGAAACCGGGGAGTTACTCATGATAGGACGCAATTTAAACTTACTCGTTTTGTCTAATCGGGAGCTTGTTCTTGATGCCCAAGGGGTTGCGTCGCGATTCTTGATTGATCCATCCCAACTAAGGACGCTGAACTTTACTAAAAGTGACACCGAAATTGATGCAGTCCCAGATGGCGAATAACTATTTCACTAGGATAATATCTTTTTGAAAGCCTGAGCCACGGCTCCTCGTATTTCTTCGCCGTATTTCTCCTCTAATTCGGCCTCGAAAAGGCGGCCCAGAAGAGTCGCCCGATAAAGGGGCCGAACATGATTGAGGGAAAGGGCTGCGAGATCCAAGATAGTTTCTTGCTCATAGGCCTGAGCAGGCCAACTCCTGCTCTCCAGTAGGTGTTCGATCTCGTCAAAGACCATTTGCTCTGCCAAATTTCGTACTTCTTCGAGATTATACTTGTCTTCAAGAGCCATTCATTCCACCTTTCAAAAGCTTTCTGGGGTTTTTGGGAATCTCCCTTTGACCAGTATAGTCTATGCTAGTGACCTCTGGAAAGGTTTTCAAACTTTGTAAAGCTCGGGAGGAAGGCTAAATGTATGGTGCCTACCGGTCCGTTACGCTGCTTTGCCACGATGAGCTGAGTATCAATCACTTCATTGGAGGTAGCATCATCTCTATCACTCACCCTTTCTCGGTGAATGAACATCACGACATCCGCATCCTGTTCGATCGACCCAGATTCACGAAGATTCGCGAGGGTCGGAATTTTTCCTTCCGTGTCCCGGGAAACCTGGCTCAATGCGACTATAGGTATATTGAGTTCCCGGGAGAGGCTTTTTAGCGATCGAGATATTTCGGCAATTTGCTCATGCCGTGGAATATCCTTATTTTCCGCCCCAATTAGGGTTAGATAGTCGATAAAAATTACTTTTACATCGTGTTGAGCCTTCATTCGCCGGGCTTGGGCGCGAAGGTCTAGTAATTTCATATTCGGTGTATCAGCAATGAAAAGTGGTGCTTCATAAATATGGCTTGCTGCATCGACCAAAGATTGAAAATCGGATCCCCGAAGATAGCCAGTTCTAAGGCTCTGGCTCCCAATTTTTGCAACCATGGCTAATATTCGTTGCATAATTTGTTGATCTGACATTTCCAGCGTAAAAAAACCGCACGGAATCTGCTGAAGAACCGCAATATTGACTGCCATCGAAAGAGCGAAAGCCGTCTTTCCCATCGAGGGACGAGCACCAATTATGATGAGTTCGGAATTCTGAAAGCCACTCAACATGTCGTCTAGTTCGTAAAACCCCGAAGGCACACCGGTATAGCTTTCTTTCGTCTTGTAAATACGCTCAATTCGTTCGAGTGCCGGACCAATTAACTCTTTGACCCTCCGAAAGTTTACCGTATCTTGCTCATCGGTAATTTCGAATATTCTTCGTTCCGCCTCTTCGACGATAGTTCGGCCATCCTTGCTTTCATCGTAAGCCTCTTGATTCATGAGAGCCGATACTCTTAATAAACGCCTTCGGACCGAGTTTTCTTTTACAATCCTTGCGTAATATTCAACGTTTGCAGTAGTGGGCACTACCGAGGTAAGGGCCGAAATATACCCTGGGCCACCAACAGTGTCGAGAATCTTTTGAGTTTTAAGCTCGCCAACAAGGGTAATTAGATCGAGGGGCTCCGATCGTTCAGAAAGTTCAAGGATTGCTTGAAATATTTTTTGATGGGATTGTCGATAAAAATCCTCGGGCCTAACCAATGAAATGATTCGACCCAAGGCTTCAGAGTCCAATAAAAGAGCACCCAGGGTCGCTAACTCTGCATCATTATTATGAGGAGGTATCTTCCCTGCAAGCTCCAAGCTCATTGTCTATTCTTCGTCGGTCGTATCTTCGGTGATGTTCTCTTCTACAACAGGCTTAATTAATTCGGCGGGAGCAAGGGCTTTCTCGGCTTTTTCTGCCTTACCGTCCTCCGAATGGATTTTCACCTTAAGATCTGCGGAAGCGTCGTTATACAGGCGAACCTTGATCTTAAAATCCCCTATGGTTTTCAGCGTATGCCCAGGAATTTCAACCCTCTTCCGCTCAATATGAAGGTCGTGTTTTTCCAACTCTTCTACGACCATTTGAGCGGTGACGGCACCGAATAACTTTCCATTCTCTCCCGCAGGCATCGTAAATTCGACAAGGGTGTCATCGAGTTTTGCTTTCTCACTTTGGGCAACAAGACGGCGTTCTTCTTTTCTCTTGGCAATTTGAGCTCGCTTTCCTTCGAGAATAGCGAGATTGCTTTTGTTATGAATCATTACCAGGTTTTGGGGCAACAAATAGTTCCTAGCATAACCGGGTTTTACTTCGAGTACGTCCCCTTCTTCACCGAGATTTGCGATATCGGTGTTTAAAATTACTTTCATTCCTGACTCTCCTTCTTTCGCGATTTAAATTCTACCCAGGTCTCCGCCACACCTAATAGTGGTAAACCGAGTGCTACAATTCCGTTTATTCCGGGAATAAACAGTGAAAACACTATAAGCCCTATTGGCGCCGAACGATCCCGTCCTCGACCGCTAAAAAAAGCTTGTATTATACCCAGACCCTGTAGACTATAAATTGATCCCGCCATCAGGGCTACATTCCAACCTACGATACCGAGAACCGAGAGCGAAAATCGAGCGTCCAAAAGAGCAACTGTCCACCCTGCTATAAGGACCCATACACCCCCGGTACGAACAGAGTAAATCGATAGGGACTTCCTCCACAAAGATCGATAACTCGTACCACTCCACATCTTGCCGATGAAAACAACGAGCATCCCTGCAAAAAATACTCCGAACCCATAGGTGCGAATCATCATATGCAGGAGGGTTTCCGTAATATCATTCCAGTCTACAAGCAATTCGGATTGGGCAAAAACGACACCTAAGAGTTCTACCAGGCCTTCCCGAATTTCTACATCTGTAGACAAAAAATAGACAAAGGGAGCGGACACTAAGGCACCGAGAACAAAGGCTAAAGCCAGCCTTAGATCAGTTTTTAATCCTTTACCCCACTCCATTACTGAAACTACACCCATCATCCCAAAGGACTCAAAAAGGGTGAGCAAACCAAGCGACACACCTCCCCCTTGGAGAAGTCGATAGGCAATCAATACCAACCCAATTAATCCAAGAGAATAAAGTTTCTCGTGTTTTTCGTAACGTTCAAATACAAATTGAAGAGGAAGAAGGAACAAACCAAAGGTAAATCCAAAAATATAGAGCCCACCGGACAAGAGGCTCAGACCGATCCAACGACCGGCTTGGCGTAACCGAGAAGTATCTATTACTCCCTCTCCATACGACATGTTCTGTTACCGATCAACCCATAGGAACGAGAGCAAGGTATCGAGCTTTTTTGATTTCTCGTACCAGTCGTCTCTGGTTTTTTGCACTAGTCCCCGTGATTCTCCGAGGAAGGATTTTCCCTTTATCGGTAATAAATCGCTTGAGAACCTCGGGTTGTTTATAATCGATAACTAAATTTTGGGTCTTGATCTTGTCTACTTTCTTTCGAAAGAAAGTCTTGCCCCGTCCGCCTCGAAATCCACTTCTCCGTTCGCCTTCTCGCCCCTCGAAAGATGGATCACCAGATTCGCGGTCTCTACCGCCACGTCGTTCATCAGACATATATTCTCCTTAAAAACTTAGGATCCCTCTAATTAAAAAGTGATACCTGCTTGACTTGCCCTTTGATGTTAGAACGGAACGTCATCATCGAAGGGCTCTGAATTTCCGCTGTAAGGATCGTAAGATTCATTTGATCCTGTCAATGGCCCGGGAGAGCCCGCTCCTGAATTTCCATTATTACCAGAGGAACCAGGATTCCCCCCCAGCAATTGAAGGCTAAAGGCAAAAACTTCAACCTTGCTTCGGGGCTGACCATCCTGTTCCCATCGGTTCTGCCTAAGTTCACCTTGAACGGCTACCTGCTTGCCTTTACTAAGATAGCGATGTACCGACTCAGCACTTTTTCCCATCATTACCACGTCGAAAAAGTGGGACTCATCGGTCCAGGTATCTCCGGTCTTTCGCCTATGGGTCTGGGCCAAGGAAAATTTTAGGATCCCCGTGCCCCCTTGGCTATAACGGATCTCTGCATCCCGGGTGAGCCGTCCGATTAACACAACAGAATTAATATCAGCTGCCATTGTACCTTCCTTGGACTAATCGTCCTGTCGGGTTACCATTATCCGCATGAGGTCCTGCAAGTAACGGACCTTATCTTCAATTTGATTCGCATTTTCAGGGGTTGCCTGAAACTGGAATACCAAGTAGTGGGCTTGAAGTTCTTTCTTGATTGGATAGGAGAGAGTTCTAACTCCCATGTCGTGTTCCTTTACTTCTTGGACGCCCAAATCGGTCAAAGCAGAAGCTACTGCTTCTCTCCCTGTACGATAGCGGGCCTCATCGGCGTAAAATACACACGCTGCCTCATAATTTCTCATAGTTCCTCCTTGTGGACTCGTTCCTTCGGGGTCTGCGGCAGCAAAGTCCGAAGGCACAGCGACCTTTACCGGCGGTAAAGGTAAAGAGGTCAAGAACGGGAAGAGATCCCGATTTGACTTAGCTGTAAGCCCTTGGTTTACAATCGCAACATCGCTGTATCCAAGGGAAGAAGCAAGTTACCATAATCGTATTTACCTGTCAAGGTTGTACTTAGTTTGTCGAAACTATAAGCATGACAGCCAGAATTCATTTCGAAGACAACGTATTTGTACTTCAAAGCCAGATTCAAACTCTCCGACACTCGCTAATTTTAGATATTGATTCCCAGTATTTCCTGGATAAAATCCTAGAGGATTTCTTTTTTATCGACCAGACCCTTCTTCACTTATATCGAACCCTTTTAGATAATGAGTACCTGGTCAAGAGGAAAGAGTATTTACGCTCACTTCTCCACTGTAAACAGGAGTTCTTAACCCTTGCCCACGGACTCATTCAAGGTCAGTTTCCCTTTTCCCATCATTGCAAACCATTCATGGGAAAAATTCTTCAGAGTATTCAAAGAGAAGAAAAAGATTACGAAGAAATTCGCAGAGTCTTTTTGGATGAAGAGGAACAAGACGATTCAGAAACCGGCCTGAGCAGCGCAGAATACGAGTTTTTATTGGGAGCCACCTACACCAACGAGGGGTGAGGTCCAGGGCAAACGCATATGACCTGTTAGGTAATAGGATCGGGAGAAAACAGAAGTTGTTCCAAATAGTCGTCGCGCATGAAGGCTATTTTTCTTCTG
>JAACWS010000018.1 GCA_009991955.1 Spirochaetales bacterium
ACCACTTCAAAGAAATCTCTGAAGCTCAGAAGAAAAATAGCCTTCATGCGCGACGACTATTTAGAACAACTCTTGTTTTTTCCTGATCCTGTTACCTAACAGGTCATATGCGTTTGCCCTGGGATATCGACTCGTATCTTGTTATTCCGACAAAAACGTCGGTGTCGTCGGGCTCGGGCATGGTAAAAAACGACTTGAACTCCCAGTCTTTCTGTACCCCATCTTGTTGCTTCAATAATTGTATAAAGGCGTTTCGATTATTCTCAAATTCCTTATCTAGCCCAATCTTGACTTTTCGAATAGCGATTTCCATCAAAGTCTGTGAACCCATTTGAATACTCCTATAAGTTATTAGCTTGGCATTTTCTTTGCCAACACTTGTCGGGTATAATAAATTCTTGATTACAAAACGCCAAACAACAATCGATCGCCTTTTGTTGTTTATCCGTCAAGGAGGAGAAAATGTTGTCGAAGAATGGAGGAGACGATCCTCGTGTAGTACGGTCAAGAGAGCTTCTAGAACAGAGCTTGCTTACTCTCCTTAAGGAAAAGAAACTGTATAACCTTTCGGTGAGCGAAATAGCGAAGCACGCGGGAGTGAATCGTTCGACTTTTTATACCCATTTTTATGATAAGTATGCCCTCTACCGGGCAGTCATTCGGACGACCTTTACTCAGGCAGTAAGCCATATTGATGGCTCAGCTGAAGCTCATTCAGTGATCTCACTGAAAAAGTTCGTCGATAAGGTTCTCGATTATTTTCTCTATCTTAACAAAGAATGTCCCGCGGCGGACCGAGAATTACGTCCACTCGCAGAAGTAGAAATTCAGCGTTGCCTACAAACCTATTTCCGAGAGTTTTTCTCGAGCCAAAGAGTAAACTCCGAAAACCTCGATCCAAGCACGAATACCGTTGTTCAATTTGTAACTTGGGGGTTGTTCGGGGTTGGGCTCGATTTATCGGACTTACTCGATTCCGACGAACGAACACTTCGGCGTGAAAGGGCTCAGTTACTGGTCGATGTCCTTGTTAGTTCGAATACCCCAACATGAAGAACCTAAGGGGGCACCTCGGTAAATGTATCGCTGGTAGAATTTCCCATTTAATGCCATTGCTGTCAGTGACCGAATTTCCCTAAAAAAGGAGATTCCAGAATTACTCTTTTCATTCTCTATGGGATTCGCTATATTCCTTTTATTGCGCACGCAATAAAAGGAATATTTTTATGCACATAACATTATTCGGAGCGATCGGTGAGACCGGACGCCAAGGTCCAACGGCAGTGAGTTGGTCTAAGGCGAGTCCTTTTGTGGAAACCAAGGCATGAAAGTTGAGGCAAAACGCGTTCTTATTACCGGTGCCAGTGGGACTGTAGGAGCCGGGGTGGTTCGCCACCTGGGTCCCCTGTTGCCTCCCGACTGGCAGATTACGAATGGAAGTGATCCCGAAAAGGGAGTTCGATTTCGTTTCGATGATCCTCACACCTGGAATATTGCCCTCGATGGGGTGAGTCGGGTTTTTCTTATGCGTCCTCCGGCGATGTCCAAGGTGCGCGACCAGATGGGTCCCTTCCTCGCGGCTTTGGCTGAACGAGGTCCCCAACTGGTGGTCTTTCTGTCTGTTCAAGGGGCCGATACTTTGAGTTTTGTCCCCCACGCTGCCATCGAACAGATGCTTACTGTTCTTAAGCTACCCAGTGTTTTTCTACGACCGAGCTTTTTTATGCAGAATTTGACCGGTGCCCACAGAAAGGAAATTGTCGAACAGGACAGGATTGTGGTCCCGGCCGGCCGGGGTTCCACTAACTTTGTCGATACCGACGATATCGCCCGGGTGGCGGCCCGTCTGCTGGTTGATCCCAAGCCCTCCCCGGGTCAGCGGGCTTACACCCTCACCGGCCCTCGTTCTTGGACCTACGAAGAAATCGCCCAGATCCTAAGCGCCGATCTAGGAAGAAATATTACCTATTCTCGCCCAGGAATTCTCCGTTTCTTGGCCCATCGTCGGAGGTTGGGAACCCCCTGGGGGCAAGTCATTACGATGGCAGCTCTTTACACGATTACCCGTCTGGGGCTAGCTCCGGCTACCCTTAGCCCAGATTTGGCGAATCTGCTTGACCGGCCACCCCACTCTCTGGAAGATTGGATCAAGGAGAACATCGACCAATGGATGCCCGAGCAAATACCTTTGGACTCGCGATTACCAGAATAAATAAGCAGGCCCAGCAGTGGTATGCTCCGGTGTTGGCGACCTGGGGGCTTGCTCCTGGAATGCAGAGTTACCTCCTTGCTTTGGACCCCGAAGGTCCTACTCCTCAGAAAATCTTGGCCAAGCTAATGGGGGTCAACCCAGCCAATGTAAGTCGGGGGCTAAACTCCCTGGCCCATAAGGGTTTGGTCCTACGCCGGTATCTACCGGGTTCTTTGCGGGACTATTCGGTGGAGCTTACCTCCCAAGGACTCTTGGTGAGAAAAGATCTCGAGGCCCGTGCCCGGGGATTGGTAGAAGGGTTTTCTTCTAGGCTTGAGCCGAAGGATTGGGTGACGTTGGTGAGGTTGCTTGAGAAGGTTGCAGAAATGTGACTTCAGATTGTCTTGAAGACTGCCAGACGTAATGCCCCAACAGCCCAAATGTGATAGGTTAGTACCGATGCACCGACTATTCAACATTCAGACAATTGAAAAAGCTCTGGGTGGATTCTTGGAATCCTTTCCCCAAATAAACGACACCCTGGCCATGCGGCGAGAAGACTTTACCCCGATTATGATCAACAATATCCTGGAAGCCTACACGTTTTTGAACGACCTACTCAAGCAAAAAATGGACCTTTTTACCCCCGCCGGACTTCATGCCCTGTTAGAGATGAATCATCTGGTCTTGTGTGGGTCCGACCAGGAGACCCGCAGCCAGTATTATCATCACCTTCAAGAAACTCGAAAAAGTTTCGTCAAGAAAATCAAACCCATTAAGGATTGGGTTCTGGAGAAGAAAGAATCCACCGAACCCTACAAGTTGGCTACGGGCTTCTATTCTCGTATGCTCAGTCAGCCTCAGCTGTTCTTGGAAGGAAATCACCGGACAGGGAATATTTTGCTCAATTATCTCCTCATTAGCAAAGGAGCTGCACCCTACATTGCTTCGGCGGCAGATGCCAAATTGTACCTGGATATTTCTGGGGATATTAAGTTCACCGACAAGGATAGGGCCCTGGACAACACGATAAAAATGCCCGGCCACCGCAAGCGGTTTCAGGAGTTTTTGGCCGCCTATACCAAGGACGAGTTCCTATGTTAGGTTCCTTGGCGGGATTTATCATTGGTGTTCTCGGGGCCGGGGTCGTGTTTACCCTGGGGTACCAACAGTTTACCGAGGCTCTGGGTCAGTTTTTCCAACATCCCTTACAGAATTTGTATCAGAGTCCGGGTAAAAAACCTATTCAAGGCTTGGGGGCCGGAATTGCGGCCGGCGTTATAAGTGGAAGCGGATTTCCTGGAATTATGACCCTCCTCGGGTTCGTAAACAGTGGACGTGTTTCTCCCCCCCGCTCGATCTGGCTTATCCTCGGGTTGTATCTGGGAACCCTCGTGCCCCTATGGTTGCTTGTGGCCCTGGTTTTTGGACTCCAGGCTGGGCCTCTGGGCTTGGGGCTTCTTGCCCTAGGACTGGTAATTCAATTTAACCCGGGGGTCCACAACTACCTCACCAGCGGTGTCGTCAGTGGAATGGGACTTGCCTTTTTGGCCGCCGCTATTTTGAATGGTTTTCTACTTCTTATCCCCTTCGAACAACAGACTTCGGTCCTCTTGCAGGAGGCGTTTCAATCGCCCTGGTCATGGGTTGGGGCCTTTTTTGTTGGTGGCCTGTTTGTCCTTCTCTTTCGTACGCCCTTCACGATTTGGGTCGTTGGCTTCTCATTGGCCTATCGAGGGTGGATTCCCCTGGAGGTGTTTTGGAGTCTGGTCCTTGGGAGCCACGGGTTCTTTCCGCTGGTCAGCCTCAGTGCCGCTCGGGTGCTTGGTGTGCTTCCTATGCGGACCTCTTTGGCCCACCTGCTACTCAATTGGATTAGCCTTGGGATAGCCCTGGGAGGTTCCTTCCTTTTTTGGCCTGGACGGGTGGTTGCCTATGGAACGCCCCTGGTGGGTGCTTGGCTGATTTCCTTCCTCTACGCCATCCATGGGACTGTCGGGAGCTTGGTGTTTGTGGGGGCAAAAAAATCCCTTTTAAACCTTGGTCCAGAGGCAGGGGCAGACACCAAAAATCCCAAAGACCTAGAAGTTATCCGCCTGGTTCCCGACTACATGCCCGATGCTTTAAGCGTAAACCTGAGTATATTGCGCGAAGCCTTGGCCCGCATGGCCGGTTGGAACCACGAGATGCTCATGATTGTCCTAAATATTTCCCAGGATACCCGGTGGGATGAAGAGTCATCGCTGGTGCATCGGGAGCGGGTGAATCAGCTTGCGTCCTTAGGAGCGAACATTCGAACCGGAATTACCCGTTTAGTTCAGTTGCCGAACAGTCCCTCCCAGGCCCAGACCCTAGCTCGACAGCAAACCACCCTTGAAGAACTTTTGAAAATAGCCGACTCGTGCGCAAAAATCCTATCGATCTTCGAACGAACCCAGGTAAAAAACTATCGCTTTCATTCCGAGGGCACCGATGAGTTGTTTGAGTTTACCGCCCAGGTACTAGATTTTCTCCAGTACAATCGGGATTTTTTGGCGGGCAAAATAGACAGCCCTAACTGGAACCTCGCCAAAGAAATGGAAGCGGGAATCGACAAGGCCCGGGACAAACTGGCAAAACGAAGTCGTAAACATTTGGAAAAAGACTCCGAGGCCCATATTCGGGGTGAATTACTGTTCATCGACCTGTTGGGTCATCTGGAACACATTGGTGATAGCTGCCTGGCTATTGCCCGGGCGATATTTGCCAGTCAGTATTAAAACCGGATGGAAAGATATGCAATTGATCAGGGAGAGGTTAGAGCGTGGATAAACCCACATCGGAAAAGAGGAACTGTTGGCTCGACCTTGTTCAAGAGGCATGGTATCCCACTTACAGAGAGAAACTTATGAAATCCTTTACCCACGAGCGAGCAGTATTGCTTCTGGAACAGACCAAGAAGATGTACCAATGGATAAAGTCGAAGCTCTTGGAGCCGTAAGGTGTTTTAGCGATTCGATCCGAGAAGTTTTTATGCCCACGGTGCTCAATCTCCGACCATTGATATCAATGTTGCCGTAATACTCGAGCATATTCATGGTGATTTCCTCGAGAATGAAGCGGGGATCTAGAGAAATCGACGACAAACAGACGAATGACTCGAACCAATCCTCCTGGAAATTTGACATGACCCCAGCGGTTTCGTGAATACGGTTATCTCAACCGGGTTCATTGTATACACGCGATAGACTTCGCCTTATTCCTCTCCCTCGCCGTAATAATGAGAATCTGTCGGCGGTTTTCGATATTCGCAAAGCTTGTGTCTGGGTCGTAGTCCAGGGTCCGGGGAACTCCCAAGGTAATTCCCAGCTGGGGACCCAGGACCAGGCCCCGGTCGCATCGATGGCCGGTCACTTGGTACTGACCGTTAGAAAAGCCACCACCGTTCGGCTACAGAGGTTGGCACAAATGGTACACACCACCCCGGGCTGTTTGGTGTAGGTAAAATCCCTTAGGCCTTCAATTCCAATAAAGGTTGATTTTTTTGGCTGGTCCCCGGCGGTCAGGCTATCTTTGAGGGTGAGTAAGGCGATGCCCAGGGCTCCCATTTCTCCCGGAAAGGGTGGCCGCAGGGGCTGCACCCCGGCGTACTGCTCGAAGGCCCGCAGGACCGCATCGTTTTTAAAGGTGCCTCCCTGGACCACAATTCGATTCCCCAACTGCTCCAGGTTCGGAATCCGCGGGACCTTGGTAAAGACGTTTTCAATAATCGATCTACATACCCCGGCCAAAATATCGCTGGTTTGTTTGCCGTTCTTTTGCTCGGTAATAATAGAGGAATTCATGAACACCGTGCACCGAGACCCCAGTTTTGACGGATGTTGGGCCTGGAAGGACAGGGGTCCAATGTCTTATACCGCTATACCCAGGGACCGGGAGTAGGTCTCAACAAAGGAGCCACAGCCCGCGGAACAGGCTTCGTTGAGCTGAATGGCCGTTACCACCCCGTCGTGGACCCCGATGGCCTTCATGTCCTGGCCCCCAATATCCAAAATAAAGCTGACTTCGGGGTCGTTATGTCGAACAGCCAGGGCATTGGCCACCACTTCTTGAATAAAAAAGGCTCCAAGTTCCTGGCCTATTCGGTTTCCGCCACTTCCGCAGACCGATAGTCTGAAGGGTTCGAGCCCCAACTGGGTATGGGCTTCTAACAACATGGCTTTGGTTACTGGGCCTTGTTCGGCGTTGTGCCGTTAGATCTAAGATGACAAGCTTAACGGTAGTCGAACCATGTAACCTCCCAAGTAGGGAGTAGGGGTCATAGTTGCTCCTGAAACAAGGCCTCTGGCACGGGCCACGGTCGAATGCTTTCCACGATTGTTTCATAATTTGGGGCTCGTGTCCACGATTATGCCTGGAGAATAGTGGGTTATGGAGTTAATTGTTTGTTAGGTTGGACAGGTTTCTAAGATTTGCCAATCGACCATACAACTATCTATTGAATTCTAGAAAGTCTGTATTGTATTCCTCCGGATCACTGGTACACTGAAAACCAGCTAATCCAAATGGAGGGTTTATGAAAAAGCTACTTCTTGTATTTTGTGTTTTGATACTATCTGTATCCGGAGTATTTGCCGGTGGAAGTCCCCAACCTGCAAGTGCGAATGATTGGCCCCAAGGTCCCGTTACCGTAATTACACCTTGGGCCGTCGGTGGTGTGGCCGATATAGTGAACAGAAAGACATCCACTTACGGGGCCGAAGTTCTTGGACAACCAATTCTTGCTACGAACGAGTTAGGCGCCGGAGGGAATGTTGCCCTAACAAACTTCCTAAAAAATGGCCCAAATTCGACTAACCTTATATTCGGCGGCGAAGGAGCTTTCTCTATTGCCCCGAACGTCGACGGCTCAGAAGCGTTGCAGTTTACCTACGGCGACTATGAACCAATTATTAACCTCTATTCCTCTATTTTTGTCATGACTGCCGATGCAAGTCTGGGAATAACCGACCTTGAGTCCCTGAGAACCTATGGACAAGGCAAGCGCCTAAAAGTGGCGGTAAATGGTATCGCTGGTTCTGAAGCCTTCTTGGCCAAAGCCTTATTTGGCGAACTTGGGCTCGAACTTGACCTCATTAGTTACAACGGGGCAAATCTTGCCTTAGATGCAGCCGCAAAGGGCGAGACTTCTTTTGCCATTTCTCACCAGTCCCAAGCCGCTGGGAGTGTGAGCGCGGGTACCCTGACACCCGTAGTAGTTTTTGATGAAACCGGGGTGAATAACGACATTTTTAAGAACGTTAAAGGTGTGGGTGAGTACGGGTATGCTGCGTACTTTAGAAATAGGTGCTTTATTTTGGCCCGGAAGGGCACGGACCCCGCGGTTATCGATAAGGTTCGAAACGCGTACCTACAAATTCTTGCGAAGCCGGACATTGTAGAATTTTACTCGACCCTCATGATCGAAGTTGATCCCTTGACCCCGAGTGACATGGACCGACACGTAGAACTTGTTACCGATATCGTTTTGGGGAATCTCTAAAAGAAATTTCTTGCCTGAGAATTGGGGTCCATTTAGGGCCCCTTTTTTAACTATGGCAACTAATACGGGGTATGTATGAATGTAGAATTTTTCGGTTTTCGCCGATTCGATACGATGATTGACCGGATAGCAGAGAAAATAAAGGACAAGAAGATGAAGTTCTACCCCTCGATTGCTGGACCGGTAGTTTTTATACTTTTTTCCATAACTATCCTGATTCTTATGCCTGGTCAAATCAAGATTCGGGCCGATCAGATGATTACTGCCCGAACGTTTCCTACCTTTCTTGCCATGATCATGCTCGGGGGATCGGTCATTCTACTCTTGCGCGAAGGATTAAAGGTTTTACGAAAAGTACCCCTGGAGACTATCGAGTTGAATATACTCACCGAATTGAAAGCCCTAATTCTAATGGGATTATTGATTCTCTACGCAGTGCTCGTTACTGTTTTAGGGTTCACCCTTAGCTCGGTCTTATTCTCTCTACTTATGTTGTATTTCTTTCGAGTAAAAAACTGGAAGTACTACCTCATTGTTGTCATTGCCGCCGTATCGATCAGTCTGTTATTCCGGTACGGGCTGAATGTTCGATTTCCCTAACAGGTTTTCAGGTACACTATGGAACTTTTTATTGAAGGTTTTAGCCAACTTCTTAATTTCCAGAACTTTCTTTTTATGAATATCGGGGTCCTCTTAGGAATGATCTTTGGCGCTATTCCTGGGCTAACGGTAATTCTGTGTATTGTGCTTTTCCTTCCCTTTACGTACTCTTTGGGACCAATCCAATCGTTTATGTTTCTCCTCGGAATCTATTGTGCTGGGGGTTATGGTGGGTCTATATCGGCTATTTTGATTCGTACACCCGGGACTCCCCACGCTACGGCTACGATGCTCGACGGTTATCCTATGTCCCGCCGAGGAGAATCCAAGAAGGCCCTGAACATCGCCCTCCAGGCCTCGACCTTTGGGGGCATACTCAGTGCAATAACCCTTCTTTTTTTCGCTCCCCAAGTGGGAAAATTTGCCCAACAAATGGGAACCCCCGAGTATTTTTTGGTCTGTGCCTTTGGGTTAACGATTATTGCCGGCGTCTCGGGTAAGTCTTTAGTCCACGGACTCATCTCTGGTGCTCTCGGGCTATTTATTGCCACTATAGGGCTCGATCCGATGACGAGTAACACTCGTTTCATCTTTAATAATATCAATCTGTATTCGGGTTTTGATTTAGTAATTTGTCTCATTGGACTCTTTGCTTTGAGTGAAGTCTTGGGAAAAAGTAAACGCTCCGAGCAGCTCCATGCCCCAAGCCTCGCCAGCCTACGCTCAGAAAGTGGACGGATTTCGAAAGCCGAGTACAAACGGATTGCTCGACCGGCAATAATCTCTACAATCATAGGGGTTATCGTTGGCATCATCCCTGGAACCGGCGCCTCGATGGCATCGTTTGTCAGTTACGACCGGGCAAAACAAATGAGTAAGAAACCAGAAGAATTTGGAAATGGTTCGATTGAAGGAATTGTTGCGGCTGAAACGGCCAACAATGCGGTAACCGGGGCAACCCTCATACCCCTGCTTACCTTGGGCATCCCAGGTGATGGAGCGGTAGCAATTATGCTCGGAGCCCTTATGATCAATGGCCTCACTCCTGGGCCGAAGCTCTTTGTTGACCACGGGGTTACGATGTATGCAATTATGATTGGACTTATCTTTGTAAACGGGTTTATGTACCTGCAGGGGCGGTATTTGACCCGACTTTTTGCAAAGGTAATTGCAATTCCGACTTCGATCCTTACGCCAATCATCGTAATTTTCTGCTTTGCCGGGGCCTTTTCGGTTAAAAACTCAATGTTCGACGTCTCTGTCGCTTTGGTGTTCGCAGCCGTTGCCTACATTTTGACGAAACTTAATTTCTCAACTATTCCGGTACTCCTAGGCCTCGTCCTGGGTCCAATCACCGAAGAAAATTTCCGCAGAGCTCTTATTCTATCCGACGGGAGTTGGGGGATATTTATTGATTCGCCGATTAGTATCGGTCTTCTGATTCTCATTGTGTTTGCTCTGGCAATTATAATTCGAGGAAAAATAAACGAAAACAAACAAGGACTATCCCATGCCCAAGCCTAACATCGTATTTTACTTTTCTGATCAACAGCGGGCCGATACCTGTGGCTGCTACGGTCAACGGTTACCGATATCTCCGGTACTCGACCAGCTAGCAAGCGAAGGTATTAAGTTTCAGTACGCCTTTACTCCCCAGCCGGTCTGTGGTCCTTGTAGGTCTATGTTTCAAACCGGGCTGTACCCCACCGAGACCGGGTGTTTTCGTAACAACATTGCCCTACCCTCGGATACTCGAACGGTGGCCAACTACTTTGCCGACGAAGGGTATGAGACGGCCTATGTCGGGAAATGGCACCTGGCATCCGATGGAGAACAAGAAGAAGTCCCCAAAATAGACTACCGCACGAAAGCCATTCCACCCGAAAGACGGGGTGGATATACAGGATTCTGGCGGGCGGCAGATGTTCTAGAGTTTACATCAAACGGGTACGGAGGTTACGTATACGATGAGAACATGCGACGGATAGATTTTTCGGGGTACAGGGTCGACTGTATTACAAATTTTGCCCTGGAATTTCTTGATGTGCGGGATTCGGCTAGGCCATTTTTTTTGACTATCTCTACCCTAGAACCCCATCATCAAAACGATAGTCACCACTACGAAGGCCCCGAAGGGTCGAAAGAACGGTTCAAAGATTTTGACACACCCGGCGACCTGGCGCCTTTCGACGGCGACTATAAGGAGGAATACCCCGACTACCTGGGGGCTTGCCAAAGTGTTGACCATAACCTGGGAAGGGTGATTCAGAAACTCAAGGACCTGGGCATTTACGAGGATACGGTGATTATCTTTAGCTCCGACCATGGATGCCATTTTCGCACCCGGAATACCGATTCCCACCTTAACGGTTTCGATGATTACAAACGTTCGGGCCACGATTCTTCTCTACGTGTACCCCTAGTCATTCGAGGTGGCAAGTACCTGGGCGGACAGGTAGTCGAGAAACTTGTCAGTACACTGAGTCTGCCAAAGACAATCTTGTCTATAGCCGGAATCGATGTCGGGAACAAAATGCGAGGCGAGGACCTCATTGACATCGCAAAAAATCCGCCTGAGAATAGGAAAGATCAAGTCTTTGCTCAGATTTCCGAAAGTAGGGTAGGTAGGGTAATTCGTACTCCTGGGTATACCTACGCAGTCTACGCTCCGGGGCTGAACGGCGGGGAAGCACCAGGGAGCGATAATTATGCCGATGACTATCTCTACGATCTGGAAAAGGACCCAGACCAAATAACGAACCTTATCGACGACCCTTCCTACAATGACCAAAAGGCCCTCTTAAGAGATAGTTTGGTTTCGTGGATTCGAGAGGTCGAAAATCGGGAAGTAGCCATCGAATAGGTGTACCTTCGGAAGGTGTAATGAAAAAACAAACGAGGGAGACGAAATACCTGAGGGTCTATCAGTACCTAAAGGCGTATATAGATCAAAAAAAATTCACCCTAGATACAAAGTTACCCTCAGAAATCTTCCTTAGTAATAAATTCTCGATAAGTCGGGAAACCGTACGAACGGCCATGAGAAAACTTGCCGATGAGGGGGCAATTTATACTGTCAAAGGAAGTGGCACCTATTTTGACAAGGTTCATGCTCTAGAAAACGGCCACCTTACACAAAACGAGAAAGTGAGAATCGCGTTTATTGCCCAGGGGCAAGATTTTAACACAAGCTCAAATGTCGCGAAGGGTATCAGGCATGCCCTTGATCACGACTCGATAGAACTCAAGATATTTCTGACCGAAAACAAGCTGGCCAACGAACTCAAGTGTCTAGAATCCTGTTATACCGGCTTCGACGGAATTATTGTGGATGGAGTCAAAGCCAGTGTGCTCAATCCTAACCTTGGGTGTTACTTTCGGTTGGCCGAACAGAATATCCGAATCATTTTCTATAATAACTACTACCTTCATACAAATTTTCCCAAGGTAATAATTGATGATGCCAGCTGTGCCGATCTCCTGGTAAAAAATCTTACCGAACGGGGCCACACCCACATAGCCGGCATTTTCGTCTATGACAACTACCAGGGAATAGAGAAGTACAAAGGCTATGTGCAGTCCATATTAAAATACGGAGCTGTCTTTGATGACGATTACGTGAAGTGGTGTATTTCCGATGAAACCTACGATGGGAAAACGTTCCCGAAAATTCTCATGAAATTTATCCGCCGATTATCTCAGGTAACTGCAATTGTATGCGGCAACTATATGATTTTAAATATGGTGCGCGAAATGTTAAGCCTCCATGGTAAGAAAGTGCCCGGCGACTATTCACTTGTGTGCTTTGACTACTCCGGTCCGGATTGGGAGCATAGCCCCATAACCGCATCTATTCATCCAGGATTCGCCATGGGGGTCGAAGTAGGGCAGCGAATCCTGGAGATGGTCGCTGACGAAGACTATAAATCGAAAGATTATTCCTACGTCTTTCCCCCCAAGATCCACGTGGGAAACTCAATAAAAGATCTGGGATAATCTGTTTTTTTCTCGCCTTACTGTACCTCGACCCTCACCTGCTCCAGGGCCTGGGTCTGGTGGATATAACCTAGCCTTAGGTTCGTATCCACAGTGTCGTATTGAAAATACAAAAGTGGCCGATTGGTATCCCCCACATAAGTGGGACTCGTTGCAATTGCCTCGATTTCGGCTTTTGAACTCTCGAATCCAAATGCCCGGTCATCAACAATAAACTGAGCCCGGGAAG
Source organism: Spirochaetales bacterium (assembly GCA_009991955.1). Taxonomy (GTDB): domain Bacteria; phylum Spirochaetota; class Spirochaetia; order DSM-27196; family Salinispiraceae; genus SKVS01. The sequence continues at coordinate 12,538 of JAACWS010000018.1, forward strand.
GTGGGTAAAAGAGAGCCAACCGAGGTTCGGGAAAGTACTCGACGGCCCGTTGGCCATCGATGTGGTAAAAAGAGCGATCTGCCTCTTCGACCACATCGGGATAGTGGAAGGCGAGGACTTCTGGGGTGATTTCTCGCGGCGCGTACACAGTTTCGCCCATCTGGATACGGAAGGTAGGGTCGGCAAAGAGAGTCGTGGCGACGAGGGATAAAATCAGGGCCATAGGTTTCATAGTTATCTCCTTTTTATAGCATAAGGTAGATCGAGATTTATTGCATCCTCGATAGATTGACCGGGGTAGTTATCCATTATAGAGTGAGAAACACCCTGTCAGGAGGTGCCCTTTTAAAAAGGAGCTAAACATGGAGTATTCTGTTCTAATTGAGAAAATAGATGACGGTAGTTTGCCTGATGGTTATTATTATGCCCATATTCCAGCCCTTGATTTAACAACCCACGGACAAGGAATAGAAGGTGCAAAGACCGCCGCAGAAGACCTGATTTATATTTGGATAGAAGAAAAGCTCGCCCATTCAGAATCAATTCCCGTAGAAGCTGACTCCTATTACAGTAAAATAAAAATTACCCATGCCCTACAAAGCGCGTGAAGTTCTTTCGAAACTGTTGCGAGCTGGCTTTGAAGAAAAGCGAAGTCGGGGATCACATATAGTCCTGCGACACGTAGACGGAAGACAAACGTATATCGCTATGCATCCAGGAGATGTACCCTTCGGTACATTCCAGAAGATCTTGAAGCAGGCCGAGTTGAGCGAAGAGGAGTTCAGAAATCTTTAAATAATGCCTTGGTACAATAACTTATTATCGAGTTTTTCCGAATTGCAACCACGAAAAGATGGGTCATAGCAGTAAATAGTTGTGAGAAGCTAGTAGCTATCAAAATCAGTAGGGTTATTGGATGTCTTATTCAAGAGAAAAAGAAATGATTACAAGGTGTACCTGGAATCCAGTTATCTCCGTTTAGTATGCTATTTTACCACGGCGAAATAAGTTACCCATTCAGTAATAATTCCTACTGGATTTGCGGTTACGTGTACTCAATACGCCCCATGGCTCAACCCGAAACACCCCACGGACTCACATTTTCAAGCTCGATACTCCGAAATTCTTAAGTATTCCTGGTCTCCGACCGAGCAATATTTGCTAAGCAGATAGCGGCAATCTGAGCATCGGATGTAGACATTGGGCGATTCGACTGCTCCCTGCTGCCAAGGATGAAGGCGTATTCTACTGCGGCTTTGAGGGGCTCACAGAGCCTTTTAAATTAAAAAGTGTTTTCTTCTTGAGTGGTCTTATTGGATCCCAAGTACCCACCGAATATTGGGAGAACATCCTACCTTTCTGCCTCATAGGATTACCTAAGGGTTACCTTACACCCGGCCCCCTAACTCCCTGTAGGATCGAACCATCTCTAACAATGCCGCCCGCTCAATCTCGGTGAGGGTGATTCTCACTCGCCCCCCCGAACCCTGCAGCACCAGGGCGGGTCTACTCTCGGTGGAAATCCACTCTATAAAGTCTCGAACCCCCGCCTGACTCAGCGAAAATCCGATCCGGTCCACCTTCCTCTCGGGGTCCTGGAGCAATTCCTGAGTACCCGGATCTGTCAGGGTCCGTCGACCGTTGGCCGTGGTCGTGTACTCTACACTCTCAAGACCTGGGCTGGCGGCCTGGGGTTCGGTGACCACCTGGAAGTAGACCCAAAAATCCAGGGCCGAACCATTCAGGGGACGTCGAATTTCCGAATACAGGTGAACCGAGGTACCGTAGTAGGCCCGGCGATCGTAGATAAACTGGGTTCTTAACTCCTGGTCAATCTCGCCCAAGGCCGTAGACCCGGCGATGAACGTTCGCTCGGTTCGATCCGCCAGCTGAACTGGAAACACCGTAGCTCGAGTCTCATAGGCTGGGGCTGTCAATAATGCAGCCTGGGCCTGGGCAACCGATTGGGGGGTCAAGGTTTCTAAGGGGGATGTACCGATGGCCGAATCAGAGGCGGGCGTCGGTATGGACGGGGTAGAGGTGCCCGTTGGGGCAGTGGTACTTGTGGCGGCCGGTGCCAGGCTGGTGGCAAAACTCAAATCCCGCAAGAGAACCTCCAGCTCTCGGACCCGGGCCAGGGCCGTGTCCCGCTGACGCTGGGCTTGGCTTAACTGATCAGAAACATCGGTAACCTGCCCCGACAGCTGGGCCGCCTGACTTTGCGACTGTTCGACTACCAGCAACGTGGCGGCCAACTCCTCTTCCAGGGCGGCTTTTTCGGCCTCCCAGGTTGCCTGGGCCTGGCGGTGTTCATCTTCCATGGTCAGAATCTGCCGGTTCAGTTCCTCGGTGGGCTCGGGGCCGGTGGCGCAGCCGGCCAGAAAAATCAGCAGTAAGCCAAAAAGAGAGATGGATCGCAAAAAAGTTCTCATAGTTCAAATATCGGCACAGCATACGACGGCGATGAAACATTTTTGCATCCCGGGCCCCCCCCATGCTACACTCCGCTCAACTATGGAAACAATTCAAAACCTCGTGGAATACGTCCTGTCTTTTCAGGCCTACACCCTCCTGCCGCTCTTTATTTTTGTCTTTTCGATCATTTTGGGAATCCCCTTTGGTAAGTCGATTCCCGCGACCCTCTCAATTGCCGTGGGATTTGTCGGGATCTTTTTGGTCTTTGATTTTTTCGTCGCAGCTCTCGGCCCGGTGGTAGAAGCCCTGGCGACCCGAACAGGACTGGACTACCCGGCCCTGGATGTAGGCTGGCCACCCTTGGCGGCAATTACCTGGGCCTTTCCGTTGGCCGCCGTTCTTATCCCGGTCATTTTGGGGGTGAATATCCTCCTTCTCTTGCCCGGGTGGACCAAGACAGTAAACATCGACCTCTGGAACTTCTGGCACTACATCTTTTTGGGTGCTATGACCTTTCAACTAACGGGAAATGCCTGGTTGGCCATTGGTATGACAATTCTGGCGGAAATAATTGGCCTTAAACTGGCCGACGCCGCCCGCTTTCAGGTAGCAGAATTTGCTGGGGTCAAGGGGATTACAATCTCACCCCTTTCGGCCCTGACCTACTATCCTCTGGGGCTGGCGGGAAATTGGATTATCGATCGAATCCCCGGCCTACGAAGTATCGATGCCGACCCGGAAAACATTCGCAAAAAACTCGGTATCTTGGGCGAGCCCATGACCTTGGGTTTTCTCATTGGATTAGGATTAGGAATTGCCGGTGGTTACGAGGTCCGGGAGCTGTTTGACCTAGGGGTAAAATTTGCGGCGGTTGTGGCTCTACTGCCGGTCATGACCGACATCCTCGGGAAGGGGCTCATGGTGGTGTCCGAGGGCATGACCTCGTTCTTGGAAAAACGGGTTCCTAAGTTTGCCAAAAGTGTCATCGCCTTAGACAATGCAATTATCGTCGGAAAGCCGGCGGTTGTTGTTTCGGGTCTTATTCTCATTCCTCTTGCCCTGGTGTTGGCCTTGGTTCTCCCGGGGGTGCGTTTTTTACCAATTGGCGATTTGGCAAACATGGTAGGTCTGGTGATTATGATAGCCGTCGCCACCCAGGGTAACGTCGTCCGCACGGTGCTCATCGGTATTCCCGCAGTCATCGGCTCCCTCTACGTCGCCGGGGCTCTGGCCCCCACCTTTACCGCTCTGGCCACGAATGCCGGGTTCACCGTTCCGGGGTATTCGGGGGAGATTACCGCCTTCCTGGACGGGGGAAACCTGTTACGGGCCTTCTTACTGGGTTTGTTACAGGGGAGTCCTTGGGCTCTGGCCTCTATTCCTCTAGTTCTTCTTTTGGCTTGGACCACCTGGCGGCTTACAGCAAAAACTCCTCCATATTCCTAGGGGAGTGCACGAACGGGGTGAACCCGGTCCAGGCTATCGAGCCTCTTTGAGTGTATGGATAAACCCAGCCAGGTTTAACCGAAATCCCTCGAGGGTCTCGGGCAAATTCGATTGAAGGGCCAGAAGCTTATTGGAGTCCAATTTCTTGCGGTACATATTACGGAATACGTGCCGGAAGGATCGGAGTTCGTCCAACAAGTCCGCTGTGGGTTGATCGATGACGGCTGGCCTTATACCCGCGATATTTAGGGTCATTCTTTGGATGAGATCCTTGTGCCATGTCTCGGCACTTAGGCTGTTCTCGAAATGTTTCGCGATTCGGAAGAACGAGTTTTCCACTAAATTATAAATATTGTGCAGGGTGTATCCTAAGGCCGCATAATCCAGATCATCCGAAGCTCCGGTGTTCAGTCTTTCTTTAGCCCGGGTATTCGTTTCCTGTAATTCAGTTAAGGCGGCCAGATCCGCTTCCAGCTCGGCGATGAGCAGTGCCAATGAACCTTCAGTCTTTTTCATACAGTATCCTGCCTTCGGCCATGATTCTCTCTCGAATATGGGGATACACATCTTCCAAATCCACCACATCCACCGGAACATCTTGTTTCAACAACCAAGCTGCAGCCCGATAAAATTGTGAACAGACCAGAGCTAAATCAATATCCCGAACCTGTAGTTCCTGTTCTCTGGCCAATGACCCAAAAAGGATAATTTTTTCCGTTTCCGGGGCGATACGCAATATTCCCGCTGTCAGAACCGGAAGCTGAGTTTCGAAGTACCTCCGCCGGGCCAGGGCTTCTTTTTCTAAAGTATCTTTTTTGTGATTTTCAAAGCCCCGTACAGTTTCCGCAGCATCCATGAAATCATACTACGTCTGTTACACCGTCGGATCAAGGGATGACTACTCCGGCCATTGAATACCATCCCACCTTACAGCAAAAACTCCTCCACATTCTCGGGAGTAATCACCGTAAAAACGGCATCGGGATACGTACTACGGAACAATCCCGGCACCCTTGGAAGCTTGCCTGCAGAATATTTACACTCGAAGGCCGACAAGGTACCATCACTTTCTTCGATCAGGTCAATCTCGTTTTGTTCCTTCGTCCGCCAAAAAAATGAATTAACCCAACGGTTTCGGGCATCGAGATATTTCTTTCGTTCGGAAACCACGTAGTTTTCCCACAGATTTCCCGCATCCGACCGGGTCTCTATTAAACTAAAGTTCGCCAAAATAGCGTTACGGATGCCATTGTCGTAGAAGTAGATTTTTCGGCTATTTTTTAGCTCATTTCGGGCATTTCGACTAAAGGACGATAGCCGGAACACGATATATGTCTGCTCCAAAACGGTCAGGTACTTTTCCACGGTTTTAGAATCGAGACCACACAAGCGGGCAAGTTCTGAATAGCTAACCTGGGATCCTACCTGCAAAGCAAGGGCTTGAAGTAACCGGGTGAGCTTTTCCGGTTTTTGAATCTGTTCCCAAGAGAGGATGTCCTTGTAGAGGTAGCTGTCGGAGATTTCCCTTAAGATATCCTTTTCGTCTCCCCCGTGGGTGACAACCTCGGGATAAGAGCCGAATACGAGGCGATGGGGTAACAGGCGCTTCTCGGTCAGGAGTCCATGATGGTCTACCATCTCGCTGAACGACAGGGGATAGAGGTGGAATTCTCGCTTTCGACCTGTAAGGGGCTCGTTTACTTTATTTGCCAATTCAAAAGAGGATGAACCAGTCGCAATCAGTTGGACGTTGGGTAACTGGTCTGTGATCAGTTTGAGCCGAAGCCCGATATCGGGGATTCGTTGAGCTTCGTCAATAATGAGCACGTTCTTTTTTCCCAAATATGCTTGAAGCCGCTCAGCGGTAAGGGATTCAAAGAGTTTTTGTACATCGAGGTTGTCCCCGATGAGCGACAATACGTTTTCTTCGTTGGGGGGAAAAAGCATTCGTAAGAGAGACGTCTTTCCAGTTTGTCGAGCACCGGTCAGAATAATCGCTTTCCCTTTTTTGATGGCCTTCCGAAGCTGTTCGACCTTTGATCGAGTAATCATTCTTGACCTCTCGAGGAAAATATACAACTTTTTTGGATTAGAATCCGGAAAAGTTGATGCTATTTGGGAACCAAATGTCAAACAAGATGATGAATCAGTTATTGGGGGTGGGTCTTTGGAGAACCTTCTTCACTTCGTTGATATCAACTAAAAGGCCGGAGATATATTTATGGAGAACACTGGTAACTAGAGACTGATAAGGAAGTCCTTCTCTCGAGGCTATTGCTTTCAGGCTATCCATATCGGCTTTTGACATTCGTATATTCATCCGCTCAGTTTTATTCTGAGTATTTCGTGCCGCATTAATTAACTGTGTTCTTAATTCATCAGGAGCCTTAACAAAGTCGCCAGCATGGTTTTCATACCATTGTTCTTCTTCATCGAGAATCATAGTATCTGGATTTAAGTTATTCATGATTGACCACCTCTTTTTTCTTTTCGGCTTGGATAAATTGTCTTAAGGAACCAATTCCCGTCTGCATCTATTACAAAGGGAACAACGAAGGGATACCTTTCAAAATAAACAATAATTCTATATTGATTATCCCTCGCCGGATTTGTCTCAGGGCCCCTAAAATCGTTTGTTAGAATTTTTTCTAGTACCATTGGAAAAGAAACTCCCCGAGTTTCCAAGAGAATATCGTTTTTCACTGGATCCCAAAGAACTTCCATTCCCATAGTATATACTCGATGTCGCCTATTGCCAATACAATCTAAATATACGACTTAAATTGCCAAATCTTGTCAGTTACCGGTTACTTGATTCCCTTCCCAAATCGACCTACTATGGGGCAATGCAAGACATTCGTTGGAAGCAGAGGTTCGAGAACTACTTAAAGGCTTTGAGTCAGCTGACTAAAGCTTTTAAGTAGTTAGAACAAAGACCCCTGTCGGACCTATGGTGCCCCTGGAAACTACTATTTCCTTAAGATCGACACCTTAGGTCATTGCGTTGCAATGACCGACTAACAAAAGAAACTAAATTCCAGAGGCACCCATGGAAAAACAAGGGCTTATTCAAGGGTTCGAGTTTACCCACGAGCTGGCCTGGAATGTATTGAAGGACTACCTGGAATACGAAGGGATTCAAGGATAGGTCGGATCGCGGAGTACCATCCGAGAAGCCTTCGCCCGAGGTCTCGTCGAAGAGACAGAGTCTTGGTTCAACATGATTGAGAAACGAATCCTCTCCAGCCATACCTACAACCAAAAAATCGCCGAAGAAATACTGGAAGCCCTCGTAGGCACATTTTATCCGACATTCGTAACCCTAAAAGATCGACTTTCCAGGGAAAATAGCCAGATCCATGCAACCTGAGACTCTCAACCTTATTAAGACGATCCTCACCACCGAGAAAAAAATAGAAAAGGCAGTCCTTTTTGGATCCCGGGCCAAGGGAACAGAGAAGAAGGGGTCCGATATCGATATAGCCCTCTTTGGAGAGAATCTCGATCTGAAATCTGTCGGGCTTCTGTCCCAACAGTTCGAAGAGTCGACTCTCTCCTGGAAGGTAGATCTTGTTTTGGTCGAAATGATCGATAATTCGAACCTTCTCGACCACATTCAAAGACTAGGCCAGGGAATCTACGAACAGGAAAATGCACCCCGGGAACTATGCTAGAAATATTTGCCCTTCTATGCTAAAGTACACTCATGGCAAAGGTAGCAGTAAAACCCTCAGATTACGACGAAAGTAAGATCAAGACCCTCAGTAGTTTAGAACACATTCGACTACGGAGTGGAATGTACATTGGGCGGCTGGGGGACGGGAGTAATCCCGATGACGGAATTTATGTCCTGTTAAAAGAAGTAATCGACAATAGCATCGACGAGTTCATTATGGGTCACGGCACCAAGATCCGAATCCAACTAGAAGGCAAGACCCTAAAAGTTCGGGACGCCGGCCGGGGGATTCCTCTAGGCAAGTTGGTGGAGGCAGTGTCGATTATTAACACCGGGGCCAAGTACAATACCGAAGTATTTCAGTTCAGCGTGGGGCTGAATGGGGTGGGAACCAAAGCGGTCAATGCCTTGTCCGAATCCTTTCGGGTGGTAGCCTTTCGGGAGGGGGAGTACGCCGAGGCAATCTTCGAAAAAGGAAACCTCAAGAAACAACACAAAGGGAAGGCTCCCAAAGAACCCAACGGGACCTACGTGGAGTTTACCCCCGACCCGGAAATTTTTGGTGAGTATTCCTTTTCTGTGGAGTTTATTGAGCAAAGGTTATGGAACTATGCTTACCTCAACGCCGGGCTTACCCTTCAGCTGGGGTCGAATCTTTTTAAAAGCGAAAACGGATTGCGGGATTTGTTGTCTGCAGAGGTTGAAGAGGAACATATATACGACCTGGTTCACTATCGGGGTCAGCACCTTGAATTCGCTTTTACCCATACCCGAGAGGGCTACGGCGAGAACTACTGGAGTTTCGTGAATGGCCAGCACACCAGTGCCGGCGGAACCCACCTGTCGGCCTTTCGGGAAGGAATCCTCAAAGGAATTAACGAGTTTTACGACAAGAACTTTACCGGTCAGGATGTTCGGGACGGTATTGTGGGGGCGGTGAGTGTAAAGCTCGAAAATCCTATTTTTGAAAGCCAAACCAAGAACAAGTTGGGCAACACGGAACTTCGGGGCTGGATTGTCCAGGAAACCAAAACCGCCGTCGAGGACTTTTTACACAAGAATAACGCTGCGTCAAAAATTCTCTTGGACAAAATCGTTTTCAATGAGAATCTGCGAAAAGAGCTGGCGGTGGTCAAAAAAGAGGCCAAAGAAGTAGCAAAAAAAATCGCCCTGAAAATTCCGAACCTCAAGGATTGCAAACACCACCTGGGGGACAAAAAATTTGGCGAAGAAAGCACCATATTTTTAACCGAAGGCCAGTCAGCCTCGGGATCCATGGTCAGCAGCCGAGACGTCTATACCCAGGCTATTTTTTCCTTGCGGGGCAAGCCTCAGAATATGTTTGGTCGCAAGCGGGCCGAAATCTACAAGAACGAAGAATTATACAACATGATGATGGCTATAGGCATCGAAAACTCTATCGAGGGCTTGCGGTACAATCGAATTGTTATGGCTACCGACGCCGACTACGATGGTTTTCACATTCGAAATCTTCTGTTGACCTTCTTCTTGTCCTACTTCGAGGAGTTGGTGGCCGCCGGCCATGTCTATATATTGGAGACTCCCTTGTTTCGGGTTCGGAATAAAAAAGAAACCCGGTACTGTTACAACGAAAAAGAACGGGACGAGGCCACTGGGGCTTTGAGTGGTGCGGAGGTTACCCGGTTTAAGGGATTAGGAGAAATTAGTCCCAAGGAGTTTGGCCAATTTATTGGTCCGGACCTGCGAATTGTAAAGGCCGACATTAAGTCCCTCAAGAACATTAACGAGACCCTGGAGTTCTATATGGGAAAAAACACCCCCGAGCGTCGGAACTACATTATGGAGAACCTTATCTAATGGCCTACGTAAACACCCTCTTTAATACCAACTTTTTGGAGTACGCCAGTTACGTAATCAAGGACCGGGCAATTCCCCACTTGGATGATGGGCTTAAACCCGTTCAGAGGCGGATTTTGCACTCCCTGACCGAGATGGACGACGGTAAGTTCCACAAGGTGGCCAACGTTGTGGGCCACTGCATGAAGTACCACCCCCACGGGGATGCCTCTATTTACAGTGCCCTGGTGGTGCTGGCGAATAAGGATATTTTCATCGACCGACAGGGGAACTTCGGGAACATCTTTACCGGCGATGACGCCTCGGCGGCCCGGTACATCGAGTGTAGGGTTCTGCCCTTCGCCAAAAAAATCCTCTACAACCCCGAAATTACCCTCTACGAAGACAGCTACGATGGTCGTAACCGGGAGCCCGTGGTGTTTCCGGCAAAGATTCCTCTGGTCCTGGTCATGGGCGCCGAGGGAATCGCCGTAGGCATGAGTACAAAAATTCTCCCCCACAACCTTATCGAGGTCCTGCAGGCGGTCAAATCAGAACTGGAGGGCAAGCCCTACCAACTATTACCGGATTTTCCGACCGGGGGAATTATGGACGCTTCGGGCTACGACCAGGGCATGGGTAAGGTGCTGGTCAGGGCCAAACTCGATACCTCCGACGACAAGCGAATCGTCATTCGGGACATACCCTTTGGTACCACCACCGAAAGCCTTATAACAAGCATCGAGAACGCTGCCCGCCGGGGAAAAATCAAAATAGCCGCCATAAACGACTTTACCACCGACAAGGTAGAAATCGAGGTTCAGCTTCAACGGGGAGTGTATACTAAGGACATGGTCGACGCCCTGTACGCCTTTACCGAGTGTGAAGTCAGCATTAGTGTGAACCTTCTGGTGATCAAAGACCGCCTGCCGGTGCTTATGCGAATTCCCGAGGTCATCGCCTACCACGCTGAACACCTGTTGAAAATTCTTAAACTAGAACTGGAGTTGGAACGGGGGCACCTGGAGGACAAACTCCACGCCCGGACCCTGGAGCGCATTTTTATCGAGGAACGAATTTACAAGCGCATCGAGGAAATGGACACCGCCCAGGGGGTGGTCGATGCGGTGCGCTCGGGGTTCATCCCTTTTATGGCCGAGGTTCGACGGGAGATTACCGACGAAGACATCGACCGGTTACTCAAGATTCCCATTCGCCGTATTTCGCTGTACGACATCAACAAGGCCCGTAAAGAAATGCAGGAGATGGAAGATCGGCTCAAAGAGATCGACCACCACCTGAAGAACCTGAAGGCCTACGCCCATTCTTTCCTAGATGGACTCATCGCCAGCGAAGGTCCCAAGTTCCCCCGAATGACCGAGGTTCTGCGCTTTGACAAGGTGGATGTGCGGGATGCGGCCGCCCGGAATCTGAAGCTCCGGTTCGACAAGTCCACGGGCTACCTGGGTACCGAGATCGCCAGCGGCGAGGAGCTGTTCCCGGTCAGCGAGTTCGATCGGCTCTTGGTGATTCGGGGTGATGGTTCCTACTCGGTGTCCGATCTGCCAAAGAAGGCTTTTGTGGGCACCGATATGCATTTCTGCACCCTGGCCGATAAGGAAGAGTTGGCAAAACACACCTATACGGTCATTTTTCGCCAAAACGACACGGGTCACCTGTATATTAAGAGAACCACAATTACCCAGTTTATTTTGGAAAAACAGTACTCGTTGCTGCCCGAGGGGACCAAACTTCTGGCCTTTACCACCCAGGAAAAGGGGCGGGTGATGCTTAAGTATAAAAAGAAGCCGGGTCTGCGAGTTTTAGAAGAAGAGTTTGCCATCGCCGACTTTTTGGTCAAGGGCGTAAACGCCGGTGGGGTTCGGCTGACCACAAAAGAGGTGGCGTCGATGAAGGTAAAGAAGGGGTAGGGGATACACGTTGAAATACAAGTTTGGAATTATTATTGTCTTGGTCCTTTCCTCATGTGTGGCGACCTTAGATAATGAAGCATCGAAGATAGCGTCTCAAGAAATTATCGAACGACTCATAGACAGCCCCGATCTAGCTCGCTATGCCACACTAGAAGTTGCAGATGATAAAAATGTCAGTATCTACGATGACTACGTGGCTTTCCATTTATTTTCTGACCAGCAATTCTTGAACAAGGGTATTAGGGTCGAAATTGCCGTCGATTATCCTTTTGTCCCCGGCGACACTATTGTCTACGAATGGGAATTTCGAATTCCCCTTGGCTTTGTCTCCGATGCCCCCTTAAATAGATGGTGGGTCGTTGCTCAATGGCACGATCAACCGGACCCTCGTATTGGCGAGACGTGGGAAAATTTCCCATCAAATTCTCCCCCCGTTGCGTTCTATATTGGTGACATCGATGGCCAACTCTATCTTTCACCGGAGTATCTCGGTTACGAACCTGGGATGGAAAGACTGGTTCCAATACAGTTGGGCGAGTGGATTCCTATGCGGGTAGAGTTACACTGGAGCGAGACTGAAAGTGGGGTAATGAGAGTCCAAGTTGGGGGCAAGAATGCAAGAGAACTGTCGTTTTCCGGTCGGAATATGTTGAATAAGTATCAACACTACTTAAAATTGGGAATGTATCGTCATCCCGGAATTTCGACTGATAACAGTATTCATTTACGCGGGATTTCGATTCAAGAAATGTAACGTCCGGGTCGAGTTCAGGACGGCGAGTAAGGACACCCCGACGTCGGCGATAACCGCCTCCCACATAGTAGCAAGACCAAAGGCCCCAAGGGAAAGGAACCCGGCTTTCACGAGTAAGGCCAAAAGTATGTTCTGAACGACTACCGACCGGGTGAACCGAGCGACTCGAATTGCTGAACCAATTCCTTGGATTTTGTCGTCCATAAGTACGACGTCGGCTGCTTCGATCGCAGCCTCCGAACCCAAAGCCCCCATGGCAAAACCCACATCTGCTCGCATGAGCACCGGGGCGTCGTTGATACCGTCGCCTACAAAGGCCAGTTTCTTCCCTTTTTCCAGACCGGCTGTTAGTTCCTCGACTTTTTCTACCTTCTGTTCCGGAAGCAGACCGGCGAAACACTGGTCAAGGCCCACCTGCTCGACTACCTGTCGAGCGACGTTTTCATTGTCTCCAGTTAACATGATAATGTGTTGGACACCCAGGGAGCGAAGATCTGCAATAGCCTGAGCCGCTCCTTCTTTTACCTCGTCGGCGACCTTTATGTGGCCGGCGAGAATTCCATCGACCACAACGTAGACGACGGTTCCTTCGGGAACAAGGGTATCGTAGGTTAAAGTTATACCCTCTTTTTCCAGGAGGCGAACTCCTCCGACTGCCACCGAGCGTTCGCCGACCCGGGCCCAGACCCCGAAGCCTCTTTCTTCCCGTACTTCGTCCAAGGTCGATAGATCGATGGTCTTTCCGTAGGATTCTCTAATGGTTCGGGCCACCGGGTGGGTCGAATGGGCCTCGGCGTAGGCGGCGTAGTACAGAAGTTGATCGGTCTCAAAGCCCCTCTGAGGCACTACTTGGACTACCCGAAATACACCTTTTGTTAAGGTTCCGGTTTTATCGACCACTACCGTAGAAACATCCCGCAGGGCATCAATAAAGTTGGCTCCTTTTATGAGGATTCCTTTCCGAGAGGCGCCTCCAATTCCGCCAAAATAGCCCAGGGGTACCGAGATGACCAGCGCACACGGACACGAAATGACCAGGATTACCAAGGCCCGGTACACCCATTCGCTCAACCGAGCGTCGGGGATAAACAGCGGCGGAAGGAACGCGACCGCAGTGGCGATACCAACGATAATGGGAGTGTAGATTGAGGCAAACCGCGAGATGAACTTTTCTGTAGGGGCCTTGCGGGAGGCAGCGTCCTCGACCAACTCGAGGATTCGGGCCACCGAGGACTCGGCGAAAGGCTTTGTTACATGGACCCGGATAGTCCCCGATTCGTTGACGAAGCCCGAAAGAACGGTATCGCCCACTTCGACCGATCGGGGTGCGGACTCCCCGGTGAGGGCCGCGGTATTTACCGACGACCGACCGGTGACAAGGGTGCCATCGAGGGGCACCCGTTCGCCCGGCCGCACCTCTATAATCGATCCAACTTCTACTGCCTCGGGAGCCACTTCTTCCGGACCCTCGTCGGTCATCCGGCGGGCCATTTCGGGGCGTAGGTCCATGAGTTCAGAAATCGACCTGCGGGATTTCCCTACCGCCCTATTTTGGACGTACTCGCCCAGGGAATAAAAGAGCATAACCGCCACGGCTTCGGCCAATTCGTGAATGGCAAAGGCCCCCAGGGTGGCAATGGTCATTAAGAACATCTCATCAAAAACTCGACCCCGAAAAATATTCTTTACCGCCGCAAGTACAACCGGTCCACCGACCAAGATGTAGGCGAGAATGAAGATCGAGTATTCGGCAATTCGAAAGGGTGTCTCATGGAGGGTATCGTGAAAAATAACACCAAGAAGGGTAAGTAGAGTCGCCAGGCCTATTCTTCCTAGATGCCAGAGATTGGGTTCTTCTGTTTCCTTCTTTGGACTTTCTTTCTCAAGAATACGGGCCCCGGGTTCGATTTTTTTGACTATTTCGGCGGCAGTTTTGAGGGAATCGGCGGGAATAAGCAGTGTTGCCGTTCCAAAGCTCACCACAGAACCCTGAAACCCTTCTATTTTACGCAAGGTAGTCTCAATTTCGTTGGCACACTGGGCGCAGTCCAGGCCCTCGAGGCGATATTTTTTCATTTCAATTTTTGTTGCCATAGCCTACCTCCTTACCTCCAGTCGATGTGGGGACACCTTTAAAATTTTATTTCTGGCCTTGTTGGTCATTGCACCGCAATGACTTAAGAGTTTGGGCCGATTTAGAACGAAGGTTTTTAAAGGTGTCCATAATGTTCTCGAGCGACCTCTATCAGCGTAAGGACGTGTTCATCGTCGAGTAAATAATAGACCTGTTTACCATCCCGCCGGGTTTTGACCAAACGCATGGTTTTCAGCAGGCGTAGGTGATGGGATACGGCCGGGGAGGTCATTTCTAACAAGTAGGCCAGGTCACAGACACAGAGCTCTTGGCGGGAAAGCAAATAGAGAATACGAGTCCGGGTTTCGTCGGCCAGGACTCGAAAAAGTTCTGAAAGACCCGAGACCTTTTGGATTCCTTCTCGCAATTCGATTTCATTTTCTTTGCACGAAAGGGCGTATTTGCTACAGAGATCACTCATGAGCCAACTTCTTAGAATAAACGATTAAGTAAGTCTTTATAGTATAGTGAAGGGGTGTGTCTTTATCAATCTGGCACCCTCGAAATAAAGGTAGGGATACAGACTGAAGGGTAGTAGAATAAGCCTATTAAAAGTACACTAGATTACTACACACACGAAGAAGCGAGGTCAGGAGTTTATGAACATTAAACCTTCTGCGGCAATTCGAAAGAACTATAATGAGGTTTCGGAGCTCTGCAAGCGAACAGGAGAACCGGTCTATTTAACCAAAAACGGTGAAGGCGACTTGGTTGTTATGGATATCGAAACCTATAGTCGTCGAGAAAGCATGTTACGTTTAAGGGAACATCTTGTCGTTGCCGAAGAGAATCGACTACGGGGCGACCGCGGTTATTCAATCAATGAAGTTTCCAAAATGTTGAAGTTGGCGGCCCAAGATGTGATAGATGGACAAAAAAAATAACAAACACGAAGTTATTGTTTCTACCGAGGCGGCCAAAATGCTGGTTTCCCACGTCCGATTTCTTGCGGTGGTCAGCGAAAAGGCGGCCCTTAACCTGATTAGTGAGTTTGAGAGAAATACTCGGACTTTAGAGAATCTACCCGAAAGCAACCCATGGCTTGAGGACCCGTCGATCCCGACTCATAAATACCGAAAACTCTTGTTTGCAAAACGCTATTTACTTGTCTATCAGATCAAAGAAAAAACTGTGTATGTCGATGCCCTTGTAGATTGCAGGCAAGAGTATGGATGGCTACTTTTGTAATCCAACTCCCAAGCGATCTATTTCCGCTTTAACTTCGCCGCAAAGGGATTGTACCTTTCGGTCTCGACCTCTTCTACTAAATATCGCTTCTGGGTTGCCTCATCCTCTAGGGAGGTCGCGGGCTTCAAGGCAATTCGGCGATCTTTGACGTTTACATCCAGAATTTGTACAGACATTTTGTCCCCGACCTTGGCCAGCTTGCGGGCGTCCAGGCGTCGGCCGTCACCACCCAATTCGGATACATGCAACAGGCCGTCTAGTCCTGGCTCAAGGGCTACAAAAATTCCGAAATCGGCGGTACGGGTTACGGTGCCTTCATGCCGGGAGTTGACCGGGTACTTGGTGGCTGCATTTACCCAGGGGTCGGCCAGTAGGGCTTTTCGGCTGAGGCTCATGCGATTGGCCTGCCAATCCAGCTTGAGGATTCGGGCTTCTATTTCTTGCCCCACCGATAGGACCTGGGTAATGTCGGTCACCCGCTCTAAGGAAATTTCTGATATCGGTAGAAGGGCCTGCATTCCGCCGATGTCGACGTAAGCGCCAAAATCCTGGATACGGACAATGGTGCCTCGGATACTCTGGCCTTCTTTAAGAGTCTTTTTCAACTCTTCGATTATGGTCTGCTGAGCTTCTTGCTCAATAACCCGGTTGGATACCAAAATGGAGCGACCGTGATCTTTGTATTCTTGGATGAGGAAGGTCAAGCGCCGGCCTACAAACGATTCCCCCTCTTCAGCCCTTCGGAGCCCCATCTGAGAGTAGGGGCAGAAGGCCCGGGTATCGCCGATTTTTATTTCGTACCCACCTTTTATTTCTTTTTCGACCTTGCCCTCGACGGGTATCTGGTTCTGCCAGGCACTTTCCAGCATGGCGGTTCCGGCGTTTTCTCCTGCCAGACGGGTAGTAAAGCGCATTTCGCCGTTTTTGGCTTCCAGGAAATAGACTTGGATAGTATCACCGGCCGCAACCTTTAAGTTGCCTTCTTCATCGTTCAGTTCGGCTCGGTCCAGAACCCCTTCGCTCTTGCCACCCAGCTGTAGGAAAATGTTCTCGTCGGTAATGGCTTCTATGGTGAGTTCAACCAATTGGCCAGGTTGGAATCGCTCGGTCTTGACCATAGATTGTTCAAAAAGTTCGGCAAAGCTATTTTCTTCTGGTGCCATGGTTGGGTCTCCTTCGTCGGCCAGTATTGCTGGGTCCAATATACCGGAAAAGATGAGTAAGCGGGAATAGCGACGAGTTTTGCCTCGTAAGACTTGGAGCTTTGTAAAATTAAAGCTATACTTTAAATATGCAAACCTACAATCCTCGGGCAAAAGAATCGCTTATTCAAAAACACTTAGGGGCGTTCCCCGCGGTCGCAATTTTAGGGGCCCGGCAGGTTGGAAAATCTACCTTAGCAAAACACATTATAGAACAATACCCTGGCTCACTCTACATCGATATAGAAGACCCTCGAGATGCGATAAAGCTCCAAGAACCCTTGGCCTTTCTAGAGGCCAACCGGCACAATCTTATTTGTATCGACGAGGTCCAAAGGGCTCCCGAGATTTTTCAGGTTTTCCGGAGTTACCTCGATGAAAGTGGGCGGCCAGGGCAGCTACTACTACTTGGATCGGCCTCGCGGGATTTGATCCGGCAGAGCTCAGAAACCTTGGCCGGAAGAATATCCTATATCGAAATTGGTCCTTTCATTGCCCCGGAAGTAGACGACGAACAGCGATTGTGGGTCCAGGGTGGGTATCCGAGGAGTTATCTTTTAGATACAGAACTAAGCTTCGATTGGCGTCTAAACTACGTGCGAACTTTCCTAGAAAGGGATTTGCCCCAGTTAGGGTTCTCAATTCCTGCCGAAATTCTGAGGCGATTCTGGACCATGCTTGCCCATTCGAACGGATCACTTTTGAACCTTAGTACCTTCGCCTCATCTTTGGGGGTGAGTGTTCCTACTATCAAGAATTACCTGGACATATTGGAAGGGACCTTTGTCATTCGACGCCTGAAGCCCTTTTTTGCGAATACAAAGAAGCGACTCGTAAAATCACCTAAGGTTTACATTCGGGACACCGGAATCACCCACTGCCTTCTAGGAATCGAAAACTTTAACGATCTTCTTGGGCACCCGGGACTTGGGATGAGCTACGAGTCCTTCGTAGTTCAAAACATTCTGGAAACCTTCCCGCGGTGGGAGGCCAGCTTCTATCGTTCATCCAGCGGTGCGGAAATCGATCTAGTTCTCGAACGAGGCCAACGAAAAATCGCTATCGAAATAAAGTCATCGGCCGTCCCCCACTTATCCCAGGGTTTTTACGAAGGGCTTAAGGTGATTAATCCGGATCGGGCCCTGGTTGTGGCTCCTGTAAACCAATCGTACCTTTTGAAAGGTGGCGTTTGGGTTCATAACCTAAAAACCCTGTTGAGTCTAGATCTGGACTCATTACAAGCCAAAGGGTAAAACGCGGTGGTAAGACTCCGATTCTAGGGAAAGTAGCAATCTCGCGGCAGGTTGCACCGGTTCTTTGGGATGCCGTAAGACATGAAGTTGATGTAAGGGGCCCGGAGGGGACTTCTAAATTGAGAATGCGGCCCATGAGCCTTTTCGAGTCGAATGAATCCTATAAACGAGACAATGGGGTCTTTGTTATTCCCATCGGTTGTTTAAGGGATCTTTCGGCTTAGCTCGCTTCATGGAGCCGTTTGTTCACATAGTTGTGCAGGATACTTTAGGCTTTCGTATGCCCGTACATCGTCCCTATGCACGCTCATAATCAAACTGGACCAAATTTCTCTTTTCCTGACTAAATACCAACCCCAGTTCGAAGACCTGGACTCCCGGCTCGCCTTGGTACTTCTGGGCGTAGTTACGAGAATGAACCTGGTCCAGGGCGGTGTTTGTGGTTCCCAATGTGGCATCGGTGGGTATAACCTTAATCTCCATAACATAGACTTTATTTTCGAGTCTTATCGTAAGGTCTGCTTGTCCGTGATTATTGGTATCTTCCGGAATCACCGTACAGGAAAGAGATACAAAAAACGAGTAAAGCACCGAGCCGTAGTAGCCCTCGTATTCGGCAATATCGTTATTCGTGAAATTTCTCCCAGGAATACTCGCGAACAAACGGGTTATTGCCCCCTCCAGGGCCAAAAGATCGGCGGAAACCAGAGCATCGTAGGCGCCAGTTTGAAACTTTAGACGTTGGTCAGAAATGTCGGTATACCCAGTAAACAGGGCATTACTCAGAGCTGAGCGAACCTCGAAGTTAGGAACCCGAAGGCGGTATGCCGGGAGTCCCATTTTTTGAAAACTCTTATCGATTGTAAGGTACCCACTTTGAAACAGTAGTACCCCCGGCGGTATCCGCTCTATTTCGAAAGTTCCCAGCTGTTCGTCGGTTAGTTCAAGATTTTCCAGGTCCGGCAGAAAAGTCCGGTTCTTCTGTAGGACCTTAATAAGGAAGGTCGGGGTTCCAGTCTCGAACCAGAAACTCCGGAATCTTCGGCCTTCACTAATAAAGAGAAGAATATCGAAGGGATTGTAGACTGCCTCTCCCAGAAAGTTGTAGCCGTTGTACCAATGCCGAAGTTGAGGCCAATCCACGCCCTGGAGATGTTCAGCAAAAACCGTTTCCAGGTCGTGCTGGGTGTAGCCACAGAGAGTCGCATATTTTGGGTCTAGGCTAAGATCCTTGAGGTTATTTACCCCGCTAAAAATACTTACCTTGCTGAATTTACTCACCCCGGCAAAAAAGACAAACTGCAAGCTGTCGTCGACATCTTTTACTATGGAGTACAGCTCTTTGAGCAAATCTCTCATCACGATCGTTTGGCCCGGATCCTCGATATTATCGAGGAGGGGTTTGTTGTACTCATCGACCAAAAGAACTACGGGCATTTTCGTTTTGTCTCGAAGAGCAAGAATGAGCTCTTTGAGTCGGTTGCTTATTCCGGAATTTGATAGGGTGATTTGATGTTGATTACCTATTCGGGCCAAGTCGGGGTAGAGCTTATCTTCCATGTCTTGTCGATTTCGCAGAAGTCCCCCCGCAAAGTCGATTTTTACTACCGGGTAATGTTTTGACCAGTCCCAGTGGGCAGCGATTTCTAATCCCCGAAACAGTTCTTGATTCCCTTCGAAGAGTTCCTGAAAGGTGTCCACCAAAAGGCTTTTGCCAAAACGTCGGGGACGGGAGAGGAAGTAGCGGCCTGGTTGTTTTACCAGGTCCAAAAAACCACCGGTCTTGTCAGCGTAGGTGAGTTCGTTTTCTATAATTGTCCTGAAGGTGCTGATTCCAATTGGTAGTGACTTCATTCCGCCCTCCGGGGTTTATTATACACCGAAAGAACCCATTTCTTCCTGGAACTAAAATCCGCAACACTACTGCGGAAAAAGTCTTATTTTCCGCAGTAGTGTTGCGGAAAATTGACACTCTTCATCTCTTTGTGTTTCCCGAGCTCCAGGCCCATCAACGTCAAACCTCTGCCAATGAACTTATTGCCACAATGATTCTGCGAGGGAGCCTTCCGCCTATTTGGACGTCCGATGACCCAAAGTCCGACCTCCAGGCTTACTGTGGATCGTATTTAAAGGAAGAGATTCAGGCCGAAGCTCCGGTAAGAAAACTGGACAACTTTCACCGGTTTCTTGAGGCCTTAGGTTCCATGAATGGCCAGGAACTGAACCTCGAGGCGGTAGCCCGAGACTGTTCGGTACCCCCAAGAACCGTCCGCGAATACATCGGTATTTTGGAAGATACCCTCATTGCCCAGATACTGGAACCGTGGAAATCCGGTAGAAAAAGAAAATCCATTTCTCGAGGCAAGCTCTATTTTCTTGACCAGGCAGTTGCCAGGACCTTAGCCGGACTGCCCGAACCCCAGCCCCGGACTAGCTCCTGGGGCCAGGCCTTTGAAGCCGTGGTTTACCAGGAGTTACGAGCCTATGTGAGCTACAATAAAAATTCCCGGCACTTAACCTATTGGCGAACGGTGGACGGGCGAGAGGTAGACTTTTTAATTGGTGACGATATCGCCATTGAAGCGAAGGCAACAAATCGGATTCAGTCGAAGGATCTCAAGGGTTTAGGAGAGATTAACGAAGAGGGAAACTGGAAGCACCGAATACTGGTGTGTTCTATCGATACCCCAGAGCTTACCGACGATGGTATCCTCCTTTTGCCCCTGGTCGATTTTCTGACGCGGCTTTGAGCAGGGGACTTCGTTTGAGGAGTACAGCTGGACAAAAGCGAACGATGGTGGTCGGAAGAAATTTGTCGCCAACCATGATGGCCAAGGAGACTTTTGCCATTATTCCCAGTCCCTATGGTCGGTTTGGCTCAGATCCTTCGTAGCTTCTTGAAAATCTCGGACATCTTCATTTGTCCAGGTACCAAAGAGCTCCCGAAGAGCTTCTCGCCTGGATTCTCTTTTGTCTTTGAGTAAGGATTCACTTAAGATAAGTTTTACGGTTTTGTTCTGGCTCATGCCAGTTTCCGCTGATTTCATAGGCCGTCCAAGATGAACCATCTTTTTATTGGATCGGCCGAATGTCACCCAACCTCATCTGCCGGTTCTTTCTCTTACTCTTGTCTTGATACATAAGCCGATCGGCCTCGGAGAAAAGGTCAGCGGGAGTTTTTGGTTGTTTTGGATCGAAAAATGCGTAGCCAATACTGGTATTGATCGGGAGGTGTTCGGTCCGCATCTCGGTTCGTTCTCGGACGTTTTCTATAAAGGTATTGATCTGGGTATCATCCGAATCTCTAAGAATTGCAAGAAACTCATCGCCGCCGAATCGGGCTAAGAAGCTTGAGGAGGGGGCGACGTAGCGTAAGATGCCAGAAAAGCGAAGCAGGGCCTGGTCGCCTGCTTGGTGACCAAATCGGTCGTTAATCGATTTGAAGTTGTCTAGGTCAAAGAGGACCAGGGCAAAAAGCTGGCTCGAGTCCGAAAGGTGCCGAATGTACTCGTCGGTACGCCGTCGATTGAACAGCCCGGTAAGGTAGTCAAGAGAAGCGTTGTGGTTCTCCAAGAATACGAAGGCAAAAATGAGGACCATCGCCATCAGTGGCCAAATAATCAAAATCCCATAGAAAAAGTACTGAATTATAATGGCAAGAATCGGAACTGTAACCAAGGCTAAGAGAAGGATTGCGATTCGGTTGGAAGTCCTTAATCGATTTTTGAGGGTAAAATAGAGAACGTAGCCAAATACGCCAACAGGCAACAGGTAAAGAATCCAAATAAACGATTCCCGTCGGTATACGTTAACTGAACTGACCGTAAAGATTACTGGGTACCATAAGTTCACGAGCCCCAAGAAAAAGGATATCAACAAGGGTTGAAGGTAGTACCAACGGGCCTGAAGGCGTGGACGGGACTCGAAAATTCGATAGTCTAGGTATGCCGCCCACATACTCGCCTGCAGAGGACTGAAAACAGCATTGAGCCAATTAAAGAGATAATTAAGTCGAAAAGCCAGGGGCCCCGTTTGCCGATCAAAAATCCAGGATGCAACTTCCAAAAATACCAAAAGTAGGGCCGACCAAGCTACCCGGCGAAAGAGTCGCCCTCCATAATCCAAGGAGTTGTGGCGCAATTGCATCGCAACGAGGATTCCGATGATAAATACCGAGGCGTAAATATTAATGTCGTAGTGCAGATACCCCGGTATATTCATACATGCCTCCCGGCTTGGCGTGGATCGGTCAGCTTTCTATTAGTCCAGCTATCAAATAAAAAGAAGCCACGCCGACAGACCAGCGACACCCAGGGAAAAAGACACAAACAATCCCCGAAAACTCCTAGGTCTTTCCCGCACAACCCGCAGTAGACCGGAACCCCATGGAGTTCCTGCTCCTAGGAATACCATAATGCCCCCGATCAAAATCCACAAGGTGGTCTGCAGGGTATCAACCGAATAGAGTTGGGGTGCCCTAGCCAGGGCTCCCAGGGTCGTGCCCGCGGCCCGAGGTCCGGAGGAAAAGAGCTCGGTGGTAAGGGCAAAGAGGGCAGGTGCTCCCAGTCCTGTTCCTATACACGCCAGGGCCAAGAGCCCTTGGGCAATTTTTCGGGCGGGGTGGACCGGGTCCATTGGTTTGTCCGGGTTCGTTTCTACTGGTTCGGTAAGGGTTGATTTCTTGGGGGGCCAGAAAATCCGCGAGAGTTTGATGAACGAAGCCATAGTGCCCAGGCTGGCGGCGAACAGGAGGCTGTACTGCCAGGTGCCTTTGAGCCCGTAGGTAAGGAAGGTTTTGCTAGCAAAGCCGTTCATCGGGGGCATGGCGGTAATCGCCAGGGCTGCCACAAAAAAGGTAAGGGTAGTGACCGGAAACCGTTCTCCCGCCCGACCCAAAATTCGCCCGGCGCCCCGCAATTGATACACGTTTCGTTCCCCGGCGGTATCGGTTGCCGTTCCGACGCTGAGAAACAACAGTCCTTTAAACAGAGCATGAAAGAGGGCGTGGAGAAAGGCCCCTGCCATGAGCAGGGCCCCCAGGCTAGTGTGAACACCCACCGCAATAGCTGCCCCCCAGGCCGCAACAACGTAGCCGATTTGGCTCACCGTGTGGTAGGCCAAGAGCCGTTTGGAGTCTTTCTGGGCCAAAGCGATAACCACCGCTACCAGGGCCGTTATCGCCCCGGCGTAGCCCATGAGCTCCCCGGCCTGGGCGCCCAGGGGAAGGAGAAGCAAGACTCGGGAAAGGGCAAAGAGGGGGGTCTTAATGAGCACCCCGGACAGAACCGCCGAGACCGGGTGGGGGGCCAAAGCGTGAGAATCGGGTAACCAACCGTACAGGGGCATAATAGCGACCCGAATCGCAACCGCCGCGGTAATGAGGGCCAAGGACAAAATCCCCGTGACCCCGCCAAAATTTGGCAGACTGGCCAGACCGGTAGCAATTCCTTGGTAGGAAAGGTACCCGGTAAGCCGATAAAAGCCGTAGATTCCCAGAAGGAAGAATACCATTGCCGTCCCACTAACCATGAGGTACGAGAAGGCGGCCAAAAAGGATCCAGGTTTATCCGATGAGGCAATGAGGACGTAGGAGGCGATTCCCATAACCTCGAGGCAGACAAAGAGGTTAAAAATATCGGCGGTCATGGAGGTGGCCGCCAGGGCTGAGGTCTGAATGAGGAAGACTGCGGTAAAAGCAGGACCCTTGGGCCCGGAACCCAGGGAGTAGATCCACGCTGCCCCGGCGACACTAAATCCCAGAAGGTTCACCATCCAGGCCAAACCATCGAACCGATAGAAGATTCCCACCGCCGGATTCCATAGACCGACGACTCCCTCCAAGGCCCCTCCCTCAAGAACTAGGGGCAGAGTTGCCACCATGACAACCCAAGGAAGACCTAATCCTACAAAAGCTCCCAGGTATTCTAGGCCCTTCGTCCAGCGGTCCCGGCCAAAGGCCTTGGCGATGAATGCAATGGCCGCCCCAAGCAGGGGCAGCATGACAACCCCAAAGATAAATCGATCAGGGCTCATGGTGAATTCTCCGGTACATTTCGTCGATATCGAAGGTACCCGTAGCTTTGTACAGCCGAAAGGCCAGAGCCAGGGCCAGGGCGGTGATACACACACCAATGACTATAGCGGTCAACATGAGGGCCTGGGGAACCGGGTCGACTACCGAGAAGGCCCCCAGGTTGGCCAGGCTGTTTGCCCCTTCGGCCACGTTCCCTGCTAGATCGCCGGTGAGGCCGGCGGCAGCCCCCGGCCCGGCGCCAGAAGCCTCAGCGATCGCGGCACAGGCTGAGTCTACGGTTCCCGCCGCCGGGGCCAGTGCCACCGGTGTGACCTCACCACTCATCTGGGCAACGGCGCCAGCCACTGCTCCGCCCGAGCCCCCCGCTGACCCGGCCGCCGCACCTGCCACCGCCGCACCTGTAGTTAGTATTGGCGCTTGGTTTCCAACCTTCGCTCCTTCCAACACGAACAGAATTACCGCGGCATTGTTAATAATATTGAGGCCGAAAATTTTCTTTACGACATTTTTATGACCAACTATAACGGCAAATCCCAGAAGGAAGAGTACAAATAGGGCGATTCGTTCAATCATGGTTGACCTCCTCACCTTTGGCACCCTCGACCCGGCTGAGCATTGCAATTCCCATAAATCCGATTCCCGCCCCAACTTTGAGACCAATTATTATGTTCAAGAGGATGATGAAACCTACCGAGGGAAGGCCCACCCCGGCCAAAAAATTGGTAAAGAAACCAGAACCCATAAACATTCCTAAAAAGGCCGCCAAAACCAAGAAGAAGAAGGCCATGGCCTCCAGTCTTGCCAGCACTCCCGCTTCGGTCAGCCGGGTGCTAGCCCCCTCTTTTCCACCGAGGGCGAGGAAGACGATACCCGAGGCAATAACTACTCCCCCTTGGAATCCTCCACCCGGTGACAGGTGGCCGTAGAGCATGACGTAGAATCCGAATACCAAAACCACGGGGCCCAGCTTTCCGGTTACGACCTCGAGTAGATCGGTTCGGGTTTTGGCTCGGCGAAGTCGGGGAGGGGGAGCTGAAAGGGAGGTGGTTCCGGCCGCGAGAGCAACGGCTGGGACAGGGCTGCCCTTATCCTCCCGGTCAAATCCCTTGGCCAAGGCGCCTTTGGCCCGGGCAATAATTCCAATTGTTCCACTCACTGCTACCAACAGGACGATAGTTTCTCCCAGGGTATCGAAGGCCCTGTACCCCAGGTAAACTGCGCTGACCAGGTTTTGGGCCCCACTTTCGGCCACTCCTTGGTCTTCTAGG
Organism: Spirochaetales bacterium; assembly: GCA_009991955.1. Taxonomy (GTDB): domain Bacteria; phylum Spirochaetota; class Spirochaetia; order DSM-27196; family Salinispiraceae; genus SKVS01. The sequence goes on from JAACWS010000018.1 coordinate 37,660, forward strand.
TGATTTCTGGCTTCTACCGGCCAGGGGGTGGACTCGAGGAAGATCGGAATCAAAATAGCCCCGACCGCCACCAGGCTTATAACCAAAGGGAGGATCGACCAGAGGGCAGAAAAAACTCGTCGTGGGGTCATTGGCGCTTCTTCCGTTCGGTTGATCGAATTGCCCATACGAACACAACTGTGGATACCCCGGCCCCTACTGCAGCTTCGGTAATTGCTACATCCGGGGCCTGCAATATATAGAACAAAAGAGCCGAAACCAGACTCACCGCCGAAAGGGCAATGACCCCGTGCAGCAGATCGCGAGTAAAGACCGAGTATGCCGACAGAACGATGAGGACAACCAGGAAGAGCAGAATCATCGGCGCCTCCTGGGTCTTTCGGTTTCGTCGGTGTCCTCGTCGGGACCCGAACGTTTTTGTAAGGGAGGGCGCCAGGGATCCAGCCCCGAGTTCCAGGTAAATCGGGCTACTATATGGGCCCCGGTAGGAGCAGATATGAGAAAGAACACGATAATTACGATAATTCGAGCTGCGATTGCCCAATTGGGGGCCAGAAGTAGGGCCCCAAAAAAGACCGAGACCACTGCTGTAGTTCCCGCCAAGGAACCGGCCTGGAGCCGGGAGTAGGGGTCGGGAAAACGAAAAAGACCAACAACCCCGCCAATACCAAATACCACCGCTGAGGCAAAAAAGAGTAAGGCCAGTATTTCACGAACAAGCATCATTCTTCCTCTCCTCCTTGGCTCTCGTCGGTCATTCGATCTTTAAGGAATCGGGCGATGGCTAGAAATCCCAAGAATCCAAAAATATCGTAGACCAGGGCTACATCTAAATAGAGGGCCCTGCCTTCTTGCACTCCCCGAAGGACCAAAAATCCCAGGGCTAATCCCGATAGAATATTGAGGGCCACTAATCGGTCGGCGGCAGTAGGCCCCAGGAGTAGCCGAACGAGGGTTGGCACCGAAAAGGCTACCAGAACCCACTGCATTCCCTCGAGGAGTAGGTTTGTCATAACCACACCTTGCGCAGATGCTGCTCCATCCGTCCCTTTACGGTTTCCCCGGCGAGTTTGGCGTGGCTGGTATTGCAGAAGAACCAGTGGACGGTCAGGTGGTCGTCGTTTAGGTCCAGGGTAATGGTTCCGGGGGTAAAGGTGATTGAATTGGATAGTACCATTCGCGCCAGGTCCGATCGCAGACGGGTTCGAAAGTGGACAATCCGGGGATTCGCCCGACCGGTAAGGATAGCACCCAGCATTTTCCAGCTCGACTGATAGAGGTAGAAGATGAGCACCCCCAGGAATACGACCAGCCACTGGGGGTGGGGCATAAACGAACCCAACGATGCGTCGTGCTGGGCAATAAATTCTTTGTAAGTAAGGGCCCCAAGCAGGACCGATCCAATGAGTCCTGCTCCTAAAGAGAAGGGTTCGAGACTAGGGCTAAACAAGAGCCAGACCCCAAAAAGCGCCCCGGTAGTAAGAAGAAAGCGGGTGAGGTTCCAAATGTGTTCGGGTCTCACCCTAGGCATCCTTTTCGGAAATAATTCGGTGAAAGGCCTCGGGAGTTTCGGCTCTGTTCAGATCTTCTCGCATTTGAGGATCGTGCAGAAGTCGGGCAAGTTTCGACAGAAGCTTCAAGTGTAATCCGGTGTCGGTCTTGGGCCCAGCCATAAGAAAGAAAAGGGAAACCGGGTCGCCGTCGGGGGTGTCGTAGGAGAGGGGTGGAGAAACTCTGGCCGCAGCGAAGACCGTAGATTTCATAGCCGCCGAGTGGGCGTGAGGGACCGCACAACCATACCCCAGGGCGGTGGACGATAGGCGTTCCCGGGCCTCCAGGTCTTTGAGGAGCAAATCTGGGTCGCTGGTAATTCCCCCGGCGGCCAAGGCCCGGACGAGGAGTTTGAGCACCTCTTCTTTCCCCTGCACCTGGGCTGGAACTACTATGTACTCGGGTGATAGCCTCGATCCAATCGCTCCCATACCTTACACCTCTTCTTCTTCCTCGATTAATCCCGAAGCCCAGTCGACCGGAAGGGTGAACATGATACCTGTCCCTGGGTTATCGAGACCCCCGACGACCTCATCGACTAGTTCTTTCACCTTTGCGATGATAGCTTCGTTGCGAATTACCGAGATTATCGTTTTATTATAGGGTTTGTTCCCCTTCATGAATTCTTTGAATCCCGCAAAAAGGGGAACTTCGTAGGCTAAAAATCGACCCATACCCTCGGAGTCCAGTAGGGTTGCCCCAGCTACTCCGGCCTCCACGTAGGCTTCGAGTACTTCTTCGAGGTATTCTTCTTTATTGAGAACGAAGACCAGTAGTTTCATTTGGGTACCCTGATTGGTATGGTAGGGTACAATTCTAACTACTGTCAATAAAGAACACCTGGGTTATACTTTTGCCTATGGAATACAAGAAAAAGACAGTCCTTGCCCCAAAGCTTCAAGGGTTTCGCCTCCTTGCGGCCTCCTGGGCTCTGGAGCGAACCTTTCCTGGCAGGCTCATTTCCAAGAGTATCTTTGCTGCCCTTGGGGTAGATGATTTTCGGACGAGAAACTTCGATGGTGGCCCAAAATTCACCCCCGAAAGAATATTCGGTACCGGAAGCGACCGACCAGAGTGGGTACCAATCGTTCCCGGTCTTGCTCCCTTGCCGACCTTGGAGATCCAAGAGACCATCGGAACGACCCAACGGCCAGAAAAGAGTAATCCTTTTCCTTCGGTTCTCGACTACGCCCAGGCCTACGCCGCAGGTAGCTTGAATCCTGTGGAGGTGGCCGAAAGAGTTATTCACGTTCTCGAAAAACAAAACAAAGGAAACCCACCTTTATACGGATTTATTTCGTGGAAATCGGCGAACATCTTGGCCCAAGCCCAAGAATCGGCCAAGCGGATTGCCGAGGGTCGGGCCCGATCGGTATTCGAGGGTGTTCCGGTCGCAGTGAAGGATGAGATCGATGTTGCCGGTTACGCTACAACCCTCGGAACCAGTTTCAAGAATCTTCGCCCGGCTACCTCCGATGCTTTTGTGGTCAGTAGACTTAAAGAGGCCGGGGCCCTCATTCTGGGCAAAACGAACATGCACGAAATTGGCATAGGGGTCACTGGTCTTAATCCCTTCTACGGCACCCCCGCAAACCCCTACGCCCCCTGGCGCTACCCCGGTGGTTCGTCCTCGGGAAGTGCCAGCGTTGTAGCTTCGGGTATTTGTCCTGTGGCCCTGGGGGCCGATGGGGGTGGATCGGTACGAATTCCCTCGGCCTACTGCGGTATTTTTGGCCTCAAACCTACCTGGGGCAGAACGAGTTCTACCGGAGAAGCTCCCCTCGGCGCTACGGTCAGCAACATAGGGCCGATGGGTGGGAACGTCCGGGATCTCGCCCTGGCCTATCTGGTCATCGCTGGGGCCGATCCCGCCGATCCCGCGACCCACAAGGGTCCAGCTCCAAACTTGGACGGGTTCCTCCAGGGGGTTCAGGGCCTGAAGATTGGCATCTATCGACCCTGGTTCGAAGATGGCCGAGAAGAGGTTGTGCAAACGGCCCGGGCCCTGGTCGACAACTTGGTGGCCCTCGGTGCACAAGTAATCGACATAGAATTGCCCGATATCGATCTCCTGCGAATCGCCCACCTTGTTACCATTTCGAGTGAGATGCGTTCGGCTATGGATCCGGACATAAAAGTGCGGGCGAGTGACTTTGGCCACGAAACCCGGTCGAGCCTTGCCCTGGCCCGGCACCTAACCATTAGCGACTATCTGCAAGCCCAGAAGGTAAGGGCCCTTTTAACCACTCAAATCGACAAGGCTTTCGAGTCTGTGGACCTTATTGCAACCCCGACAACTGCAAATTTGCCCCCCCGCTTGCACAAAGATCGCCTTCTTTCGGGGGTTTCGGACCTGGAGTCCCTCTCCCAGACCATGCGGTTTGCCATGTTGGCTAACATGGTCGGCAATCCGGCAATTTCTATTCCCGCAGGATTTGTCACCGCTAAAAGTAAGATTTTCTGGCAATTTCGGGAAGAAAAGGACGAGGACGGAAAGGTATTCTCCCAGGTGCCCGTGGGGCTTCAGCTCATTGGGAAGCCCTGGGACGAAGCACTCTTACTTCGGGTCGCTCGGGTGTGTGAAGAAATAGTTGTCCGGCCCCGGCCTCGGGTCTACTTGTCGGCCTACGAACATAAAAATCCCCTAGTACCTGGATACGATTTGCCACGAAACGACTAAGTTTGGGAGGTTTTTCATGAACAAATCTTTCGGAATGTTGTTGTTACTCCTTCTTCTCGGAGGGATTCTCTTCGCCCAGACTCAGGATCTTCTGGATCGGGTTGATAGTCTGGACGAGCGCAGCGCCGACTCCTACTACGTCCCAGGACAAATCTACCCAGCGGTTCGAAACGAGTTCGAGGTGTCCGTGGGAATCGAGGATGAGCCGAACTACGGGTTCTACCTCAAGCTTGTCGAACACCCGGCCGACCGGGGCTGGCATGCCAATAGCCGAAATCGAACTCCCAGCGAAAACCGTATCCTGCGGGAAGCCCAGGAGCTGTTAGACAAGCTGTGAAACGAATAGTCGTTCGCTCCTACGGTTCGCCGGACCAATTGACTCTGGAGGATTCACAGCCCCCCAGCCCTGGACCAGGGCAGGTTTTGGTCCATCTTTCCGCCGCAGGGGTAAACCCTGTAGATACCTACCGCCGGGCGGGGACCCAGGGATACACCCCGGATCTGCCCTTTACCCCGGGATTCGAGGGGGCCGGGGTTGTGGCGGCGGTTGGGGCTGATGGCCAACCGGTCTCTGCCGGCCAGGGCACCCCGGCTGCAAAGGGCAACCCAGCGCCTGCCCTGGTCGTCGGCCAGAGGGTCTACGTGGGGTGGAGTGTTTCTGGCACCTACGGCCAGTGGTGTATTGCGGATAGGTCCCAGGTCTTTGCCCTCCCGCCGTCCCTTTCCTTTTTCCAGGGGGCCGGGTTGTTTGTCCCGTATTTTACCGCCTACCGGGGGATGGTTTTTCGGGGTGGGGTACAGAAGGGGGCGAAGGTTTTGATCCACGGTGCCAGCGGTGGGGTTGGCAGTGCCGCGTTGTTTTGGGCCTCGTACTTGGGATTACTGGCCTGGGGTACCGCCGGGAGCTCCGAGGGGGTACAACGGGTCTTGAATCAGGGTGCCCTGGGTTGTTGGAATCACCGATACCCGGGGTACTGGGTTATCATGGCCCGGGAGGTTGGGAGATTTGACCTCATCCTCGAAATGAACGCCCATACAAATTTACAAGGCGATTTGGGGCTACTATCCCCCGCCGGTCGGGTCATGGTAGTTGGAAGTAGGGGAGATATTGCAATTACCCCCCGCAGACTCATGGGTATCGAGGGTGATATTCGGGGTGTGGTTCTGGCTAAAAACACCGGGGAAGAAAATCACCTTACCGCCGTCGAGCTCGAGCGAGCCTTGGAGCAGGGTGGGCACATTCCCGAGCCCCGAGTATTTCCCCTATCGCAGGCTTCCGAGGTCCATAGGTTGGTAGAGTCCGGAGAAGCGAGCTCGGGCAAAATGGTCCTGGACTGTAGGTAGGTAGCCGTCGCAACAAATCTCTTCGAAACTGAAATAGGGTACGAACTGAAATGTCGTACACGACATATTAATTTGTACTAGAAATTTTGGTTCGTGGTTCTGATTTTTTGTCACTGACCCTTCAAACAAGCAACACAAATCAGCCAAACAGTTCGGCCTGCCCACCCTTGAGCATTTCTTTTACATCTTCAAGAATTGGACCGAGGGTAGTTGGATCGGAAACAAAATCAATCTCATCCCCAGGAATCGTAATGACCGGGCAGAGATCAAAGTTCGAAATCCATTGTTCGTAGAGCTCGTTGAGACCCTTAAGGTAAGCCGGAGGAATCGAATCCTCAAAATTTCGTCCTCGAAGGGCAATTCGCCGTTGAAGGGTTCGTACCGAGGCTCGAATATAGAGGGCTCCGTCCGGCGGGGGTAGGAGTTGAACCAGGGTTTTATAGAGTTCTTGGTAGGTATCCCAGTCCCGGCGGCTCATGGAACCCTGAATAAAAAGGTTCTGGGCAAAAATTTGAGCATCCTCGTATAGCGACCTATCTTGAACCACCGAATGGGGGTCATCCTTCAATAAATGGTGGGATTTTACTCTATGACTCAGAAAGAATATCTGACTCTGGAGGGCCCATCGTTCCATGTCCCCATAAAAATCCTGAAGATACGGATTTTCCGCCACCGGTTCGTAGTAGGGGCGAAAACCCAGTCTGGTAGAGAGAATTTCTACCAGGGTAGACTTGCCGGCCCCAATGTTGCCGGCAATTATCAGATGTTTTTTTGCCATCTATATCTGTTTGGAACTAAGCCCTGGGGAAGAGTTTCTCGATTTTCTTGAGGTCCCGGGGCTTAATCTTTACCCCCGAGGCTTTGACGTTCTCTTCGACTTGGCTAACCTTACTGGCGCCAATAATGACCGACGAAATTCCCGGGTTCTGGAGGATCCAGGCCAAGGATAGCTGTCCTTTCGTGAGGCCATAGGACTCGGCGATAGGCTGGAGGGCATCGACTCGATTGAGCATTTCTTTGTCGCTTAGGTTATCCTTCATAAACATACCCAGCTTTGCGTCGCCTCCTCGACTCCCCGCAGGAATAGTTCCTCCCGAGTACTTTCCGGTGAGTAATCCTTGTCCTAGGGGCGAGAAGTTAGCGGTTCCCATGCCGAGGGCCATACAGGTTGGCAGAATTTCTTTCTCGATATTTCGGTTAATGAGGCTGTAGTTAGGCTGATTAATCATGGGCAGATGCCAGCCCCGAGCGCTACAAATCGAGTGGGCTTCGGCAATTTGGCCAGCGGTCCACTCGCTGGTTCCCCAGTAGGTAATTTTTCCTAAGCGAATTTGGTCCTCAAGAGCCTCAAGGGTTTCCACCAGGGGTGTCTCGGCATCGTAACGATGGCAGTAGAAGATATCGACGTACTTCAGCTTCATTCGCTCCAAGCTTCCGTCGAGGCTGTCCACAAGGTGTTTTCGGCTCAATCCTCGATCGGTAGGAGCGTCGGACATCGGCCAGAAGGTCTTGGTAGCAATAACGTAGTGACGTCGATTATAGGCTGGTAGCACCTGACCCAGGAGTTCTTCAGCCTCGCCTCGATTATAAATATCGGCGGTGTCAATGTAGTTAATGCCTAGGTCAAAGGCCTTAGCGACTATTTCTTTTGCGTTATCTAACTCAACCTGATTTCCAAAGGTCACCCAAGAACCGTAGGCAATTTCACTTACTTTTAATCCAGTTTTCCCAACTCTTCGATACTCCATGGTTCACTCCCTCTTTTATTTTGTTTTCCTCAATCATACCCGCCCCCTTGGAGGATGTAAACCTGGCCGGTTGTGTTATAGTTCTAGTATCTCACGGAGGAAAAAAATGCGTAGAATCAAGACTCTCGTCGGAGTAGTTGGCCTTCTGTTCTTAGGCCTTTCCACTCTCTTTGCCCAACAACGGATACTGAGGGAAGATCTAAACCTCAGTCAACGAACTCCCCAGATTGAACGAACCTTTACCCTTAGCCAGCCGACCCTCGTGGATTTAAAGGCGGTTAGTACCGATCTTACTCCCGAAATTGTCCTTACTTTTCCTGACGGCACGACCATATTTGGAGTAACCAGTTCTTTTCAGTCTACCCTTAGTCTCTTTGCCCCCCAGGCGGGGACCTACACGGTAGTTATTTCTGCTGGTTCTAGTCGAATTACCGATCCGGGGAAGGTGGTGTTGGCGGTGGACAGTGTAGCACCCCTGTCTCGATTAAGCGGAACGGCAACGGTTAGTGGAGAACTTACTACCAGCTCGGTGGTGGCCGAGGGGCCTCGCTACGTAAACTGGTACGAGTACACCATGCCCCCCAGTGGTCGAGCAAATATCACCTTGAGTAGCGACGATTACGACACCTACCTGTTGGTATACCGGGCCGATGGAACCAGCGAATCAAACGATGACGCAGGGGACGGTACAAATTCGGGCTTGCGAGTTTCTGCGGCTCCTGGCTCGACAATTCTCATTGGGGCTAGCGTGTATTATGCCGACTCGGTGGGTTTCTACAATCTTGAAGTCGCACCGGCGGGGGAACCTCGAAGGGTGAACCTTGGGCAAGAAATCCGAGGAAGCTTTGAATCCTCTGGATTAGGTGACGAGTTCCAGTTTGATGCCCCTGCCGAAGGCCGGTACATCATAACCCTGAACGACCCATCGGAAGAGGGGTATGTCCAAGTCGTAGATGAGTTTGGAACTACCCTTTCGGAATACGAGCAATCCAGGGTTGTCGCCCGAATGGCCGGTGGTGATAAAATCTTTATTGAACCCCAATCTTGGTCCGGCTCAGGCCAGTATAGACTCATGATTTCTCAAGCTGTCGATTCGGTCGATCTCGGTTTCGACCAAACGATCTACGAGTATTTAACACCCGGCGATATTATGGAGTACGAAATAGTAATAGCCGACTACTCGGGCCTTGTCGAAATAGACCTTCAGTCTGACGATTTTGACACGTACCTGGAAGTTGAAACTTCCTTTGGCGACGACTACAGCGACGACGACTCCTACGGGGGTGAACTAAGCTACCGCTCGGTTGTGTCCTTCGAGGTCGAGCGTGGTGATGTCCTTTATATCGTTGTTCGTGGATACAGCGACTCGGGGAGTGGGGAGTTTACCCTCCACGTGGGACCAACCCAAGAACCCGAAGGGCTCACCGAGTACTACGAGGACATGCCCTTAGAAATTGGTTCTACCCAGAGCTTTCGGACCGACGGGTATCGTCAAACATTCTCTCTCACCCTTACCCGGGGTCAGTTAATCGAAATCACCATGAGCTCCGACGATATTGACTCATACTTGGAGATCGAAGGACCGCGGAATTTCCAAAACGAAGACGATGACGGGGCAGGAAACCTGAATTCGCTCTTGGCCTTTACCGTACCGGCCGACGGATTCTACACCCTTATCGCCAGACCCTTGAGCGAAGGAAGCACGGGGTACTATACCCTGAGTATTGATAGTGGCTCAGGAAGATAAACTGCCCCTCTCCCAGCGAATTGTATTTGAGGATAATCATGTTCTGGTAGTAAACAAGACCAGCTCCGAGCTGGTCCAAGGGGATAAAACCGGTGACCCAAGTATCCTCGATGAACTTAAGAAACTCATCAAAGAACGAGACCAAAAGCCGGGGAACGTATTCCTCGGCCTGGTCCACCGTCTCGATCGTCCTACTAGCGGCTTGGTCATTGTCGCCAAGACCTCGAAGGCCCTAAGTCGGCTTACCGGAGCCTTTCGAGATCGTTTGGTTTCGAAGGATTACCTGGTTATTACCGAGAAAGGTCCCGAGGGTCCAGACCTTTCTCTTGAACCCAAGGGTCTTATGGAAGATCTCCTAGGACGGAACGAGAAGACAAATACGTCGAAAGTAGTTGCCGCCGGGGGCCAGGAGGCACGGTTGGAGTACGAACTCATTCAAACCCTCGATTCCTACCTCGTCTGGCAGGTACGACTGGATACCGGTCGGCACCATCAAATTCGAGTCCAGTTTGCCAGTCGAGGTTTTCCCGTCCGGGGCGACCTTAAATATGGGGCCCGAAGATCGATTCCAGGAGGTGGTATTGGCCTGCACGCCTGGAGGCTAGACTTTCCCCATCCTACTCGAGGTGAACGCCGAGTTGTTTTAACTGCGGATCCCACCAAGAGCCAATCCGATCCCCTGTGGAAACAAGTCGAGTGCCCCGGCCCTTGACCTTTCCGAGGGCATTTTCTACATTCTGGGACTATGTTAGACCTTGTACTCTTGCCCGATGACCGACTCCATCAAACCTCTATGACCGTTGAGATAATCGACGGTACTATCGTCGATTTGGCTCAGCACATGATTCAAACGATGATCGATGCCAAGGGTATCGGCCTGGCGGGAGTACAAGTTGGAAAACTCCTTCGGATTTTTGTCGTCCAGGTGGGAGATTCAGAACCCCAAGCGTTCATTAACCCGGAAATTACCGGTACCTCCGAAGAAACCGGCGATTACGAAGAAGGTTGCCTGAGTATCCCCGGGGTGTACGCCGACGTCGTACGACCGTTGGCTCTTCAAATTAGTTACTGGAATCTTCAAGGAAAACATATTATCCAGGAAGCCGATGGTCTTTTGGCCCGGGTTATTCAGCACGAAAACGATCACTTGAATGGGAAGCTCTTCTACGAGTACCTCAAACCCGGGGGCCAGAAACGCCTTCTTAAGCTCTACGAAAAAAGGATGCAGACATAAAGCCTCTACGAATACTCTTTGCCGGAACCCCCGATTTTAGCCTGCCCAGCTTACACGCTCTTTTGTCCCTCGCCCCGGAAGTTGGACAGGTTGTAGGAATACTCACAAACCCCGATGCCCCCGGAAAACGAGGAAAACAACCAATTGCCCCACCGGTGAAGGTAACGGCCCTCGAAGCCGCGCCATCGGTACCTGTCTTCCAGCCCGAAAAACTCGACCTGGCGGCTCGCGAGGCGGTTGCAGCCCTGGAACCGGACCTTCTAGTCTGTGTTGCCTACGGGAAAATTTTTGGCCCGAAGTTTCTGGGGCTCTTTGCCCATGGGGGCATTAATCTTCACCCATCGCTTCTACCAAAATATCGAGGCCCAGCTCCCGTGCAGGCTGCCCTCTTGGCCGGCGAGGCGGTCAGCGGCATAACCGTCCAGCGTTTGGGTCAACAAATGGATGCAGGCGATATTTTGGTCCAGGAGACCAGAGAAATTGCCCCCGAAGATCGAGCCGACGAGCTTCTGGACCGATGGAGTTTAGAAGGAGCCGGCCTTCTGCAATCGGTGGTAACCGACTTCTTCTATCAACGGCTGGAGGCCCGAGCTCAGGACGAAACCGAAGCTACCTACTGTTCACTGTTAACGAAGAAAGATAGTCCCATCGATTGGTCGCGGCCGGCCCAGGGCATTCACAACCAGGTGCGGGCTCTGGTTCCCTGGCCCTTGGCGACTACTACCTTGCAGGACAAGACTCTATCCCTTTGGCAGACCCAAGTGGTGTTCCAAGGGGAACACCCAATTGCCGAACCGGGCACTCTGGTCGCCGTAGACAAGCAACAAGGAATACTGGTACAAACTGGAAAGGACCTCCTGCAAATACTGGCCCTGCAACCTCAGTACAAAAAAGAAATGACCTGGAAAGAATTTATTGCCGGTGCCCGCGATCTACTTGGGGTACGGCTCGGAGGAATCCCAATGGAAGACAAGGAACCTACCCCAGAACTACTATCTTCCAGTTTAGCTGTTCTAACTCCCGATCAAGTAACATCTGAACCAAAGAAATCAACTATCAGTCTCCCGAACCGCTTCAAAAAGAGCAACAAAACACCCTTCTTCCGGAGGATATTTCCTCGGAGTAGCGACAGTCCGGAGCAACAATACTACAAAATACTCCTCTGGTCCTTAGTCGGCGCATTTTTTCTACTGGGGATATTTAGCTTGGCGACCTTGATGGTAGCCCTCCGGGGTCCGGAAACTATAGTCATTCCCGATCTTCGAAATCTAGAATTTGTGGATGCTGTTGAGGTCCTCCAGGAACGGGGCCTTTCCCCTCGGGTCCAGCAACGATTTTTCTCCGATCCTTCCCTTCGGGGGAAGGTGGTCGAACAAAGCCCCGATCCCGGTGGCCTCATTCGTGCTGGTCGTTCTATTACCCTAACGGTTAGCCGTGGGGCAGTAATTGATCAGGTAGGAGACTTTGTTGGAAGGCCCTTGGATGAGGTGCGCCAAGAACTTTTGGTTCTTTTTGCAACCTATCGACCCCTCCTCCAAGTGGAAGATCGGAACATTTCCTACGTCTTTGATTCTTCCGAGCCGGGTACAATTTTACAGCAAGATCCCCCGGCCGGAACCGAGTTGGCCGGTCTCACTCCCCTCAACCTACTCGTTTCTCGAGGACCGGAGGTTGTAAGCTTTCCTATTCCCGATTTTACCCGCATCGATTTTCGGCAAGCCATTCAACTCCTGGCTGCCAGGGATCAGCCCTTCCGTTTTGAACTCGAAGACCCAGACTCCACAGAAATCGCAGGAATCATCACCGAACAAAGCCCGGAACCGGGTGCGAGTATTATGCAGAGCACACCGGTAGTCCTCACCGTACAACCCCTGCGGGTGGTTCCCCGGGCCCAGGTTTTTGGGCTATTCGAACGGACCCTTCCCCGGTATGCGGTACCGGTGGAAATTACTACCGAATTTATTAGTCCTGAGGGCGAACGAGAAATAATTTTCCAAATGGACCACCCCGGTGGCACACTCAGTTTTCCCTATCTCCTTCCGGTGAATAGTCAGATAATTTTATCCGCCTTTGGATCGGAGCTTCTTCGTTATATCGTTACCCGGGAACAATCCTAATGGGTCGACAAATCTTTCGACCCCAGTTATTAGCATATCTTGCCCTTATTGTTCTTTTCTCTATTGAGGCCCTCTATGCCGGTGGTCGTTCCCAGGCTCCGGACACACCTCCAGAACCAACACCCCAGACCCAACCATTGACCCCATCGGCACCCTTGGTGACCCCCGCTCCGGCCGTTCCTCGGGCTCCGGATACCTCATCCGGCTCAGATCAAACCCGAGCAGAAGAAGAACTCGCCGGTATAATGAGGGTCCTTGATGACCTCATTTTGTCCGGGTCTCCGGGGAGTGAGGTCATACCCGTGTACTCCCGGGTGCGATCGGCCATGAACTCGGGGGAAATTGTCGTAATAACCCGGGACGAAGAAATAGAATACGGCCCTCAGGTACTTCGCTCGGTCTATTTTGCGGTAGAAGAGGGGAGTCCAGGATTTTTGGTAGTAAGTTCGGGGTTTTTTGACCTAACCAACGAACACCCCTCCTTGGCCTTTGGGCTCCTGGTCGAGGCTATGGGGTATGCAAGCCAGTACCTGTTGCTCGGGGAAAATTTTATTCGTAACTTCGAGCATCCAGTCGAGCGGTACCTTTACTCGATGGATGCCCTCTATTTAACGGCCCTGTTTACCGCCCAGTACCTGTCAGGGGTGTATTCTCTGAGTCCCTACGAGGAATACCTGCTCGAAGGCCTCGCCGCGGATAATTTGGCATCGGTTTCCCTCTATTTTCGGGGAGTCGACTTAGAAATGGTGTATGGACTCCTGGAACAGGCAAACGCTGTTCGAGATCAAATCCTGGGGCTTTCGGTGTTTTTAGAACAAATTTCCGACCTGGTAAGCCGCATAGATTCTCAACATCAACAGATGTTTCCTGGCGACTCGGGAAATCAACCTACCCTAAGTTTCGAGGGATTAGGGGATGATGAAATCCTGCGCGCCCGAACCCAGTACATTACTACCGTGACGACCGGTACTTACATTAAGTACGGGGTGCAGATTATCAACGACCTACTCACCGACTTACAGGCCCAGGTAAAAGCCGATCCAGCCCTGACGAGTCAGGTACAGAGGGTGAACGAAGATTCCGCCCGATTATACCAACGACTGGTACAAACCGCCCACGACGTAACGGTCTTCCGCGACTTTTTTGTCGAGGATTTTTTTTAAGAAGCCAGTGGTACGAAAAATGAGCCCGGAAACCTGTTTTGCAATCACCTTCTGGAAACTACTTTTTATTTGAGTTTGACGCCTAAGGTTCTTACAAAAGTTTTTGCACATGGCTCGATGTAAGTCATTGGGGTCCCATGACCGATGTACCCACGAAAGGAAAATCCGAGTTCCCCACCAATAAATGCTTGGCCAAGGGTCGGCTACCGGCCTGGCGCTTCCTCGCCATCGTTCCGGTCTTGAAATCTACACGTGGAGGATTTGTATACTCAGGTAACCACGCCTTTTGTAGCCACTCTCTTTTGGTCTTTAGATGGCTCGACCCACGGAGTTCCACGTCCCTTGTCCCCAATTCGGAAAGGCTTGCGAAGCCCATGATTCCCTATTTGAATCACCATTCGCGCAAAGGCCATGTACTTTCGGAACTCGATTGGGGACCCCCAGGTCTCGACCTACCTGGCGAGAACCAACTCCCGAGGTCGGGCGACGGTTCCTTGGAAGCGAGTCACCAAGCTTCCCTTTTTCGTATACCAACGGCCAAAAGTAAATTTCTGCGGACCGTGAATCGGGCCATTTCCATTGGGGCAGGAGGGTGGCGGGAGAAGTACCGGGCCAGACGGATTCCTGATTCACAAAATAGGAAAAATTCTTAGGAAATTTCTCCTAGAGGCTCAATTTTCGCACCAGTCTCTACCCCTTACGGCTAGCTTTTATGAGTTTTTCGGCTTGCTCTAAGGTCATATGGTCGAGAAATTCGGGGGCGCGTCTGTCCTCCGGAATACCAATATTCTTGGTCCCCTCTTTAAAATAGGGTCCATATTTTCCTTCGTACAAGACAATTTTCTTGCCGGAGGAACCTTTTCCAAAGTCCTTGAGAATCTTGCTACCCCGACCACCGGACTTGGGTTCGGAGAGAATCTCCAATGCCCGTTCGAGGCTAACAGTGTAGACGTCATCATCTTTTTTTAGGCTACGAAAATCTCCGTCGTGGACGACATAGGGTCCAAACCGGCCCTGGTTTGTCACTACCTCTTTTCCGGTTTCTGGATGAACTCCCAGGGCGCGAGGAAGGCTTAAGAGACGTATGGCCTGTTCGAGGGTGAGGTCTTTTGGGGCGATTTCCCGGGGAACCCCAGCCCTGCGAGGTTTTGGGTTTTCTTCCGTAGCCTCACCAAGCTGCACATAGGGGCCAAAACGGCCAACGAGGCAGAATATGGGCAAGTTGTGTTCCGGGTGGGTTCCCAAGGGCTTGGGCCCATTCTTTTGCAGTTCTATGAGCTCCAAGATGTTCTCTCGACTAAGATCTCCGGGGGCAATTTCTTCGGGAATCGAAGCGTGGACTGCTTCGGGGTGCTCGTCGTCTTGGTGGACGATATAAGCGCCAAAACGGCCGATTTTTATTTCGGTCTTGTCCTCCAACTGAGGAAGATGAATGGTCCGAGATTCCTCGGGCTTAATATTCCCTTCTTGCTCCTGAACTCGGTGGAAGAGGCCTTTGCTCCCGGAATAGAATTCCCGGAGGTAGGCTAATCGATCTTGATGACCTTCGGCAATTTCATCCAACTGGCTTTCCATTTCTGAGGTGAATCCATATTGGACTAGGTACTCGAAGTTTCGCTCGAGGAACTGGACTACGGCGATTCCTGTGAAGGTCGGGACGAGGCTTGTACCCTGTTTCCGAACGTAGTTTCGTTCGTAAAGGGTAGAAATGATGCTAGAATAGGTGGATGGTCGCCCAATTCCTTCTTTTTCCAACCGTTGAATAAGGCTTGCTTCGGTATATCGAGCGGGGGGCTTGGTTTCATGAAAGAGGCTTTCCAGCTTGGTAGACTGGCACTTGGTTCCTACAATCAAGTTCGGAAGAATTACCTCCTTATCTTCCAGGGCCGCATCGGGATCGTCCTTGCCTTCGACGTAGACTCGCAAGAATCCGGGGAAGAGAATTTTTGTCCCGTTAGCCTGAAAGAGGGTATCCCCACAGGATATTCGAGCGGCTACGCTGGATTTTCTGGCGTCTGCCATTTGGGTGGCCAGGGTACGCTTCCAAATTAACTCGTAGAGGGCCTTATCTTTGCCTGTGAGGGTTGTTTGGTCTGGGTGGGTAAAACTTGCTCCCGATGGTCGAATCGCCTCATGGGCCTCCTGGGCGCCTTTACTTTTAGAAGTATATTGCCGAGACTCGGCACTCAGGTATTCGGGGCCGAAGGTTTTTTCTATAGTATCCCGGGAGCCGGCAATTGCTTCGCTTGATAGGGTCGGAGAGTCCGTACGCATGTAGGTAATAAGACCTTCCTCGTAGAGTCGTTGGGCGATACGCATTGTTTCCCGGGCGGAAAGGCCAAGCTTTCTATTGCCCTCTTGTTGGAGAGTAGAGGTAATAAATGGGGGAGAGGGACGGGCTGTTGTTTCTTTTTCTGTAAGCTCAACTACTTCCCAGGTTTGGTTTTTGAGTTCCGTTTGCAGTGTTTCCGCTTTTTTTTGATCGAGGACGACCAAGTCTTTAGAGGATCCGAGGGCTCCGGTAGACGAATCAAAGTCTTTTCCCTGGGCAACGCGCTTGCCCCCCACCTTGAGGAGCTTCGCCTCGAATTCGAGGGAAGATCCGGTTTCTGGAGCGGTGAGCAGGGCTCGAAGGTCCCAGTAAACGCTCTTGCGAAATCCTATCCTCTCCCTTTCCCTTTCGACAATCATTCGGAGGCCCGAACTTTGCACCCGTCCGGCCGAAAGACCATAGGCAATTTTTTTCCAAATGAGGGGCGAGAGAGTAAAACCGTAGAGGCGGTCTAAAATTCTACGGGTTTCTTGGGCCCGGACCAAGTCCATGTCGATGTCCCGGGGCGATTCCAAGGCTTCTTGGATTGCTTTCTTCGTAATTTCGTGAAAAACCATCCGTTTGATAGGTTGTTTTGGTTTGAGAAGTTCGACCAGGTGCCAGGATATACTCTCCCCTTCTCGGTCTTCGTCAGTCGCCAGGTAAAGGGCATCGGCCTCTTTCAATTTCCGTTTTAGCTCGTTAATGACCTTCGACTTACCCTTTGGAGTTATATAGAGGGGAGCGAAATCGTTTTCGACATCAATGCCCAGTCGAGCCCAGGGGAAAGACTTATACTTTTCTGGCACATCCGCGGCCGTTTGTGGGAGGTCTCTTATATGCCCTACACTGGCCTCGACCATGAAGTTCTTCGGCAAGAACTTACTTATTGTTCGGGCTTTGGTAGGAGACTCGACGATGACCAGTACTTTTTCAGCCATAATTTTCCTTTATTCGGAGCTCATGTCTAGGACGTCCATAGGTTCCCTTGTGTTGTTGCAAATATCATCCTGATTGTCAATAATGGCCTATGAGTTCATTAGTCAAGCCCCAAAACCCCGGTTTCGACCTTCCCCGGGGTTGGGAAGAGGGTTTTCATGTAGCAAATCAGGCGTGGACCCGGGCGTATGCCCCCTATTCCCATTTTCAAGTAGGATTTGCCCTCCATTCGGTCGATACAAATTCCTTCATTCCCGGGGCGAATGTAGAGAATGCCAGCTACGGGGCAACAATTTGTGCTGAACGTTCTGCAGTGGTTGCGGCGATCGGATCTCTCGGAAAGGGTAACTACGATTACGGTGTCTTGGTTACCGACGCCGAGCCTCCGGCGGTGCCCTGTGCTCTTTGTCTGCAGGTAATGGCCGAACTCTGTGGTCCTAGTTTTCAAGTTATTGTGTGTAACCTCTACGGGGTTGTCCAGGACTATACAATTAGAGACCTGCTACCCCATTCCTTTACCTCTATTCCAGAGCTAAAAAGTACTTCGACGTAACCTCGTTTGTGGTCTTCAACCAACCTAGCCGGGTTGAACGACGAGAATTATGCAGTGGCCCAAAAACTTTTAGGGCCGCGATTCTTAAACCGGTGAAATCGCCAATAGAGGTACGCCAAATTGAATCCTGAGACGTTCCAGCTTGGGTGTTATCGGAGGTAATAAAGACAATGGCCGTCTTGTTGTTGAAAAGCGGTACCTTTGTTTTGGGCATGTATTCATCACCCTGGTAATCGTAAGCAACACCCTGACGAAAAACTCTATCTACCCACCCTTTTAAAAGGGCGGGCATTTGACCCCACCAGTCGGGGTATACAAACACTAACAGATCACTGGAACTTACTAAGGTTTCAAATTCCTGGACCCGGGCATCGAAGGATGTGCGACGGGAAATTTCTTCTTCGGTGAGAATGGGAGAAAAGTTTTCCGAATAGAGGTCAATTTCCTGAACATTCCACGATTTGTCCGGCACCACCCCACGAGACTCGTCGAGAATCGCGCGGGTGAAACTCTCTTTTTTTGGGTGGCAGTGAATAAATAGGGCTTGGCGTTTTATCATTATTCTTGTAAGGTATACTCAAAAGTTCGAATAGGCTAACAATAATAGAAGAGGCTTCCTTCTTCTGCCTTTTTTGCTTCACCCCCGGAATTGCTTTCGGTATATTACGAAGAAGACACGGAGAGCGCTATGAACAATAAAAGAGAAATCCTCGATTCCTTGAAAAAAGTGATCGACCCAGAAATTGGTATCAACATAGTCGACCTGGGGCTCATTTATAAGGTCGATCCCGGTGACGAGGTTGTGTACATCGAGTTCACCCTAACCTCGCCTGGCTGCCCCTTGGCGGACATAATTGAGGCTGATATTCGTCGGGTTCTTCGGGATGACCTAGATATTACGGGAGTAGAAATGAACTTGGTATGGAGTCCACCGTGGAATCTTGACTTCTTGAGCGAAGAAGCCCGACTCGAACTCGGATACCCTATTTAAATCCCAGGGCACCCATAATTATTACCTAAAATGAGGAGTAAGCAGTGAATTTAGAGATACAAAACCTTCAGGCCAGGGTTGAGGAGACCGAAATCCTGAAAGGTATTAATTTATCGATCAAGACCGGCGAAATCCACGCCATAATGGGGCCGAATGGCTCGGGAAAAAGCACCCTCTCGAACGTCCTCATGGGACACCCAAACTACGAAGTAACCGGAGGAGAGGTTCTCTTAGACGGCGAGAACCTCTTGGAGATGGAAGTTAACGACCGGGCGAATCGGGGTCTTTTCATGGCTTTTCAGTATCCGGTCGAAATTCCCGGTATTACTGTCGGTCGCTTTATGAAAAGAGTTATCGAAATTCGCGCGGCCGCAAAGGCCGAGCTCCGAGGGGAAGATCCAGAGATGTCGAAACCCACCGGCTTCGTAAAATACCTGCGAGACACCATGGATTTTCTGGAAGTAGACCAGCAGTTTATCAACCGTTACCTCAACGAAGGTTTTTCTGGGGGAGAAAAGAAGCGGATGGAAGTACTCCAGATGCTCATGCTCAAACCCAACTTTGCAATTCTTGACGAAACGGACTCGGGACTCGACATAGATGCCTTGAAGGTCGTATCAAAGGGAGTCAACAAGATGCGCGGCCCGGAGTTTGGGGCGATCATCATTACCCACTATCAAAGAATTTTGGACTACATCAAACCCGACTACGTTCATATTCTCTACAAAGGAAAAATCGTTACCTCTGGTGGTAAGGATCTGGTTCAGGTATTAGAAGATAAGGGCTACGACTGGGTTAAAGCTCAGTATGGCATCGTCGATGAGGAGGAATCATGAGTACAGAAGTAAAGGAAATCACCCAAGCGGAAGAGTTGAACTTCGGAGATTATAAATATGGATTTTCGTTCCCCGATATCAGTGTTTTCAAGACCCGTAGGGGACTGGACGAAGAGGTCGTAGCAGCAATTTCTTTGCATAAGAAAGAGCCCCAATGGATGCTCGACTTTCGCATGAAGAGTCTCCAAGCCTTTCGGGAGAAAAAAATGCCTAACTGGGGTGGCGACCTGTCGGGTATCGACTTCGATAATATTTACTATTACGCAAAGCCTACGGACGAACAAAAGGAGTCCTGGGAAGAACTCCCCGAGGAAATTCGTCAAACCTACGATCGGCTAGGAATACCCGAAGCCGAGCGAAACTTCTTGGCCGGGGTTGGTGCTCAATACGATTCAGAGATTGTGTACCACAGTATTCGCGAAGACCTCGAAAAAAAGGGTGTGATTTTTACCAGCCCCGAAGAAGCGGTGCTTAACCATCCAGAACTGGTAAAGAAGTACTTTGGCACCATAATTCCCTACAACGATAACAAATTTGCAGCCCTCAACTCCGCAGTGTGGAGTGGTGGATCCTTCGTCTACGTTCCAAAGGGAGTAAAGGTCGACATACCTATTCAAGCCTATTTCCGAATTAACTCAGAGAACTTTGGTCAGTTTGAACGAACCCTCATCATCGCCGATGAAGGAAGCTTTGTGCACTATGTCGAAGGCTGTACAGCTCCCATCTACTCTACCGACAGCCTACACTCTGCAGTAGTAGAAATAATCGCCCTGGAAGGGGCCCGAGTGCGTTACTCAACCATTCAGAATTGGTCCAGCGACGTGTATAACTTGGTAACCAAACGGGCCAAGGCCATGAAGAACTCGACAGTTGAGTGGGTAGACGGAAACCTGGGTTCCAAGCGAACTATGAAGTACCCAGCGGTGTACCTCATGGAAGAAGGTGCCCACGGTGAGGTTCTATCTATCGCCTTTGCCAGTAAGAAACAGCAACAGGATACCGGGGGCAAAATTGTCCATGCGGCGAGTAACACCAGTTCGGTCATTACGGCAAAATCCATATCGAAAGAGGGTGGAATTTCAAGCTACCGAGGACTGGTCAAGATCAATGAAGGGCTTACGAACGTAAAGAGTCACGTTGTCTGCGATGCCTTGCTTCTGGATTCTACCTCGGTCTCTAACACCTACCCCTATATGGAAATTGACTCGACCGATGTTTCGATGGAACACGAGGCCAGGGTAAGTAAGATTTCCGAAGAACAGCTTTTCTACCTTATGTCCCGAGGGATGAGCGAAGACGAGGCGTCCATGATGATCGTCAACGGATTCCTCGACCCTTTGGTGAAGGAGCTACCGATGGAGTACGCCCTTGAGCTCAATAAGCTCATCGAATTGGAGATGGAAGGATCGGTAGGTTGATACTACTTTTCCGAAAATCAACGAAGAAACGAGGAACACCGTGAAGGTATACAACAGTACTGGGGAATTGGCCCAGTTCATCGGAGATCGGGGCGAGCCATCGTGGTTTGCCAGCCTCCGGAATCAAGCCCTTGAGCAGTTCAAAAAAATTTCCTGGCCCACCTTACAGGATGAAGAATGGAGGAGGACCGACATTTCATCCTTTGATTTGGACGCTTTGTCCTTTTCAGTTCCCGCGGTCGCCCAGCCCAGAGTCCTTTCGGATTCTGACTTGAGTTCGGTGGGGTACGCCGGAAAGGTAGAATTTTCTAACGGTCTTTGCATTTCGCTTGGTCTCTTAGGGGACGAAGAGAAAAGTGGGGTCGTATTTACCACCCTTCAAGATCTATTGTCCAAGGATACAACTGGAAGTTCCAAGGTGGCAAAGGCTCTGGTTCGAGGCTTCGAACAGTCTCTGGAGTCCGCTGATAATAAGGTGTTTCGATGGAGTCTGAGTGCCGCCTCTTATGGTGCCCTGGTCTATATTCCCAAAAATCACCGGGTGGAAAAGTCTTTGCGTATTACTATTTCGGCCTCGGGAGATGATTTTGTCACCTTTCCCTTCGTAGGAGTTGTCCTCGAGCCCGGTGCCCAAGCTACTATCGAAATGGCTTGGGAAGGGCAGGGCGGATTTTTGGTAAACCAGAGTAACTTCTTCTCGGTTGGTGATGGGGCAAACCTGAGCTACACCCAAATTCAGAAGACCGGGGACGAGGTTGTAGTGTTCACGAATGGCAAGTCCCAGGTCGAGCGGGATGCTCGATTCCGTCACTTTGAAGCAATTCTCGGGGGTGGATTTGTCAAGAACCGAATCGATTCGAGTCTCCTGGGCCCAGGCTCAGACCTCGAGTTAGATGGAATTTATTTTGCCGATAAAGAGCGGCATATCGATCTACGAACGGTCCAACACCATAAGAGCCACCACGCTACCAGTAATGCGGTGTATCGCGGTGCGGTAGCCGACGAAGCCCGAGTAATTTACCAAGGGCTCATCGAGGTCAGTCCAGAAGCCCATGGAACCGATGCCTACCTATCGAACAAAAACCTCGTATTGAACGATGGGGCCAAGGCGGATTCGATTCCAAGCCTTCAAATAAATACCGACGATGTTCGCTGTAGCCATGGTTCGACCACTGGAAAACTTCGAGCCGACCAGGTCTTCTACCTCATGACCCGGGGATACTCTCGCTCCCAAGCCCAGGAAACCCTCATTCTCGCGTATTTCCAAGAAGTTATCGGAAGGGTCCACGAATCGCTCCAGGACGAAATTTATTCCCTACTCTTTGACCAGATTTCCGGGATTAAAGCGGATCTCAAAGGTTAGCTATGGGTCTTCTAAGTAGAAAGGCCTCACCCCAATGGGTGTCCGTTGCCCGAGTTGACGACTTCCAGGTGAGCCATAAGGTAATCGTTGGAAAAAAAGAATACGCCCTCTACAAGCTCGGTGACGGGGTGTACTGCACCCAGGAGTCGTGCTCCCATGAGTACAGTCCTCTTTCTAAGGGGATTATTATGGATGGTGAGGTCTACTGCGAAAAACACGGTTCTCGGTTCGATATTCGGTCGGGTAAGGTGATTAACTTGCCTGCGACCGAACCCATCAAGACCTTTCCAGTGAAGGTAGAAGAAGGAACAGTGTTTATTTTTGTCTCGCCCACCTAGGTCACTTGTTCTCGACAGTTTTTCTTAGGGCCAAAGTAAACCATTTGCCACCTTCTTCGGGCGGTAGATTCACTCCAAAACTGCCGGGACTCCTGTCGATCACTTCAAAATCGGGATATCTGTCGAGTATCTTTGACCCTTCCAAATGGGGGTCCATCCCCTGTTTCCAGGTGCAAAACTTGACGCCCCCCAGGGTGTACATTTCTGCCCTTAGAGCCTGTCTCGGAAAGTGCCAATGTTCTTCGGTTATTGGGGTCGGGAAGAACCCCCAAAATCCTCCCCAATCAGACCAATACGATTCACTACTTTCCAGGAGCGGGGCGTCTTTAAAAGAGCTTTCTTGAGAATCTTTTGTGCGATGCATATAGGTGAACCCGTCGAAAACAAAAACTCCTCCGGGCGCCAGAGCCCGGGAGATTTCGTCCATAAGGGCTATTCGGGTTGGGGGGCTCAGGGTACACCAGGTGCCATAGACCATGTAGACCAGCTGAGCTCGACCTTTTAGATCGGCAAAAGTCCGTTCCCGGTCTGGAGCCCGCTCTAAATCGAGCGCTATCCAGTTCCCCAGAGCCCTCTTTTCGGCCACTTTTATGGCATAGGGATTTATATCGATTCCCCGGCCTTGCCTTCCCTGAATGAGAAAGGTGAACAGGTGATCTCCGGTACCGCAGGCCAAGTCCAGGATCACGGCATCCCTCTCAGGCTTTAGACGATTTTGGTCTAAGAGTTTTTGTAGGTAGTGGACCTGCTGTGTTTTCATTGTAGGGGGTAGGCTACCCTCTCTACTCGAGTCTTGCAAAACTCGTACACAGGTCCGGGCTGTTCGGGGGTGCGAGTAGATGCTGGCAAACTGTTGCCAAGGTTGAGGTGGGAGAATTTCTCTCACCCAGTTACTCATATATGGCGGAGCACCTCGTAGACGGTTTCCGATCCCAGGACCCCAGCCCGTTTTTCTTCCGAATTGAGGGTAGAGGCCAGGGCCGCAAGTAATTGCAAGTGAGGGCCATACCCTTGTTTTGGGCTCAAAATAAGCAGGAAAATGGTACTAGGCTTTCCGTCGAGACTATTAAAGTCGACTCCTTCGGGTTTTATGCCGATCGCAACGTGCATCGACTTTACCCCGTTGGTCTTGGCGTGGGGTACGGCAATACCGTTTTGCATACCCGTAGACATCGATCTCTCCCGCTCCATGACGTCCCGAATTACCTCCTCCCGGTCGATAATTTCATCTCCAAACAGACCAATAAGTTCCTGAATAATTTCGTCCTTTGTTGTTGACTCTAGTCGAAGTTTGATGAGATCGGGACTTAGGTACGGAGCAATATCAAAGGTGGTTTTAGCCTTGGCCGCAGCCTTGTTCGCGGTTTCTGCCAGGTCCTGGGGTTTAATTCGATTCTTGAGTTCTACCGCCGCGTCGCTCACTTGGATTAGGCTCTCGTAGAGGGCGGTCTGAAAGAGAGGTATACTATCGGTTGAGGAGACGAATCGGGCTTCACCGGTGGAAGACAGGAAGAGGGTAATAAACACATCGTCTTTCCGTAGTTGGTACATCTGTTCCTCGTGCTCCATTCGGTTTACGAAGAATCCTTCCTTTTCTATTTCTGCCAAGAACCGGGTAACCAAAAGGTCCGCAAACTCAGGGGTTTGAAAGTTTACTACCGTTTCGGTCTGTTCGCTGGTCTTGTTCTCGACTCTTTGGCCCTTTTTCTTCGAGTTCAGATACTTGTTCAAAATAGGTGGCGCAATAATTGTCGAACCAATCGTCATGATCAGGGCCGCACCAAAAATCGACTCGCTCAAGATTCCGCTACTCACCCCAATGCTAGCAATGATAAGGGCTACCTCGCCCCGAGGAACCATCCCCCAACCGATACGCATGGCTCCGGTAAAGGTAAAGTTGAGACCGAGGGCTACCCCTCCACTGCCAACGAGTTTGGCGAGTACACTCACGGTCAAAAAAAGCAGACCAAATCCAATGACCTCCCAACTAGCAAGGGCTTGAAAGTTAACCATCATGCCGCTGACGGCAAAAAATATGGGAACAAAAAAATCGTGAAGAGTCTTAAGCTTGCCTTGGATGAGAAAGGTCAGGTCGGTATTCGATAAGGTTAGTCCCATAATATAAGCACCAATAATCATCGACAAACCGGCCAGTTCAAAGAGCCCCGAAAGCAACAGGGCCATACCCAGGGCCATAACCGTGAGAATACTCCGGTCAGGAAAGGTGTCTTTGAGAAACTTGCCTATAGGCCGGGCGTACCGGATTCCAATGAAGGTTGCAATAGCCCAAATGCCAATCGCTCGGACAGCAATCCAAACTACCGCCCCCAGTCCCCCGGAACCTCTGGTATCCAGAGCCGCTACCCCCAACACGACGGCCAAAATTATTATGCCTAGAATATCGTCAATAACCGCAGCCGCCAAAATCACCGTTCCCTCGGGGCTGTCAATTTTTCGTTTTTGACTCAGCAATGAAGCCGTAATACCAATGGAGGTGGCAACACTTAAGGTACCTAAAAAGAGCGCAACCGGACTGGTAATCGGCACCCCAAAATACCAAGCTGTGAGCGATACCCCTGAAACAAACGAGACCACAACACCCCCTACCCCAATCATACCCCCCTTTACGGCATACCGAAGAAAGAGACTTAGGTCGGTTTCCAGTCCACTAATGAAGAGCAAAATTATCGAGGCCAGGGTCGACATGGTGTACAGCATAGGACTTACGGGTATCGCTCCAGCAATAGCGGGAAACATGCCCTCGGGAAACCCTGGAATCGCCAAACCGCCCAGGGCGAAGGGGCCTACGATCATTCCGGCGACAATCTGTCCAACAACCCCAGGGAGACTAAGGAGCCTCGACAGTCGGCCACCTCCCCAGGTCGCCAGGAGAATAACAGCGATTTGTAAAACGACCTGGGTCATAAGGTGGGTTATGGAATGTTCCTCACTTCCAGTCTCGGCGGTAGACGAGGACGTCCCGGTAGATCCAAAGACAAAAAGGGGAACAAATACCAAGAGCAAGAAAACAATGACTATTTGTACGAAACGTTTTTGATTCATGATTAGGTATAATAGTCATTGGTGAGCCATTGTACCAGAGCTTTTTTCCCTGATACGATGGGGTATGGAAACCCTCATCCTGGGGCCCCAGGATCTAGAGCGGGCAGGTCGAATCATTCGCGCCGGCGGGTTGGTTGTTTTTCCAACCGAAACGGTCTACGGCCTCGGAGGCGACGCTCGCAATACCCAAGCGAGTACTAAGATATACGCCGCCAAAGGGCGGCCGTCCGATAACCCACTTATCGTTCACCTGGCCGAGATAGGTCGACTTTCCACCGTTGCCCGGAATGTCGATCCCGTGAGTCAGTACCTAGCCGAGACTTTTTGGCCCGGCCCCCTTACCCTCATCCTTCCACGTCACTCAAATCTACCCCGGGCAACTACCGGCGGACTTGATACGGTCGGTGTCCGGGTACCCGACGACCACCTGGCCCTGGATTTTCTTCGTCACGCCGATGTACCCATCGCTGCTCCCAGTGCAAATCGTTCCGGTCGGCCGAGTCCTACGGCCTTTTGGATGGCTCAAAAGGATCTGAACGGTCGGGTCGATGCTATGCTACAGGGCCCCGATACTCGCATCGGCCTTGAATCTACAATCGTGTGGGTCTCCGATAAGAAAGTTTCGATTCTCCGGCCCGGATCTATCGGTCCTTCTCAAATCCGTCAGGTCCTGGTGTTGGGGGGATTCCATGACTTTGAGGTCCAAGAAGTTTCTACTTCTACGGCGAATGTGCCTGCTGCACCGGGCACCCGCTATCGCCATTACAGTCCCGAAGCACGAATCCAGGTCTTTTCATCCCTCGAGGAACTTGAGGCCCAGGTAGTCACCCTAAAAAATGCCGAACCCGAAACTCCCTACGGCGTTCTTACTACCCACAGGGTACAAACCCTTCCTTCAGGGGTGGAGGGGCCAAGGTCAAAAGTCCTGGTCTACCAAACTCTCGAAGAATACGCCCAAAAATTGTATCGAGACCTGGTGACCCTCGATCAAGAGGCCTACGGGGTTATCTTTCTCTATCAACCCCAGGGTTTCTCTTCCGATTCCGAGGGAATAGTGCTTGCCTTGGTCGATCGGATTCGAAGGGCAGCGGGATTAGTAGGCTGACCCAGGAGGCGCCCAGCTAGGGAGCCTCTAAGACCCTTTCTTCATAATCGACCCTCGATCGTAAGTCGTTGGGGCGCAACGACCAACTTGGCCAGGAAAATAGATTTTAGAGGCGCCCAGATTGCAAAAAAGCCCTGGCTCCCGTATAGTTCGTCTATGCCCGAACTCCCCCTGATCCTTAGAGAACGAGAAATCTACTGCGTCGGCATCAAAGGCACCGGCATGACGGCCCTGGTAGAAATTCTTACCAGCCGGGGTGCCAAGGTTCGAGGATCGGATGTGGCCGATACCTTCTATACCGACGCTATTCTTCGAAGTCTCGGGGTTTCGGTGTACCAGGGATTTTCGCAGGATAATCTCCAATTGCCCATCGACTTTGTTATCTACAGTGCCGCTTACGACTCAAATACCCACCCCGAGTTGGTAAAGGCCCGGGAGCTAGAAATTCCAATGCTGCCCTATAACCAGGCCCTCGGCCAACTGAGTGCCCACCAGGATTCTAGTGGAATCGCCGGGGTCCACGGAAAGACTACCACGACGGCCATGACCGGTGTATTAGTTATGGCCCTGGGCCTCGAAGGAACGGTTCTCACCGGCAGTGGTGTGGCGAACTTTGACGGCCGATCGGTTTTGACCCAGGGGAACGACTTCTTCGTAGCAGAAACCTGCGAGTACCGACGACACTTTCTCTCCTTCCACCCCCAGCGCATTATCCTCACCAGTGTAGAGCCCGACCACCAGGATTAC
Organism: Spirochaetales bacterium; assembly: GCA_009991955.1. Classification (GTDB taxonomy): domain Bacteria; phylum Spirochaetota; class Spirochaetia; order DSM-27196; family Salinispiraceae; genus SKVS01. The sequence goes on from JAACWS010000018.1 coordinate 64,908, forward strand.
TTTACCCAACCGGGCGACATAGATCTCGCGTTTCTGGAGTACGGTCAGCGGCTACCCGAGGGGGGGGCGCTTATTTACTGCTACGACGATCCAGGGGCTCGAAATGTCGCCCAAAAATTGGCTACTATCCGGCCAGACCTTCGGTTTCTTCCCTACGGGTTCCTTTCCCCTTCCGGCTACCGAATTACCCACTATACTACCGGTCAAGGCATCCAAAGGTTCACCTTGGAAGTACCAGGAGAACCTAGGGCCACTCAAACCCAAGAATACACCTTCATCCTGCGGGTTCCGGGGAAACACAATGTCCTCAATGCCGCTGCAGCCCTTGCCTTGATCCTCACGATCGTTGCCGATAGGTCTGTATCTTTGCCTACGGATCGAGCCCTCCTGCCGACCCTCGCTCGGGGACTCGAAGGATTCCGAGGAACCAACCGTAGGAGCGAAATAATCGGCGAGGCCGCAGGTGTTTTGGTCCTGGACGACTATGGACATCATCCTCGAGCAATTCGAACTACCTTAGAGGGATTTAGGAATTTCTATCCCGGGCGACGCCTGGTAGTAAGTTTTATGTCCCATACCTATTCCCGGACCTCGGCTCTTTTAGATGAGTTTGCCCAGTCCTTTGGCCCCGCCGATCTGGTTATCCATCACAATATCTACGCTTCGGCCCGGGAAGCCCCCATTTCGGGTATCACCGGCCAGGCTTTGGCTGAACAAACAAGACGCTACCACCCCCAGGTTGCATTTTTTCCCGAGCCTCTGGATTCGGTGAGCCCGATTTTCGAAATGCTCAAGCCTGGCGACCTTTTCGTAACTATGGGCGCGGGGGATAACTGGAAGCTTGGGCGTCATATTCTTCGCCTTCTACAAGAAAAGGATGGCCAATGAAAACCATGAAAAGCATGACCGGATTTGGCTACTTCGAAGTAGCCGACTCCCAGTACCAGGTCAGTTTGGAACTGAAGGCCTACAATAATCGGTACCTCGACCTCAACATTACCCTACCTCCGGGATTAGGCCCGGTCGAGCAGACCCTTCGAGACTGGCTGAAGGACCACATCCTCCGGGGCCGAGTCGAGCTCTACTGTCGAATCAGAGAAACCGAAACCCAAGCCAAGGCCTTGGTAGACCAGGCTCTGGTAGACCAGTACTTCGCCGCTTTCCGCCAAATTAAGGCCTCTACCAGACTGCGGGGACCAATCACCCTCGACCACCTCCTGGGAGTTGAGGGAATCATTCGCACCGACCGGCAGAGGGATCCCCTTACCCTCCAACCCCTCATCCTCAAGGCCCTGGAACAGGCCTTTATCCAGTTCGAAGAGGCTCGGACCCGGGAGGGATTGCCGACCGTTCAGGATATACGAGACCAGTTGGGTCGCATCTCGGGAGGCCTCGAAATTATCGTTCAAAACGCGGGGGCTATCGAGACCGCAATCCACGAAAACCTTCGTGCCCGTTTCACCGAGGTGCTTGGTAACGAAATCGACGAGAACCGAATTCTTACCGAGGTCGCCAGCCTCATCGTGAAGCACTCGATAAACGAAGAAATCTCCCGAATCAAGACCCACTTACACAGCTTCGAAGAGGGCCTCAATTCTGGAGAGCCCGGGGGAAAGCGCCTGGACTTCCTCAGTCAGGAGCTCAACCGAGAAATCAATACAATCGGATCAAAATCGTTTCTCACGGCGATTACTACCGAAGTAATTCAAATGAAAGACGCCCTGGAGAATATTCGCGAACAACTTAGGAACCTGGAGTAAGGATGAAGAGCCCAGCCCCAGCTTTTTTGAAAGCTATCCACGAGAAGAAACCGGTGGTTGCCATATCCGGAAAGAGTGGTTGTGGAAATACAACCGTTACAACCCTCCTATCCAAGACCCTCAATTTCGATATGGTCAACTATACCTTTCGAAATCTCGCCGAAGAGGAGGGTATTCCCTTTATGGAACTGCTTACCAAGGCCAAGACAGACTCTACCTACGATCGGCTGGTCGACACTCGGCAGGTTGCTCTGGCGTCCAAGGGAAACTGTATCTTGGGGTCTCGCCTGGCGGTATGGGTCTATCCTGATGCGGATCTAAAGGTTTTCCTGACCGCCGACCCCGATACCCGAGCGCGACGTATTCAAAAGCGCGAGGGGGGGGCTGCAGATGCCGTCCTCAACCAAACTCGAGCTAGGGATGCCCAAGATCATCAACGGTACCTAGACCTTTACGGAATCGATAATAACGAATATTCCTTTGTGGATTTGGTCTTGGACACGACCCAGGCTCTTCCCGAAGAGCTCGTCCAGGTTATAATAGAAAATCTAGGGAAAAAGTTTCTTGTTGATCCTTTTTGACTATACTACAATTGTACTGAACCCGGAGGTTTGCTGTGGCAAAAACCATACTTGTGGTAGATGATTCGAACGCTGTTCGACAAAGTGTTGCCTTTACCCTGGAACAGGCGGGGTACACCGTCATTCAGGCGGTTGATGGACTGGACGGGGTGAGTAAATCCGAAGTCCATAAACCCGACCTTATAATTACCGACGTGAATATGCCCAATTTGGACGGTATAGGTCTGGTTCGCAAGGTTCGAGAAAATCCAGCCAATAAATTTTTACCAATTATCGTCCTGACTACCGAGGCCCAAAAAACCAAGATGGACGAAGGCAAAGAGGCGGGGGCCACGGGGTGGATCGTCAAGCCCTTCGACTCGGATAAGCTTCTTGGGGTAGTGAAAAAGGTCATACCTTAATGTCCCCCTGGTGGACAGTACTCGTCCTCGCCCTTCATCTGGTGCCCGGTGCCTCGGCCCTAGAGCCGTTCTCCTTGCGAGTTTTCTCTCAAAATTCGGTTATTCTCGAGGTCCAGGCCCAGGAGCGGACCCCGGGGGTCTTTAGTCTTTTCAACGACCAGTCACCCTTTCCTGCCCGGGTCGAGCGATCGCACATCTACGGCCAGGTCTATACGGTCTTTTCCCCCTGGGACTTGATTCCACCTTCCATCGACGGCGAACTTTCTCAAGATTCGGGTCTGGTGTACGCCGCCGGGTCCTTTTCACCCGTTTCGGTTGATCTAACCCCTTTTCTTACCCAAGACTCCCTGGGTATCCCTGGTCGCTACACCCTTTCTTGGGAACTCCCGGGAGTCCAAAAAGAAGTCGACCGAGTCGATGATACCGAGTTACCCAACGGGGCCTCATTGGAGGAACTCAATCTCATTCTCGAGGACTCGAGCATGACTCTCTTGGCCCCAAACCTGGGTCTCATTATTCAGGTCAATGGAATATAAGCGTTACAAGGTGCTCTTTGTGTGCACTGGAAATATTTGCCGTAGTCCCCTTGCCCAGGGGGTTTTTGAACAAATGGTAGACGAAAGGGGTTTAGGGCTACAATTCTTGGTGGATTCGGCGGGGACCGATTCTTACCATGTGGGCCAGGAGGTAGACCCTCGCATGCAATCTACCGCTGTCAAAAACGGGTATTCGTTCTCCCACGCGTCCCGGGCAGTTCGAACCCAGGATCTCGAGCAGTTCGATGTTCTTTTTGCTATGGACCACAGCCATTTTCGCCGTCTTCGAGCCATGGCCCGGAACGACGAACAGCGGAATAAAATTCGAATGTTCAGGGAGTTCGATCCCGAGGGTGATGAGCATCAAGAGGTCCCCGACCCCTACTACGGCGGCCCCGAAGGGTTTGAGCACGTCTTTCGAATCGTTCACCGCACTTCCCAATCGATTATCGAGGCCTTCCAAAACAGTGACCTCCCCTGATCCTCCGGTTTACCCGACCCTCACTAGTGCCCTGCAGGGCCTTAACCTGCATGAACCTTACACCCGCCGACGGGTTGCGGGAGGTGACATCAACCAGACTTCGGTTCTCGAAGATTCCCAAGGCACCCGGCTCTTTCTCAAAGAACACCCCACTGCCGATATTGACCACTTTTCTTCCGAATTCGATGGACTGCGGGCCTTGGGCCAGGTCCTTTCGCTTCTGCCCCGGGGGTTGGGTTGTCCCCGGCCCCTTGCCCTTGGTACCCCGGGGCAGGGGGGTAGTTTTTTGCTGCTGGAGTATGTGGAGCCCGGGAGGGGCCCAAAGTCCGGGGACTGGTTACGGGTAGGGGTTCAGCTGGGAGAGTTCTACCGAGCTTCGGCCAACCATGCTCCGGCGACCTATGGATATCATCGTTCGAATCGAATAGGCTCAACGGTCCAAATCAATACCCCCGAAGCCCAGTGGGGTGCCTTTTTTGCCCGTCATCGAATCGATTACTTGCGTGAGCTTTTGGCCAAAACGAAGCGTATATCCAACGACTTGGACACGGAACTTCGGGGGCTGGCCTCTCGACTTCCCGAGATACTCCCATCCAATCCCCTGAGAGTTTTGGTCCATGGGGACTTGTGGCGGGGCAATTTTATGTTCAATACCGACGGACGGGCATTTCTCATTGATCCCGGGGTCTATTGGGGAACCGCCGAGGTAGACCTGGCTATGGCCGAGCTTTTTGGGGGATTTCCTGGGGATTTTTTCTCCGGTGTAGCCCAGGTGACCGGCGAATCCCCTGTGCCTCAGAACCGAGAAGTCTATAGGCTCTACCATTTGTTAAATCACTTACTTCTCTTTGGTTCCGGGTACCTTGGGGGGGGCCAAGAAGTACTTCGTTCTATCTCGAATTTTTCCTAGAACATATACGACTTACGGACCTCGTCGAGTATGGCCTGTTCTGCAGGGTCAATTCGTCCGTCGGCCCGGGCTGCTTGCTCCATGAGTTTGAAGATCGAACCGCGCTTCGCCACCTGGTGGGGCATTCGAATACCTAATCGGCCTGCCGATGCCTGGGCAAAGAGAGACTCCAGTCCCTCGGGATTAAAGCCGAGGGATTTGGCTACCTCCCGGGCAAATTCCCGCTCTTCATCGGAATACAGCCCGTCGGCGGCCAACACTACCATCATATTCACCAGGGCGTAGTCTTTGACGTCGTAAAGTTGATCGAAATGTTTCGGTTTTACGATTCGAGCCGAGCTTTCGGTCTTGGGCCGGGCAAAATCCGACAGGGGAACGAGCTCTATAGCCACCCAGTCATGGGTCCCTCCGGTGTACACCGTCGAGCAGTAAGGACAGGCGGTATCCAGGCTATCTTGAATTCCCGCACCACAGGCCGGGCATTGGTGCATCAACAGCGATCCCTTTGAAACCTGACCCTGGGGGAGTGCGCGTTCGAGGGTGAGCACCTCACTTTTTGTATAGAGGGCCCGGTCGATGAGCTGGGTTCGTTTATTGGTTAATTCCACCCGCTGATAGGTCATCTTAATGGCCACTGACGCTCGAATTTTGTTCTCCGACTCAGCCATCCCGGCGGAGAGTAAGGTTGCGTGGTTTAAAAAAAGCCGGTTGTACACCACATTTCCCGGTGGAATAGCTTTTTCTAAGGAGGTGTACAACGTGTCTCCGGTAAACCTACGCATTCCTTGGGGCTCTTTTCGTACAATCGCCGAAAGTATTTGAAGATAGGCGTTTGAAGCCTGATCTTCGATGCTTTGTACCGATTGTCCGGGAATAGCAGACAATACTTCCTGGGCCTTCCGCCTACCGCCTCCCGAGGCTCGATTTTCTAAGGCCATCGATGCACCGTAGTCTTCTACCTGGGTAATTTCTGACAAGACCCAGTCGAATTCTCCGGTGTTTACCACCGTCCGGCAATAGGGGCACTGTCCCCGCTCTCCCAAATCTTCCGGTAAAGGGGCCGAGCAAGAGGGACAGTCGTTCGAGTGGTACATGTCCCTTGTATAATCTGCTGTCGAGGATTTCTTGCCCTTGCGCAAAAAGCTCCAGTACTCCGTAAAGGTTTCGGTCCCCCCGGAGTTGAGGCTTGGGTTCGTCTTGCACACAAAGCGGTCGGTAAGGGTAGCCTGGATTCCCACGTCGAGGGTCTGAATGTCTCCTTCTCGTTCGGCCTTTTGTAGCCATATTCTTTGGATTCGGATGTTCGATAATTCGTTGGTTTGTTCCAAGAGATTCATCATAAGAAACTGGGTCGTAAATCGTTGGTACAAGGCATCGCTGACGTACCGGCGTACGGGATCCATCGACTTTTTCTGCCACGCCTCTTGAATGTCAAAAAAGGCTTTTCGTACTCTACCTTCAAACTCCGGGAGGGAAAAATCGGGGTTCTGTTTCAAAAATTCCTTTACCGAGGCCGGGGGTCCACTGGATTCGGCGGAAACCCGTCGAGTTTGGTGGACGGTGTTGGTCCGTTGATGCTGGGC
>JAACWS010000019.1 GCA_009991955.1 Spirochaetales bacterium
GAGTCATAGGTCGCTTCCTTTCACCCCAAGCAGACTAGTATTTCTCCTAAATGTCTAGTCCCTGACCCCTTCTACTTCATATGCGTTTGCCCTGGTCGATATCCCACATGATGGGAATTGCTGACGCACTACTACCCAAAAAAGTAGCAACCGATTTCTTTTCTACCTTCGAAATGAAGGCATTTGTTGCTATTCAAACTTCAAATGGGAGTAACTTCTACCTCGAAGACAAGATTACTGCCGGTAATGTTCTTGAAGTCGCAATAAGAAAAGTTAAGGAAGGATACGAACAAGATTTTGATAGACTACGCAATGGCTTCTTTGGTCGCATTCAAGAACAGCAGGGGTACCTTTTTGACCAAGAGTTTTTAGATCTTCAAAACGGGGATAAGGTTGTGCTTATTGGATGGAACTCGATTGAAGCATTTCAGAAAGCAGCCGAAAAGTTACAGTCCTATACCGAAATGGGCAACTTTTTTGCTGCGTTAGATGTTAAGGCTTATCAGGCCCTTATGCTTCATTCGGTATAGAAAACTTTAAATCGTGGTGCGAAAGTTTGGCTTATTGCTTCATGGGAGACATCAAGCACTAAGTGAAGGTAGCCTTCATACCTTCCGATACAAAATTCCGCACCACTCTACTCACACCACACAGTCCACAAAGTACTCCGCCCTTCCATCGACTAGTTGCTTCACTAAACCATGATTGTCCGTCTCGAACCCTGGGAACTTCTCATTAAACTCCCGGGCAAACTTTAGATAGTTCACAATTACGGTATTAAAGACCTCCCCTGGAATGAGCAAAGGAATCCCCGGTGGATAGGGTGTCAGTAGGACCGCGGTCACCCGGCCTTCTAGGTCGTCAATGGGCACCCGCTCGATCTGTCGGTGGGCCATTTTCGAATAAGCATCCGTAGGTTTCATAGCCGGTACCATATCCGACAGGTACATTTCAGTCGTAAGCCGGGCTACGTTATTGGCCTTGTACACCTCATGAATCTGAGTAGACAAATCTCTTAGCCCGGTCCGCTCGTACCGGGGATGTTTTTGAACAAATTCAGGCAGAACCCTCCACAGGGGCTGATTTTTATCGTAGTCGTCTTTAAATTGCTGTAATGCGGCGACCATCGTGTTCCACCGCCCTTTGGTAATCCCGATAGTAAACATAATAAAAAAGGAATAAAGACCAGTTTTCTCAACGATAACCCCATGCTCGGCCAGATATTTGGTCACAATAGCCGCAGGAATACCCGACTCCTCGGAAAAGTCGCCATCTACATCGAGACCCGGCGTAATAATAGTGGCCTTAATGGGGTCCAACATATTGAACCCTTCAGCCAGGTTCCCAAATCCATGCCAACGCTCGTTGGCCTTGAGCATCCAGGCCTCTCGCTCTTCCAGTCCCTCGGCCGACAGGTCGGTGGGACCCCACACCTTGAACCACCAATCGCTTCCCCACTCTTCGTCGACCTTTCGCATAGCCCGGCGAAACTCCAAAGCTTCCCGTAAGGACTCCTCAACCAGGGCCGTACCTCCGGGGGCCTCCATCATGGCCGCGGCCACGTCGCAACTGGCAATAATTGCGTATTGGGGGCTGGTCGAGGTGTGCATGAGGTAGGACTCGTTAAAAATGTCTCGGTCAAGTTGATTTTCCTGGGCGTTCTGGACCAAAATCTGCGAAGCCTGACTAAGCCCTGCGAGCAACTTGTGCGTAGACTGGGTCGAGAAGACCATCGATTCTTTACACCGAGGGCGGTCGGCCCCAATAGCATGGTAATCACCATAAAAATCGTGGAAGGTAGCATGGGGTAACCAAGCTTCGTCGAAGTGAAGGGTGTCAATCTTTCCATCGAGCATTTCTTTGATTTCTTCCACGTTGTACAGCACCCCATCGTAGGTTGACTGGGTAATGGTCAGCACCCGGGGTTTGGCTTTTTGACCGGCGGCAAAGGGATTTTTTTCAATCTTCCTTTTTATGTTTTCCCATTCAAATTCACTCTTGGGTATGGGACCAATAATTCCATAGTGATTTCTTGTCGGCATCAGAAAAACTGGTACTGCACCAGTCATGATAATTGAGTGCAGAACCGACTTGTGGCAGTTTCGATCGACCACAACTACGTCTCCCGGGGCGACCGTCGAGTTCCACACTATCTTGTTTGAGGTCGAGGTCCCGTTAGTCACAAAAAACAAATGGTCGCAGTTATAAATCCTCGCAGCATTCCGTTCCGAGGCAGCCACCGGCCCCGTGTGGTCCAGGAGCTGACCCAACTCATCAACCGCATTACACACATCGGCCCGAAGCATGTTCTCCCCAAAAAACTGGTGAAACATCTGACCAACCGGCGACTTTAGAAAGGCTACACCCCCCGAATGACCGGGACAATGCCAGGAGTAGGAGCCATCGGCGGCGTAGTGGGTAAGGGCTTTAAAAAAGGGCGGGGCTAAACCGTCCAGGTAAGCCCGGGCCTCACGAATAATGAGCCGGGCGATAAATTCCGGGGTATCCTCGTACATATGAACAAAACCATGGAGTTCTTTGAGTACGTCGTTCGGTATATGACGGCTGGTTCGGGTTTCGCCATGGAGGAAAATCGGAATATCACTGTTTCGAAATCGAATTTCTCCCACAAACTTTCGAAGCCCTTCAATTGCTTCGGGTTTTTCTTCGACGATTTCTTCATCATCAATCGACAAAATAAACGCCGAAGCTCGACTTTGTTGTTGGGCGAAAGAGGCCATATCCCCGTAACTGGTGACGCCCAGAACCTCGGTACCTTCGTCTTCGAGAGCCTTGGCGAGTACCCGTATTCCTAGGCCCGAAGAGTTCTCGGACCGAAAGTCTTCGTCGATAATGACAACCGGAAATCTAAATTTCATGGAGTCCCCTTGGGGGGATTATAATTGAATGGCAGTTCGATTGCGACTGCCTTTCTCCACAGATGTATTCAATCAGTCTAGATCAGAAGCAGCTATAACTCATTGGTACGCATTTCTCGGAGGATGTTCAAGAATCGCCTCATGTCTTTGTCCGTCCCGATACTCACCCGAATAAAATTGTTTATCCGTTCTTTTCCGAAGTGGCGCACGAGTACTCCTTGTCTTTTGAGTTCATCGTAGAGCACGTTGCCTGGGATAGTCTTCGACGACATACATAAGAAATTCGTGCTAGAGCTCAGGACCTCAAAGCCCAAACGGACGAGTTCTGTAGACACCCATTCTCGGGTTCTTATAATTTTCTTTCGGGTCTTTTCGAAGTACCCTACGTCACTCATGGCGGCGTTAGCTCCAATTATCGCCAGTCTGTCAACGGTACACAGGAATCACCACCGAAATCGAAATAGGCTTCATCAATAAGGACGATTTTTTCGATTTCTTTCGATGGAAGTCCGATCGATGTAGGTGCATTTGGATTCGGAATAACTACTCCACCGTTTCTTAGAAGGTAATCTTCGGGAATTATTTCGAAAGAACTATTCAATGGTACAGATGAATACGGTAGGTTATATAACTCTGCGTACACCGGGTAAAAACTGTAGGTAATATCGGGAAATAGGATTTGTTCCGTAGGTTCAAAAAAGCATAAAAAAGAAAAGGCGAGTACCTCGTCCGAACCGTTGCCGATGAACACATTTTCTGGGTTCAGTTGAAAGTGTTTCGAAATAGTTTCTCGCAGAACTCGACAAGTTGGATCAGGATACAGTCTAAGGTTCGAGTTAACGGCCTTCTTCATCGCCTTTCGAACCTTTGGCGAAGGCGGAAACGGATTCTCGTTCGTATTGAGCTTGATAAACTTCCTATCTAAAGGTTGCTCGCCTGGTATATATGGCCGAATACTCCTCAGATGGGTATTCCAGTATCTCACGGTGTCGGAAAACCTCCTATTTTCGCTCCTACTACTTCGAATGAGCAAGGCTGATTAGTCTTCCTCCTTAGGAACCAGGAGTTCCGGAGGGGTTCCACCGGTGGGCACAAAAATGAGGGCTTCGCCGTTCATACAATACCGTTGGAAGGTTGGTCCTGGTCCGTCGTTAAAAACATGTCCCAAATGGGCGCCGGACAAAGAATCGACTACCTCGATATTTCGAGAAAAAAAACCAGCCTCGTAGAAATAGGCGACCGCATCGGAGGATATGGGCTTAGTAAAACTAGGCCAGCCGGTACCCGAGTCGTACTTGTCCTCCGAACTAAACAAGGGTTGTCCGGTAGCTCGGGAATAGTAGATACCCGGGGCGTACACTTTGTCGAGAGGGCTCGTAAAGGCCCTCTCTGTTCCCGACTGGCGAATTACATAAAACTGATTAGGGGTCAGCCTTCGGCGCCACTCGTTTTCGGGGAGCTCCACGGGAAAGGTGGTGTTTCTATATCCTTCATCGTGTATCACTCTCTGTCCTACGTTGTAGGTAGGAGCGATCCGAACGAGAGGACGGCCGTCAACTCGGAAGTCCCTGAGGTGCGTACGAGCCAACTCCGCTGATTGTTGCCAGCTCGTGACATCAACACTAGTTGCCGTTAGTGGTTGAGCAAGAAGTGACCCATGGCCGAATCCCAGAAGGAGGAGAAGGGTAACCCACCCCCCGCGCAAGCGTTTTTGGTTCATATCGTTATTCTCCTCGGGCTTCATCGCCCCAAAGCTGATCTAGACGATCGTATCTTCCACAGGCAGTACGGTAATACCAATATCGAACCGGGTTCTTGGTATGGTAATCCTGATGATACTCTTCGGCAGAGTAAAATTCCGTATACGGCCGAATAGTTGTCGCGACGGAAGTCGAGAATCTTCGGGAAACTTCCTGTTTCGTCCGTTCGGCGGCCACGCGTTGTTCTTCGGAAACGTAGAAAATCGCAGTCGTATAACTCTCACCGCGGTCGCAGAACTGCCCACCGGCGTCAATCGGGTCGATATTTCGCCAATAGATGTAGAGAATTTCGTCAAAACTTATGATCGCGGGATCGAACTCGATCCGCACCACTTCGATATGTCCCGTCCCACCGGCGGTTACCTGCCGGTAACTTGGGTTTTCTACATGACCGCCGGCGAAACCAGAGGTCGTAGAAAGTACCCCCTCGTGTTTGTCGAAGGCTTCCTCGACACACCAAAAACATCCCCCCGCGACCACAACAAACTCAGTTTGAGCGAAGGCAACCCCCGTCGGGAATACGACGAGGGTCAGAATAAGAAAAATCAAGCCTTTCATAACTCGATTACCTTTTTTCGATCATCGAGTCCGAGGTAGACATACACGAACCCAAGGAAACCACGGCAAAAACCAAGATAGCCATAAAAACGAACAGATGTTTTTTCATAATTCTGTTTCTCCTTGCTCCAAAATATAGGGTCGCCGAAGGACCAATTCCTCACAGAAGTATCACAAAAGTGTTCTATTTTTCTTCCAAGGGCAAGGTGAAATAGAACTCGCTTCCTCCCGACTGTTCACTTCGCGCTCCAATCTTGCCACCATGAAGTTCTACAATTCTTTGGGCTATAGCAAGGCCAAGTCCGGTTCTAACCGAACCTCGCTTTGTGCCTTCGGTGTAGTACCGCTGGAAAACGTTTGCCTGCTGCTCTTTGGTAAGTCCGGGTCCTTGATCGGTTATTGACACCTGGACCATGGGGCGATCAATACTGACCTCTACCAAAACCACCTGGACCGTTGTCCCCGGAAAGGTATATCGAAGAGCATTTTCCAGTAGATTTGTTATGGTCCGTTCAATGAGTGATATGTCGGCCCGAACAACGAAGAGATCTGCCGGTGGTTCCAAGACGATTGATACGTCCCTTTTTTTTGCTTCCAAAGAAAATTGCATTACTAGGTCATGACCCAACTCAGCGAGCGAAAAACTCTCGGGCCTTAGGGCGGAATCGGCGTTTTCGAGTCGAGACAATTCAAACAATTCTCCAACTAACCGACCAAGGGCTTCGGCCGACGAAAGGGAGGTCCGTAAATACTCCCGGCGTTCTGATGGTGAGAGTACTTCGTCCTTCTGAAGGACTGTTTCGATGTACCCTCGAATTGTAGAGAGAGGTGTTCTTAGATCGTGGGAGATGTTTGCGACCAAGTCCCGGCGTTCTCGTTCGACTTTGGCTAGGGACTGGACACTTGAGGCGATTTGGTCCGCCATCAAGTTGAAACTATCCGATAACTCTCCTACCTCGTCTCGAGATCTGGTGGTAACTCGAACGTCGTACTGCCCTGTGCCGAATGCCCGAACCGTCGCAGTTAGACGTCTGAGCCGAAGGGTCAGAAGAAAAAAGAGCAGAAGTCCGAGGATCGCTACCAGTGGGATACTCAAAAACAGGCTCTCCCGGAAGGCATTCTGAAAATACTGGTCTTCGATCTCGGTTCGGGCGGTATCGTAAACACTGCTTTTCAACACTACGTAGAGAAAACCACTGCCATTTCCTATCCCGGACAACCGCGCGGCAGAGAAAGTAGTGGGCTGGTTAGGCCGACGAGGATCATCACCATAAATTGGTAACATTCGGTCGTTGGAAAGAAAGGCGAATACCGGATCGAGATTTATTCGCTCTAGTTGCACTTCTTCGGGAGTGTCGGCGAAATATCCAAGAATAGTACCTTCCGCCGATACTAGGTATATTTCGATGAGGGGATTAAGAACCATCATGTAGTGGATCGCCGATCCAAGGGCGTCAGAGTATACCCCCATGGACTGACCAAGGGGCGAAAGGTAGGGTTCGATTTCGCTGGCCATATCGGCTGCCAGCATTGTGTTGGCCCGTTGATCGATTTCCGCTCTTTTTCGTTCGAACGCATTGGCGGCGATTTGAGCTTGGAGAACCGCCAGGAGCAGTATCAAGGTTAAGAATATCAGCGAAAGCCGCACATAGAAGCTCGACAAAAAAGGTACCCGGCCAATCATGATTCACCACCGAACAGTCGATATCCAAATCCCCAGACCGTTTCGATAAGTTGTGGGTGGGTCGGATCTTTCTCGAGTTTTGCCCGAAGTCGATTTATGTGGCTGTTGACCGTGTGGCTGTATCCTTCGTATTGGTAGCCCCACACCTGTTCAAGCAGGTCCGATCGACTGAAGGCCTGGCCTGGCTTCTCGGCCAAGACCTGGAGGAGTTTGAACTCCTTCGCCGTAAGATTTTCCGTTCTTCCGTCTATAATCGCCTCCCGCCGGCCAAAATCGATGGTTAACGGTCCAATGGTTCGAATCTTTTCGATGGGCCCAACGTATTCATGCCGGTCAGTTGATCGACGCAGGAGTGCCCGAATCCGAGCGATGAGTTCGAGGACACCAAAGGGTTTGGTTAGATAATCGTCGGCTCCGTTTTCGAGTCCTACAATTTTGTCGAGCTCTGAAGACCGGGCGGTCAGCATAAGAATAGGAACCAAAATATTCCGATCCCTCATTCGACGACAGATCGAAAGACCATCCAAGCCGGGCAACATAATATCGAGGATAACCAAGTCGCACTCTTCGGCTGCCACTAGGACTGTATCTTCGTCCCCCTGAGAAATCACCCTCGAATCGTATCCATGATCGGTAAGATGTAATCGGATGAGGTTCACGATTGTAAGATCATCTTCAACAATGAGTATCATTGGTGGACGGTCACTAAATGTCATGAGCAAAAGATACTACAATCCGAAGATTAGTTCCGAACGTTCACCAGAAAACTGTTAGTCATACATACTTGGAAAGCCCGTCGCCATTTTGTTAGTATGTCAAGCCCACAGGAAAAAGGTATCTTTGCTTATAACTCCTGCCGCCGGACTTAAGAGTGTTTTCAACGGTTTCATCCAACGGTCATTCTATTATTTTGCCAAAATATCCTTTGTTTCGGTAAAAACCTACCCTTGCTGAGCAGGTTTGGTGATTCGACAGGAAGAGACTATTGTATTTTTCGATTTTCAACGACGAAGTTGGTATGGACTCAACCGACTCGATTTCCCATTTTAGGGACGGGGGCATGGGATGGATCGACCTCGGAGGACGAATAGTTAGGAAGGAGTTTAGTAATCTGAACGGCAGCAAGATAGTTCAAGCCGCAGAATTACTACAAGAGAACATCCTGAAGGTTCCAAATACATTTTTCAAAAGGATGAAGCTAATCGATACGGTCTGTTCACAGCTCTGAGTCGCTCTGCCCGCGTATCGATTGATATGAATTACCAAAGCACTTCGGATATTCGGGCGTCCTTCCTGGGTATTATGCAGGAGCCAAAAGGCACCCTATTTGTCAAAAAATCCATTCAGGGGATCTTCTTGGAGAGCGCCCCTGACACCGCCCCCGGCCCTTTGTTCCAAGGAATGTTGTGATTAAGCTGCATAGCAACGGCGGGGTTTATTAGGTAATGATACCTGGTAAAGAGTATTACCAACGGTGCGGTAAAAGGGTAGGAGGCTATCTGACCGATGGGGCTTTTATGGGTGTACTCCTTCGGTCGCAAACCCCACAAGATCATTGTGTACCAAGTCCATGAACCTCTATATTCCTTCTTTTTTCACCCCCGAATCGCTCAATCCTACCCGAAACCCCAAATTCCCGGTGCTCGAGTCCGGGGTATTCGAACTTCGGGCGGCCACCCTATATCGATTACAGTAACTGGCGTGGCAGAGGTAACTCCCACCTCGGTTTACCCGGCGCTCGCCGGTCGAGGGCCCTCGGGGGTCAATCCGGGTTTGGGGTGTTTCCACTTTGTGCCAATTAGGCGAGAACCAATCGGCACACCACTCCCACACATTTCCAGCCATGTTGTACAGACCGTAGCCGTTGGGCTCAAAAGATTGCACCGGGGCGGTCGCCGCGTACCCGTCGTCTTGGGTGTTTCGATGAGGAAAATCCCCCTGCCAAATATTGGTTTGGTGTTTTCCACCGGGGATAAGTTCGTCGCCCCAGACGTACCGTTTTTGTTCCAGGCCACCTCGGGCAGCGTACTCCCACTCGGCTTCGGTTAACAGCCGCACCCCCGCCCACTGGCAATAGGCCAGGGCATCGTTGTAGCTCACGTGGACCACCGGATGATCCATCCGACCCCGAAGGTCGGACCCTCGCCCCTCCGGTCGTTTCCAGCAGGCTCGGTCGACCCCTAACCACCACTCCAGACCCGGTACCCGGCGCACTTCCCCTCGTTTATGGGCCATTTTGGTTACAAAGAGGTGAAAGACAAAACTCCATCCGAATTTTTCGGCCTCGGTCACATAGCCGGTGGTCTCGACAAAACGAGCGAAGTCCCCATTACTCACCACAAAAGGATCTACCCAAAAGGGCGAGAGGGTTACTTCCCTCACCGGACCCTCGCCGTCGGCGGCGAACCCTTCATCCGAATCGGTACCCATGAGGAATTTTCCACCCTCGAGGTACATAAGTCGGTCGGGGTGATTCTGGGCTTGGGAATCTAGAGGAATTCGGTTGGGCTCGTTCGGGCTTGGGTTGTTCGGCTCAGAAGCCTGGCGGGTTGGGCCGCAGCACGATTGGGTCAATTGTTCCTCCTCATCCTTAAGAAGTGCGAAGAATCTTTTCTAACTTTTTCCCCTTGGCCAATTCGTCGACCAGCTTGTCCAAATACCGAATTTTTCGAGTTAGGGGATTTTCGATTTCCTCGATTCGATACCCACAAATAACCCCGGTTATGAGGTGGGCGTTTGGATTCAACTGGGCCTGGTCAAAGAGTTTCCCAAAGGTCGCATTTTCGTCGATAAGTGAGCGAATTTTCGCTTCATCAAACCCCGTAAGCCACTGAATAACCTGGTCCAATTCTGCCTTCGTCCTGCCTTTCCGCTCCACCTTCGTCACGTAGAGAGGATAGATCGATGCCAGGGTCATTTTGGCCATTCGTTCGTTATGTTCAGGAGTGATGGTCATTGGAAAATCCCCGAACCCATAAGAAGTAGGGTAATCCACGGGATTACACCGGCCGCCAACCAGGCAATCTTATAAAATCCCAAGAACGAATAGAGCACCACGGTGAAGGTTTCTCTGGGCATGGGGAACACCTTATTGTGAATAGAGTAGATAAAATCACTCCCAAAAGTCAGCAGCAGGGACAAGAGGACTAATAGTACGAAATTAAGAATTGAGGTCCCCATAAAAAAACTGGTCAATAATTGGATATCCATGATGATTATCGTACTGCGGTTAAAGGGGATGTGTCGAGTTGGTATCTGGGTCAAATTAATCTACCAATAGTACTACCCCTGCCCCCGGGATGGACTTCCCAGTCACCTTGAGTTTTGTGCTGCAATGGCCAACTTGGTACCCGGTTCTACTGAGAAGGTGTGGAAGGGACTGTGGTGCCCTTTGGGACACTAAACCACTTGTTTACCGAACAATAGGGGGGCGGGTTTATTCTGAATCGTTTCCCCAGTCAAACTATCAGACCCTCTCGACCCTATCTAACGCTGGTAGGACGCCCCTGTCTTCCTAAGGCCTTCAAAAAAGCGTCCACCACCTCGGGATCGAAATATTTCCCCTTCCCATTCACCAGTTCAGAAATTGCCCTGGGTTTTTCCAAGGCCTTTCTATACGGTCGGTCCTCAATCATTGCATGCCAAGCATCGGCCACCGCAATAATACGGGCGGTCTGGGGAATCTCGGTACCTCTCAGTCCTCGGGGGTAGCCACTTCCATCGAAGTGCTCCTGGTGAGAAAGGACAATTTCGGCCACGTCCTTGAAGGAATCAAACCCCGACAAAAGTTGAGCCCCGAATTCGGCGTGTCTTTTCATAGTCTCCCACTCCTCGTCGGTCAAAGGACCTTCTTTGAGTAGAATTCGATCGGGGACACCAATTTTTCCTACATCGTGCAGAAGTAGCGAGTTCCTAAATACCTCATCGACTGACAGGCCCATTTCGGCGGCGATCATAGTTCCATAGGCGAGCACGTCGTTAGAGTGGTCGGCGGTATAGTGATCCCGAAGATCAAGGGAGCGGGAAAAACCTACCGCTAGTTCGCGCATCTGGTGTTCTAGTTCTTTTGCTCGTAAGGTTGCCTCTTGAAAAAGACTCCGGGTTACCAGGTTACGAATCCGGGCGTCGAGTTCCCTAATATTTATAGGCTTTGCCAAATAGTCGTCGGCGCCTTCTTCGAGACCGTGGATTCGTTCATCCAATTCAGATTTTGCCGTTGTAAGTATAACCGGAGTACTTTGGAACTGAGCATCGGCCTGTATGCGACTTAGTAATTCGTAGCCGTCCATCCGGGGCATCATTATATCTGAAACAACAACTTCTGGATTGAAGCTTGCGACTTTTTCCCAACCCTCTTGTCCGTCGATAGCTGTCTCGACTTGGTATCCTGCTTTGGTCAACATACGGTAAACATACGAACGGAGGTCGGTATTATCTTCCACATACAAGACTCGAGAACCCTTCGCTTCGGCTGGGAGTTCAGGAGAACCTTCATTGGAAGTGAGGAGCGAAGAATCTATAAACACCAAGTCGTCTATTTCGATTCGGGCTAGATCGTACCCTCGCCGCGGACCATTACGCCGTTCTGGGCCGGTGTATGGGGCCTGGTCGTTTCGCCGATGATACTGCCGCCGATCTTCACCGCGTCGTTTACTTTTGGCGTCGGGTATTCGTTTATCGAGGTTCATTGGGAGCCGGACCGTAAAGGTCGTTCCGCGACCAAGCTCACTCGCTACTTCGATTGTTCCGTGCTGAATCTCAACTGCTTCCTTTACGATCGTAAGCCCTAGGCCAGTCCCTTCGTATCGGCGAGTACTTGAGCTGTCGACCTGTTGAAAGCGCTCGAAGATAGTCGAAAGCCGGTCTTGAGGTATACCGATTCCCGTATCGGCTACCGAAATGACAACCTGTGAACCTTCAGGGGCAATAGTCAGAGAAATACCACCGGACTCGGTGAACTTAATTGCGTTTCGGACGAGATTCGTCAAGATTCGATCGACCTTCTCCCTATCAAGGTACATTAGGGGAAGATCCACACTTTCAAACTTCAAATATAATGTTTTTCGAGCCGCTACTTCTCGAAAGGCGGTAACTGTCTCGTATACTGTTTTCTCTAGGTCTACTTCGGCCAGATTTACCTGCATTTTTTTCGCATCGTAGCGAGCGAAATCGAGCATCTGATTGATCATGTCTAAAAGTCGCAAGGTATTCCTGTAAACCTGGGAAAGGAGCTCCTTTTGCTCGGAAGTAATTTCTCCTACATCACCTTGGTAAATGCTTTGTACTGGGCCAATGATTGAGGTTAGGGGAGTTCGCACTTCATGGCTTACATTTGCAAAAAACTGAGATTTTAGAACGTCAAGATGTTTGAGGTCTTCGTTGGCCGTAGCAAGTTCATGGCGGGCAGCGTATTCCCGAATCCGTAGTCTGGTATGCATATACGAACTTAGGATGGATAGGATAATGGTCGCCAAAAGAAACGCATTGTTGTTGATAAAAACGGACCACTCAGTAATCTGTCCCCGGTACAGAATCGGTATCAAATAGCTTGCGTAGATAACACCACATATTACGCCCGCTCGAAGATGGTCCATAGGTAGGATTGCTAGGAATACGATGAGAATTACATTGATTCCAGCGTAATAGGGGCTCAGGTACCCCTCCGAGAAATGAATCATAAGGACCACAGAAAGGGCGGTGACAATATATTGAATTGTTCCTATTTCTTGCCCGAAACCTCGGACAAGAGGTAAATAGGTAATAAAAAATAGAACTAGGCTAATGAATACCACGCCGAGTCTCAGAGAAAAGAAGGTAAAAAAATAATCGGGATATACGGCCAAATCTAGAGGCGAAAAAAGCATTATCGCAATTGCGGCAAATACCGCGGCGATACGACTATTCCCCAAGGCCCGTACCTTTTGTTCTTTCTGGAATCCCTCCTGCATAGTCATGGTCTCAACCTCCGACCAATTGTCTAAATGCATTCTTGAAATACGCGGCCCGAGAACGGAGTTGCTCCTCGGAATATACCGACCGGTAAATCCGAAGTAAGCCTTCCTCCATTTCTTGGGCACTTAGGTGAGGGTGGGTAATGACACAATTCCACGCAGTGTATAAACGCCAGTCGCTGGATACAATTCGCCGGGCCTCTTCGAGTCGGTTTCGCAAAACACTTCCTGGAAAAGGGGTAAGAATAGTCACCTGGGTGCCCATAATAGAATTAGCATTGGAGAAGTCAGCTATTTCGTCGAACACTGTGGTGGTGTCTTCTTCCATTCCAACGATAAACGATCCGTAGACCCCAATCCCGGCCCCCTGGATTGCGGCGATAGATTCGGGATACCTCTCTAACCGTCGGGCCTTCCATTGGTTTTGGTTAATTGTCGCTAAATTTTCGTGATTAACACTCTCAAATCCCACAAAAAGGATTCGAAGGCCATTTCGATGGAGTCGAGTAAGTAAATCCGGATGTTCGGCCAAGGATATATCGCTTTGGGCATACCAGGTGAAGGGAATATCCTCGAACTGGTCCAGAAGGTTATGGACCCACTTTTTATTGACGAACATGTTATCGTCGGCGAATCCAACCTGGGCGTGTTTCCATATTTTCTTGACCTCAACAATTTCCCGGGCTACCTGATCGGCATCCTTGTGCCGATAGGCTGCCCCGTAAATACGGGTCGCTGCACAAAAATCGCAGTCTAGAGGACACCCCCGGGTCGCCTGAACCCAAACCACTGGATAATTATTGGCGGCCACCAGGTCATAACGTGGCAGAGGAATGGTAGACAAATTGATGTCAGGATAGTTCTTTTGGTCGTAACGGTGGAGAGGTTTGCCACCTTCAAAATCCGCCAAGAATTGCGGCCATGTGTTTTCCGCTTCTCCAGTGAGAACGGTATCAACATGCTCCAAAGCCTCAACTGGAAGCACGGTAGCGTGAATTCCGCCCATAGCTACATAGACCCCCCGTCGACGAAATTCATCGGCGATTTCGTAAGCTCGAGGGGCTTGTTGAGTCATCCCCGTAAGCCCGACCAGATCTACCGGGGCGGAAAAATCGATGGTTTCGTAGTTCTCGTCACAAATGGAAACTATGTGACGATCGGGGGTCAGACCCGCTACGGTTGGAAGGGCAGCTCCCAGCCCATTCCAATAGTGCAGAATTGTCTTCATCTCCCGGGAACCTTCCATATAGGTTCGAAACTCGTCGTTCCGACTCAGAAATGCCCCACCCGGGGAAATCAGCAAGATCTTAAGATTAGCCATGGGACTTCCGAATACGGGCTTCGACAAACTGGGAGAATTCTCCAACCGTTTGAATATCGAACATTTCTGTTTCGTCAATTTCTATTGAAAACTCCCGCTCCAGGGTTGCTACAATCTCCATAGCCATTAGGCTGTCGATACCCAACTCTTCCCGAATGAGTACATCGTCGGCAAATTCCGACTTCGGAATTCGCGAGATTCGCGATACTACGGATTCGATCTTCTCTCTGCTTGGATTGTCCAATATCCTCTCCCTAGGCCCGCCTTATCTTCCGCGGTATTTTGTAGGCGGCTATCTGGTGTTTTAGAACCTCTTGTACCCGCATTTCCTCGCTCTCAATATCGACCGCTAAAGGTGTTTCCAAAAGTGCAACTATCGAATATCCTTCAATAATAACTCGGGCATCCCGGGCTACCGTGGCCGAGAGGACTGCAGACCGAACCTCCTCTAGGTCGACGATAACCCCATTCATTTTGTAGGTATTCTTGGTTTCCCAATCGAATACTAAGTGGTCTTGGTCGAAGTGCCCCAGGTCGCCGGTATGAAACCACCCATCCCGGATTGCAAGAAAGGTTTCTTCGGGTCGGTTGTAGTATCCGCCGAACATCGACTCACTTTGTACGAGAATTTCTCCCCGTCCATGGTCATCGGGGTTGGCAATTTTGACCTCTACTCCGTCACATACACGTCCAACGGTTCCGGCACGGGACTCTCCCCGGCTATTCCGCGCTATCGGGGTAAACTCCGTAAGGCCGTAGCCGTGTAGCACCTCAACTGAAAAGGCCTTAGAAAGTTCATCATACTCTTCGATTTCTAGCCGGCTTCCGCCGGAAACAAAGGTCAAGAGGCTCGAGAACTTCTGCCCCTCTTTTACCGACCGTAGCAGCAGACGATACACCTCGGGGACGGCGGTTACATGGTTAACGCCCAATGTTTCGAATGAAGACAAAATAACCCGGGGATGGATTGTGGTCGCCAGTATGCCCGTAAGTCCGTACAACAAAGGGGTGAACAGGCAGCCGACAAGGGTAAAAATATGACTGAGTGGAAGGGGGTACAAGAGCGACTCCCCAGGTGTGGACTGCAATCCCGCCTGGAGCACTTTCGCACCGTGGAGATACTGTTTTTCGAGGGCGAGACTGCCGACCAGAGTCCCTGTTCCCCGGTAAGTGCAGTTAATCGACACCCACTGGTCGGAAATACCCGAAGTCTTGGAAGTACTCGAAGTCGGATTCACAACCGTAAAACGCCCCGTCCCTTCGCGAACGAGAAGTCCACGGCCGGAGGCAAACGGTGAAAGCATGGGTACAAACGAAGATTCTGCAATAACCGCCCCCGGACTAAGGTCCCGGAAAATAGTTGTGAGTTCTATGAACCGATACTCTTTTTTTGCGAAGACCGGAACCGCCCGAAGATAGATAAGGGCAAGAATTACCACTACAAAATCGATAGAATTGGACAGAAAAAGCGCGACTACCGTATCCCTATCTATTCCTCCTTGCCGGAGAATAGTTGTCATTGATCGGATCCGGAACTGAAGATCTTCCGGTCCAACCGATACAATCTCACCCCGCGGTCCGAGCTCGGTCAGCACGGGATTGGTTCCCCACCGACCCAGACTCTCTTCTATGCGGCGGGTTAGTTCAGACATACCTTTGCCATACCGGGGGCGGATTTCCTGTTGCGGTGCCACTGGCGATATACGCCTGGGCAGGAGTTCCAAGGGAACGAGTCACTTGAATATCTTGGAAACCCGCATTCTTGAGGAGCAGATAGAGGTCTTCTTCGGAATAAAAGCGGAAGTATCCGTCTTCTTCGAGTTCTAGTAGTCGCGCCGCTTCGTTGAGCATCGATCGGGCAGCGGTTAACTGTCCATCTTGCCGTTCTGCGCCATTCAGGTGCTCGATATATTTGGTAAAAATCTTCGAAACGTCGCTGTCCGGTCGCATCGAAGACAGCACAATCCGACCACCAGACTTTAATCTGCTATGAAATTCTGCCAGCAGGTAATCGGGATTCAATATGTACGAGATGAAGAGACTCGCAATTAGCCGGTCGAAAACCTCGGTATGTCCTTCCCCGTCGACAGAGACCGAGATCGGGGCACGTACTCCGACCGGTCCAAAGTTGAGTGTATGAAAGCTGATTTCTTCCCACCGAACTTCGCCCCTGAGATATCGAAGGGCAGTGTGTATTTCTTGGGCAATTTCCGGGTTTGAAACGCCGTTTGGAACAGAACCTTCGCCGCTTTTTAACCATGAAGTCAATTGGGGGGTGGATTTCTGTTCCCAAGTGTCAATTACCCGGTTGGAGAGCCCCTCTATTCTTCCCTTGAGAAAAGTGAGAGGAACTTGAGGGTTGTCTAAAAAGTCTTTGAGGGGGACTAGGCGACTGGGTTCCAGATCTTGTACCCGGAATGAGAGATCCAGACCTCGAAGGTTAGGATACTCGGCGAGAGTTTCTCGACACTTTTTTTCGGTCCGAGCCAGGGCATCGGGAACCAAATCAACCGCCAGAACCGACGTTGGTATATCCACCGAACCTATGGCCTTATGATCAGCCAGAGCAAGAAGGATTTCCCGGGTAAGTAGTCCCGTGCCACATCCCATATCCACAATCATTTGACCCGGACCCACATCGAGCAGTCGAATTTCGTCGTGTAAAAAGGACCGGAACTCGGTGAGTCGACCATAAAAGTCGTATCCTTCGCTCTCGGCTTTCTCACCTACTAGATAGGAGCGCCAGTAGGCAGAAACCTCATCGGCGTCGAGGGGTTTGTAGACCGCCTCTCGTTCTTCGGAAATTATTTGCAGTAAAACCGCCCGGGGAACGGTTATTGCCGGATTAACCGAACCTACTAACCCGGTGCAGTACTCGGCAATTATTCGAAAAGCTTCGGCCGCGTCCTGACTGCTGCGTAGATTGTGTCCGGCAGGGATCCTAATTAGCTCCCGGGAAGCGCCGCTATCAACTGACATTATGTCTTCGACCTCTTTTGGGTCCACCCAGTGATCGTATTCTCCAAGAATCCATAGGACCGGTATCTTTATTCGCGATAGATCAAACCGGGCGTCGGTCAAGAAGGCATATTTTTCATCTATGAGGTCTTGGGCTAGTTGATCCATATCCACGAAGTGCCCAAGCATCCCCCGAACCCCATTTTTCAGACCCGCTTTTGTGTTGGCAATGACGTCGGTTCCAGCCAATACGTTCATAAGGGTAGTTCGGCCGGCCGGGACTCCCATGAGGCTTACCCAGGCATGGACGCGCTCTCTTTCTATGAGTAGAAGTTTGCGGGCATCGACCGAAGACATGCTCGTAGTAACAAGGATTACCGATGCCGGTTCGCCAGAGTAGTTCTTGTAGACGAAATCTAACACCGCTTGCATATCCTCAACCCCTTGGGAGGGTCGATAACCTAGCATTTCATAGCCCCGGGAAGGACTTGGATTCCGATTATAACTTTCCCCGGGTCGATTTATTCCGTCGAATCGCAAAACGATACAACCTTGTCCAATTCGGGCAAAATTGATGCAGAGAGCGGCGGCAAGAGGCGCAAGAGTTTCCTTTTTCTTTCCAAAGGCAGGAGGAATAATCACTATTACCGGAGATTTGGCATCGCCAACTCGGTTCTCTAATCCGACTATTTGTCGCCCTTGTCGATCTAGAAAGGTAATCCGGCGAGTAGGAAAACTCGGCACGGGTTCACGGATCGGTAGCTGACCCGTAGCCTTTCGTTGTTCCCACTCTTGGCCAGAAATAATGGTTTCTTTTATTTGCCCACGCCAGATCCCCGCCTCGACACCAACTTGTATTGTGGTTATTCCAATAGAGAAACTAATCTCAGAAATATGCCGGATTTGTCCAAAAGGGGGCAACTGGAACTCAGAATCCAATGAGTAAGTCACAGGGATACCGGTCTGAATCGGTAGAGAAGTCTGCGTAGAAATGGTAAATTCCGCAAGGAAACCACGCCAGCTCACATCGACCAGTGTACCTACCAGCCCAATGTTTTCCGAATCTTCCCCATAATAGAGGGTGACTTTTGTGTTTTTCGGTACCAGTTGGCGCCCAACAGAACGATTGTCGGTTTGATATATTTGTTTCGGCAAGGCTACGGTAAGTTCGGTCTTTGAGTGAGGTTGAGAATGGAATTCGAGAATCGTCGAGGAAAAATAATGAATGCTTCCGTCAAGGGTAAAACTGACAAACACCGAGTCATCGGCTTTGACAGTTACTAAACCATCGACTACAAGACCAAACTTCGTACTATCGTCGGGTTTTTTCTCTGTCCGTATCGAACCATTGTATACTTCAGTTGTACCTTCGACCAAAATATAGACCGGGCTATTTCGTTGGGCCCTTAATAATCTGAAAGAGGCGGCTGCATCTAACCAATAACCACCATCGTCGGAACCTTTTATAGCTTGGCGTATCGAGGCTAAGGACTGGGACGCTACCATCTTTTCTATGTAGGCGGATATTCGCGCGCGATTCACCGCAGATACTTCCCTGAACCGAACACCGATACGACTTCGCCTGTGGGGGTCTTTCACACAGTAGGCTACGACCGAATCAAACCGAAGAGCCCTTTCATCACCGGGGAGGATGAATTCAACTACCAGGTCTGTACCTGAGGGAGTTTCCCCATTTGCTATAAGGAGTAAACCTTCGGGGGTCAAGTTCTCGATTGTAACATTAGTAAGGTACCGATCGGTTTTTGCCTCGATAGAGCAGTCCAAACGAGGAACACGGCGAGACTCCGCATCGTCCGCATTTTCGCTAATGTGGCGCTTTTTGGTTTCGTGAATATAGTTTTCTATTAGACGCAACTGCTGATCTGTACTGTGCAGGAACTCAAAGGCATAAATGTGCTGTTTTGATCCGTCTTCGTTTGCGCCTCGTCGGGCAATCCGAACCGGTACCTTAATTTCCGAAGAAATTTCTGGTAACGAAAATCTGATTATTTCCACCCGTTCGAATGACTGGGGAATAGCAACCTTTACCTGTATTCCATTACGGCTCAGATCTATTGAGACCCCTTCTACCGTAGTTCCCGCTCCATCAAACCAGACAACGTCTTCGTGCACAATTCGAGTGTGCCGACGTTTTTCGGACATAGTTTTCAGGAAAACTATACCAGAGTATCTAGGGGGTAACAAGCTTTATGTTCCATGCCACGGTCCGGTATGAATAGGTGATAAGTTACATCGAGCACGAGAGCTTGGTGTGGTTCCTATATCTGGGTTTTTAGAACTGAAAACCCCTCGAGAACATATGAACCATCGTGGATGAAATAGTGGTAAGGGTAAAGAATCGCACCGGAGGCTTTTATTGGCTGAAGTATGGTCTACAACCCAATGAATCCAGTATTCATTTCGATGACCCTCGGATTACTGGGAACCTCGGTTATTCACCTTTCTAAAGGTTTCATGGCTTACGGCCTAAACCCTAGAAAAGTTCGTGCAAAAAAAACGATCTATATCCTTGGAATACTCCTGAATTTCACGAATCCCTTTTGGGTGATTGTCTCAAATCGATTTTCCCCAACTCCCTACTACACCTCAATGTACGGCTTTGGCCTATTACCCCTACTCGTCTATTCTCGGATTTTTTTAGGTCAGAAATTTCGACCTCACGAAGTAGCCAGCATAGTGAGTATAATCATCGGTACAACTTTTCTGGGGTATTCACAAATCGTCTCTGGGGTTCCGTCAATGTATACACCAAATCCCCGAAATATCGTGGTCTTTGCTCTTGGTTGGATCGTTGGTGGACCGTTAATTCTTTCGGCCCTCGGAAAGACGAAAATCCCCTTTCAAGAAGTTGCCTTTGGATTTTTCGCTGGTGGTATGGCGGCTTTAGACGCGGTGCTCAAGGGAATTGCTCAATCTACCAAGGCAGGTAGCGGATTTTTGCCCACCAGTCCTCTGGGATGGATAATTTTTGTCGGTAGCTTTCTAGGGGCTCTAGGTGCTTTTGTCCTTATTCAATGGTCCTATTTACGTCACTGCCGACCAGCCATGATGGGCAGTGTCTACGATGTTTCTTATACAACCCTCCCGTTTTTTATATTGGCTGTATTTAGGGGCTTTAGTTTGATTTCGATTCCTCTCATCTTGGGACTAGGATTTCTCTTCCTTGGAGTAATCGTAGCTTTGGGTTCACCTAAAATCCTTTCGCCCGAATATCCCCAATAACTCGATCTCCTAGAGCCTCATTGTCCCATACCAAAGAACGAATCATGTGAATCGCTACCTCTTGGGCCTCAGCCGGAAGGGGAGCAAATCCAAGTTGTGAATTAAGCTTTTGACCTTCGGTTACAAGGTAGTAGAGAAATCGGACAAGCTCTATTGCTGTCTCTCGGTTGGGAATCGAGTTGTTACGGGCTAGGTTTTCGTAGACCAAGGCCCAGGAAAAGCCCGTAATCGGGTACCCGTCCGGGGCTGGAGTGTTCGTTAAGTCTACCCGGCCATCCCGGGGAATTGCCACTTGGGCCGAGGCGGTGGTTCCTTCCAGACTGGGGGTAATAATGACCCCTCGTTGATTTATAATCTGGGCGTAGGAAAGGGAGTACAGCTGGGCGAAGGCCAGGCTGTTGTACCCCAGGGCTCCAGGGATCGCAGCAACCAGGGACGCAACTCCGTCATTCCCCTCCCCACTTCGACCCAGGGGCCACCTCACTCGGGTACCCTTCCCAACTCTGCTCGCCCATTCGGGACTCACCCGAGACAGAAACGACGTAAAGATGCTCGTCGTTCCCGAACCATCGCTCCGATAGATCAGCACTATCGGCAGATCGGGAAGTTCTACTCCCGGGTTCAGGGAGGCGATGGCCGGATCATTCCACCGAGAAATCTTCCCTAAAAAAAGATTCGCCGTAAGTTCAGAAGAAAAAATAAGACCCTCGCCGCTTGGGTCCAGGCTAGGAAGATTATAGGTAAGGGCTACGTCGCCGAGGGTAAGCGGAATGTTAAAACCGACTCCCTCGCTAAGGGGGGCTTCGGACACACCGAACATAAATCGTTGGTCCATAAAGCCCCGAATTCCCGCTCCCGAGCCTATTACCGCATACTCCAAGCGTACTCGTCCATGAGTAAGAGATTCGTAACCCTGAGCCCAGGCCTGTACCAGGGGGGCAGGGAAGGTCGCACCACCACCTACCAAAGTAAGAGTCGCGCGAGAAAGTTCGATAGGTAGGAGTCCTCGTCGAACTACGACAAATGAAACGAATAGACCAATTACGAGAATAGCTACGAAAAGAAACTGTTTCACCCGCGGCGTCTCCCCATTCCAAGGTAGAGGGTTCCCCCGGTAAGTACAAGACCGAAGCCGAAGATCCAGGCCGGTGCCAGGGTGGGGTCGCTGGGAACCAGCATCGATCCTAGAAAGTAAGCCCCAGGCACGAGCAGGGAGGTAAGGGTTTCCAAAACCCCATGGCGCCGCCCGCCGGTTTTGCCTGCCCCTTCTTGAACCTTTTCAATCGCCGATAGGTACATCCATCCCAGACCAAATCCGAAAAATCCAAGCATTATCACCCCAAGGCCCAGAGGTATACCAAAACCAAAAAGATCTAAGGCTCCCAGAATACCCAAGGAGAGGGTTGAACCCAAAGTAAGCCCGACTACCCCATTCGCCGACCCCTTCCATCCCCGGGCCCGAACCAGCCCGGCACCGATACTCCCCGCCAAAAGCAGGGCAAATACCCAGCCCACCGCCTGCTCGGGTAGGCCAAGACCTCCGGTAAGATATCCGGGCAGGAGGATTGTCAGTAGGGGCAATACAATCTGAAACAATAAGTAGAGGTTTACGGGGAACATTTTCAAGAATTCTAAGGGATTAGTCGATTTCTGAGCCGGACCTGGGTCGACCAGGGGTTCGTTAACCCGCCGCCCAGCCCGAATGAACATCTCGCTGAGACCACTGGCAAAAAATCCTATTCCGGTGGCGACGAGCAGAGCCGAAAGCCCAAAGGCAACGAACAATATTCCACCCAGGGCATTACCCGCCAAGGTTGCGGTGTGCAGACTCGCGGTCCGAAGGCCTAGTACCCCAACCCGTTGGCCCCGGCGGTGAAAATCCCCTTCCAGACGAACACTTAAAAGGACCACTGCGGGGATAAAGAAGGCTTGGAGTCCACCATTGATAAAGACCAGAGGCAAGAGTACTCCCAAGGAATGGTTCGAAAATCCCAGGCCAAAAGACACAAAAACCACCCCTCGAAGTAAATCGGTAAGAACAATAAGAAAGCGGGGACCTAGGCGATCGGCGACCCGACCGGCAAAAAGAGAAAACAGGGCCATTGGAAGGTAGGCGGTACCCTGAACGAGTCCCAGGAACTGGCTTGAATTCACCTGGGTACCTCCGTAGATGAGGAGGGCTACCAGAAAAACTCCGTTCCCAAAGGTCGATACGGCGTTTCCCAGAATTAAAAGCCAAGTGTCAACTCCTGGTGAGGTTGATGGGAGGCGGTGCGAGTTCATGTCCGGTTGGGGTGCTCGGGCCACTGTCCCACCGTTATTCGGCGCTGCTATCGGGTTAGATGGGGGCCCACCTGCCAAAGTCGGAGTTACCTTACCACGCACAGCCCCTGTAAAACCCTCGGTTATTCCCTTGTCCCTATCCTCGGTCGGTGGCATATTACTCCTCATCTATGAAAGCTCCCCAAGATTCGGTCAGTACGTATTATAACAAAAATACCCGCCGATTCATCCGCCAAGGCGAGGGCGGCGGTGCCCTGGCCATTCACCGGGGAATTTGGGCCCCAGGAATTCAATCCCCTGAACAGGCCGCAAACTGGGTTCCCCAGGCCATGTTTGACCGCCTGTCGACGTCGGCTTTGCCGGCCCCCACAATTTTGGACCTAGGGTGCGGTGTCGGGGGCACCCTCCAATTCCTGGCTCGAAAGTTCGGCGCCCTGACGGGCAACAAAGTATCGGACGGTTCCGCTGGAGCCGCCAGTGGTTCGACGGTTCCAGCCCACTCTGCTCGAATATTGAAGTTCTGGGGTGTTACTATTTCGACTGCCCAGGTCGATTTAGGAAGAACCTTCCTTCAGCAACAAGGGCTTGGTTCGACAATTACCCTCCTCCACGGCGACTACACCCAAGAATCAACCTTCGAACCCCTTCCACCTATTGGCGCGGTGCTTGCCCTGGAAAGTTTTCTTCATAGCCCGGACTTACAAAAGACTTTCCAGTTGGCCGCCGGCGCCTTGGCCCCTGGGGGAATCTGTCTGGTTTGTGACGATATGCTTTCTCTCGAGCCCGAATTCCTTGGTCCAACAGACCACGCCCACCTGCAACGATTTATATCCCAGTGGCACGGTTATGGCCTTACGACCCACCAGAGAATGCTCGACCTCGGGGCACAGGTGGGCTTGGAGCTGGTCTCGGACCAGGACTTAACCCCCTTTCTACGGCTTTTTCGACCTCGGGACCGGTTTGCCGCGGCGGTTTTGCCCCTGCTTAGAGGTTTACGATTCTTCTCTGGTCACAAGGAATCGCCTGCCTGGGTTCAAAACCTCGATGGAGGAACCTCGCTTCAGCGGCTCCTGTACCAAAGAACTCTGAACTACCGACTATTGGTTTGGCGTAAGCGAGCGTAAATATCACCACTCCGACCCCGAGTAGTAGGTCCGGAGATAAATTCAACTACCGTGGCCTCATCGACCCAACTTGGAAACACAAATTTCATCGTCTCGACCATCGACAAGTTAAACTCGTATTCCCCGAGGCGCCGAAGTTGGGTCAGGCTCTCTAATGCCGATTCCAAGGCCATGGGCAGAAACTCTATACTGAGGGCGGGAACCGGAAAAGAAAGGCCCGCAAGCACCTGGGGTTCGAATCCTTCTACGTCGATTTTTACGAAGTCTGGCATTCCATAGGTTTTAATGAGAGTATCGAGGGTACTCACCTTTACGGGCACTTCTTTCTGCCAAGCAATTCCCTCAAAGGCTTTCTTAGTCTGAACCTGATCTACCCATTCCTGGGATAGGGTCGTTAAGGTAGGATGTTCTTCGCTTATGAGTAGATTCATCTGACCTACTTCGGGTCCTAATCCCCAGGGCAAAATGGTTACCAGGGGATCTTCGCCGAACCAATTCTCCAAGACCCGAGCCAGGCCGGGCTGGGGTTCTACCCCGATGCTCCGTACCCCCATGGCCGACCACCCACGAATTCGATTTCCTACATGGGCACCTACGTCTATAGCCAAGGATCCAGGTTGTACGAACTGTCTGTACATTCGACGAATACGCCTCTGCCTTCCGGGGATTCCCTGGTACACCACCATTGACTTGGCTATTGCCCTCCGATAGGCCTTAGAACCCAGAGATTGAAACTCCTTTATTCGTAAGATCCCTTCGAAACCGAAGGAGATTCCTAAACCAGTCACCATCCCAATCCCTACCCAGTCCAACACCCTCGGTGGAATTGT
Organism: Spirochaetales bacterium; assembly: GCA_009991955.1. Taxonomy (GTDB): domain Bacteria; phylum Spirochaetota; class Spirochaetia; order DSM-27196; family Salinispiraceae; genus SKVS01. Next base: position 24,592 of record JAACWS010000019.1, read on the forward strand.
CTCTGGAAAGAGGCCCCCGATCCACAGGGCAACTATTCCGATCTGCACCAACGCGGCGATCGTTTTTGCAAACCACCGGAACTTAAGGTTCGGGGCCAATCGCCAGGGGGGCAGCAAAAAAATCACCCCAAAAACATACCGAAACAACCCAACCGCAGCAGTTGCGCCACCACCTATTCCTGGCATATGCCAATATATCCATCCTCCAAATATCAGAAACAAGAGGCTGTCGCTTTCCATATCCAGCCAGCCCCCAAATCGTTCTTGTCGCCTTTGCAGTTCTCCACCTTGTTCCCCGGACCCGGAAAATCGTCGGGCCAAGAACCCATCTACCCCATCAAAGACAAAGGCACTCATTCCCAGAAGGAGAACAAACCAATTTTCTTGACCAATTCCAACTCGGGCCAGGGCGACTGCCCCCAGTCCAAAAATGAGGCGCGTGAGGGTCGCAATATTCGCCGGCCTTCGAAAAATCATCGGCCAGGTAAGCTTCCACCCCCGCCGAGCCAGGTCTAGGCCCCACCCAAACACCAGAAGAGTCGGGACGAGCACAGGAAAAAAGTACCCGGGAAGCAAAACAAAAATGAGAGCCACGAGGGCCATGGTCGGAAGCCATCTTAGATGGAGGGGATGAAAAAGGTTCACGTCATTCCTCCGAAACTAGACTGGAGCACCAGTGACACGACAAAATTGAGTCGCCGACGCCGGCCCTCCCAGCTGAGTAGGGTTTGTAATTCGGGTCGGGGTTCAGGCCGGAGTCCGGATTGTTCAATTACCGGTTCAAGGGCCTCTAGAATCCCTCGGGACAGGGCCAATACCCGGGTAGAATCACTCGTGTCCTCATCTCCGGTCACCAGTATCCCACTTCGTCGGCCTCGCCAACTAGGTTCATCTTCTACCTCTGCCCTCAAAGCTTGCCCCAAGGCAAGGGCTTCGCTCACCCCTCCCCGATCGAGGGCCACCACCCCACAGCCTGCCGCGGCTGCCTCGTAGACCGCCATAGAAAAGGTTTCAGCCAGGCTGGGCTGAATAAGTACATCGATTGTGTGGAGAAAGTCTGGAACTTCCTCGGAGGGAAGGGTGCCCGGAGTTTCAAACTTGCTTCCGAGCTTTTTGTAGATTGTGTGTTCTAGTTCTCGATTTCCCGGTCCCGCAGCTATCCAAGACCAGGATGGCAATTCCAACAAAGCCAAAGCTTCGGCGGCAAGATTATGTCCTTTTCCTTCCGATACCCGTCCAAGGCTGGCAAATCGGTACTCTTCCAACTTTTCGGGAAGGGTTCGACGACGAGGTTTTAGAAGCTCCGGACCGTGGGTATCCCACCCGGGGTATAGAACAATAAGAGGCAGGATCTCGGGAAAAAGGTTTCGGGGAAGCCCAAACTTTGATTCGGTTTCCAAATCCTCCTCGACTAGGTAGGTCGGTCGCCACCCTTTCAGTTCTTGGGTGAATTTCCGAGCTATCCACAGGGAGGGGAGAATTACTAGATTTGTTTTGCCAAGGGACTCAAAGAGGGGGCCGGTATCCGGCGGAAGTCCATGGAGAATGATTCCCCAAGGTTGGTTGGCAGACACCTGGGGTAAAGTCGCCAAATACTCGGGACTGTACCAGAATAGGCTATCGAAAAGGACGAGGTCCTCGGGTCCCAGAGTAACGTCCGAAGAACCCAAGAGCCCCAAACGATCGTTGTAGAGAAATCCCCCCGAAATCCCGCCGTACGCTTCCCGGGAGCCCGGTGGCTCGAGGATAACTATTCTACCCAAGAGGTTGCTCGAGCTCTGCCCAGGCGTGTTCGTTCTCCCAAATTCGTAAGGTCATCTGGGTTGCGGCTCCCCCGGCGGCGGGGGTTTTTGCTAATTCTTGCCAGAAAAACAAACAGACGTGTTCCAAACTCGATTGGCGCTCGGCAAAAAAGGGCAAATCATTGAGAAGCACCGAGTCGTACTTCGTCAAAAGTTCTTCGAGTAAACGTTCCATAAGGGCAATATCGACCCCAAATCCGTTGGAATCCAGAGTAGGAACCCCGATACGCCATTCGACCAAATATGGGTGACTGTGGGGGGCTAATTCTTCCTGCCCAAAACTCCCGACCAAAAAGTGGGTTGCCCGAAACGAACGCTGAACTCCAATGGTATACATACAGTTTCTCCTTTTTTTGCCCACTCAGGACTGGTTACTGTCCGGGGTCTATAACAACCTGCAGCACCGGCTCGGTTGGGTTATCTAGTAGAGTATACGCCTCGGCGGCTTTATCAAGTCCAAATCGATGGGTAATAAACCGAGAGGGTCTCAAACGTCCCAATAAATCTACCACCTGACCCATCCTCCTTGCCTTAGTCCACCGAGGGCCTAAGGGCCGGCCCACGTTACTCACCTGGCTACTCACCAAGGACAGCCGTCGTCGATGAAAGGCCTGGCCCAGGTTCAGGGACACGGGTTTGTCGGCGTACCACGAAGCCTCGACGATAGTCGACTCAAAGGGAGCGTGGTCGATAAGGGTCTGTAAACCCCGGAAGTTTCCGCTGCAATGAATCGCCTTGTCCCATCCTCGGCCATCGGTAACCTCGGTTAAACGTTCGGCGAGATCTGGGTCGAGGGGATTGTACTCTTGGGCTCCCAAATCGTGACTTACTTTTCTCCGATAGGGGTCTGGATCCAGGGCCAGAACCTTCACCCCGTGGGACAGCAGTATTTGGGTGACCAAAAGGCCTACCACCCCCTGGCCAGCAACAGCAACCACATCTCCTAAGCGAGCATGGGTGTCGTGAACAATCGACACGGCGGTTTCGGTAGAAGCAAGAAAGATGCCGTCCTCCCAGGATAGATCTCCCAGGTCGATGAGCCCGTCTTCGGGGTAGGCAAACCAGTCTTGATGGAGGGCAAAGCCAAAAACTCGACGACCCCGGGGATCTTCCCCAACATTAATGTACCCATAGGTTAGGGGATACTCTTGGGGCTGTAGACTCGCTATGGCCTCACCCGAGAAGTCCTGGCATTCTCCCCGATATACCGCCATTTCGGTGCCTGCGCTTATACCCTGGAGCCGAGATCGGACCAACACCTCGCCGGCTTTGGGACGGAGATCGATAGTCCGAACCGCCGCTTTCCGAGGAGCGGTAAATACGAGTTGCCGAGCCTTCACCAACTCGGCAGTCGGGCCCAACGAAGGTCTTGTGAAGAGCAGTTTCAGATCCGGCGCCGAACTATTTTCGCATATCTCGGCCAAGCCAGGCATCGGGATGGTGCTTTGGCCCGTCGAAGAATACTCGAGGACTAGATCGCTCCCACCCTGGGCAAGGGCGGTAAGATTCCATTTTCGCGACAACTTCGGGTCCACACTTGTTCCCCGGGGCTCGGCGGTGGGTGCCTGGGTTATGATGAGGGAGTCTTCAATTCCTTCAGACAGTGCCGAGGACAGAACCGCCCCTCCCCCTTCAATAAAGAGGCTCTGCAACCCATGGTCTGCTAGCCAGGCAAGAACTTCGTCCCAAGGTAGAGGACTCGCCGAAAGTGGAACAAGGGTAGCACCTTTGCCTTCGAGCACCTGCTTTTTTGAAAGAAGTTCGGGACCTAACTCCCGGGAGTAATAAAAAAGAATGACCCGATCCTTGTCTCCGAGTTCGGAAAATATGCGGGCGTTTTCGGGTGTTCGAAGCCGGGAATCTAGGACGAGTCGCCATGGCTGTCCCAAGGGTCTACCGTTCCATTGCCGGCCAGTCGCCGAATAATCACCTACCCTCTGACTAAGCTGGGGGTCATCGGAAAGTATTGTGTCGATACCAACTAAGACCCCATCGTAGAGTCCCCTTAGAACGTGGGTGAGAAATAGAGTCGCGTCGCAAGATATTGCCAAGGGGCTCGTGGCCTCCTTGGAGGATCGACCCAGAACGCCATTGAGGGTCTGGGCGTACGATACCAAAACCGAAACAGAATTCATCATCCTTTAATGGTACGAAAGAGAATTGACGTTGACCAGCGGTTTATTTACTTTGTATGAATGAAGGATCCAATCACCCTCCCGACCCTCGAGTCCTTACCCAAAATTGAGCCCCGATTCCCCGAGGATCCCAAGTATTTCCGCGACTATACCACATCATCGGGCAAAATTTTTCGGATTTCTATGATTTCTGATGCGCTCTTGCCCACTCGCTTTGGTCAGTTCAGCATTATTGGGTTCCTCGATACCCAAGGGGGACGGGAACACACGGCCATAATTAGGGGAGATATCCGTGGGGCCGAAGATGTTCCCTTGCGAATTCACAGCGAATGCCACACGGGAGACATTTTTGGTAGCCTTCGTTGCGATTGTAGAGATCAGTTAGAAGCTGCCTTAACCTATATAGGCGAACTTGATCGGGGGGCAGTATTGTACCTGCGACAAGAGGGTCGGGGTATCGGCCTCATGGCCAAAATCCAAGCCTACCGACTCCAGGACCATGGACGCGATACGATTCAGGCCAACGAGGAGCTAGGTTTACCGGCCGAAGCCCGAGAATACGGCGAAGCGGTTGCAATGATGGAGCTCTTAGGTATTCGTTCGGTCGCCCTTATGACTAATAACCCGGCAAAAATGGATGGTTTATCGAATTTAGGATTTCCAATTTCTCGTCGGATTCCCATCATTATAGAACCAAATGTCCACAACGCCCGGTACCTGGGTACCAAGCGACTTTCAATGGGTCACCTGATCTAAACACCTTCTTTCCTACACAAGCCTCTTTCCCATAGCCCGCAGGATGAGTTCTGCCGCCAATCTTGCGGTCTTGTTCCCTACATCGAGGGCAGGGTTCACCTCCACCAGATCCAAACTTACTAATCGTCCGGTTTCGTGAACCCTTTCCATTAAATACAGGACCTCCCGCTCGGTGAGCCCTCCCATTACCGGAGTTCCTGTACCCGGGGCGTAGAGGGGGTCTATGCTATCCATATCAAAGCTTAGGTGAAAGTACTCAACTCCCTCGGTAACAATCGCCAAGGCCTGTTGAAGGCAGGGGAAAAATCCCTTTTCTAGAATATCCCGGGTAGTAAAGACCCGGGCCCTACTCTCGGTTAACAGCCTTCGCTCCTCGGCATCCAAGTCGCGGATTCCAAAGAGTACCGTATTCTCCTCCCTTACCCCGGGAAAGGGGCCAATGTCTAGGAGGGTTTTTTCTCCCCGCCCGGTTATGACCGCTAAGGGCATACCGTGAATATTTCCCGAGGGGGTAGTTTCGGGAATATTAAAGTCCCCGTGGGCATCGACCCACAGGAGTCCCAAGTTACCCTGGTACTTTTTTTGTAACCCCGCCAAAGATCCCATAGCCATGCTATGGTCGCCGCCCAAAATTATGGGGAATGCACCTCGGTCGACGATAGCTTCTACTTCTTTTTTCAAAAGGTACATGTTTTTCGTAATAGGAGTTAGGTACTTCAGGACCCCGGCAGATTCTTCGACCGCGTCGGCCATGGTAAGGCCCTCGACATTGCCCTCGTCGGTTACTTGGTAGCCCAAACCCCGTAAATTTTCGATCAGGTGCTCAGCTCGAATCGCATAGCTGCCCATGTCGACTCCACGCTTAGAGGCCCCAATGTCCTGAAGAAATCCAATAACACCCAGGTCGCGAAAGAATGTGTCCATGGGTGCAAGAGTGACGTATTTCATTTCCCCTGGTCAAGGTGGCGGTAATTTTATACCCTCGGGGATATGAACTACAAACTTATCGCTTTTGATATGGACGATACCCTGCTCAACGGTCAGGGGAAAATGAGTAAAGAAAATCACGATGCTTTAGATGATTTGGTATCCCAGGGGGTACAAATTGTTCTCTGCTCCGGGAGGCCCACATCGGTTCTGTTGGGGAATGCCCGGGCCCTGTTAGGAGAAAAACAAGGAGAGTACATCATCAGCTTCAACGGTGGGGTAGTGTGTTCGGTCGCAACCGGAGAGGAATTAGTTCGAATTCCAATGCTCCCCGAAGGGGGTAAAATCGTGCTGGAAGCGGCCCGGAAAAAGGGTGTTTTGGTCCAGGCTTATCTTGGTTCAGACTTTTATGTCGAGATCGATGATCCCCGGGCCCAAAAGTACTCCCAGGGTCTTTCAATGGCGTATTCGGTGGTGAACGATCTTATGACAATTATCAATCAGGGGTCGCTTAAATTGTTATTAAACGGTCCCAGGGAGAAACTCTTGGAAATCGAAAAAGAACTTACTCCCCTGGCACCGGGCAACTTTACCATGGCTTTCTCGAAACCCGAGTACCTCGAGTTCGTCCATCCCCAGGTTCACAAAGGTACGGGAATCGAGGCTCTGGCCAGGATCTTGGGTCTTTCGGTAGACCAGACTATTGGGGTTGGCGACAGCTACAACGACATCGAAATGCTTCGAACCGCCGGGCTAGGTATTGCGGTTGCAAATGCAAAGCCCGAGGTAAAAGAGGTGGCCGATATCGTCTTGGATTCGTCGAACGAAGAATCTATTGTTTTAGAAATTCGAAGACGATTTTTTGACTCCCAAGAAGTATAATGGGCATACATCAAATTATTGGAGGAAGCAATGAAAAAAATTGCGTTGTTATTAGCCCTCATTTTAGTCGGGGCCCTCGCTTTTGGCCAAGCTATTAACCTGGGAAACTTCCCCTTGGGGAGCTATGTCGACCAGAACTACGATGCTGTATGGGAGTTTACCAGCAGCAATATTCGCATACTGTCGTTAGGTGGCGAGGTGCTCTTTGACTTTGGCCAGAATACGGTTCGAGATTTTCGAGTTGGTCTAGAAGGAACGAGCCCAATGATTACCTTCTCCTGCGACGAGAGCCAACGTTCCTATACATTTGTAAAACCACTGACCAGTCAGAACGTAAACATGCAGTTCCAAGCTCCTTGGAATTCGAACTACCAGGTTACTCTCGTTCGACGGTAGGCTCTTGAGGGTAGACCGAGTCCAGAAGATCGGTTAAAAAACTCGAAAAATCTTCCATACCCCGGTGGGGTTCCGGTTCATCGCCCGGGACCATCCGGGGTTGTAATCCCCATTCTTCTGCATACTTCTGTACATCTGGTTCCCGGGACAAAATATGAAATGGCACCGAGTAAGTCGATTCTCTTTCGGATATGGGAATTCGAGGTTGATGATCTCCTACAATAATTACCAGGCTTTCGGGATCGACGTAACGCTCTATATACCCTCGAATGGTAGTTAACTCGTAGTCCATACTGTAAATGTACCCTTCAGGAAACTCACCACCCCACAGCCAATTATTGCGAAATTGCCGAAGTTTTCCTTCCTGCCGGTAGACCGAACCATCACCCAGGTTCCAGTCGGGTAAATACTCTGGAAGAGTCTCGTAGGGTACGTGGGAGTTAGCAAGAATATACATGGCCATTTGGGGCTGATTTTGGGTGATTGTTGCCTCTCCCAGGGCTATTCCCGCTTTTGAAAGGGCAAATTGGTCGGACATGCGGCCGAAAGTAATGAATGGACCCCGGTACTCAAAATCCTTTTCGAGCATGTACCGGTCAAAATCATACACAGAAACCCACTCGGGAGTAGAAAACTGGGTGCCGGGGGCGGCCAAAAGACGGTAGTAACCCCGATCGCCCAGGTCGTTGGACAGGTTCCGGGCCCCCGATTGGCTATACTGGTCGTAGGCTTCTTGGTTTCGCAAACGAACTCCGGCCAAGAGAGTTCCATCGGCCAACCAACTACGCCCCCCAAAGGCCGGCGAAGACAGAAATCCACTGGCCCCCGTCCAACCCTGAGAAAAGAGGTCGTCTTCAAAGGCCCCATAAATAGGTGCCATAAGTTGGTGGTAGTCGTCCCGGGAAAAGAGGGTGTGGCCGTAGCTTTCAACCACAAAGAGATGAATGTCCGGCAAGGCTTTTGCTCGGGGAACCTCGACTTCTTCGACCTCCACGACTACGGCGTCGGTAGGCGGGGGAAGATCGACAACCTCTAGGGCCGGGGCAGGCGCCAGGGAACGGACAAAAAGGATTGCAGGACTGTCTTGGGGAAGAAACAGATACTGACCTAAAGCGCTCAAAATCAGCCCGGAAACGAGGATCCATCGAACCGGACCGGCTATTTCGTGTTTCCAAGAAAGTAGCCAAAGAAGCAAGAAACCAATCCCCAAAACCCCTACGACCACTACCAAAAAGGTGGCGACCGAGACGATCGCTCCCGGACCACCCGAACCTTCCAGGAGCATATTCACCATCCCGGGCAAAAGACCGAGGTCCTGGGTGAGAACCACCGATTCCCGGTAGAAGAAGCGATAGAACCACTCCCCCCAATTAAAAGCAAACCCCAGACCCAGCACCAGCGCGAGGATCCCAGAGAGCAGAACCGAGACCCGACCTACCCGGGCTTGTGTCCACTTGTCCCCGGAAAACCCGACGAGTACCGCCAGGACCACAAGAACCTCGGGTACCGGGACCATTACGAGCCAGGAACCAGCCCAGCTAAAGGGCAGGGTACGAAACCACCCGGTGAGAAGGGAGACTATTCCGATGCGAAAGAGAAAAAGAATTGTAAACACCTCCTAGGAGACCATTTTGTCGAGTACTTCCTCAAACAAAGCGGGGACCTCTATAAACCCCTATTCTTATTCGGCTTAGGTTCTTAAGTCATTGCAGTGCAATGACCAACTTTGCCAGAAAACCAGATTATAGAGACCCCCAAAGCGTATTCTTCTTCAGAAATATAAAGAATTCCGGGCCCTGCGGCGACAATAACCACAACGAGCAGCACAAGCTTTCCTCCCATAGGGACCCCTTTTGTTCCATTCTATCGCAGAATTTGGTACAATTTCCTCTATGGCTCCATTACCCCTCCCTATCCCAGGTTTTCGAAAATCGTCTATTCGCCAACGGCGGAATTTGGTATCCACTTCGCCCGATCCGGTTTGGAATGCCTCCGATCTGTCGGCTACTTCAGCAGATCCGGCAATCCTTGATCTTGCCGAGGTTATGGTAGAAAACGCTCTGGGTGTTATGCCCGTCCCCCTGGGTATCGCCCAAGGTTTTCTCATTGATGGAGTCCAACGGGCTATTCCCCTGGCCACCGAAGAACCCTCGGTCATTGCCGCGGCCTCCTTTGCCGGTAGCCTTATTGCCCGACACGGTGGAATTACTACCTCTACCGCCGAACCACTTATGACCGGTCAGATCTACCTGGAACCAGGGAATCTCCCAGGACCCGAGGTCACCCAAGTGCTTCTCCAGCAGAGAGAAGGAGTGCCGGTCCTTTTGTCGTCGATTTTACAACCGATGGCAGCCCGGGGTGGGGGGTATCGGGGACTCGAAGCTGAATGGTTGGAAGACCTGGGGATGGTGCGGGTGCATTTTCACCTGGATGTGCGGGATGCTATGGGGGCCAACCTCATAAACACCTGCGCCGAGGCCCTTCGGCCCTGGCTCGAGGAGCTGTCCGGGGGTTCGGTGATAATGGCAATTTTGACAAACCAAGCCCTGGGGCGGCTTACCCGAGCACGATTTTCCCTCCCCTTCTCGGCTCTAAAACGGGGGACTTTTTCGGGCCCCCAGATGGCCCAAAGAATGGTTCGGGGATACGATATCGCCCGCCTCGATCCTGCCCGGGCGGTTACCCACAACAAGGGGATTATGAACGGCATTTCGAGTTTGGCCCTGGCTACAGCCAATGATACCCGAGGGATCGAGGCCGCCGCCCACGCCTACGCCGCTCGTAACGGGCGATATACTAGCCTCACCAGGTACTGGATCGAGGAAGAAAGACTCTACGGCGCAATTGAGGTACCCCTACCCTTTGCAGTGGTTGGTGGGGGGGTAGGATTCCATCCCGCTGCCCAGGCGGCCCTCAAGGTACTGGGCCACCCATCGGCTACCGAGTTGTCGGCTATTGCTGCAGCCCTGGGCCTGGCCCAGAACTACGCTGCCCTTGCAGCCTTAACCGGCGAGGGCATTCAAAGTGGTCATATGCGCCTTCACGGAGGTCGTTTAGCTTACAGCGCCGGGGCCCGGGGAGACGAAATTTCTCGGCTCCAAACCCTCCTATCCCGAGACGGTACCTTCAATATTCCAACCGCCCGAAGGCTCTTAGAGGAACTCCGGGGGGAAAAGGAGGAATCATGACCACTCCAGTTACGTGCACCGCACGACCAAGTTTAGCCCTCATCAAATATTGGGGGAAAAATCCCGGGCCGGGGGTAAATCTTCCGGCCACCCCCAGTCTGGCAATGACGCTGGACAGCATCGAAACCCGTACCCAGGTCCGGGTAGTCCAGACTTCCAATGGGAATTTAGGCGACCAAATCGTCATCGGTGACGAGGTTCAGAGTCCAGAGGCCTTTGCTGGGTTCTTCCAAAATCTACGCCAGGTGCTGGGGCCTCTTATTCGGGCGAACGCCCAGTCCTTTGAACCATCGGTGGGCGAGGGTCCGGCCTGGGCATTTGATGTCCGGTCTCAGAATAACTTTCCGACCGCTGCGGGGCTGGCCAGTAGCGCCAGCGGCTTGGCCGCCCTCACCGGCGCCTGTGTAGCATCCCTCCTACGACCCGAATTCCGCACCCCCTGGGAAAGGGCCCTGGTCGATCAGGAAAAATCCCTTCAAGAAAAGAGAACCGAACCCCTGACTGCCGATTCGGAATTTCGTGAGTTAGGAAGAGAACTACCGGGGTTTCCTGGGTTACCCGGGCTCCTAAGCCTTTCGGCCCTGGCCCGGTATGGATCGGGGAGTGCCAGCCGTTCGGTGTTTGGCGGATTTACCCTATTTCCTCAAGGTAGCCCCGTGGCCCACCCCCTTGAGTCTGCAGATTTTTGGCCCGAGGCCCGTATCATTCTCGTGCCCTTAAGCTCGGCAAGGAAACCAGTCTCCAGCCGGATAGCAATGAATCGAACCCGAGACACGAGCCCCTATTACGAAGCCTGGGTTAACGACGCCCCTAAGGTAGCTGTGGAAGCCCAAGAGGCGCTTAAGAAAAGGGATGAGGAAAAGCTCGGCACCCTCATGATCAACAGTTACCTTCGAATGTTTTCCACCATGTTCGCCGCCCAACCGCCGGTTGTCTATTGGTTACCCGAAAGCCTTGTGGTAATTCGCCTGGCCGCTGAACTACGATCCAAGGGTTTACCGGTGTGGGAGACCATGGATGCGGGCCCCCAGGTAAAACTCTTTACCCTATCATCCTCGGTTCCGGAAATCCTTCGTGCGGTTGAACAAGCACTTCCTTCGGTAGTTCCTGTGGTCAGCGGACCAGGAAACGGATTACAATGGGTGAAGGAGAGTACACTATGAATGTAAGCCCCCAGGTTCTTTGGTCGGTGGAGGTTCCGGGGAATCTGCTCCTCTTTGGGGAGTACCTCGTTCTGGAGGAAGGGGGTACCGGCATAGCGGCGGGAGTTGGGGGTCCGGCGATTTGTTCTGCCTATCCGCTTCATAGTCCCAAGCCCGGGCTCATTATTCTTGAGGGTTTTTCTAGACCCAATGGCTCAGAAGAAGAATTTTTCCTCGACCTGGGCTCCCCCACTATGACCCAACCGGGGAATTGGGAAACCGAAATGCCCCTACTCCACGCAGTATGGGCATCGATGTCGACTCTCGTTTCGTCCTATCTGGGCAAGGTAAGCTTGCCAAAGGGAATTCGCCTTCGCCTCGACACCCGAGCCTTCTTCTACGACGACGGGCGCAAGATGGGACTGGGTTCCAGCGCAGCGGGAGCGGTAGCCCTTACTGCTGCCCTTATGCGAGTATTCGACCTACCCGGTTGGGAGTCTCCCGGACCGGTCTTCCCCCTGGCAAACCAGGCCCACAAGCTCTTTCAAAAAGGACGGGGAAGTGGTTACGACGTGGCGGCGAGCTGCTACGGTGGATTAGGGCTGTTTATTGGGGGTCGAACTCCCGTGTGGGAACCGGCCATTATTCCCTGGCTTACTCGAATATCGGTGTTTCCCGGAGAAGGTCCTGTACCTACGGGGGCCAGCATTCGAAGTTACAGCATTTGGCGTTCGGACAATCCCGATGCTGCAGCCGATCTATTGCGGAAAAATAATCAGAATATTCAGGAGCTCTTGTACACCGAGACCTGGGCCGATGCCCTGACCCCCGCCAGAGAGTTAAAGGAAATTGGTATTCGTTTAGGTGATTTACTCGACCGTCCAGCCCGAATTTCCGACCCATCTTTCTCCTTCTATTTTTCGAAGGCCAGCGGAGCAGGAAATGAAATTGGTTTTGCCCTGAGCGACGATCATACCTTGGGGTATTCCCCGGTCATGAGGGGACTACGTTGGAAGAACTTCGGATAGATTCTCTGGTGGTCCAGGGAACAGCTCGGGGCAAATTGCTGCTTTTTGGAGAACATTCGGCGGTCTATGGGTACCCGGCCCTGGGCATCCCCTTGGACTTAACCTGCACGATCGACTTTTTCCCTGGCCCAACCACCTCGGTCACCTATAATAATCGCGATCTTACCTCCGACTCTCTGGAGGGGGAACTCTTTTTCTCCCTTCTTCAGCGCACCAACGAGTTTCTTATGGGGTTTCGTATGCCTTCGGGTGCCTACCACATATCGAGTACGGTTCCTGAGTCCGGAGGATTCGGTTCCAGCGCCGCCCTCTGTGGGAGTCTGGCCCGAGTGATTTTGAGTCTCGCCCCGGTTGGCGATGGGTGGGAACTGGCGAACTTCTTGGAAGGTGTGTTTCACGGTAGCCCCTCGGGAGTCGATACGGGATTGTCCCTTAGTCCCGGACCCGCGGTGTTTTTTGATGGTCCAAAGAGCACCACCACCCTTCCCTCCCGACGTTTCCTTCCCGATCCCCGAATTCCCTTGGTCTATGGGGCCCTTCACCGGGCCGGAAGCACGAAGGAATTGGTTGGGGAAATTCGCACCCGAATGCAAGCTGGCGATGTCTCTACCAAAGGCCACTTGGAGTCCTTGGGTACTATCGCCGGGAAAGCAATAAACTTGTACGAGACCGGTGGGCCTTGGTCATCATGGGCCGAAAAAGATCGTTGTAGGTTTGGGGATCTGGCAAACAAAGCTCACAATCACCTGAAGTCCTTGGATCTTAGTACCCCGGACCTCGATCGGATAATGGCTCTCTCCCTGGCCTCGGGATTTCGTGGGGGCAAACTATCGGGGGCCGGCGGTGGAGGGGCTTTTTACTTGATACCCGGGGACTGGTCTCCCGGTGAAGGTCTTAAGCGCGTTCAACAACTGGAAGAGAGGCTCCTATCGGCCGACATAGCTTTGGCCCTAGCTCTCCAGACCCTTGCTTGATACCCCCAGGGGGTTTGTTTATACTTCATTTATGTTGAACGATGAATTAAAAACTCAAATTGCCAACCGCCTCACCCGGATACAGGGCCAACTCGGGGGTATTCGCAAAATGGTTGATGAAGACCGGTATTGCATGGATATTCTCGTCCAAACCCGAGCTATAAGTGCAGCACTCAAAGCCGTCGAAGACCTGGTCATGGAAAACCACCTGAACACCTGTGTCTCCGATGCCATGCAAAATCCTAATCCCCATGAAAAAGAAGAGAAAATCGGCGAGCTTATGGAAATAATTTCCAAGTTTCGTAAGGGGTAAGCCTTCCGTAACCGCTCAACGAGACCCAGGTTCGGCGTCTCTAACGCTTTTTCGAGATGCCGGACTCTAGTGAGTTCTCGAAATTGTGTATCCTTCGAGTTCTTTCTACTCAAAGTCCATTTCGGGATGGGCCTTTATCGCTTTGATATCATTTCCAAGGGCCAAAATGCAATGGAATAAAAACGGTAGGTAAAAAGAGTTGGTATAGTAGGCAACAAAGCAAAAACCGATTCCCAAGAAAAATGCCCCAAAAGACTCCCCAGGGCCCTTAAAAATATGGGCAAGACTATACAAAGCGACGTTGATTCCTAGGGCTACCTCAAAGCCCCAGATTTCAACCAAAGGAAAGAACAAAAACCCCCGAAAAGCGAACTCGTAGCCCCAGTGATAGAAAACCCAAGCTAAACCATTCAGCAAGAGACGCCGCGGTGGCCAGTGGGGTTGTCGGACCTGAGGGTAGTACTCCCAAGGAATCTTCGACGTTGGTCGTAAAATACTACTACTCAAAAACACAATACTGGGGACCACACCCAGCCAAAAAAGAAAGGGTCCCTGGGGTAGCCCTAGTCCCATTTCCACGCCGGGCGAAAAAACCCTTCCGTACACAACGAGGAGGGGACCGAGAAGCAAGAATCCCAGAAATTTCTGGAGGTAGATTGTCCACTCTTGGGTCCTGCCCGAGCCTCCGGAAGAGTCGACTCGCCTTCCAATCTCAGAAGCCAAATGAAGAAGGGGTGGGAATCGGTCGACAAAAAGATAGACCATATAGGCAAAAGCAAAAACACCAGGGTACGTCCAGATTCCAAGAACGAAAGAATTCATAATAGCCTCCTGGATACCTACTATTTGGAAGAAGAGTTGCGGATAGAACCACCGACCGTTGAATTTTTTCCAAAGGTTCGGAGAACAAAACCAACGAGGCCGGGAAAATAGCGAAAGGCCCCGTCGGCAAAAAATCCTAGGACTCCAATGACCTTCCGCCGTCGATGAAAACGTACCATCGTGTACACTGCTTTGGCTACCTGGGACTGGGTAGATGAATTCTTTCCCCGGACCAAGGAGCCCAAGGAGCCATCGGCCCGGTAGACCGTTTTGTTTTGATCGTTCTCGGTAAAACTTACGTAGAGAATTCCGACGTGGAGACGATGACGAAACTCCCCTTGAAGGCTTTGAGCCAGGGCGGTAAGGGCCATTTTAGATGCCGAATAACCGCTCACCTGGGGAAGTCCAAAAAACCCTGCCAGACTCGAAATAAAAACTACTGAACCTCCAGTTTGGAGCAAGGCCGGAAGGGCTACTTTGGTCATATATACTGCCCCAAGGTAGTTTATAGCGATAAGGTCGCGATACACCTTCTCGGTAGTCTCCGCGAATGAGCCTCTCATGGCCATACCGGCGTTGTTCACCAGACAATCTAATCGACCGAAGTTTTGGATCGTTTGGTCTACAATTCGACGACAGTCTTCAATTATGGTCACATCGCCGGCTACAGCGAGGGTTTCGAATCCTTCGGTCGTAAACCTAAGCTTGGCTTTTTCGAGGGCTTCGGAATCTCTACCGCAAATAGTTACCTTGTAACCCTTGCGAAGAAACTCTAGGGCCGTTTCCCGACCAATGCCCTTGCCTCCCCCGGTAATGAGTACTACAGGTCCTGAATTAGACATAGTTATTTCCCTTGAACCAGGCAATGGCCTCGGCTACTCCTACCTCAAAGGGGGTTTGGGGCATGGCCAATTCTTCAACTGCTTTTCTATTCGAGTAGTAACAATCCTCATTTGCCAGTCTCGCCATTGGAAAGGATATTCTCGGAGCCTTGCCAGAAATCCGTCCTGAAACACTACCAAGAACACCGACGATGAAAGAAAGCCCCGGAGGAATAGGCAGTCGGGGCGGGGCGACTCCAAGCACTCGGCATATACGAGTAAAGGCCTCTAAGTAGTCGAGGTTTTCACCCGCGGCCAAATAACATTCCCCATTTCTTCCCATCCTAAGGGCGTTCACGGCGGCAACGGCCACGTCTTTGGCGGCGATATAACTCTTTCCTCCCCGGGTGTAGCCTGGGGTCTTTCCTTCATAGAGGGCAAGGATCATTTGACCCGAGCCGGGTTTCGTGTCGTAAGCCCCAAACATAAAGGTAGGATTAATAATTGTAACCGGAAGCCCCCGTTTACTGGCAGCCTCGAGCAAGAACTTCTGGGCCGCGTATTTCGAATCTTGGTAGTCCAAACCGTATCTATCGTCGGTGTAAGGATTCTCTTCGGAGCCTGGATTTGATTTTGGACCTGGGGCGAAAGAATTTGCCGTACCTATATGGATTAGTTTTGGAATCTTCTTCTCGAGGACCACCTTCGATAGAAGCTGGACTCCATGAAAATTGATGTCCCATAGGGCCTTTCCTCTGGCGGGCCATATTTGGGTAGAGGCAGCCCCGGTAACAGCTATCATAGAATCCCCTAGACCCTCACCAAACCTCGAAAACCTCGGGCACCGTAGTAGGAATCTGCACCATTGTGGTACACGAATACCTGGCCGTAGCGGCGATCCATAAAGAGAGCACCCCCAAGCTTTCGAACCTCCCCAGGAGTAAGAATCCAACTCGAAGTCTTCGTGTCGAACTCCCCAAGACTTTGGAGGTGGCGATACCAGTCTTGGTCCAGGACCTCTACTCCAATTTCCTTGGCCAGGTCCATGACCGTATTCCCTGGTCGAGCGGATTTTCGTTTCTCCCAGGCTGCCCGGTCGTAGCACAAACTTCGCCTGCCCGAAGGACTCTCGGGCGAACAGTCCACAAAAATACACTCTCCAGACTTTTCGTCGAACCCTATAACATCCGGTTCGCCACCGGTTTCTTCCATCTTTGTAAGAACTTCGAGCTTATCGAGTTTCCCCTCGAGGTGTTGCTGGACCTTATCCCAAGACAATCCTCTATGCCGTTGGGGATGTTTCTCGAACCGCTCTTGTAGTTTTTCGAAAAGGTTATTCATCGCCTCCTCCTTTTTGCCGACCATATCGATATACCCTAGGAGCTAATCTACCCATGTTACATTCTATCAAACAAAAGTTCGAATCCGAAAG
Organism: Spirochaetales bacterium; assembly: GCA_009991955.1. Classification (GTDB taxonomy): domain Bacteria; phylum Spirochaetota; class Spirochaetia; order DSM-27196; family Salinispiraceae; genus SKVS01. Next base: position 41,210 of record JAACWS010000019.1, read on the forward strand.
CATACAAAGGCGAATGAAGGTACCTTCCCTACTCCTTATGCAAGGATTGTATACCTTTGCGTATTTGGTGTCCTTTGTGAGTCGGTACTTTATTACCGGTGACCTCGTCTTTGCTTATCTTGGCGGGGTCCTAAGCATGATCCTGGCCTTTATAGCCTTGGCCTCGGGAAAGCTCGATATTTCTCTCTTGCTCACCGTTATCGGGGTGGTCATCGTAGAAATTATCTTACTCATTATAAGTAACGGGACGTCCAATGTCCAAATTGCTATTACTGTTCTCGGGAGTTCGGGGGTTCTTCTAACCGCAGCCCTTCTGGTAGATAATCGCCGCATTCTTGGGGTAATTGCCGGGATAGTAGCTCTTCAAGTGATTCTTAGTTTGGTTGGAGGAATGGTAGGCGTTTTGGTTCCGGTAGTCGAAGAGGTTGCCGAGTGGGATGGGGTAAGCTCTGCTACCTGGGAGGGCGAAGAGAGTCTATCGTCGGTCGATGCTGTCAGCGGTGCTACCGACTGGCAGGGACGGGTAATAAGCGAAAATACTACTGCCCTCTTTTACTTCCTCGTCCTGGCAATGCAAATTCTTCTATTCTATGAAAACACTGGTCGAACATTCCGCGAGGTAGAAGCCCAAAAACGGCGGGTAGAGGGCCAAAAAAAAGCCGGCGAAGACCTCATTGCCTCGACCTCGGCGCAACTTCAAATTTACCAAGGTCTGGACACCGCCGGGGAAAAAGGCCGCGAGTCCTTAGAACGGATACAAAACGCATTAAAAGATATAGAACAACGGGTCCAGCAACTGAAAGCCAGTTTAGATCTAAGCAAAAGGTCAATTGCCCAGACCGAAGATTCTTTCCAAAAACTAAAGGCAACCGCCCAAGGCCAAATGAGCCACGTCACCCAATCCAGTGCATCGATCGAAGAAATGGCTGCCTCGATAGTCAATGTAGGTTCGGTAGTAGGCCAACGGCAGCAAAACGCCCAGAGGCTCTTACAGACCGCCGAAAAGGGCGCCGAAACCCTCGAGTTTGCGGCTGCCAGTAGTAAAGAAGTCCTGGCAAACATCGACAAAATCAACGAGATGATTGCAGTCATCTCGGGGGTCGCCAGCCAGACGAACCTCCTGGCTATGAATGCAGCAATCGAAGCCGCCCACGCCGGTGATGCAGGGAGAGGATTTGCGGTAGTTGCGGATGAAATTCGAAAACTCGCCGAGTCCAGTGCCGGAAGTGCCCGCTCGATCCGAATCAACCTCAAAGACCTCATACAAAATATCGAAGAGTCGAACCGAACAATTTTGGGTTCCTCGGCGTCATTTGGCGAAATTACCCGGGACGTGCAGCAGGTCCTTGGTGGACTAAACGAGATGCATATGAGCACCCAGGAACTTAGCGTCGGAGCAAAAGAAATTCTTGAAAGTACCGGGATGCTCAATTCCCAGACCCAAGAACTCTCCTTAGTCCTGGGCGAAACCGAACAAGTCCAATCCAGCTACCGAAAGTCCGAGGCAGAAATCGAAGTTTCGGTCGGCCTCGTGGCGAACAGCACCCGTTCAATAACCCAAGGAGTCGAAGATATAGCTCGAGCGATAGAGGACATTCAAAACGTTGCTCGAGCCCTGGAGGACCATGGCCGCGCCCTGGAGATGGATATCGAAAATGTAAGGACCTCCCAAGACCAAAAACCTCTTACAACGCCAGAAACCACAGAGGTGTAGTAACCACCGACAGGAAAGTCGATATCGAAATAATCTCCCCCGCAAGATTCGAATCTGCCCCGTAGGCATCGGCCATAACAAAACTGGCAACGGCCGTGGGGCTTCCCGCCCCCAACACCAGTATGGCCCTCATCTCTCCAGAAATCCCCATCCAACTCGTCCCAAAAAAGACTATTGCAGGCAATAGGATAAGCTTGAGGGCGACACTTGTTCCCCACAGCACTCGACCGTGATTAATACTCGTTAAACTCAGGGAGCCCCCGATGCTCATGAGAGCTAGGGGTAGGGTTAAACGAGATAGATAGGTAAGGGTCGAATCAAGGGCTTTGGGAACAGAGATACGGAAAAACGCAAAGACTAACCCAAAGACCAACCCCCAAATAAGGGGATTCCTCACCAGGTCCCGAAAGAATGAACCCAGGGCGACCCTTAGACTTCCACCCTTTTCGAACCCCAGAATGATAATTGCCAATACATTATACAAGGGCATAACCACCGCAATGAGGACCAAGGTGTAGGCGACCGCGGCCTCGGACAACAAGCCCTTAACAACCGCCAAGGCTATTATGGCCAGGTTTCCCCGAAAGGCTCCCTGGATGGCCGCCTTGACCATGGACGAAGGAAATCGCCGAAGCAGCAAAAAAGCTACCCCAATAATCCCGAAGGTAGCCAGAACAAAGACCCCAAGTCCACCCAAAAGCTCCATGGGTACAGAAGAAATTTCCCGCAAGTCCTGAAACACCATCGCAGGCATGGCAAAGGAAAACACAATCTTATTGGCCCGACTTATGAAGTCGTCGGACAGAAATTTTGATCTCTTTAAGTAGACCCCAAGGAAGATGAGGGCAAAAATCGGGAACACCCCTTCGAGGGCGAATAGGAGGGTCGACATCTGGCTATCTTGCCCTATCTTGACCCCTTCGGACAAGCCCAGTAAGACGGGAGTCAATCAGAATGGACTCAATCAGAAAGGAAGAGAGCCTAAACCCTCGGCCTTAATTTTCCAGCCATCATTATTCGAAGACCCCGAGGCCGAGTAGATTTAGCCCTAGAGCCCTCTAGGACCACGAGAAAAAGGAAATTACCTTCGACTATAAACCCGTACGTAGTCGACTTCCATTCGGTCGGGGAAAGCCTCTCGATCTACACCCTCGGCGCCACCCCATTCGCCTCCAACAGCCAGGTTCAATAGCAGGTAGAACGGAACATCAAAGGGCCAGGCTTCCCACCCGGTTCCCTCATTAGGATACTGGGTGATAAACTGGTCATCTACATAAAAATCGAGGGCTTCTTCGGTCCATTCGAGAATGTAGGTACGAAACTCCGTCGATGCAGTCGGGACAGACAAGGTTCGGGTAAAGTTATTACCCAGGGACCAGTTGTACTTCGACGTATGCACCGAAGAGTGAATAATCCCCGGCTGGTACCCAACAAACTCCATCAGGTCGATTTCGCCACTATGGGGCCAACCGTATCGCCCATCGGTGCTTACCGGCAAGAACCAAATCGCGGGCCAAGAACCCTTGGCGGAGGGCAGTTTTGCCCTGACTTCAATTCGGCCCTCGAATATATCTTTTTTAAACTGGGTAGTAAGTCTTGCGCTCGTATACCCCCGAGTTGTCCCCGGTATAGGTAGAGCCTCAATTACCAGCACCCCATTCTCTACTCGAGCATTCTCGGGCTTCGAGGTGTAAGCCTGAAGTTCACGGTTGTAGGTTCCAGGGGGTAAGACCTCGAAGTTCCAAATATCGGAGTCCGGTGCCCCGGCCACTTCAAACTCATCGTTCCAATCCAGGCGATAGCCCTCGGGAGTAGGAACCGTATTTTGACACCCAAGTATCAGGAGCGAACCAAGAAAAGCAACAAGTACCTTCATTTCAGAACCTCACTTCGATATGGGAAGCCTTTTGCTCTCGAATCTGTTCGGCGACCCGTCCCCGGATCAACGAACCTTCTATCTGTGATACGGAGGATTGGGAGTCTCTCCAGGTTACCAAATACTCCCGAGGGTGCTGGTCCCCAAAAAGATTTCGTTTTTGGGGATTCAGAAACCTTACCCGGGTACTCCCCAGAAAAGTTGCCTCGATCGATCCATCATCCAAAAATAGCCAGCCCGGTAGTAGCGGCACAAATCCCAAGGACAGTTCTCCATCCTCGTAACCGAAGGGATGCAGTCCCCACAGGGCCAATTGTATCATACTCAGAAACTCGGCGGTCGAACCAGAGAGCCGCGCCACGAACCCTCTTCCCCATAACTCGGGATCCGGATGGGCGCTGGACACAATAAAAGACGAATTTTCTAAGATACTCCGACCGTAGGTCGCCTCGTCCATGAAGGGAGGCATGCAGGTCCTAGCGTCTTCCCAAAAAAGATCGGCCCGTCCAGCCTTAAGGATTTCCAATAAAAATTTGTACTCCATATGAAGCCATATCGATTCGTTTTCTAACCAACCGGGAGGAAAGGCCCGGGTCCGTCCTATTTGTAAGGGCAAGTGGGCAAGGGACTCGTTCACCTTATACATAGAAAGCTTCTGGTCGAAAAGGTTCGAACTCCTAACCCGGTTTCGAATGTCCTGGGCTAATTCGGGAAAAACTTTGACAAACTTTACGACCCCTTCCAAGAAAAGGGGAAGGGCAGAGTACTCCAGGTCGTGGACCTGAATTTCCGGGGTACCTTGGGCGTTCTTGCTCGCCGTCCACGACTTGGCCTGGGCCCTATAGTAGGTAGGTGGAAGTTCGGTAGACGAGTCCTGCCACCGCTGCAGGGCTTCGGAAAGGTCTTCAAAAACGGCTTCTAGCCACTGCTCGAGCTCCGATACCTCGAGGGCGTGTTGGCCATGTTCTCTTTTCGCGTAGAGCTCGTGTCGATAGTGCTCCCGCAGACTATTCATGCCGTCCCAGTACCAGAAGCGACTTTTACCCTCCGAACGATATGCTGTCCACAGTTGGTGGGTTTCCTTTAAAAGGGCCACCGCGGGAATGGGAAGCTGGATCGATTCGGGCCTGACTGCTACCGAGAGGGCAGTCCAACGGTCCTTTAGCTCCTTTACGAGTCGGTAGAGCTCTGCCAGTTCACTGGTAGAGGATCCGAATTGAGCCGGAAGGCCATTGAGTGCATCGTACCACCCCGGCTTGCCCGCCTCCATTTCGATTCCGATACCCTGGGCGTCGAGAGTGGTGTACTTTACCGCGGCCAAAACGAGTAGTTTTTCAAAAAGCGTATATCGAAGGCTCCCATGTTCGCGTTCTTCTTTGGTTTGGGGAAGATGTTCAATTTCCTCGATGCTCTTATATTGATACACCGCTCCCGCATCCTCGACATACCTTCGATTCCTGGGAAGGACATGGGCATCGTTGGAGTAGAACGTGTAGCCTCGATCGTCAAAGTAAAGGTCCTTGGCCCTATCGGGATACAATCGCAGGTACTCGTCAATAAGGTCTTGTCCGTAGGTCCAGTGATCTACCCAGTATCCTTCGCCAAATTCTGCGGTACTCTTGACCCTACTTTGAGCAATAATCGTTTCTAAGGGTTCAGATCTCTTGGTTGCAGTCAAGCTCCCAAGGGTTCGGCTACCCTCCAGGCCCGGAACTTCTATTGCCAGTCCGGTTACCAGGAGCGGATTATACCCATCGGCCTGGATAAGATTCATGAATTCACGAATATCCCAGGTACCAACCCTGGGCTCGTACCAAATTTCGGTCCGGCGATTCTGAAATACGTCCCGAAAGTTACCCGGACCTCGAGAGTAGTACTCGGGTCGCAAAGAAAACCGGTTATAGTCCCGTTCCATGTCACCGTGTTTACGACCAAATAGGTGGTAGGGAATCTCCCCATCGAGAGTTTTCATAATCCAGGGATAACCTCCCCGAAGAAGGTTATCGAGGTAGGTTTGGGAAAGGTAGGCATCAAACTCCCGAGATCCCGAACGAACGAGACCGGGAGCCAAGAGTTGGGTCAAGAAATTTGCCCCGGCCTGGCGATTTTTTTCGGTAAAGTTCGGTTCAAGAATGGTTTCTTGGATTTGCACAACCGATTCCCTCTCTCCTGCTGTTCCTATAAAGGTTGTGACGACAAAGGATTCGCTTGGTTCCAGTCTTCGCTTCCCTCCAGAAAAAGCACAGGGGAATCGACCTACAGCAACCTGGGGTCTAGCCGACAAGCCTGCCAATCCTTTTTCCATAAACCACGAAGGTGCACCAAACGACGTATCGGATCCAAAAACGAGACTAGGGTCGTAAATGAGTGGCAAAACCTGGGACTCGCCCTCAACAAAGCTCAGAACCCAATTCCCTCCCCTTTGTTCCCTCACCTCCGTACTATCGGCAAAGGTCGAAGACATTCGAGAATACAGTCCCTTACCCTCAAAGGTCTCGGCCAGCATCCAACCAGTGAGGGTATTGGCAATATTTTTAGTTCCGTCATCGTTCGAACCAAAGGGTACCAAACGAGATAGACCGTCTAAAAATTCCACCTCTACCCCTTGGGCTGAGGTATTTTTGATTTCGAGGGTACGAACCAGCGCCCCAAGAGGCTGTCCAAAGAGACTCGAGTAGGTGACGGTTATTTCGAAACCCTGGCGAGTTTCAACAAAGCTTACCCGATCTTCGTTTATGAGCATACTTTGTTGGACCGTAAACTCAGAGTCGCCAGAACAATATTCAAAGGGCTCGAAAGACTGGCTTGTGGGAGCTTCTACCCGTAGAAATGTTCGAAAACCTTGGGTATGAACAAGAGAATAAGCCTTTACTGCCGGTTGGAACTCGAGGATTGCGCCGTCTTTATCGCCCCAACCAAATGAGGTTATTCCTTGTCCACGATTGCAGTAAAAGGCCCACATCGGTATGCCCCGGAAACCGGCAATTCCCGGGAGAAAACTCGAAAACGCCGGCTTCTTTTGAAAATCCTCTATTCGATACATAATCTTGGGCACCCTTCTTCTACAGGGATCTTTTGTCCAGGCTTTTGGTGATCTTCCGGTTGACCATGGTCATGAGAAGGATGAAGAAAAACAGTATCCACGCTATGGCGCTAGCTTTACCAAATCGTGTAGCACTCCACCCGGTAAACATTAGGTAATACGCACTGGTGAGACCGGTGTTCGCAATTCCACCCATGGTTTGGTAACCACCCATAAGAACGTAGGGTTCGTCGAAGAGTTGCATTCCTCCAATAATACTCATGGTTACCCCGAAGAAGATTATGGGCATGAGCAAGGGAACGGTAATGCGCGTATGGGTTTGCCACTTGGTTGCCCCGTCGATGTAAGCAGCTTCGTAGAGGGTATCGGGTATCGACTGGAGACCTGCCAGGTAGATAATGGTATTCCACCCGATAAAACGCCAGTTGATGAGGGTTGCAATCATGACCTTCGCCGGCCACTCAGCGGTAAACCAACTTATATTCTCCCCTCCAAAAAAATTCACCAGATAGTTGATCCAGCCAAAGTTGTTGTCAAAAAGTTGGCTAAAAATCAACGTTGCCGAAACCGTACTGGTAATGTAAGGAACGAAGAAGGCGGTCTTAAAGAACTCCTTGCCCTTTAGCACTTTGTCGTTCAGTCCAATTGCCAAAGGTATCGCCACGAAGTGCTGAGTAAACGACCCAAACACCAACAGCCATAGGGTATTGGTAATTGCCCGCCAGAAGAAAGGATCTGAAGTGAGTAAATTTACGTAGTTACTAATACCCATAAACTCTACGGGCCCCCGCATGGTCCACCGCCAAAGGGACAGGTAGATAGAAAATCCAATTGGATACAGACCAAAGACCAGGAAGAGGATAAAGAATGGACTAATGAATACGTAAGGAGCAAGACGCTTGTCGGAAAGTAAATTGATTTTTGTCATTGGATTATCCTTTCACCGCGCCAGCAGCCAGGTTTGCGATAATTTTCTTTGAGAAGAAAATAAATATGACAACCAGGGGCAGAATAGAAAGGGCAGTTCCCAACATCAGGCCACCATAGTTTCCGTCACTTCGTACAAAAAGGGACGATAGAGATACCGGTAAGGTGGAATTACGTGGGTCCGGCAGCATTACCAGGGCGCCCAAGAAGTTATTCCAACTACCTACAAAAGTGAGAGTTCCCAAAATAGCAATACCAGGCTTTGCTAAGGGAAATACGACTGCGGGTAGAAGCTGAAACTCGTTGAGGCCATCGATTCTCGCGGCATCCATGAGTTCTCCGGGAATCGATTCCTCGAGAAACTGTTTCATAAGAAAGATTCCAAAAGCGTTTGCCATTCCGGGAACAATGAGCGGAAGCCAAGTCTGATACCAACCAAATGCGACCATCATCCGAAAGAATGGAATGATATTCAAGAAGGGAGGTATAGCCATGGTCATGACAACAAATACCAGGAGGGCTTCTTTGCCCTTGAAGTCGTACTTCGCAAAAGCAAAGCCTCCAAGGGTACAAAAGAAAATAACCGATGCGGTAGCGAGAACGGCTATTCCCAGACTGTTACCGAAGGACTGAAGGAACGGAATCTGCCGAAAAAGGGCGTCAAAGTTCTCTGCTACCGATGGGCCAAAGAAAAGATGGGGCGGATTTGCAAATGGAACCCTATGGGTCGCAAGAACAAATACATAATAGAAGGGAAACACGAAGAGAAAGGCAAAAATACCCAGCCCCCCGTACCTTCCAAGACCGAGGAGAAAGGTTCCGGGGCGTCCAGACCCTTTCGACTGTACTTTATTCATTGGAGTGTCCTTCTCAATTAAGGTTCGAGAAGAAACCGGCAAGGGTTATCTTGCCGGTTCTTTTTCTGAAAAATTTACTGAATAGTTGCGATTATCTGGGATCGAGCTTCGTTATAAGCTTCTTCAACCCCCAACTCGCCAGTTATTACGCCGGTTACTGCGTTACCCCAAATAGCTAGGGCGGTGGCATCGTACTCACTTACCTGCTCGTTTGGCATACTCTGAGCTACATCGGCAAAAATCTGGCGCACTGGTTTGTTTCCAAAGTAGGGAACATTTTCGTTCATAACAGGATTTGTGTAGGTCGAAACCAATGCGGGATAGGCATCAATAGTTCGGAATACTGTGAGTTGCGCGTTTTCGCTGGTAGTAAGGTACTTGATAATTTCCCAGGCTACGGCTTTCTTGTCGGCGGGTACTTGCTCGGGGATTCCAAGATAGGTACCACCAAGGGCTGCAGGTGCCTTTCCAGGAAGGTAGGTAATTCTCCAGTCGGTTATATCTGGAGCCATCCAGGTTCGCAGAGCTCCACCAAACCATGCACCGTTTACCATAAGAGCAACGTCGCCGTTAGCGAAGCCTTCTACCCAAGGACCAGACCAGGCACCATAATCGGCGTCCACTCCTCGGTCTCGAATTTCTTTTACTAGTTCCAAAGCCCCCATGAATTTGGCCTTCGGCTCTAAGGGCTGATTGTTAACAAACCATCCACCCTTTCCGCCACTCAAGGGTACCATCGCTACATCGTTAGGATGGGGAAATGCAATTTGTCCCGCAGCCTTCAGTCGCTCACTTATGGCAAGAATATCGTCCCAGTTTCGGGCGTTTTCGATTTCCCTAGGGTCTACTCCCGCTGCCCGAACCAAATCTTCCCGGTAAAACATGACCGCAGGCGCAATATCTACGGGCATTGCTACTAAGGCACCTTCGGTAGTCGTAGCATTTGCCATAGCAAAGGATACAAGGCCACTTCCTACACTGACCCCGTTAAAGGGTGCGGCTGCCAAGTTGCTAAGACCCCCACCGGCGACAAATTGAGCAATATACCCAACTTCCAAGGCTTCGATGTCATTGGTTGCCTCGTTAGCCGCCAAGACAGTGGTAAGGCGATTATGGTGACCACCAAAGTCACTAGTTTGATACTCGATGGTAATGTTTGGGAACTTCGCCTTAAAGTCGGCCGAAGCAAAAACTTCTTTATATGCCGCTTCTAAGTCACCGTAAAGTCCAATACTCACGGTATAAGACTGGGCTGGATCGTAGGCAGCAATAGAATCTCCCGCAGCACCGGCTTGTTGTCCACAGGAAACGAGAGTCGCAAGGGCTGCACCCAATACCAAAAGAAACACTAGAATACGCTTCATAGCGCACCTCCTTTGAGTTTAGTTGATTTGATCAACCAACTAATATTCCCACGACTTTCTTGAGCTGTCAAATACTTTTTCACAAAATGTAGACAAAGTTCGGGGTATAGCCTAGGATATAGTTTATCGAATCAACCAACCTGGGATAAATGTATGATTTCTAAAGCTGCATTGAACACGATGAACATGAATAGAGTCCTAAGGACTCTTTGGGAAAAGGAACCGATCTCCCGAATTGAAATAGCGAAACTCTTGGACCTCGATAAATCGACTATTACAAAAATTATGTCTCTCTTACTGGAACGAAATATCGTAATTGAAAAGGCTATGGGCGATTCGGGTCCGATTGGTGGGCGAAAACCGGTAAATCTTGGGGTAAACGATAAATATGGGGCCGTTATCGGCGTGGAATTACAAACTGACCTGGCTCGAGTTACAACAATCGACCTTACGGGAGAAATATTTTGGAAGGAATCACAGCAACTTCGTTTCGAAAAGTCTGATGTGTCGGGGATTTTCGAAGAGATTGTAGTGGGCCAAAGACGGAAACTCGAGGACCAGGGGTATCGAGTTCTCGGAGCATCCTTGGGGATAGCAGGAATTATTGATCCCTTTACGAAAACAATTGTTCGATCCAACCCCCTTTCTATTACCCACCCTAAGCGAATTGATCCCTCAATCGAAAAGCGTTTGGGAATACCAATATTTGTTGAGAACGATACCCGATGCTGCTGTTGGTCTAAGTTGGTGGACAAACGACGGACGGGAACCGATCACTTCATGTACGTCCTCGGGGAGTTTCGCAAACACACTATTTTGGACAATTCTGCCCGGGTGTTAGCCCTAGGTTTTGCATTTGTCGTCGATGGGAAGGTTCACAACGGTCGCAATTTTACCAGTGGAGAGTTCAGTTCTATTTTTAAGAAGGACCGCGAACCTGCCCAGCTTTCATCCCCTACGGGCCTTGTAACTCTTGAAGGCCTCGGGTGCCCAGACCAGCGCAAACGAATGTTCGAAGAGCTCGCGGGCAATGCAGCCTTCCTGGTCAACATGCTCAATTTCCAGACTATTGGGTTCGCGGGGGACATTGTACAGTTTGCCGACGAACTTTCGCCCATCTTTCGCCAGGCTATCGAAGACAACTGGTCTTACCCTAACCAAGCAGAAGTCGATATCGAGTACAACCCCTTCGGTGAGTGGGCAGTTGCGGTTGGTGCTGCCTCGCTCATTCTGGAACAGTTGTTCGCCCTGCCCAAGTTAAACGATAATGAGGCAGAAAAACTCCCTTTTGGCATTGGGCTTTTCGACCTCATCGATGAGCTTTCCGGAGTGTCCTAAGGAACTAGAACCCGAGAGTGGGTGTTTCGTACCCCAAAACTAAACTGGGTCGCAAAGTAGGCAGGAAGCCCTTCGAACACACCGCTGTTTCGAATAGCTGCACTTCCGTATCCACTCAAGTAGAAACTTATAGGGCCCAGTGCTAAATCAAACCGAAAATCCCCATCAATAAGAGGAAGGACCCGGGCTTCTTTTGGGTCAGTTGCCAACCCGCCCTCGGGAATTTCCCAATCTCGATAGACTCCCCCAGCAATTCGACCTCCAATTCCTAAGACATTTCGACCTGTATTGCCTAAGCCAATCCACGTGGAAGCCTGTACACCACCCTTGAAGGTAAAAACCCGGTCGGGAACGTAAAAACTCTCTACGTCCTTGGAGTCGCCGTCTTCGTAGGTTATGCCTAGGGGAATATTGAAGGTTGTCCAAGGATTGTCTGCCAGGTGCAAGCTCAAGCTCACATCTTGGGCGACGGTAAATGTGTAGGGTGTCTGGTCCGGTACCTCATCGGTCCTACGGAGGTCTAGAGCCCCATAGGTTCGGCTGGCGATATGGTTTACGACCCGAGACTGGGGAAACGGAAAGACCAGGCTGATGGTGGCTTCGGGACGATGGCTCATGGTGGGGAACCGCAATCCGCCGAGGCTTTCGAGCACTGGTGCGTAGTGGTAGCCAAGGGTTGCCGAAAATACTCCGGTCTGCAATCGTAGGTCTGCCCCAAGACGGGGGTACGCCCACAATGCCCCTACTAGGTCGGCTAATACAATAGGTGCTGGTATTTGGGAGAATAGATCCTCGACAAGGCGATTTTGTAGCACCACCCCGAGCCGGGGCTCAAGAAATAAGGTATCACGAATAAGGGCAAAACCCATGGATACCCCAAGGGTATGAAATTGGGTCGACTCGGGATTGTTGAAGATTCCCGAAGCCGTATGAATTCGTTGGTTCTCCAGACTGTACTTGGCCTGGAAGGATATCCGAGAGCTAAGTTCGGCAGAGAACCCTAGGTTTGCTTGGCTCGTGGTCCGACCCGTGTCGGTCATGGTTACAAAGTCGCCGGTAACTACTCGCGGGTGGAGGGCAGACAATTCGTTGAACCGAAGGATTGCCAGGGAGTTTCCCCGGTCAATTTCGTGAACCCTCTCGTAGGTCTTCATGGCTGCGGACCAATTGCCTAAACGTTCCTGAACCGTGGCCAGTTGGTAGGTCGCCTCGACATTTTGGGGATCCATGACCAGAACCCGACTAAACTGTTGGACCGCTCCACTGTAGTTTCCGTCAGCCACCATAAATTGGGCGATTTGGTTTCGTAACACGTAGGTTTCTTCTTCGAAAAGGTAGGTTCTATAGGCAGCCACAATCTGCTGGGCCTGGTGGGACCATTGAAGAAAAGCTTGAACCATCGCCTGGTATCCCTGGGTCTTGGACGGTACCTCCCGAAGCAGGGTCCGTAGGCGATCAACTTCCGCAACAAACGACTCTGGTCCCAATTGTGGGATAAAGGCAGGAAGCGAAGGCGAGGCTACTTCCACTGATCCTTGGCCGGTCCAACTCTGGAAGTACGACTCTAGAACTGGAAGCGAGCCCAAGTTGGGGGGGGTAGCTCGGCTCAGGGCCTCGCGGGCGGAATCCCAACGAGCCAAACCTAAATACAGAAAACTTAGAGACCCGTCGGCCAGAGCATTTCCCTGGAGAGCCCCAGGAATGAGATCGGCTAGGGCGACCCGGTGGTCATAGGACCAGTTTTTTTGTTGTTTGACCTGTTCGAGCTGATTAGTCAAAGGGACTAGGTCGGCCTCCAGATCCTGACGAGTAGAGGTCAGGCTTTCGCCCCGGATACCAAGAGCATCAATGTTTGCCAAATAGACCGACACCAAAGCGAACAGCTCGTTCATATTCTGCTGTTCGCGGGACTGGGTTTCCATGGCTTGGGCTACTTGGATTTCCAAATTCTGAGCCTTTGCCTGCTCGCTAACCAAGGCATCCCCTTCCAAGCTAACAATCCGTTGGAGCGAACGATCGAGGGCGGTACGAACATCCGCAAGAAAACGGCCAGCCAAGTTATAGGCGACAAGTTGCCTCTGGAGTTGATCGATAAAGGTTGGGGCCAAGGCTCCAGCTCCTTGAATTTCGAAGAGCAACTGATACCCCTCGCTTGTCCGATCCAGAAGGGGAGCAAAATCTTCGAGAGCGGGCATGAGATTTCTATAATAGCGGTTAATAAGAATATTTTGTTGTTCTTGGATAGCCTCGGTTCTGCGACCGTTCCAGAAGAGGGCCTGGGATAGGGCATCACGTAGCTCGAGGTTGTCGGGGTCCAGGGCCAAACGATCGCGGTACCGCTGAATAAGGGCGTCTGAGAGGGACTGCTTTTGCCGAAGGGTATCGAGGTACCGATTCAGGCCCGGATCGCTACCCGATCGGACAAAGAGATTGTGCAAAACCTGGTCGGCGGCCTCAGCCTGTCCTTGGCTCAGGAGAAGATTCGATAGTTCGATTGTGAGCTCTACGTATTCCGGAAATTTCTCGAGTCCTTCCTCGTAGGTACTTTGAGCCTGGTCGGCATACCCGTTGACGTCGAAAGCTCGAGCGAGTTGTGCCACCTTATCGGGCGACTCTAGGGCAAACTCTTTAGCTTCGCGAATAATTCGAAGGCCTTCGACCCCTCGATTGGCCCACAAATAGGTAAGTGCCATATTTGCGAATAGGTTGAGATCGTCAGGAAAAAGTTCCCTGGCCCGTCGGTACAGACTGATCGACCGATCGTATTGGGAGGTCCAGGCTGCAATTTTTGCTGCCTCGGCCCACACTGCCTGATCGTCGGGATAAAGCGAAAGATACCTCTCGAACCCATCCAGACCTTCGGCCACGTCACCTCGCCATATTCGATTTTTCGCGGTTAACAACAGCAGCTGGGGATTTTCCGGCTCTATAAGCTGAGCACGAATGAGGTAGCGGAGAGTGCTCTGGTAATCACCTACTAAAGAATAGACCGTAGAGAGAGTAATGTAGCGACTTACGTTTTGGGGATCTTCGGAAATAAGGAACTGATAGTCGTTAATACTCCGGTAGGGGTTATCGATAGTGCGATCTTCGAGGTTTTTTGGGAAAGGGTGTGCCAAGATTGCAGGATCGGGTGCCGGCGCATCGGTTTTAAGAAGAAAGATACTATCGAGGTACAAGTAGTATTTATTGTCATAACCCCGTCGTTCGGCGACCTCGATACGCAGGGTTTGGAGACCGGGCTCAAAATCCGCCTCGCCGAAAGTAACCCAATAGAGTATCGACGACAAGGGTTCAACGACCGCCGTGTTCTCCCTATAAACAGGAATTCGCTCCCCTTCGTTTATGACGTAAGAAAATGGGCTGGCGTAGGAAGGGAGTAATTGGTCGGCGGGGCCGGGTGGAGTCCCACTGTACCATAGCTGGTAGGTACCAGGTTCCTCGACTAAGAAAACAAACTCCGCAAAGTACGCCGCTCCCTCGTACAGGTCGGTGGTTTTGTTTAACTGAATCATCCGTTGACCTGAACTCGAGTAGTCGAGGGTTGCTTGGGTAGTAAAATTAGTAGAAACTGCGTTTTCGGCTTCGATATAAATGAGACCTGGAACGTCCTGGGGATAGACTAGGCCAAGAACTTCCTGCACAGTTTCTTCTGCGGGAACCTCGGAAACGTCCGGTTCTTCTTGAGCTTTTAGGGAGTTTGATGAGAAAAAAAACAAGAACCCGATCAAAACGACCGAAAGTATATTCATAGGGACACCTTTTTTAATTGTCGACATAATACTTCTAGGATTGGCATGAAATCAACCTCAGGGAACAAATACCCCTGGCTTCCGTACGTAGAATTTCTCCTCATCTTCGGAATCCTTCTGGCAATCGACACCCAAGTTGGGCCCGGGCTTGGGTTTCGGACCCTGCAACAACTCCCGTATCTAGGGCTCTTACTCCTTTTCGGCGTTTTTTACGGTATACCTTTGGTACTATTTGCATCTCTGTTCATAGGTGTAGCGATTCTCATCGTCTTTCCTTGGATACAACAAACCCCGATACCGCCGGTAGATTACGGGTTCTTTGTACTCTTTTTTCTCGGAAGTCTAGGATCTTCATCCCGAATCGATGGGCTCAAAGCGACTGTCCTGGCTTATCGCCGTCGAATTCGAGCGATTGCCCAGCGGGAATGGAACGTGAATAAACAAAATCGGGTACTCATTCGGGTCCAGGATGAGTTAGAAGAACGGGTAGTTCGCCAAAGTGATTCACTCATCCTCCTATCGAAGCAGTTAAGGACCCTCGAACGTTCCGACCTCAATGAAGCCCTGAACATTTTGTTGGAGACTATCCACATTTATTCAAAATGTACAAAGGCTACTATCTGGGTTCTCGACAAGGCAAAAAAACAGTTCGTGTTAACCACCTCCTTTGGTTACGAACCCGAAGAGAGGCCTCCCAAGTTTCGAAATCTCGAAAAAAATCCCCAAGCCTGGGCCCTCAAGAATCTGGAGCTTTACTCTGTCCGAAACATTCAGTCCAACCATGAGGTCGGTGCATACGACGATCAGACGACGATTTTGGCGATGCCTATAATCCTTAGCCAAGGACCCTGGGCGGTGGTATCGATCGAAGAAATGCCTTTTGAAAAATTCAATCCCTATACCGAAACCCTCGTACAACTCATTGTTCGGCTCTCGGAGCCGGGCTTGCGCAGGATATGGGAACTGGACCGTATATATTCGATCCACGAAACTTATACCCAAACTGGTCTACCACTCTTTAGTTTGCTCCTTCGAGCTATGCCCGGTGCCTATCAAAGGGCCAATGAAGAGAACTCCGAGTTCAGTGTTCTCATCATTGAACTCATACATCTAGACCTAGAAAAATACGATAGCCTTATAAAGGAAGTAGAAACCCAACTACGAAATGCGTTGCCGGAAAACGCACAACTGTATCATTACAAGGCCGATGAACAATTGGTGGTTCTCTTGCCCGATTTGGGTGAGGATGGGGTTGCCCTCATGGCTATCAATTTGCTCTCCTCTACCGGGGAGAACGCATGGCCCCTGGAGTTTATACTAGGGTACAGCACCTATCACCCAGGGGATGAAGAAAATCCAACCCGGCTTTTTAACTCGGCCGAACAGCTTCTGGAGATTCAACGGATATGAGTATTTTCCGTGAGAAGCTACCAGCTTTTGTACCTCGAACCCCCCAAGCCGCACTCCTAGGCCTTAAAAGTGGAGTCGTAAGCCCTGAACACTTCATAGCGAAACGGCTGAGTCTGATGCCCCTCAACTATCAGCCCTACGATATACAAGAAGTCGAAAGGGTTTTAGCTCACCGAAATTTGGATGAGGAAACGGTGCTTTTGTTGGTAGATATCTTGCGAGATATTCTTCAAGACCCCGACCGAGAAATTGCCCAAGTTGCCGCCGAAAGCCTTACCTCCTTAGAAAATCGCTACGTTCAAAGGATTCAAGGATTTAAAGAAATACTCGAGTACGAAGACGATGAGCTCGACCAGGTGAAACTCATGCGTGGACTCGCTGAGGATCTTCGAATTCTTGCCCTCATGTATCGACATCAACGTATTCTTAGCCGCTTTTATTTTAAAGAAGCCTTCGTGTACAGTAACGAACTTTTTTCGACCCCTTCCCTCTTGCCACACCTGAGCGAACAGGATGCGATCGCCCATATCGTCCTACTACTCGACCTGGGCATCCCCGGCCAGGCCAGGGCAGAAATAGAAAAGACCCAGCTCCAAGAGCTTTGCCAAGCCTCGACCCTCGAAAATCTTCGAAACAGAATCTACTTTGCCCAAGGACACTTTCGAAAGGTGCGGTTTCATGAGTAATTCCTCGCCCCGCCTTCGGGTATGTTTTGTCATCGAGGGCTCCTACCCCTACGTAACAGGAGGGGTAAGCGCGTGGGTCCACGACCTCATTCAGGGCCTGGAGGAAATAGACTTCGTCCTCTGGACAATTTCGGCAGACTCGAAACCCAAGCTCCGTTACACCCTACCGGACAACGTGGTCGAACATCGAAACCTACTTCTTACCGAACAACAGGCGAAGGCCTTTGGAGTACACCTCGACACAATCCAACTTACCCACGAGGTCTTGGCCAAACACCAAGAAATATTCCGGGGTGGCCATCCAAGTTTTCGGACCATGATCGAGACAATCCCCGAAGGGTACTACCTGTCGGAACTATCGGTGACCCAAGATGAGTATTGGAATCTCATCGTAGGTATGAACCAGAAAAATAACCCGATCTACCCTTTCACCGACTATTACTGGGCGTGGAAGTCCGCCCACGACCTCATGTTCACCGTTCTCGGCGCCCCCGCACCCCAGGCCGATATTTACCACGCCCTATCCACAGGGTTTGCCGGATTAGCGGCCCTTGCGGCCAAGTACCGCCACCAAAAGCGATTTCTCCTCACCGAACACGGCCTATACCATAAGGAGAGGGAAATCGAAATACGAAAATCCCAGTTTGTCCGGGGTTACCAGCGGGATATGTGGATTAAGGTCTATAATCGCTTAAGCGAGGTCTGCTACCGAGAGGCGGATCTTATTACTGCCCTCTTTGAAGAGAATCGCCAAAAACAAATTGAGCTTGGTGCCGATCCTTCGAGATGCCAGGTCATTCCTAACGGAATAGATCCGACAAAGTTCGGTGTCCAGCGGCAACCTCGCCCGGGCTACCACGTCGGTTTGGTCGGTCGGGTTGTTCCCATTAAGGATATTAAGACTTTTATTGCGGCGGGCAAAATTCTCCTAGACCTCTACGACGATCTGACGGTCTACTGTATTGGACCAACCGATGAGGATCCGGGCTACTACGAAGACTGTATGCGCATGGTAACCAGCCTCAAAATGGAAGACCGATTCATCTTTACAGGCCGACAAAACGTGTTGGAATACTACTCGTTTCTCGATGTGCTCATGCTCACCAGTATTCGGGAGGCCCAACCCTTGGTAATATTGGAGGCCTGGGCGGCGGGTGTTCCGGTGGTTTCTACCGAAGTAGGCAACGTCGGGGAAATGCTCGAATACAACACCCGCTACCTGTCTCGCCCAAAAGACCCCGAAAAACTCGCCGATGGGGTCCGTTATATTCGAGAAAATCCCAAAGAGGCCGCAATAACCCTCAAGAGTAATCGTAAGCGGCTCGAAACCCTTTATTCCCGTAACATCCTCCTCCAGGCCTACCGGGACCTCTACGCCCAAGCCCGGGATCTAGGGTAGTTATGGCTGGGATTGGATTTACCTTGCGCAAAATTATGGGACGTAGCTACATGAGCTTCATCCTCCAAGCTGCCTTCACCGGAGTATTTATTGTCGCTGGCCCTTGGCTCTTGTCGATTCTGAATTTGTCGCTCCTGGGTGCTTTATTGCCTGCCGATTCGGGGGTCAATCCATCGACCCTCTTTGCTCCAATCGTCTATGGATATGCATTCTTTTTGATCACTTCCAGCCCCCTACACTACCTCTTTACTCGCATGGCTGCGGATTTCCTGTATAACAAGCAGGAACGGCAGGTAACTCGCATCATGCTCTGGTTTCTGGTTCCCATCGAGCTCGTTGGATTGGTTGTTAGCTTGGGAATTTTGTATTTTGCCGACCCGACTGGGACCGTGCTGTCCCTTCCTTTCCGCCTGGGATACGTCCTCTTTGGTTTGGGGATTAACGCTTTATGGTTGATTCTCATCGTCGTAAGCCTGCTGCGTTGGCACGGTCGGCTTTTGGCGAGCTTTCTTTTCTCTATGGGGATTTCGGTGGCGGTGCTTTTGGTGATTGGTAACGATTTACCGACCATTATGCTGGCCTTTGGGGCGAGTAACGTGTTGTTGGCCGTAGTGTTGGGTATTCTGTGCCTGGTGGCCTTTGCCCCTGCTCGTATTGCCCATCTGGGCACCCAGGTTCGCACGACTCTGTACGAGAGCCGGTTCCTCATCGCATCCGGATGGCTCTATGGACTTACCCTATGGTCGGAAAAAATCCTCTATTGGTTCACCAAGGGTTCTCGGGTGGGGGATTTGGGATTACGTCTTTTCGAGACCTATGATTTTGCAGTCTACATCGCGAACTTGTCTCTTATACCTGGTATGGTCTACTTCGTTATTTACGCCGAAACCTCCTTTGCCTCGAACCTTCGCCGATTCCTCAACGCCTTGGACCACCAAACCTACGCCTTTATCCAGCGAGAAAAAGTCGATCTTTTGGACACCGTCAAGGTTCAGATTCGACTGGTAGCCTTGGTTCAAGGAGCCGTAATGCTGGTGCTTGCCCTATTGACCCCTTTTCTTTCCACCGCCTTACTCAACCTGAATCCCCAGGCTTGGCTCATGAATCTAGGAATCGTCCTATTCCAGAGCCTGAACGTTACCCTCATGAACTTCCTCTACTACATTAACCAATTCCGCCGGGTCTTTCGGGTCACCTTGACCTACCTCTTCATGGTCCTGAGTCTTTCGCTCATTGAAATTGCCCTTGGTTTGCCGTTGGGATTAGGAGCTCTACTTGGAGCATTTGGGGCTTTCTGGCTCTACGCCTACCAACTAAAGGTAGCAATTGCTTCTTTAGATCGCATTATTTTGACCCGAAAAGAGTAAGATTCCCTGTCGATATTCTAGAGAAAATTGGAAAAAACTTGTAATACCTAACAAGTCTAGTTATACTCACCCAAGGAAGTACTGTGTTTATTCCGATGTAAAAAAAGAGGTTGAAGATGATGAAAAAAAAACTGCCCATAATTACAGCTCTAACTGCCCTCATTTTTCTCGCAGGGTGTAATGTTATGCCCTCGTATGTGGGATTTGAGGACTTCGAAGAGAACTTAATGTCCTCATACCGGATGATTGGGTATAGCGATTATACGGTTGAGCAAAGTCGAGCAATCGCACCGATCTGGCCTATCGCCAATGGAGGTGTAGGAGAAAAAGCCCTCTCCAACGGTGTAACCTACACCTTGGCCGACTATCCGGAGTACGGGCAAAATACGAGTTGGACGTATAACGACGCAAGCGGTACTTATGGTACCAATGTGTGGAAAGTCAGTGTGCTTACTGAATTTCCTAATGATATCATGATTCTTAAGACCGAAGAAGTGTATTACATCCTTAATTCTGCCCCTTTAGAGTCCCACGGAAACGAAGATATTATAATCGATCCAAGTAACACGAGTACGGAGAATAACCTCTTTCGCGAAAAATTCGAGACCACTATGGCCGACGGTTCGATTCGTTACGATGTTATCGTAAACGATGCTTCAACCTCAGGGGGTGAGGTGAAATATGCATTCATCGACCTCAATGGTACGCTATCTTATAGTTCGGCAAGTCCAGTAGCTGATTCTTTCGATCCGGCAGAGTCAACTGCACAGCGATGGTCCAGCACCGTCGAGTTTGCCCATCGAACCAGCTCATCCATCAATTGGGGATTTTGGGGCAAACTGAACAATATTGCGGTCACAGGAACTCGCTATTATTCGTCAGGATATGTAGATGGTGTACTTCATCAAACGTACCTCATCAAAGAAGAAGGAACGGTAAATAATCCCGATTGGTCAGCAGAGTTCACTGGTTTGGAAAGCCTAAGCAAAGGGAAGACCGCTTTTACCGGGGTCCTTCGGGTTGAGATAGTAGGTTCGACAAAACGTTTAGTGGGTCAGTATGTAATTGAAGATAAGAAGGGTCGTATCTACGTCCTCAATATTGAGAATAGCACGATAACCCTTCAGCGATAGATTTTTTTTCGATGACTAGAAAAAGCCCGATTCGCCTCGGGCCTTATTTATTTCCCAAATAACCAACACGCTACGTTCCGTCCGACCTCGGGCTCGAATGTCGGGGGGTAGGCCTCGCGGCATCGGTCGGTCGCAAATGGGCAGCGGGGAGCAAAATGGCAACCCTTTGGGGGATCGATCGGAGATGGGACGTCGCCAGATACAATCCGTTTAGTTACCCCCCGTTTACGGGGATCGATCACCGGATAGGCCTCAAAGAGGGCCTGGGTATAGGGATGGAGGGGTTTGGCCATCAAATCTTTCGTGGTTGCTTCTTCGACAATTCGGCCTAAATACATAACCACAACTCGAGTCGCAATAAACTCAACTACCGAGAGGTCATGGGAAATAAACAGATAGGTCAGATTTCGACGATCTTGTAGGTCGGCCAAAAGATTCAAGATCTGGGCCTGGACCGACACGTCCAGGGCACTCACGGCCTCGTCACAGACGATCAACTCGGGGTCTACCGCTAGGGCCCGGGCAATTCCAATACGTTGCCGCTGGCCGCCGGAAAACTGGTGGGGAAAACGAGTACGAAACTTGGGGTCTAGGCCCACCTCAGCCATTAAGGCTTCGACCCGTTGGATTCGGTCAGATAGATCACCGATGGAGTGGAGTCGTAGGGGTTGTTCAAGAAGTGAACTTACTCGTTTCCGAGGATTCAGGGACGAATAAGGGTCTTGAAAAATCATCTGGACGTGCTTACGCAATTCGTTTACTCGTTCGGGAGTTGCCTCAAACACATTTTCCTCACGAAAGTACACATCTCCACTCGTTCTTTCTTCAAGACGCAATACAGTTCGACCAAGGGTGGACTTGCCACAACCCGATTCCCCCACAATCCCGAGAATCTCACCCGGGGCAATCGATAGAGTAACCCCGTCGACGGCGTAGAGTTTTTGCTTTTGCCCATCTTTGGGGTTCACCACCGTAAAATGGGTTTTAAGATCCTTGGTCCTCAGGATGATTTCCTTCGATTCGTGAGCATTCATAAGACAGGTTCCTCTTCTATGGCATAACACCAAACCTTATGATCGGTATCCAAAGTTGTAGGTTCAGGAAACGCGAGTGTACATTCGGGGCGAACCAGGGGACATCGATTGGCGAAAGGACAACCTTCACCCAAGGTAATCATGTCGGGCACGGAGCCGGGTATAGCCTTTAGCCTTTTCGTTTCTTTGTAAAGGGGATTTGATGGAAGCGACTCCAGAAGCCCCCGGGTATAGGGGTGCGATGGATTCTCGAAGATCCGAAAAACCTCGCCCTCCTCGACTACTCTTCCGGCATACATCACCGCCACCCGATCGGCCACCTCGGCGACGACCCCCATATCGTGGGTGATAAGGAGCAAAGCCATACCAATTTTCTCTTTCAGGTCTTCTAGGAGGGCAAGAATTTGGGCCTGAATAGTTACATCCAAAGCGGTTGTTGGCTCGTCGGCGATCATGAGTCCCGGGTTAGGGCTGGCCAGGGCTAGGGCAATCATGACCCGCTGTCTCATTCCGCCCGAAAGCTGGTGGGGATATGACTTAAAACGTCGCTCAGGAGCAGGGATTTTTACCAATTCTAATAGCGAAAGTGCCTTGGCCCGGGCATCCACCTTCTTCATTTTGGTGTGGGTCAATAAGACGTCCATTATTTGACTCCCGATCGGAAATACGGGGTTCAGACTTGTCATTGGCTCTTGAAAGATCATTGAGATTCGGCTACCCCGAAGGTCGCGAAGCTTCGGCTCTGGAATTTGAAGAAGATCTACTCCCTCAAACAAGATCTTTCCGCCGGTGATCCTTCCGGGGGGGGTGGGTATGAGCCGGGTAATCGAGTGCGCGGTGACAGACTTTCCACAACCCGATTCTCCTACAAGCGCAAGGGTTTCGCCTTTTCGAATCGCGAAGCTCACCCCCCGAATGGCCCGGACTAGCCCGCGGTTGGTCGAAAAATCGACCTTAAGATCCTGAATCGATAGTAACGGCTCGTCCATACCTACTCCTGTAGCCGGGGGTCTAGGACATCCCGAAGCCCATCCCCTAATAAGTTAAACCCGAGGACCGCAATAAGGGTTGCAACCCCTGGGAGGGTTACGACCCACCACGCCGAGGTGACAAATTCTTTGCTACTGGCAATCATAAGCCCCCACTCGGGTGTTGGTGGTTGGGCACCCAAACCAAGAAACGAAAGGGCCGCACTGCTCAAAATCGCCTCGCCAATTCCAAGGGTTGCTTGGACAGACATAGGCGCCAAGGTATTTGGAAGGATCGTCGAAAACATCAACTCCCCATCTTTGGCCCCTAAACTCCGCTCGGCCAAGACGTAATCCGACTCTTTCTCCGCCAAGACCGAACCCCTCATAATCCGGGCGTATCGGGGAATCTGACTTATTCCGATCGCGATCATTGCGTTTACCAACGATGCCCCCAAGAGTGCGACTATCACAATTGTGAGAAGGATGTAGGGAAAGGCCAACATAATATCGATAATTCGCATGGTGATTCTATCGAAAATTCCGCCGAAATATCCCGCAAGCATTCCCACAAGACCCCCAACCAATGATCCTATGCTTACCGATACGACACCGATGATCATGGAAATACGGGTTCCATACATGATTCGAGACAACATATCTCGACCAAGATCATCGGTTCCCAGAAAATACCCATCGGTCAATGGAGGTGTAAGCCGATCGCCAATTATTTGTATCAGAGGGTCGTAGGGGGCCAAAGCGGGAGCAAAAACAGCAACCACTGCAAAGACTGCAATAATTCCTAACCCGGTCATTGCAGAGTTATTCTTCCGAAGACTGGTCCAAAATCGAACGAATGGACTCGGATCGCCGGGTATCGAAGGTAGTTCATTGGTCGCGGATACACTTTCGGCCATATTCATTTCTCCTGGCTCCAATTACTGAAGCCGAATTCTTGGGTTAATAACACTGTAAAGGAGGTCTACCAGTAGGTTAATGAGAACAAACACCGTAGAGATTACAATTATTCCACCCTGTACCGCAGGGTAGTCCCGGGCTTCGATGGCGTGATAAAGCCACTTGCCAATACCTGGCCAAGCGAAAATTGTCTCGGTCAAAATGGCTCCGGAAAGAAGTAGCCCGAACTGAATACCTATGACCGTTACAACGGGCAAAAGTGCGTTCCTGAGGGCATAGACGAAGGTTATCTTAAAATCGGGTATACCTGAACTCTTCGCAGTCTTTATGTAATCTTGCCCCAGTACTTCGAGCATAGAACTCCGGGTGACCCGGGCGATAATCGCCAAGGGAATAGTACCCAGAGCAACTGCGGGTAAAACCAGGTGGTGAAGGGCACTCATCAGGTATTTGGGGTCTCCCTCGCGTAAAAGCACAATGAACCCATCTAACAAATAGAAGCCGGTTATCGGAGTAAAGTAGTATCGAATATTCATTCGGCCGCCGGTTGGGAAAAGATTCAAACCGACGGAGAAAATCATAATCATTACCAAGGCGAGCCAGAATACGGGCATAGAAACCCCGATCAATGCTGCCGCCATAGATGCGGTATCTAACAGGGAATTTTTCTTCCTGGCCGCGAGAACTCCCAGGACAATTCCTGTGAACGATGCAAACACCATAGCCGCCAGGGCAAGCTCTACAGTAGCCGGAAAAAGGTCTGCGATTTCTTCGGTCACCGCTCGGCCGGATTTGATCGAAGTACCAAAATCGAACTGGACAACCCTACTCAAGTACAAGCCATATTGTTCAATCAATGGTCGATCCAGACCCAATTGGGTCCTCAGCTCATCGAGCCGGGCCTGACTCGCCCGCTCACCAAGCATGACCCGAGCCGGGTCGCCAGGTGAAAGGGCAAGCATAAAAAACGCGAGGGTGACGACCCCAAATAGGGTCGGAATCAATTGCACTATACGGCGTAAGATAAGTCGTCCCATGTGAACTCCATCAAAAAAATCAGCCTCAGCCCGACCTTAAACCGAGCTGAGGCACTATCAAGTCAAATTTCGAACATATTCCGAAACTATTCGTTCAACCACACATCGTAGAATACCCGTTTGCCCGTAGGATACAGCACAAAGTCCATAACCTCGTCCCGCATAGCCGAGTAAACCAAGGAGTGAGCCAAGGTAATCCAGGGCGCTTCTTCTTTGAAAATCACTTGGGCCTCTTCGTAGAGAGCGGTTCTGCGAGCCTGGTCCGGTTCTTCTTTTGCTTGTTGAATCAGGTCGTTGAACTCCTCATTTCTCCAAAACGCAATATTTCCGGCAGGAGGAGTTGCAGCAGGGATCGACAGAAGCACATTCAAGAAATTATCCGGGTCCCCATTATCTCCGGTCCAACCAAGAAGGGCCATGTCGTGTTCGCCCGTGTCGGTCTTGTCGAGGTAGGTGCCCCACTCGTAGCTTACAATCTCGGCTTGCACACCAACGGCGGCAAAATTGGCCTGAAGGATTTCGGCTACCTTGCGACCATTGGGATTGTAAGGCCGAACTACGGGCATTGCCCAGATCGTGGTAGTGAAACCATTCGGATAACCTGCTTCGGCTAGGAGAGCCCGAGCCTGAGCAGGATCGTAGGGGTAATCTTCAACGTCATCGTTATACGACCACATTCCCGGAGGAATAGGGTTCTTGGCGGCGGTTCCTGCTTGGCCATAGACAGCGTCGATGATTTCTTGTTTGTTGACTGCGTAGTTTAGCGCCTGACGAACGAGTTTGTTTCCAAAGGGCTCCCGATCGTTATTGAAAGCCAGGTAACCAACGTTCAAACCCTCTTGGTTGATGAGCTTAATACCGCTTCGGGTCTGCATATCTGCCAAGTCCTGGATTGATGGGAAGTCAATGATATCGACCTCACCTTTTTGCAATGCCAGATAGCGGGCCGTTGCATCAGGGATTACTTTGAAGATAATCCGGTCAAGATAGGCGGGACGTCGCCAATAGTTGGTATTCTTCTCAACAATGATGTTGTCGTCTTTGATCCATTGGACGAACTTGAAAGGACCGGTTCCTATTGGTTCAAAGGCAAAGTCGGCTCCCTTGGCTATCACAGCGGTTGGGCTTACGATCGCCGCAAAATCCATTGCAAGGTTCGCGACAAAAGGAGCTTCGGGTTTCTTCAAGTTAAAACGAACCTGGAGTCCACTGACAACGTCGATACTCTCGACGATGTTGCTCATATCCATGTAGCCCCAATACTTGTACGGACCAAAGGCTGCAGCCGGGTGGGTCTCGATAAACATTCTTTCGAAAGTAAACTTTACCGCATCGGCATTGAAGGGTGTGCCATCGTGAAAGGTGACTCCCGAACGAAGGTTGAAGGTGTAGGTAAGTCCATCCGCGGAAACGTCCCAACTTTCAGCGAGTGCGGGCTGCACTTCGGTGGTGCCGGGTTTAAATTCTACCAGGGTATCAAAGATTGCCGTGGCAGGGTAAAAACTTTCACCGTCGGTTTCTCTACCTGGATCGAGGCTTACCGAATCGCCGGATCGGGCGAATACTAATACGCCCCCGTTTCGATCCGATGGGCCCGACGGAGTTGTTGGGCTTTCACTGCGGGCACCGCCGGCAATGAGCAAACTTGCGAGGCTCAAAAGAACCATCGCAACGACTAACTTTTTCATTATCCCTCCTTAAGGTACAACGATATATTAATAGGCTACCGAAATGTTGCTTCCCTTGTCAATAGGCACGCCGGCGTAGGAAGGATAATTATGCTATTTTTTCAGTGCCCCAAACCTTGTGGGAATAAAATTATTTTTGAAAAAGTTCAATCAGAATCGGCATTTTGCCTTGTAATAGAGAGTTATGA